>JASFMY010000157.1:0-13310 GCA_050117315.1 Ignavibacteria bacterium
TTACTCCTTTTTCTTTGTTGGTGATGAGAGAATATAAAAAAATACTCTTTCATTTTGTCAAAGAACATCTGCTGCCGCTTTGGCGGTTTCGTTCAATAACTATTTAAAAACAACTAACAACTGTTTAAAAAGTACTAACAACTAATTAAAAACAACTAGCGACTGTTTAAAAAGTACTAGCAACTGATTTGAAACTACATTCGATTGATTTAAAACTACATTTAACCCGAAATATGTATTAGGAATTTAGAATATTCTTAACTCACTGTAAGATAATAAGATATTCTAATTCAAAGCATCAGAAAATGGTAAATTTTTACAAATTATTAACTCCTTTACCGGTAATGCTTTAGGAATAATTACAATATTCTATTGCATAATCCGGGTTTAACCAATTTGAAATCATTTTTGATCTTAGATATTATTTGTAACTCATTGAAACTAAATCTATCACTAACTTCTTTCTTTTCTGTTGCATATCCCGGTTAACTGAATTCGCAGATGGAAGGTAAAAGATAAAAGTAAAAAGAGGAAAATGTTTTGTCGTATATTTATGACGTATGGTATTATGTATGGGAAAGATATAATTTTTTAAGTTGACGCTTATACGGAGAGCGGGGAAGGAAAATACCAATTATAACTTGTTGCAAATTGGTTTTGGGATTTTGCCATAAAGTCCTCTCTTTTTAAGGGAGGATTTAGGTGGGTTTTAATAAAAACAAAGTCCCAAAACCAATTTGGCTTGTGTATACAAACACCGCCTGGAAAACCGGCAATAATCCACTAAGCGTAATATTTTATCTAAACAGAATATAATAATTCAATATTGTTAAAGTTATTTTTATTTTACCGGTCGTAAAAAAAAATTTTAACCTAATATATTGTACACTAAGTAGACATAAGCGCCATGAACTTTCCCGACAGATTACAAAAGGTAAAAACTAAAAGAAGTTATCAAATTATAGTATTCTTATTGGCATTAGTTTTACTTTATTTTTTCATTGGTACATTTTCCGCAGATTATAGCAGTATACCACTCTACAGAGTAAAGCAAGATAATTTTTTAATTTCCGTAACCGTTAGCGGTGAGCTTAGAGCCAAAAGGTCAATTCAAATCAATGCCCCCAGAATAAGAGGTGAGCTTAAAATCATTCACCTGGTTCAAGAAGGCACTTTCGTTGAAAGAGGGGATACCTTGGTAATATTTGATCCGACGGAAGAATTAGCTACATTAAGTGATGCTGAATCCGAAATAGAGATAGCTAAGTCGGAGTTAAAAAAACTAACTGTAGACCATGAATCAGAGATCGAAAAAATGAAGATGCAGTTAAGAGTTGCCGAGATAAGTTTAGAGCTTTCCGAATTAAAACTGGATCAAATGAAGTATGAAGCCGAAGCAAAGCAGCAAGAACAAATGCTGCAGCATGAGCAAAACAAAATTGATTTCGAAAAAACAAAAAAGGAATACGAAAATTTAATAGAAACGAACAAAACAGAGTTATCCAAAAAACTTTTGGAGATAGAACAAGCAGAGAGTAAGGTGGATAAAGCAAGGAATGATTTAGAGGGATTAGTAATAAAAGCTCCGTCTTCAGGTTTGGTTGTTTATTCTCCTAACTTTCAAAACCAGGGTAGGAAATATTCGGTTGGTGATACACCCTGGAGCCGTGCTCAAATTATGGAATTGCCGGATTTATCGGAGATGGAAAGTATTGTTAATGTAAATGAAATTGATATCAGTAAAGTACAAAGAAATCAGAAAGTAAAAGTAAGCCTGGATGCTTACCGTGATACTGTTTTTAACGGTGTTGTAACCAATGTTGGCGCTATAGGAAAAAAGAGTAGTTCGGATGCAAGCATAAATTTTTTCGAAGTATCCGTTTTAATTTCGGAAAGTTCCGATCTGTTAAAGCCGGGTATGACTACTATTAATACCATAATTGTTAACGAAATTCCCATGACGGTTTATGTCCCTTTTGAAACTTTATTCAACGAGAAAAACAAGTATTACGTATATGTAAAAAATGGTGATGGTTTTGATAAACGATTTGTAGAAATTGGCGGAAGAAATGACGATTATGCGGAAATCTTAACGGGATTGTCAAAAGATGAAATTGTGGCGTTGAGAGATCCCTATAGAGAAATTACAATTGATGGTAATGAGCAAACCGATAAAATAAATTGATAATATGAACCTGACAAATCTATTTGTTGGCCTTGATGAACTCAAAGCAAATAAATTAAGAACATTGCTTTCAATGATGGGGATAATTTTCGGAGTATCCGCGGTTATCTCAATGCTTTCCATAGGCGAAGGAGCAAAACAAGAAACAATTGAGCAAATTGAAATGTTAGGTACAAATAATATCTACATTAAAGCTAAAGCTCCATCAAAAACCAAATCGGCTAAATCGGTTTCCAATTTTTCGCCCGGGTTAAATATTTCGGATGTTAACTCACTAAAAGAAATCAATGCATTTGCACAATATGTAATTCCTCAAAGAGAAGAAAACATGGATATATTTTATAAAACATATCTAAAATCTATAATGATATTGGGAACCACACCGGATTGTTTTAAAGCATTAAATCTAAGATTAGAGTCGGGCAGATTTTTTGGTAATCAGGATTTCTCAGATCATTCAGATGTTTGCGTGATTGGCTTTGGGCTTAAAAACAAAGTTTTCGGAATAGAAGAAGCAATTGGGAAAAAAATTAAAGTTGGAAACCTATGGTTTACGGTAACCGGTGTTTTGGAAGAAAAAGAACTATTTAATTCTTTAAAGGATTCTAAGTTAACCAATAATTTTGATAACGGGATAATAATACCTTTCACAACAATGGTGAACAAAATAATATCCCCGACAAACGAAAATAATAATCGCATAGTTTTAAGTAGCAATGTAATTCTACGAGGTTTTAACAATAATCAACAATCTATAAAAAACGGACGGAAGTCTGTTGATCAAATTGTAATTAAAGTAGGTGAAAGTTCCTCAGTAATTGAAGCATCGGATTTAACTTCAAGAATATTGGAAAGAAGGCATAACGGGATTGACGACTACGAAATCATAATTCCCGAAAAGTTACTTGCACAAAAACAAAAAACCCAGAGGACTTTTAATATAGTCATGGGTGCAATAGCCGGTTTGTCGCTGTTAGTCGGCGGTATCGGAATTATGAATGTGACTCTGACAAATATTTTAGAGAGAACCAAAGAGATTGGTGTTAGAAGGGCGGTAGGCGCAAGAAAAAACGACATATTATTTCAGTTTCTCTTTGAAGCGGTAATAGTTTGTAACCTCGGAGGTATTATCGGGTTGTTTTTAGGTTATATCTTAACACTTTTTATTGCAGATTATGCAGGCTGGAGAACAATAGTTACGCCGTTTTCTGTCATTATTTCTCTATTTGTTTCAATTACAGTCGGACTTATTTTTGGGACATACCCTGCCGTAAAAGCATCAAGATGTGATCCGGTAACTTCACTTCGTCATGAGTAAAAAACATTATGTGTTAAAAAAAATTATATAACAAGGGGGATTGGTATGAAAACAATTCTTTATATTCTTTTAATTTTTTTGTTATTCCCAAATGAAATAATTCCTCAAAAAACCTTAACACTTGAGCAGGCAATCGATGTGGCATTGGATGAAAGTTATCAAATAAAAAGCGCTCAATATGACCTGCAAGTATCAAAAAATTCCATGAAATCCGAAAAACTTTCTTTATTGCCTTCCATTGACATTGAATTTGATTTGCCGAAATATAGTGAAAGTTTATCCAGTCAATTTAATACTACGATAGGTAAAGAAGAATTTTACGAGGTTGGAAATACAAAAATAGAAAGCAGGCTCAATATATCGCAGCCGATTTATTTTACGAACGGAAATTTTAAAATATCGGGCTCATTATTCGCACGAGATCAATTTGGTTCAAACCGGGATGTGACAAGAGATTATTATTCAAATATAATTTTATATTTAACCCAGCCTTTATTTACTTTCAATTCCCAAACAGCTCAACTTGAACGTGAAAAAGTTAACTTAAAGAAAGCCGAGCGTAGTTACAGCCTTGCAGAGAGAGACCTTATATACGATGTCAAGACTTCGTTTTATTCTTTATTAAAAACCAAAGAAAATGTGAAAATCCTTGAGGAAAAAGTCCGGCAAATAACTGAAGCATACCAAACCGCTCAAAATAAATTTAATGCGGGGCTTATAGCTGAAGTTGAAATGCTGCAGTTGGAGGTTGATCTGTCCTCAAGCAAAAACGATTTATTAGGCGCTGAGAGACAGTTGAGCGAATCCGAAAATGATTTCAAACTTCTTATCGGGTTACCTTTAAATGAAGATATAGACATTATTGCCGAGCTTAAATATGAACCGATAGAAATTGAAGAAAAAGTTTTATTGGAGAGCGCTCTAAAGAACAGAAGCGATAAATTAAATTCGGAAGACGATATCTACCTTTCCGAATTGAATATTGATGAAGTTAGTTCAAAATACTCAATTCAAGCAGAAGTAAATGCACAGTACGGTATAAATAAAAATGATAAAAAGTTTGGTAATATTTTTTCCAACTTTGCAAATAATAGGTATGTTGCCGTAACATTATCCATGCCTTTGCTGGACTGGGGCAAGGGTTCGTTAGATATTCAATCGGCTAAAATAAATTTAGAACTCCAAAAACTAAAAAAGAATAATATTGTATCTAATATCCAAAACGAAATATTGTCTGTTATTAACAATGTTAACTCTGCAAAAGAAAGATTGTTAATATTAAGTAAGAACATCGAAATTGCCGAGAAAAGTTATTTAATTTCTCTTGAGAGATTCAAATCCGGAGCTATAACAAGCTCTGAACTTTCGCAAGTGCAGCTTAAACTTACGGAAGCAAGACTGAACGAACTAAATGCTTTAATTGATTATAAAACTTCGGTAGCCGAACTGGAAAGAAAAACTTACTTATCTTTCAATTAATGCATAAAAAATAACGAAAATAATGAATTTGTAATTTAAGCCGGACTTTAATTTAAGGGAAATTCCCCTACACGTTAAAGGTAATTAAAATTTATCTTCCTCATTGTTTTTTGCAAAAAATTTTGATTATTAGTATATTTTGGCAATTCTCATTAAACAATTCATTATATGAAATTATTGAAATCTAAAAAGTTGCTTCCTAACGATGTAATAGGGATTATTTGTCCCGCATCAGTTCCAAAAGACCTCACAAAAATTGAAAAAAGCGTAAAGTATTTTGAAAAACTCGGTTACCGTGTGGAAGTCGGGAAAAATGTAGGTAAACAAACCGGTTATTTAGCCGGAAATGATGGTGAGAGAGCAGAAGATTTGCATGATATGTTTAAAAATAAGGACATAAAAGCAATTTTCTGTGCACGTGGAGGGTATGGCTCAGCCAGGCTTCTTAGCAAAATGAACTTTGAACTTATCAAAAAAAATCCCAAAATATTTGTTGGATATAGCGACATTACCGCTCTTAATTTAGCAATATTCAAAAAAACAGGATTAGTCACGTTTGCCGGGCCAATGGCAGTCTCTGATTTTGCAGATGAAGCAAGCGAATTTACCGAAGATAATTTTTGGAGAGTTATAACAAATTCAAAGATTATTGGAAAAGTATATAATCCTAATAATGAAAAATTTTATTCGTTGAATAACAAAGGCAAAGTAGAAGGTAAATTATTTGCTGCTAATTTAACTATTTTATGTTCTCTATTAGGTACGGATTTTTTACCGAACTTAAAAGATACAATTCTGCTGATAGAAGATATTAATGAACCGCCTTACAAAATTGACCGTATGTTTAATCAATTACGGCTGGCGAAAATTACCGACAATTTAAAGGGGCTTTTATTCGGAAGATTTGTTGATTGTTATGAAATCGACAAAGTAAAATCAACATTATCCTTGAATGAAGTAATAGCGGACTATTTTAACGGTATAAAAATACCGGTGATGTATAATATCAAACATGGTCATGTAAGGGACAATATAACCTTTCCGATCGGTTTAAAAACCAAAATAAATGCAAGCAGGAGTATCATTCAGATACTTGAAAACGCAGTTATCTAGCAAATTTGGTTTTATGGATGGTTTATCCTTATTTGTTAATTTATAGAATTATCATTTCTAATTATTCTCTTTTTTAAGAAATTCTTTGATTAAAGTCTATTTTTGAACCTTTTTCAATATAAAATCTGCTTGGTATGCTTATTGTTTTCTTAACTTAAATCACAAATTCAGTGAGGACTCATATGGAATTCATAAATGAAAAAGAAATAAACTCGCTAATTGATCAAAAAATAAACGACCCCGTATTGCAAAGAGAGATTATAGCAAAGTCCAAGGAAGCAAAAGGACTTTCGTTATCAGATAGTGCGGCTTTACTCAATATAGAAAACGATGAAATACTAAACGAATTATTTGAAACGGCAAAAGGTATAAAAGAAAAAATATACGGGAACCGTTTGGTGTTGTTTGCGCCTCTTTATTTAACCAACGTTTGTGTAAACAATTGTCTTTATTGTGCATTTAGAAAGGATAATAAAGAACTCACGAGAAAAACTCTATCCATGGATGAGATAACGGAAGAGACAAACTTTTTGGTTTCACAAGGTCATAAAAGAATGTTAGTGGTTGCCGGCGAACACCCAAAGAAATCTAACATGGGATACATTGGCGATGCTGTAAAAACAATATATGATGTGAACCTAAACGGCAATAATATTAGAAGAGTAAATATAAATACCGCACCTCAGACAGTTGAAAATTTCAAAATCATGAAAAGTTTTGGTATTGGTACATACCAATGTTTCCAGGAAACCTACCACTACGAGACATATAAATATATGCACCCTGAAGGACCAAAGAGCGATTTTCAGTGGAGATTATATGCAATGGATAGAGCATTGGAAGCCGGCATTGATGATGTCGGAATCGGGGCTTTGTTTGGCTTAACCGATTATAAATTTGAAACTTTAGCAATGCTTCAGCATGCATTTTATCTTGACGGGAAATATGGAATAGGCCCTCACACAATATCAGTTCCAAGACTGGAACCGGCTTTGAACGCACCGGTTGCAGAAAAACCCCCTTTTGCTGTGGATGATGGTGATTTCAAAAAAATAGTAGCGATCTTAAGGTTGGCAGTTCCTTATACCGGGATAATTTTATCAACAAGGGAAAGAGCAGAATTAAGAAGAGAAGTATTTGAAGTAGGCGTTTCTCAAATAAGTGCAGGCAGCAGAACTTCACCCGGCGCTTATAAAGAGTCTCACGAAAGTATGAAAGAGCACCAGATGGAGCAATTTCAATTAGGCGACCACCGTTCCCTTGAAGAAGTAGTAAATGATTGTACTTCGCTCGGTTACTTGCCTAGTTTTTGCACTGCATGTTACCGTAGTGAAAGAACAGGCGACAGGTTCATGGAATTAGCTAAAACGGGAAATATAGGCAAACTATGCGGACCTAATGCTTTAGCTACATTTAAAGAATACGTTAATGATTTTGGAGATGAAGAAACAAAAGCATTTGCAGAAAAATTTATTGGAAATGAAATCTCAAAGGTATCGGAAGGAGCTCAAAGAAAAATCAAAAAAATGATTAATAGGGTGGACGAAGGGGAAAGAGACGTCTTCTTCTAAAAGAAAATGAACTTAGATTTATTATTAAATAAGGAAGAGTTCAATAAAGAGGAAATTGTTTTTCTTCTTGAATTAGAAAAAGAAGAAGACAAACAAAAACTCTTTAACAAGGCGGATGAAATTAGAAAACTATATTGCGATGACGAAGTTCATCTTCGCGGGGTGATTGAGTTTTCAAATTACTGCAGCCAGCATTGTATGTACTGCGGATTAAGGGAAGAAAATTTTTCGGTTAAAAGATACAGGATGAGTGCGGAAGAAATCATTGAAACCGCAAAACACATTTCCAATCTCGGTATCAGAACAGTAGTCCTTCAATCCGGCGAGGATGGTTATTACGATACGGACATGATTGCTTTTATAATTTATTCAATCAAGCAGAGTACGGACGTTGCTGTTACGCTTTCTTTGGGTGAAAGAGGGTTTGACGAATACAAGGCATGGAAGATTGCCGGGGCAGACAGGTACCTGCTGAAACAGGAATCTACAAATCCGAAATTATATTCAATTTATCATTGCAGCCAAAGTTTGTTTGATAGATTAAATCATATTAACTACTTAAAAAGTATTGGCTACCAGATTGGCTCCGGTAATATAATAGGACTGCCGCTGCAAACCGTAAGCGATATTGTAGATGATATTATTTCGTTAAAGGTGTTTGACGTAGATATGGCGGCTATCGGGCCGTTCATTCCGGCAGAGTTTACACCTTATCAAAACCAAAAGAGTGCTCCTGTTGATCTTACGCTAAAGGCAATGGCTGTTGCAAGGCTTGTATTAAAAAATGTACATATTCCTTCAACTACCGCATTAGACTCATTGGATGAACTCGGCAGGGAAAAAGGATTATCCGTAGGGGCAAATGTGGTAATGCTTAACTTTACTCCGTTTCCATACAGGGGGCAATATATTCTTCATAAGAACCCGAAAGGGATAAAAGAACATCCCGATATTGCATATAATAAATTACGAACCCGCATACAATCTATGGGCAGGAAACTTTCAAACTCGAAAGGGCATTCTTACAAAGCATCTTTAACCTCAAATTAAGAAAACAACATTCGGTATTTTATATTTTTTCCATCCAAATTTGATGTTATATTTACGTTCAATAATTTTTGAATTTCTCGGAGAATTTATGAAGTTAAATGTTGTTACAATTTTATTGATTGTTGTAATGATAACATTATACAACTGCTCATCCAAAAATGAAGAACAATTATTTAATGAAGCAAAAGAAAAGATCAACAGCCGGGATTTTTCTTCTGCCCAAACGATTCTGGAAGATGTATTAAATGAATTCCCCAACGGTAAATATGCTGCCGAAGTCAATTTTGAGCTGGGTAAAATTTACCAAAGCAAAGTAATTCCTTCAATCAATGAGCAAGAATCTTCAAAAAAAGCAGTTAAATATTACGGCGTTGTTGCTGAAAAATTCCCCGAATCCCCCAATGCATCAAGATCATTATTTATGCTTGCATTTATTCAAGCCAATGAACTGGGCGAATACGATAAGGCCGGTGAAAACTATAATAAGTTTTTAAAGAAATACCCGCAGGACGAATTGGCTTCTTCGGCAAAGGCTGAACTGGCTAATTTGGGAATACCGGCTGAAGAAATATTAAAAAGAAAATTAGATCAAAGTAATTAGTGCCGGAATTAATAGATTATAAAAAATATCTTGACCCTGCTTTGGTTTCAAAGTTAAAATCTCTCGACCTAAAAGCGAAAGCCGTTGTTGAAGGTTTTATGGTGGGACTTCATAAAAGTCCTTATCACGGCTTTTCGGTTGAATTTACCCAACATAGGTCCTACCAGCAGGGCGACCCGATTAAAGATATTGATTGGAAAGTTTACGGTAAAAGTGAGAAATTTTTTATTAAGCAGTATGAAGAAGAAACCAATTTAATCTGCCATATTCTTCTTGATAACAGCAAGTCGATGAATTTTAAAAATAAGAGCAATGTTTCCAAATTGGAATACTCGCAAGTATTGTCGGCAAGCTTAATTTACTTATTACTTCAGCAGCAGGATTCGGTTGGATTAACACTTTATTCGGATAGAATTGAAAATTATACTCCGCCTAAGTCAAATAAAATTCATCTTAAAACTCTTCTCACTTCAATTGCTAAGTCAAAGTCGTCAAATAAGACCAATACTTCCGAATGCCTGGTAAAAGCAATAGAAAACATCAAAAGAAGGGGATTGGTGATTTTAATCTCGGACTTTTTTGACGATATAGAACAAACCTTAACCGCATTGAAAAAAATTCATTACAAAAAAAATGAAATAATCCTTTTTCAAGTTCTCGACCCGATTGAGCTTTCATTTGCATTTGGAAGAGATGCGGTATTTAAAGACCTGGAAACAGATGAAGAATTAACAAGCCAGCCGTTTCATATCCAAAAAGCCTACCGGGAAGCATTTAACGAATTTTTAAATAAAATTAAAAATGAATGCCTTCGTTACAATATTGATTATAACCTAGTACTTACTACAGACAACTACGACAAAGCCTTGATGAATTTTTATAAAAAGAGAGTAAAATTGAATTAGTTCCACATGTAGAACAGATTGTTAACAATCTGTTCTACTGGTTTTGAATAAATAAAATTGTTATTTATCCTTGGTGTGTGTAAATTTCATTTAAAGTAAAAAATTGATTAAATGAATACAGGCATAATAAATAAAATAGCTGAATACTTTTCAGACAAACCTGTAAAAAAAGTGTTCCTTTTCGGTTCATTTGCTAGGCAAGATAATGATGAATCTAGCGATGTAGACCTTTTAGTGGAATTGGATAGTCAAAAAACTGTAGGTTTGGAATTTGTAAAAATGAAACTTGACCTTGAAGAGTTGTTAAACAAAAAAGTTGATCTTCTAACAGATAGCAGTATTTCAAAATATATAAAACCTTTTTTTGAAACAGACAGAGTTCTGATTTATGAAAAGCAACTTGGGTGATAAAATCCGGTTATTACACATTCTTGATGCAATCGATGAAATCCAAAATTATACCGAAAGTACTACCTTTGAAAGCTTCAGTTCCAATTCAATGATTCATTTTGCTACAATAAAACAGCTTGAAGTTATTGGGGAAGCTTCAAATAAACTTTCCAGCGAATTAAGGAAAATAATAAGCATATCCCCTGGCGTGAAATTATAGGTCTTAGAAACATTTTGATTCATGAATATTTTGGAGTTGATACGAAAGTTATTTGGGATATTGTGAAGAATGATCTCCCTGCTTTCAAATCGCAAATATTAGAAATTAAAAATGAATTGTAGTATCAAAATCTTGGATTAAATATTTTTCAATTCTTCAAAATATTTTTCTGCCAACTCTTCAGACTTTTCTAGACTCTCACTCTCAACAATACATCTAATAATCGGTTCAGTATTCGACTTTCTCAAATGTACCCAATGGTCGTCAAAATCAATTCGTAAACCATCTTCGGTATTTATTTTTTCATTAGAATATTTGTCAATCAATTTATTTATGATTTCATCCGGGTTGCTGTTTCCGGTTTCTATTTTTCGTTTCACAATTTCGTACCGGGGCAGTTCGTTTTTAATCTCACTTAATTTTTTGTTTTGTTCTGCAAGATGCTGTAAGGTAATTACCGTTCCAACTAATGCATCACGTCCGTAATGTAAACCCGGGTAAATCACGCCGCCGCTTCCTTCACCTCCTATAACAGCTTCAACTTCTTTCATTTTCTTAACAACATTTGCTTCACCCACAGGTGAGCGGAACACTTTACAGCCGTATTCTTTTGCAACATCATCAACTGCACGGGTAGTAGAAAGATTTACAACAGCACTTCCTTTTTGTTTGGATAGAATATGTTTAACTGCAAGCGTAATTGTATTCTCTTCAACAAACGGTTCGCCCTTATCCGTGATTAAAACCAGCCTGTCGGCGTCGGGGTCTACAACAACAGCGAGGTCGGCATTATTGTCTTTTACAACTTTCATTGTTTCAGTTAAGTTTTGAGGAATAGGTTCAGGCAGCCGGGGGAACACCCCGGTTTTTTCACAATTAAGTTTTATAACTTCACAGCCAAGCTCTTCCAATAATTCCGGCATAACCCATGAACCTGATGCATTCACGCAATCAAGCACAACTTTGAATTTTTTCTCTCTTATTAAATTTTTGTCAATTATCTCTAAATTCAAAACGTCCTGCATGTGATTTTTTAGCCCGTCATTGTAATATTCAACTTTTCCTATTTTATCCCATGACTCGTATTGCTTATTTGATTCTTCCAAAATTTCAAGCATTTGTTTGTTTTGTTCCGGAGTCATAAACTCACCTTCGGAGTTTAGTAATTTTAACGCATTCCATTCGTTTGGATTGTGACTTGCAGAGATGGATATCCCGCCAACAGCACCAAGTTTTTTTATGTTGTACAAAACCGTGGGAGTAGGGCAAACGCCGATATCAATAACTTCATTGCCTTTGCTGATAAGCGTTCCGGTTACAGTACTGCGTACAAGATCGCCGGTTATTCGTCCGTCACTCCCGATTATAATTTTACCTTTTCCGCAAAAATCCGCATAAGCTGATGTGTATTTTACAATTGTGTGCGGATCAAGACCGTCACCTACGATTCCTCTAATCCCGGAAACACTTACCATTAAAGTCGGCATTTAAACTCCAAATTTTTGATAACCAAATATATAAAAATAGAACCTGTCTGCCGACACGGCATGCGCAGTTTTTTTATGATTTTTATGATAGATTAACACAAGTCGTGTGAAATAGAAATTTGGATAATTGTAAAAAACTGTGTTTAATCCGCCTTCGCTACGGTGGACGAGAAGACTGGGTTTAATTCCCCGTTGCCCCGCCTCCAGAAGTAAACTTCGCACGGAGGGCAGGTTGCGGCGGAACAGGGTTCGGTTCGCCACGGCGAATTGCCCCGAGGTTCATACCATTGATTTGTCATATCGACGAACGTTTTTTGTGAGGAGATATCCTTAACAAGGATTTTCACAATAAACATATACATGTTGCAAATTGGTTTTGGTATTTTGTTTTTTTAGAACTCACCTAAATCCTCTCTTAAAAAGAGAGGATTTTACGGCAAAATACCAAAACCAATTTGGCTTGTGTATATATAAAGATTTCCTGCCCGCCCCAGGGATGCCTTTGGCGTCGGCAAGGCAGACTCACCCCCGACAAAAAACCGTCGGAAGTTCGAAATTGACAACTCAAAATATTATCCAACACCACAATTTCATAAAGATAATTTTTTTCTATTTCACACAACGGGTTGCATAATTTATAACAAAGTAAATTTACGGCCTAACAAGAAGAATTTAGAAAATCGGAAAGGCTATTTAAAAACGTTAAAAGCGAATTTGCAGTCGCTAAAAACAAACTTGAGATGGTTAAAAACGAATTTGAAGTCGTTAGAAGCGAACTGAGATGGTTAAAAGCAAATTTGAAGTCGTTAGAAGCGAACTGGGATGGTTAAAAACGAATTTAAAATCGTTAAAAATGAATTTGAGATGCTGCAAAATGAATTTACCGGGTAGCCGGGAGATGTCGCCATCTCCAAGCCCCCTAAGAACCGTACATGAGAGTTTCCCCTCATACGGCTCAAGCACTTTTCAAGCCTTTCCCATTTAGGAAGAC
>JASFMY010000158.1:0-13066 GCA_050117315.1 Ignavibacteria bacterium
ATCATCGATGGATAATTGTATTACAAGTTCATACAAAAAGGGATCCTTATTAGACCAGTAGCGGCATTTCTCCATATCAATCGAAATACTGCATTTATTCTCGGTAATAGGAACACTCGCCGTATAAGTTTCATTATCACCTTGTAAGCGGATATTAATTTGTCCCGTTTTTACATCTTGTGTTTGTATTTCTAAGTCTACTTTCCCTTTTTGGTCTTTTAATACTTTTGTATCGACCTTCACTTTATTTATAAACTGGTTAGGAGTAGTATAAATAAATACGGGTCTATGTATTCCTCCGTTAGGAGAAAAGTCAAATCTTGCCGGAGGATAGGTTTCTTCTCTTAGTCTTCCTTCATTATCATAATCTTCAAAAGTTATACCTTGAGGAATAGTTTCATTGGTTAATTCATTATTTACCATTATAACAAGTTTTGATTTCTTCCCGGGTTTTACGAAATCAGAAATATCAAATTCAAAAGGAAGATAACCGCCGTTGTTGTCACCAATTAATTTACCGTCAATCCAGACTTTAGAATAAAAATCAGCAGAGCCAACCCTCAGCCAAATCTTGCTTCTAGTAAAATTATAAGGAATAACAAAATCGGTCTCAAACCAGCCGTTACCTGAATAATCAAGTAAACCTTCTTCTTCCAACTGTTCATTCCAGCTTCCCGGAACCGCTATTTCGAGATCAGTTTCTATTCCATTTTGCCACTGTTCTGTTTCACCAATCTTTTCCGGGTCAATTCTAAATTTCCAAATTCCCGATATATCAATTTTGTTTCTATAACTATTTAATTGAGGATACAACATAATCAAATTCCTTAGAGTATAATAGGTATACCACCTTGTTTTAAAAAAAATTTTACACTGATAAAGTTTTACTACTTTTGTCAATAGATTCTGAATTTTTCTTAGTCTTACTAATAGTTGACTCTCTAATAGATAAAGTAGGTTTAAGAATATTCCTATTGCCAATCTCTTTTCCATCAATTCTTTTTTGTACAATTTCAACAGCAAGTCTGCCGATTTTATCAGCGTCTTGATGAACAGTAGTTAATGGGACCGATGCATACCTTGCAATTTCAATATCATCAAACCCTACTATAGCCACATCATCAGGAACAGACAAACCCTCTTCAAGCACAGATTGAAGAAAGCCTAAGGCCACTATATCGCTATAAAAGAAAAGGGCATCGGATTTTGATTTTCTATGTTTGGAAAACTCCTTACCGTAATTGTACCCCAACTTAAACCTGTCAAATCCTGAATCTTTTTGATCGCTTCCCAAAAAAACAATACTGTCTGAGTCAAAAGGCTTATCATGTTCAATCAAGGCTCTGTAAAAACCATTTTTTCTTACTTCACTTAAAAGATTCCCTCTTCCAACGTGAACGTAGCTTACCTTTTTAAATCCAAGCTGAATTAAATGCTCCGTGGCTATATAGCCTCCGTTTTCCTGGTCGCTACCAACATACCAGAAATCAGGATCATGCATATATGAAACCATTATATAAGGAAAATTTTCATCATGGATTTTTTGAATATAATCTGTTGCCCTATATTTCAATGAAAGAGATGCGATAATCATTCCGTCAACGCCTAATTTCCGGAAATGTTCAATCTGGCTTTCTTCTTTTTCAATATTACCGGAAGAGCTTGAAAGGAGTAAATTATAACCGAGCTCGTAGGCTCTTTCTTCAATACTATGAACAATCATCGAGAAAAACGGGTGCTTTAGATCCCTCAATACAAGACCTATAGTTTTATGTTTCGATATATCAATTTTAGGTCTGGTTTGTTCGGCAACATACGTACCTTTACCTATCCTGGTAAACAAAACACCGTCCTTAACTAGATTTGCAAGCGCCTTTTTAACAGTAATTAAACTTACGTTAAATTCCTTGGAAAGCTCATGGTGCGAGCCAATCTGGCTGCCTGCTTTCAACTTTCCGCTCTTAATTCTTTCTTTAATAATCCGCTCTATTTGTTCGTACAACGGCGCAGGATTATTATAGTCAATTTTGCTTGCCATGGTATTATTCTTTCAAACTCTTCCGTTTCTTTTGAAGTGTGAAAATTCAAATAAAGGTTACTTCAATAATATCATTTTCTTTGTTGAAATAAAACTGCCTGCTTTCAATTGATAAAAATAAATACCGCTGGAAACAGTAGCTCCAAAGTTATTAACGCCGTCCCATGTAGCTTTGTAAACGCCTGCCGGTTGTACTTCGCTAATCAATGTTGCTACTTCCTGGCCTACTGAATTATAAATTGTTAACAATACATCAGCTTCACTCGGCAATGAATATTCAATTGAAGTAGACGGGTTAAACGGATTAGGATAATTGTTGCTTAGTTCAAATCCTTCAGGCAGTTCCTGGCTTACTTGTTCAACCGATGTGATAATTTCCATATCAAACCATGTTAAAGCACCAAGAGGCTGACCATTTGATGAAGCGGTATATGATGCTGCAGTTGTTGGATATGAGAAATCAAATGGAGATTGTTCAAGAACTCCCAAAAATGTTTCACCGTCAAATCTCGCGCCGCCTTCTCCGTCGTCCATATCTGTTTTATTTTCAACAGCTACGTTTGCATCATAGTATGATGTAATTGCATCTGTTGGCAAGTCTGGGCCATCCGTAAATGTAAGAGCTTCTTCGATATTATTTGAACCGGTTGAATTCTGCTCCATTAAAGCCGTGGTAGTAGAATCAAACAGGGATACTTGATTAACCGTATCCGGCTGTGCAGCAAGTAATTCCGGAGCCGTATAAAAATTATTGTAATCTATAACTACAGTTTGCTGAACACCTTGATTAACTAAATCATCACCAAGTGCCAAAAGGCTAACAGATGATCTTCCTTCATCACCAAATTGTCCTAAGAAACCTGGATTGATAAGCAGATTATTTGTAAAGTAAACTTCTATTGCTTCACCGAAATGAATACCAAATTGAGCAACATTTAGAATTGTGTTATGATTTACTTTGCAATAATTGATTATTCCGCCGCCGTCTCTAAGAACTGTCATAGTCAAGTTATACATGGTATTGTTTTCCATAACAAGTGTATCAATATTGTTACTTCTATCGTCTATACCTCTTCCGTTTGCAGGGCTTGACATTCTTCCAATATTACTAATTATTGAATTTGTTACATAAATTTTGTTCCATTCGTTATCAATTCTAAAGGCGGCTTGACCAGCAAAATCAATCTGGCAATCATCTACCACAAGGCGTATACTATCGGCACTTGCTCTTATCGGTCTTTGTAATAAAGAAGCACCATTATCCATATTGGTAATATATATACCGGTTATATAAAAATCTCCCTTAGGACGAAGTGGATACGTTGATTCACCACCTCCATAAACCGCCGGCATAATAATCGGTCTTTCTCCGTCACCATCTTCAGCTTTAATTCTTAATGTCCATCCATCATTGGATATTATACCATTAGTTAAGTAATATCCGTCTCTTGCTAATACATATACAGTATTTTCAGGCTCAATGCGTTCGCCTGTATCCGTTGTATCACCATCAATTGCTTCATTTAGAGTACCAACACCCTGTTCAACCGTAATAACCCTTGATTGAGCATTGAAATTTGTTACAAATCCCAAAACAATGAGAAGAGCAACAAAAACAACAAAGTTAAAAGATTTCGTCATAATTCACCTCTTTTGTAATTGTAAGGTTAGTTAGTTAGTTTAGATACTTAAAACTTATATCTTAATCCAATATCAGCCGTCATACCAAAATACTCTTCAACAGTTGGGTAAGCATCGCTTCCAAGATAAGCTCCTTCCGATTTATTAGTTATATTATTAACATTAAGCAGCATACTCAGGTTATCAAGAATTGCATATTGAGCTGTGAAATCCCATCTAATAAACGAGTCGGTATAACCGTCCAATTCTTCTCTACTCCCAATTGTTTGCAGAGCAGCTCCCTGGTAAATCATTGATATTCTACCTGAAAACGGACCCTTTTCATAACCCAACGAAAGATTAGCAATATGGTCTGCCTGACCTGGCATCGTTGCCTTTCTTGAAGTATCGATATATATAGTACTGAAGGGCGGAACAGTTTGATAGTCAACCTTTAGCAAAGGGAAATAAGTTTCAGATTCAATACGGGAGTAGTTAGCACTAATTACGATTCCATCAAACGGTTTTGGCAGGAACCTTAAATTTGTTTGTATTTCAACTTCTACTCCATATACGTCCGTATCACTTGTTGAATTTACAGGTGCTTCCAGGGTATATCCCTTACCATCAACTGTTACTCTACTTGTTCTGATGTAGTCAATATCTTTTAGTTTTTTATAAAAACCGCCGATTGTAAATAAGCCGTAATTACTATGGAATGATAAAAACATATCATAATTCCAGGCTGTGGTATGCTTTAACTCTGAATTTCCTCTTTCAATTGTACTTTCAAAAGTTGTAATCCTTTCCCAGGGAACCAGATTAAAATAATCGGGGCGGGAAATAGATTTTGTAACCGCCATCCTAACATCAAACCACTCTAGAGGTTTGATACGCAAATGAAACATAGGTAAAAACTCATCATACGTACGGGTACCTGTGGTGTCGGTTGCCGAAACCAGAATTGTTTGGCCATAATCATCTGTAATGGTATTGCCCCAAATATTTTGGTAATCATTGGTTGTTCTTTCGAATCTGAAACCGGGAAGAAACATTATCAGATCACCAAAATTAATTTCCGCCATCAAATAACCGGCCGAAATAGATTCTCCCGCCTCATAGTCTTCCATGTCTATAGCTAAGTTGTCTGTATATCTATTCGAAAATCTATCTGAAAATTGATCCAGTTTTTCCTCGTCAAGCCACAAATTGAAATCATAATCACCGTTCAAAAATTCACCTATGTCATAATCCGGATCAATAAAGTTGCTGATTTTAATTTTTTGTTCTCTTGTTAAATCGAATAGATCAGGGTTTTCTGCACCTATATCATCAATCTCAAAAGCGATTGTATAATCCTGGGCTTTATCTCTTGTTCTACTTTTATCTCTGTATTTTCCACCGAACTTTATCTTTGAATCAATAAAATATCCTAATCTGTACGGGACTTCAAAATCAACTTGTGCTGTAAAATCTTTATCATCAATTTTCTCTGAATCGATAAAATCCTGGTAAAAAATGGTTTCATCCAAATCATTTTTTGCTCCGGCAGGAATAAGCTGGGGCCCTTGATCTTCAATGAGATCATTGGTAAAAGCACCTGTTTCACGAAATTGCGAATCGTGTGATCTGGGCATATCTCTTTTAGAAAGTGAGTATGAAGTTCTCCAATCTAATTTCATGAAAGAAAGATCATGATTCCCGCTTAACGTATTTGTAAACAAATCCGTATTTATTTCTCTCGCCCTAAGCCAATATTCAACATAAGAAGCCTCTACCCTATATCTTTTACGCATTCTAACTTCATCTCTCTCTGTTCTTCCGTACAAACTGCTAAGCATTAAGCTACCGTTAGGCAACTCGTAATCCAAAGTCACACTTGCACCATACCTGTCTCTTGTTTCTTTTCTGTCGCCTAAATTTAGGTTTCTAACAATAATAGGCGCACTTTCTTCATCTGGAAGCTTTTCTCTTTCCAGATCGTAACTTGCATCTAAAACATCGGAGCTTCTGTTTGCTCTTTGAATACTACCGGTTGCTAGTACGCCTAAACTTTTATCGAAAAACCTATCGCTTACGCTAAAACTACCTCTATAGTTACCAAAATCATTCTCATGATCATTATATCCTTGCTCAAACCTAATATTTCCAGTCATGCCTTCCGGGGCGCGTTTGACAACAAAATTAACTGTTCCACCAACCGCATCACCGTCCTTATCAGGTGTCAAAGCTTTAAAGACTTCAATTCCTTCGAGCATATCCGAAGAAATCATGCTTAAGTCAACAGATCTATCCTCGGCATCGGTTGCAGGAATCCTTTCACCATTTACAGTAATAGAATTAAATTTGGGAGACAACCCCCTAACAACTACTTTTGTACCTTCGCCTGCATCCCTTTCAATTGATATACCAGGTAGTCTTCCTATAGACTCAGCAGCATTTGCATCAGGGAGTTCTTGGAGTTTATCTTTAGAGACTACATTCACAATAGTATTTGAACTTAACTGCTGGTTAATTGCCGCCGCCTGACCCTGTAATTGTCCTGTTACAACAACTTCTTCTCCCGTCAACGCTTCAATGCTAAGTGATATATCTAACTGAATAATTCTATTTTCAACAATTTGAATTTCTTCTTTCTTTGTCTCAAAGCCTAAATAACGAAATACTAGTATATAATTTCCCGGGTCAAGCCCCGTAATTCTATAACTACCGTCAAAATCAGTTGCCGTACCTATTGCGGTTCCCTCTATGAAAACATTGGCACCGTATAAAGGCTCGCCGTCGAATGCATCGCTGACTTTACCGGTAATTCCGCCTTTACTTTGAGCACTAATTGAAATAAATGAACAACATAAAATGAAAATTAAAATCATGGAAAGCTTTTTTGAGAGAAACATTATAACCTCATTCATTTTTGAAGTTTTTGAACTCTGTTAATATTCAACCATTAACTAATATACTTGGTATACCAAGTATATTAGTTAATGGTAACTTAATAATTTCTTAATCTTATGTCAAGATAAAATTAACAAAGAGATCATTTTTTCCTTAGTTAGAAAAAAGGAAGACAGAATTAATGTGTATTTCTAAATAATTACGAAATAAAGAGGTTGATTTTGATAACTGATGTGGAAGCACTGATTATTTCCTTTATTCAAAATAAAAAGTAAAAAATTCTCTATTTTGTGGGTATTATCGGGAAAGAAAATATATTGTTTAGTATTTTTTTCCTTACATGGAACTTTTCAGTAGTTATTAAAATCCCCGGAATTTTGAAAATTCCGGGGATTTTATGCGTTAGATATATGTTTTCTTGACTATCTTAACGTTCTTATAAAGTAGATTTTTGACCAGTAGGTTAATTTAATATTAAACAAGATCGCAAGCATCTGTAGGCATCCAGTGTTTTTCTTTGCCTTCCCATTTCACGTTACAACCTATGGGATTTGTAACATTCACTTTTATTTCTTCTCCATCCAATAAATTGTCAAGTGCATTTTCCAAATCATTTACTGTCATTTTTGAAGTATCGCGGGGACTGTCTACAGCTCTGCCGGTATAAACCAATTTTTTTTCTTTATCGAAAACAAAAAAATGGGGGGTTCTTAACGCACCGTAAGCGAGAGCAACTTCCTGAGGTTCATCATACAGATAGAGCCATGGGAATTTATGTTCCTCCATTCTTTTGATCATATTTTCAAAACTATCTTCTTCATAAGTATTTTTGCTGTTGGAATTAATTCCGACGAACTTTATTCCTTTTGCCGAATACCTTCCAACAGTTTTTCTTGTTACTTCATCCGAGTTAATTACATACGGACAATGATTGCAAGTAAAGAAAATAACCAATATATCTACATCTTCAAAATCCGAAAGTTTATATGTTTTACCATCAGTTGCAGGCAAATTAAAATCCGGCGCCTTATCTCCAATTTGCAAAGTAAATGCCATAATCTATCTCCATTTTATTATTATGTTGTTCATTATAATAATTCATTTATAGAATTATTTCAAGGAAGGTAAAAGAAATGGTTATGAAAAATTTGATTTCCCTATGACTAACTTTTAATGGGTTTTCTTCAAATATTAAATCAATAATATAAACCGTTTTCTTTCAAATATTTTAGCCAGTCATTAGGGTGAATACCTAGCTTTAGGGATTTAATTTTTCCCAGTTCAAAACCTACTTTACTTTCTAATATGTTTGCAATAAAGACTGCGCTTGGAACTGAAAAGTGTTCATCGAATTCTGCTTTATCATAATGATTGTGCTGATACACTGCATCAATAATGTTCTCAGGCAAGCCCCATAAGGTTAAAAAGTAAGCCCCTACTTCGGAATGAGTGACTCCGTAAATTTCTTCCTCAGCTTTTGAAAGTCTTATGCCTTTCTTTTTCATTAAATCAAACACGTCTTGAGGGTAGCCTTTCAAGTTGAATAAAACCAATTTGCCAATGTCATGAAGTAATCCGGCAATGTATGCATTCTCCATCATTTCATATTCATCAGTAGAATATTCGTAAATTAATTCTTCAGCATATTTTCCTACTTTATTGCTGTGTATCCACATCTTCTCAAAATAATCTTTGTACTTTTTGTCTATCTTGAATTGAGTATATATTTCATGGTACAAAAGCAGGGATTTAATAATATTTTTTCCGAGATAATTAACAGCAGAAATCGGATCAATAACTCTATTACTGATACCGAAAAAAGATGAGTTAACTATCTGTAGTATCTTAACAGTAAAGGAGACGTCGGAAGAAATTATTTCACTGACACGCTGCATTGAGGTGTTTTTGTTAGAGAGTTCATTCTCAAGTTTTTCATAAACTTTAGGTAGAGTCGGCAAAAAACTTATTCTGTTAATCAAGCTTGTTAAATTATTATCCTGAAGAAAAAATGATAACCTGGATTTGCTTGTTAAAATTCTATTCAGCTTTATCTTATTCAGCGGTTTGGAAATTATATTATGTGCATAAACACTTCCTTCTGCAACAGCAGAAAAATCATTATGCTCGGTTAATAATATTCTTATCACATTATCATAATTGTCATGATAATATTTTAGGATATTATCACCATCGGGCAACTTCAGACCTTTTTGCACAAATACGATATCCGGTTTAATCGATTCTGATTTTTCTCTAAACGTTTCTAAATCGGCGATACTGTCTATTTCATAATTTGGATCTATTTCATTAATAATTTCTTTTATACTTTGAATTTCTTCCCGGTCTTTATTAATAATTATAATTTTATCCATTATCATTCTCCAGGATGGGCTTTTCTAAATTATAATCGGATAAAAATTCGTAAAGTTGAATTTTATCAGTTAGAAGTTAAGAATTAGACTTTATAAAAACACCCTATTTCAAAACAGTAACATTTTTTCCAAACCGTCCCACATCCGTCCGCCAATTACCTGCGCTCCGAATGTTATAGTCGCTGCTTCCATTTCCGTCTTACCGTTATTTCCCTTCAACATAACTTTCTCGGTTTTTGTTACTAACGTGATTTGATTTAATACGTCAAATAAATAAATTGCAATAGTCCTATGCTAAACAAGATTAAAAAAATATTATTCTTTGGTTCGTTCTTGCTGTTAATCATCATCGGGAAAGAATTTGTAGAACTCTTTGCAGGCATTTATGCATTTTCAGAAACAGCAGCATACATTTTTGCAGCAATACTTATGGTTTTAGCTTATTATTTTGTTGGTATTCCTCTTTATAAAATCCTTAAACTTCCGGGAAGCTTCTCGCCTGTTTACAAAAAAGAATTAGAGTATGTTGAATTAATTTCTAGAATAGAAAAGTTTAAG
Organism: Ignavibacteria bacterium; assembly: GCA_050117315.1. GTDB lineage: Bacteria > Bacteroidota > Ignavibacteria > Ignavibacteriales > Melioribacteraceae > JANQIV01. Next base: position 9,484 of record JASFMY010000158.1, read on the forward strand.
AAAAATAAATTCCTTAAAGAAAAAGGGGTTGATTTCTCTTCACTTCAAACTAATAAAGAATCATACAGTAATATTATTTCCGTATTTGAAAAAGAAACAGACTTAATAAGAAAAAAATATATTTCAAATCTTTTTTACTCATCTTCAATTTCTCAAAACGGGTTCTTAGACGGCATATTAATTCTATCGACTGCAGTAAATTTGATAAAGGAAATTTTTGTTCTTTATAACGGGAGAGTATCCAACAAAGATTTAATAATAATTGCAAAGAAAGTATATTACTCGATAGTCATAGGAGGTTCGGAAGGTATTGAATATGTTACCGATGAATTTATCTCCAAGTTTGCAATCGGAGGAATTAATAATATTCCGTTTATTTCGAAAGTTACAGGCTCGCTTGCAGATGGTTTCATTAATGCAATGCTGCTTGCAAGAGTTTCAATTATAACCGAAAACTACTGCAAAAAAATTCATATCGAATCGGATAAAGAGTTATATCCGAGTATCGATTTAGTCTTGAAAACTACAAAATTAATTACGCAAGATATTTTTGATAAAGTGAAATTTACTATGCAGAATATGAGCAAAGAGAAGATAGAACAACTTTTATCAAAAGTGTCAAATCCCGTTAATTACGTTTTGAAGGAAAGTTTCGGGAAAGCGAAAAACTCAAAAGATTATATTTACAAAGGTTTTGAGAATAGTAAAAATATTTTTAGTTCAATAAACATCTTTAGTTCTAAAAAGAGAAAAGATTATTTAGCTGATATCGACTAGTTGAGACTTCATTAGGATACCGTAAGTCAATATAAATTATTTGTTCTCTATCCAAATGTATTTCAATTAATAACGAGTTCTGCTACTAAAAACAAAGTTAGGTTTGAATAAGCTCCGTTGGGAGTATAAATATTTTTCTGATTAAAAATATTCTTAAACGCTAGGTTAAGCCTTAATCGACGGCTTGCAAACCACTTCTGTACCGAAGCGTTGCATAAAATTTTCCCGGGTATTTTATAGTTTATATAACCTTGCGATTTGTCTTCCAGGTCTTTAAATGTTTTCCACTTGCTTTTGCTTATAATATTTAATGAAAAAGAAATGAACAGATCATCTGCCGGAGAATAACCTGCGTTGTATAATAATTTGTGTTCCGGGAATACTTCGTAATAATCTTTAAATAATTTATCGCCGGTAATTTTATTTATATAATTGTACCGGAGTTTATGAGTAAATGAAGACGATACATCATGATTGATGCATAATTTAAAACCACCGGAGGAGCCGTCAACATGTGATATAAAAGAGCTCAGTTCAGTTTCAAGTTTTCCCTGTCCTACATTCACATAAGAATAACTTTCAAGTGCAAGATTGGTAAATTTATTATAAAACAATTCTGATTCAAAGCTAACAGACCGGGAGAAGTTGTGTATCCATCCTGCTTCCACATTGAACTGGCAATTCTTTCCAATGTGGTTTGAAACACTTGTACAACACATAAAATTTTCAAATATATTATATCCCCTGTTGTTCCAGTACCAGATATCGTTGTTCTCCGAAACGTTTCTTTGAGAATATGAGATGACAGTTTTTAGTAAGTTGTTACGGTCAATTACAAAATTATTACTGAAACTTCCTTTTACAACAACTCTTTTTGTATCGTACCCGAAATATAGCTGCAGTATATGATACAGTTTACGAAAAGATGAGCCGCTTATTTCACCGTATAACTTATAATGATTGTTTGTGTTTTGATAAAGCTCATACTGTGTTTTGAGAGTATTTAAGTCAATTCCGCCGCCTACTTTGTAACTCAAGTTTTCTTCTTTATGTACATAATTAGCGCTCAATAGTGTATTGTTCATCTTCCAATCGAAATCAGGATGTTCAAAACCCACGGGCATTTTCATTTTATTGGATGAAAATTTTATTGAGTACTCAAACGAATTAAATTGACTAAATACTTGCGTTCCCGAAAACCCAATGTGCACAAGTTTTGTATCTACAGGCAGCTCTTTAGCTAATGGGCTGAAATAAATTAAATCCGATCCGTAAGATGAAAGGAAATTATATTTACCGCTCGTAGAATATAACACAGTAAGTTTCGGCTTTGTCGGAAGAGCATTGATATTAAGTATAGCCGAAAGTCCGTCTGAATAAATTTTCCTGTATTTGAAATCATAATCTTCCAGCCGGGTGGAAACAGGTTTATCTGCAGTCGGATAAAGAAACCTGTTGGTTTTATAAGATATCGATACATCAAAATTATTGCTGCCGTAGGTTAATGCAGTTGAAAAATCGGGGCCTATTATGTCAATATTTACAGAGTTGTATTTTGTATATTTATATGGACCGGGATCCCCGGTTTCATTGCCGGCCGTAAAATAAGCGTTAAAAGAAAATCCGTTTACAGGTTTACTTGTGCAAATATTTATAAATCCTCTTTCGGTAAACTCACCGCTTATAATTTGCGGCGTAGTTGAAAATTCTACGCTGTCGATTTGCACAAAGGTAACCGGCAGCATGTTTATGTTTTTCATGTTCAAAAAATTCAAATCAACTCTTTGCCCGTCAACCATGAGCAGCCAGCTTTGTGATTGGCCGAACGATGTTTTGCCGGAGTTAGTCTGCCATCTGAAACCGTCAATTGTATATGAATACCAGTCCGGTAAATAATAAAATATATCGCTTAATTTAGAGACACTGTAATTTTGAAGGTCAGCTATACCAATAACTTCATTTGCTTTTATAAATTTGTTTTGCGCCGGAAGGAAAGTACAGAACAAAAGCGCATAGGTTAATATTTGTATTATATTTTTCATCGGAGGAAATTTTTTAACCAGAGCGGAGTTTCAATTGAATAACTTAAACCTGCCTCAATATATATTAAGTTTATTTTCTTTTTTGTAAAAATACAGAAATAATTCGCAGTTAAATTTAGGTTGAGCCTACTGCTAACTTTTTGTACAAGTTGAGAGACTACTCCTATTGTTACCTCATGTTCAAGAAGGTCTGTTGCGCTGTTAACTTCTTCGGTTTTGTCAAACTTCATTTGAAACATTCCGACGCGCGGACCAACTAATAACTTTCCTGTTTTATAAATCATAAATTCTTTTTGCCACTGGAGATATATGTGAAAACTTTTAAAGTCGGGAAGCTCTTCTTCCTCAGCGGTAAACGGACTGTATGCAATACCTATACCCAATAGCCCGGAACTGTAAGGCGTTGTTACGGAAAAATCAACCGCCTTGCCCGATTTCCAATAGTCATCTAGTTTTGTTTTGTGAACGTTATATATTCCGTCAATACAGAAATTAAGAAGATTAAAATCATTGTTTTCTTGTGCAGATATAACCGTCATGCATGGGTGTAAGAAAAATATTAAACAGGTAATTAATTTCTTCATTGCAGAGAAAATATCCGTCACATTATAAAGATATAATTTTATCATACAATTTAATCAGAAGCGAAGCTTTTAGAAAGCTTTTACTAACTTTAAAGAATTTTATCTGGAAATGAGAAAAAAATATAAAGGCGGATAAAGCTATATTATGTCATTTACAGATAAAATTCTGTTGTGCGAAAC
>JASFMY010000159.1:0-13014 GCA_050117315.1 Ignavibacteria bacterium
ATTTTTATTGGTCACAGAAGGAGTTAAAACTATGCACTTAAGTGCAAGTCGCTTAAGCTTCTAGAAATGATTAACTTTAGGGATGAAATATCAGCGAAGCAGTGTAGATAGAGTATCAAGATTAACAGCCCATATAGTATGGTCAACCAAGTATAGATATTCGGTACTTGAAGGAGATATAAAAATACGTTGTCGTACAATAATAAAGCAAATATGCGAATCAGAAGATGTAGTAATACTCAAAGGAGTCATATCGAAGGACCATGTTCATATTCACATAAATTATCTACCGTCGTTATCGATAATTCACTTAGTAAAAAAACTCAAAGGAAGAAGTTCAAGAAAGTTAGAGCAAGAATTTCCAGAGTTGGGGAAAAGATATTGGGGACGTCACTTTTGGGCAATAGGTTATGGATGTTGGAGTACTGGTAATATAACAGATGAAATGCTAAATGAATATTTGGAGCATCACAGAAAACCAGATGATGAAGATGAATCAAATTTTATAATAGAATAATGACTTTCAGTCTTAAATAAAACTATGGACTTGTAGTCCATAGTGGTTTATTTTACACATCCGTTAGATTGCGTGTTGGTAACTTCCTAAAGAGGGTATTGCATAAGTTATGTTTGATATTTTTAAGAACTCCCGTCACTTCATCCCGATATGACAGTCCGGCATGTCGAATGACAACCCACCTTGTCAAAACGACGGCCAGGCTTGTCATTTCAAGCGTTTTTTGCGAGAAATCTTTCAATTAGATTTCAAAGATTTCTCTCCCGATAAAAAACATCGGGAGAGAAATGACAAAACGTTTAGATATCTAATTTTGCAGAAACTCTATTATTTCATCAACATCAATTTTTTTGTTTATACAAAACTACCGGCTTGCAGAGTAATGAAGCATCTACAAAGCTTTACATAGTTCGTGTTTTGCAATTTTTCTATCATAATGGAAAAGTCCTAACGGACTTCAAAGAATATTTCCTCCAATACAGATAACCAGCCGTTTTTCGAAAATCGTAAACCGACGTTAGCCGTTTAATTATGGTAGAAAAAAATCCCCCCAAAACGAAAAACACCATAGGTGTTTTACTATTCAATACCGGTATTAATTCATATTTCCCGTGAAAACAATGTTTCAATAGAAAGGCGGAAAATTTTTCCGCCTTTATTTAAAACGAGCATATGGCGAACCTATTTCAACAACATTAATTTCTTTACCGACACATAATCACCGGCTCTAAGTTTATAAACATATATTCCACTCGCCAAATTGCTCCCGTTAAACTCTACAGAATAAACTCCGCTTGTTTGGATCTCATTTACTAATGTCATCACTTCTCTGCCCAAAACATCATATACTTTTAACGTTACATTCCCGGTTCCCGGTATTTGATAATTAATGGTTGTTGTGGGATTAAAGGGATTAGGATAGTTTTGGTCTAGGCTGTATTCGGTTAAGCCGTTCAGCGTTACTTCTACTTCATCACTGTATTCATAATTACCGTCAAAGTCTATTTGCTTTAGCCTGTATTTAAATGTTGTGCCTCCGGTCGGGATGTCTGTATAAGAGTAACTCTTGGGCGAGTTGGAGTTTCCGTGCCCGTTTATAAAGCCTATCTTTTGCCACCCCCCTTCGGTTCCCCCCTCGGAGGGGGGAATGTCGGAGACAAGGGGGGTGTTGCGTTCTATTTCAAATCCATAATTGTTTACTTCCGTTGCTGTTTGCCAATTTAATATTACAGAACTTTCATGGACTGATGCAGTAAATGAAATAAGTTCCACCGGTAAGGGGTCGGCACCTACTTGATATTCATAAGCTCCCATATCGATAGTTCCTGTGGAACCGCTGTTTTTATCTAATTTTCTTGAATACCCAAGGCCGCGTATATCATAAACTTCTGAATTATAGGTATCATACCCTGTATCTATACATGGAGAAATACCTAATAGTCTAAAATCTCCTCCGGCTGCATCTACAAATTGAGGGCCATCTGTAATATTTGCATTGGTTGTAGTAAAAGTGCCTTCGCTGTAATAGACATTGTAGCAAGAATAATTCATAACAATAGTACTTTCACTAAACAATGCAATATCATTATCTACTCCAATCCTGGTATTACCGTAGATAATTGAATTATTAAAAACAGCATCTCCACCCCAGTAAGCCCACACACCACCACCGCCGCCAGAGCCGCTATAATTGGGAGATGTTGTATTATATGCAATAGTAACATTGGTAAAAGTCGGACTACCCGATGTGGATATATAAACACCGCCGCCGTGAACACCGGAATTATTCGCTATTACTGAATTAGTTATTGTTGGTGAACAATATTCAATTTCAATACCGCCGGCATCCCAAGAACATTTGTTGTTGAGTATAAAACAGTTTTCAATAATAACATCACTCGAAATTAAAACCATACCGCCGCCCAACGCCAAGGCAGCGGAATTTGCTATATTGTTTTGTACTGTACAATTCGTCATTGTAAAAATATTACCGTTAGAATATATACCCCCACCGTAAGCATGGGGATTGCTTCCGCTTGCATTACCGTCTTGTATGGTAAATCCGTCTAAAACGGTGGAGACCGTTAAACCTAAACTGCTTGGAAGATATAATACATGATAACAGTTATTGCTTGTATCATTATCGCTTCCAATATCTCCGCTTAGAATGGTTTCGTTTGCCTCACCGGAACGAAAGTTTGTTCGTTCGCTTACAGCGGCTTCAGTTCCGGCAAATCCACCGTAAAGTTCTACGCCGTTTATTAAACGGAAATGATAGTATCTTGAACTATTTGTTAAGTCATAGCTGGAGGTTGGAATGTATGTCCCGGCGGCTACCCAAATTTGATTTCCGCTAACAGCATTGTCTAATGCCGATTGCAGCGATGTGTAAGCACTACTCCAACTTGTACCATCATTGGAACCGCTTGCCGTGGTATTTACGTAAATAATGGTTTGAGAATAGGCAAATTGTGCGAATAATGGAATAACAATAAATAATATTTTTTTCATAACTATTTCCTATGAATTATTTCCGTTAAATAGAATATGTTTTCTTTAGGGATAAAAGCCGAAGCGCCCAATTTTATCGCCGCTTCACGAAACAATTTATCGGAAAAATCCGAGACTATGGCGAAGCGCGCTTCCGGGAATTCTTCTTTTAGCCTTTTTGCCGCGGTTAAGCCGTCTACTTTTTTCATCATAATATCAAGCAGAACCCAGTCGGGTTTAAACTCCCTGTAAACGGAATTCACATTCAGCCCGTCGTCAAGTTCAACACAATTATCATCTTTGGTTTCTATAGATTCGCGGATATACGACCGGAAATCCTCGTTGTCATCAACTATTAGAAATTTCATATACTATTCTGAATCGGAATTAAAGTTGGTTGAAATATACTAATGGAAAGGTTTAAGCGGTTGAGTGAAAACACTCATTTTATATAGGGGTTTACGCACAGGTAGATAATGAAGCTTCTAGTAAGCTTGTTAAATTGAATTTTTCTTATTTTCCGAAAAGAAAGATTTCTCACCCCGGCAATCCGCGCGCGGAACGCCGGGAATTCGAAATGACAGTCCGGCATTTCCAATAACAACTAGTTTTGTCGGCATTTCGACATTTTTTATTTTGCAGTAACTCTCTCATAAATGTTACGCAACACTAAGTATTCCATTATTAATTTTATATAAATAACCGCAGTCCAATTTTGCGCTTTAATACTTGAAATACTCCTTATTCTCAAGAGCAAATTTTATCAAATCCCTTGCCCCGCGGAGCTGCAGTTTATCTGCCATATTACTTTTATGGTTTTCAACAGTTCTTCTCGATATACAAAGCATATCCGCGATTTCATCATTTGTTTTTAAATCGGCAATAAGCGAAAGAATATTCCTCTCTGCCGGTGTAAGATGTTTAATTAAACTCGCATTACTATCACCTGCAAAATTATTCTGAGCTTTTTCAACAAGCAGCGGTGTAAGGTTTTCACTTATAAAATAATCGCCTGCAGCAACATTATTAACAGCTTTTACAATATCCGCAATTGCATCCTCTTTTAAAACATATCCTTTTGCTCCTGCATCAAGAGCGGTAAAGAATATTCTTTTATCGCGGTACATAGTTAATAAAACAACCTGCGTACTGCTGTTTATTGAATTTAGCTCGGACGTTATTTCAAGTCCGGTCATGCCCGGCATCTGAAAATCCAGTATTGCCACATCCGGGTTTAATTTTTGAATTAGAGAAAACGCTTCTTTGCCGTCTCCTGTTTCGCCCACAATCTCGAAGTTATCAATATCTTCAAGCTCGGTACGAACCCCTGAACGAAAGAACGGATGGTCATCCGCTATAACAATTGTTATCTTTTTCATTGTTTATTTTGCTTTGGTTGATACTGCATAGTTACTTTTGTGCCCCATGTTTCGGAAAATTCAATATTAAGTTTTGCGCCAAGCATGTCGGCGCGTTCGTACATACCGGTTAATCCGAATCCTTTCTTATTAATATCATGGTTTCCCCCGATGCCGTTATCTCTTATTTCCATAAAAAACGTGTTCCCGTTTCTTTTAATATTAACAAAGGCTTCGGTTGCTTTGGAATGTTTAACAATATTATTGAGGCTTTCCTGAATAATCCTGTATACATTAATTTTATTTTCCAGAGGGACAAGGCCGTCAATGTTATCAATTGTGAGACGAAATTTTATTTCCGATGATTTCCCAATCTTTTCAACCAGCGTTTCAACAGCGGCGGTTACTCCGAGTTGATCGAGATGTTGCGGACGCAGGTTCCATAATATATCTCTTATTTCCTGGATCGCTTCATTTGTGATGTTTCTTATCCTTTTAAGCGGTTCGAAAGAATCCGGATCTTTTTCTTTCCTTATTCTTGTATAAAGCTGATTATTTATCAACAATAATTTTTGTCCCAGGCTGTCGTGAAGTTCAAGAGCTATTCTATTCCTTTCATTTTCCTGTGATTCGAGTAATTGTACAGCGTACTTCTGCCGCGATTCGTTTTCACGTTTTACGGCTTCCAGTTCCCTTTGACGCACAACTTCCTGCATTTTTTTTGTATTTAAATAATTGCGTACAACTATCCATATCAAAGAAGTTACAAAACAAAGTGCACCGAAATGTAAAACCTTAATGCTGGCTCCGAAATCAGTATACAATCCTTCTTTTAGATAAAGGAAAATTTCTATACCCGCGAATAAGAAAAATCCGGACATACCCACAGAAAGCAGCTTACTTTCATAATTACCGGATTTGGCGCTTAAAATCATAGAACCTAAACACGTAATCATACTTATGCTTAACAGTATAGTAAAAGGAAGAAATAAATCGGTGAAAGTAGTGTCTGTGATATTTATTATCGTTGTTACCAAGAGTAATACAATAAAATGAGTCCGCCATATTACTTTTAAAACCGCTTCATATTTTTTATCTATTATCTGGGCAACTGCATAAAAACCGCTCGTTGTATTGCTAAGTAAAGCAATATAATCTATATGATAATATAAAGACGGCGCTTCAAAAAGCAGTTGCAAGAATAACGAGTTGCTTAAAAGGTAGAATGCCAGAGAAGTTATAAACGCAAATATTCCTATCAATAATTTAGATTTGAATATGCTGAAATAAACTATGAGAATGCTAAAACCTATAAACAAAAAAAATGCAGCAAAGAATAAAGCCGATATATTGTTATTAAATACATTCCTGATTATTTTTCCCGAAGAGCTCAACAAAATATTATTAAGAATATTAATCGTTGTATTATCCGTACTAACCTTGAGAGTTAAACTATCACCCTTATTAAAGGAAGGTAGTTCAACAAGATTTTGATTTAATCCGATAATACTGCGGGTACGCAAGGAAGATGAGTCGCCCAATTCATAAATAAGTTCATCATTAAGATAAACCTGAAGGAAATGATCTATCTGGCCTATGTATAATGCCGGGCTCCGTCCATGCCATTCGGGAAGCTTGGTCCTCAACAAAATAATATTATAATCTTCAATCTGTGAAATGTCACTCAAGGAATTTAATTGTATCCACTTGGTTGAATCCGAGGTCTGTGTGCCTGTAAAATATTGCCAGCCGGTTAACCATATTAAGGGAGCATCTTCAATTCGGTTGTTTGGGTTATTGAGATAATGCGCATTACACGGATGTAGGGGGAAGAGCGTAAAAGTAATCCAGAAGGCGATAATATTTTTCAATGAGTACAAGACGTTTACAGTAGATATAAGATTTTAGGTAATTGAATTAAATTTTACTACAAAATATTAAATTTTCGCGTAAATATAAGTATTCTTTACGACTTTAGAATAGTACCACATATGTTTCTTAAATTCCCGGGAAGGGTATCGCAAGTGATTGGATATCTGCCACGAAAGAGGGTGGCTTATGCCAAAGGAGGTCATATACCAAAGGTATTGCCGGGTAATTTACACTTGAATCAAAACGTCCAAAAGTCATCCGGGAGGGAATACTTGTAAAGCCGGCATAACACAAAAATTATATATACTTGTTGCAAATTGGTTTTGGGATTTAGTTTTTATTTGGAACTCACCTAAACACTCCCCGCCTCCCAAAGTATCGTACGGCGGGCAGGTCTTAAAAAGAGAGAGGACTTTATGGCGAAATCCCAAAACGTTTAGATATCTAATTTCGCAGAAACTCTAGTGTTTTGTCATTCCCGAGCTTGCGAAAGAATCTCAGTTTTAAAGGATTACGAATCCCGGCAATCCGCTGCGCCGGCCGGGGATTCGACAAGATGAATCAATGTCGGAAATGACATCACAAATGTGATACACTTGCCTGTGTTTCGTTGACAAGTGTTTTTACTTCTCTGCCCAATACATCATATATCTTCAACATTACATTGCCGGTTTCCGGGAGTTGGTATTTTGTTGTTGTTACCGGATTAAACGGATTCGGGTAGTTTTGCTCAAGATTATATTCGGTGATTACATCCAAGGTTACTTCAACCTGATCGCTGTATTCATAAGCCCCGTAAAAGTCTATTTCCTGTTTTCCGCACAAATATTAGATAATGCTCCAAAGCACAGATTTTAGCTTAAAAAGGGAAAAAAAGATCACATTAGACTGAGCCAGATTAAATTAGGGTCATGTTTATTAGAAAAAAGCAAAATAAAAGCGGTAGCATAAGTGTAAAAGCAACCCCGACTTTAAGAGGGGGTGTGATAATTCGGGTTTTTTGAAAAAAATGTTTTGATTTCATTAAAAAAACGAAACGAAAAATTTTTTGACACTCTACTTTCACACACCCTCTAAAGCCGGGGTTACAAAAAAAACTATCATGCTTTTTTCTTATCCAGCTTTTCAACAACAGTTTTATATACAAATAATGCAATTGCAGATATTAAACCTATTCCTACAAAATAATACCATATTAAATGAGCATCCGCATAATAGGCCGTTTTCTCTACAGCGCTTATGCCCTGCGGTAAGGTGTTCGGGTCGGGACAGTAGGCGTCGAGTAAAAACCCGGACATAAAGAATCCAATTATTGCAGAAACAAAGGTATGAAGGTGGCTGAAGCCGAGATATAAACCCTCCTCGCCCTTGGGAGCTTGTAAAGAGAAATATTCCAGGTATCTTGGTGAAATAAAACACTCTGCTAAACCCTGCAAAGCTATTCCCAGTATCATCATAATAGTTAGTGGGTACATTGAGAATAACCCGAATATATCAACTGATGGACCTGTAATTGTTTCAAGATACTGGCTTGAGGCCATTGCCAAAGCGGAGAAAGGCATAATAAGCATGCCTGCAAGCATCGAAGTAATCGCTTTTCTCTTTTTCATCAGTTGAGTAACGAGTACAACAAAAAGCACAACTACAGCCGGGTTAACATTTGCAAGCCATTCGGGCCTGGCTTCTTCTCCCAAAAGCCGGATAACATACTTAGGCATCGTAGCATAAAGCTGTCCTTGAATTAGCCAGAATCCTGCTATGATAAATATCAAAATTAATAGACGTGGTTTTGAAAAAATTGCTTTTAGTGCTTTTAACACATCGTCAATAGTTTTTTGCTCGGTTGACTTGCCAACCTCGTTGTAGAAAACAATAGCGAATATTAATGCAATGAAAGACATTGCGGCGGAGAAGAAATTTACATACTCAAGTCCTAAACCCTGCCTTATAAATGGCACAAAGGTTTTACCGCTGAATGCCCCGATATTAACTACCCAGTAAAACAGTGAGAAACCCCTTGCACGGTTTGTTTCATTAGTTGTCTTTGCAACGGTTCCCGTGATAAGCGGTTTAATAAATGATGCGCCCACCATAAGAATTATTAAAAATAAAATGACTGGAATCTTTGTAGTTATTACACCCAAAAGGAAATAACCGATTGTTAATAAACTAAATGCAATCGTTAATCCTTTTTTGAAGCCTATTTTATCAACATAAGCCCCGACAAAAGGAGGGAGGAAATATAAAAATCCGTAAAAAAGCCCGCTTATAATACCCGTTTCAACATCCGTAAATCCTACTATATCGGTTAAGTATAAAGTTAATACAATAAAAAAACCGTAATACGCGGCACGCTCGCAGAGCTCCATTGCATTTGCGAGCCAGAAATCCTTTGGAAATTTCCAGGTTTCTTTCTTTTCAACATTTGCTTCTGAACTCATTATGTTTCCGTATTTTTTTGATTTTTGGAAAGGCTAAAATTAAGGAAATATTAATAGGATAGAAAAGGATTTCTATAAAAGCACGCCATAATCTTTTTTATTATCCGAAAATTATTGTTTTGTTTAAAACAATAATCCCCCGCAAACAACGGGGGATTATTGTTTGATTTTCTATTAAATTTAGTTAATCACTCTTACTTCCGATGCTTGCAGGCCTTTGGGGCCTTGAGTAATTGTGAATTCAACTCTATCATTTTCCTTTAATGATTTGTAACCGTCGCCAACTATTGATTGGAAATGTACAAATACATCTTCGCCGCTTTCTTGTTGAATAAAACCAAAACCTTTACTACTGTTGAACCACTTTACTGTTCCTTCTTTGCGCTCTGCCATAACAGATGCTCCTTATTTATTTGTTGATTGTTTATTTTGACAGGGCTTTTAAAGTCTAGAGGGAAGTTATTAAATGTTTCTACATCTACTTCTACAATTCTCCCGCTTATCGGGATTTACTTCTAAAGTTGCTGCCTTACGAAGGCAAACATACATTATTAATTGTTAAAAACCTAATTATATCTTTTCGAAGATTAAAAATAAATGATGCGGAAATTAGAAATATTGTTTCCTTTAAAAGGAATACAGTTAAAACTATACCGCCATACCGTGATATAAAGTTAGAAGCTTTTCTTCCAAAGTTTCCAGATCTTCCGCAATTTTTTTGCGAACATTTTCAGCTTCTTCAAAGATTTCCGGGAGAGTACTTTTATAATAGTTTATTCCCTCTGTCAGATTCTCATAAAAAGTATTTAAAAATGCATCGGTAATTGAAACTCCGGGTACTATTTTTTCTTCCATTTTTTTCTGGAAATAATCTACGTAAAGTTTGAGCTCTTTTATAAACATGTTAGGTCTGTTATTATCGGTTATCAAATTAACCCTTCCGTAAATGTGGTCTACCATTTCTTTCAAGTTAACTATTTGGGAGAAATATGCAATGTTTGGTCCCGGGCAAACAGAGCTTGCCGGGCTTTGTTTGCCAATATCAATCTGATTAACAGTAAGTGCAGATGCAGTTAAGCCTTCGCATAAACATGATTTGTTAACAGTTTCATCAAATTTTTCGTTGTATTCGCTTTCCCCTAAAATGTTTTTATTTAATTCTTTTGTTTTTTTCTTAATATAATTACTAGAAGCTGTGCAAAGCGGTTTCCCGGGGAAATCATTATTTAACGATAGAAATTTTTTTATACACAGACTACCCGGTTTACCGTCTTTAACTTTCTGCATTTTCTCTACATCTTTCTCATTATCTCTGAGATTGTTAAAGGGAACGCCCAGAGGAGAAACAGAACTTAGGTAGAGGTCATTTTCACCGGCTGCACTTAGTTTATTCATAGTGTGGTTGTCTACGTTCATCACTTCAGGTACAAGTAAAAAGGGGCTACCCCATCCCACGGAATCCACTTCATAATAACGGCGCAAAAATTCCTGCTCGGAATATTTCCCAACTCCGCCTTGGACCGTAACACCAAACTTAAGATTTCCATAGTCTGTTTTAATATTCTTTTTACCAAGCGCATTAAAATATATTTCACGTAAGGTATTAAATAATTCATTCCTTCTTTTACGAAACTCTTCTAAAATTGGCCCTAATAAAAAACCGTCGTTAATAAAAGCATGCCCGCCGCAGTTCAAAGCCGATTCAATTCTGTATTCCGAAACCCAGAGTCCTTTTTTCGCGAGAAATTTACCTTGGATAAGTGCCGATCTGAAATCACTTACTTTGAGGATAATTTTCTTTTTAAAATATCCGTTTAGTGAAGGGTAAAATTCCCTAAACTTTTCCATGTAGCTGTAAAGCCTAGGATTTATTCCAGCGGATAAAATTATTGAGCTTTCAAGATCGCTGTTTGCAAAACCTCTAAGTGCCGAATGAGCGTCGTTATATTCGGATGGGAGAGGATCGCCGTTAAAACTATAATTTGTCTTATCAACTTTTGTCATAATATTTACATCAATAGAACCGGGTTTGATATTATTTCTTAACCATGACTGTAATTTTGTTTTAAAGTTTATGTCTGTCGATTTAACCATTTCATAGTATTTCATTTTCAATTGTGAAAAGTCGGGCAGTAATTCAAAATACCTGTTAAGCGAACTCCCCTCTGAAAAACCGGAAGATTTAAGCTCCGTGAATTGTTTTTTTACCATTTGATTTATCAAATTCAAATACGCTGTTACACGTTTAGCCCTGGCATCTTCATCTCTAGTAGTGATGGGTTCATAAGGCATTTTATTTTTATGAAGATAATGCTTCCTGAGTTTTTCCAATAATGTATCGTCGATTATCGACATTACCGATGTTATACCGTACTTTGCCACTTTGAGCGGCGTATCCACTGAATAGCCTATTCCTAAAACCGGTATATAAAAATTATGAACTGATTGATCGGGCATTGTGTTCCTTTCCGGGTAAGCAATTGCTGAAGCAATGTGCGGTTTTTAATTTTGTTATGCTAAACCTAATATAGCTCTTTTAAACATAACAACAAATTCCAATACCTTCATTAATTGAAAATAATATTGAGTAAATTTGGAAATGCACCGGGCAACTATCACATTCGCAAAACACCTGCTGCAAAATTTATGAATATTTAAACCTGTTATTTTTATTGCCGTCAATTACTACTCACTCCGGTTTAGCGGCAGCAAACAATTTGATTGAATAAATTTTAATTTGTACATTTCAGTTGTACAATTGAGAGGAACCTTAAATGCAATCCGTTGCAGTAAGCGAATTAAGAGCAAACTTGGTGGCGGTGTTAGAGAAAATTAAAAAAGGATCGACAATTAATATTACTTCAAGAGGCAAAGTTGTCGCCAAACTTGTTCCACCGGATGAGTCGAAGAAACTTGCAGAAGATATTTTATTGCAAGTTAGAAAAAATGCAAAACTGCATGATGTTGTTTCCCCGGTTTCCGAAAAGTGGAATGTTGAAAACTAATGGTTATTGCCGATACCCACATAATAATATGGGATGCATTGCAGCCCGGTAAGCTCAGCAAAAAAGCCCGTAAAGAATTTGATAAAGCGGATAACTCCGGCGGTATTATTTTTTGCGATATTTCTCTTTGGGAAATCTCTATGCTGATGGCAAAGAAAAGAATTGAAATAGATATTACCTTTACTGATTTTATTGATTTAGTACTTAAAACGAGAAACTATATTATACAGTCAATTACACCGGAGATAGCAGACATATCAACTAATCTAATCACGCAAAAGATAACCGACCCTGCAGACAGATTAATTTCCGCAACTGCAATTTCCATAAAAGCTCCTCTTATTACTGCTGATAAAAACATCCGTGCTTCTAAGGAAATTAAAACTATTTGGTAACAAAGAAAGGCCTCATGAAATAAAAAATCTGATTCACAATTTTAGTTTAAGATGTAAATCTAAAATTTGGGTCAAAGAGTTGCTGAGATGTTTATGATTTAAAATTGCTTTTTAAAATCCTAGTCAAGAATTGTCATTTAGTTTTATAGAAAAAATAATATTAGATTTAAATATAAAACAATTTAGAAGGTGGTAAACAATGAGTCAACATAAAAACTCTACTTCTAAAGGAAACAAAACTTTAGTATTTCGTATTTTATTGGCATTTACAATCATTATCTTGGTAGTTCTTTATACAGGTGGCGTAGTGACAGGTAATATTCCAGAGAATCAACAAATCAATGCAGTACATCTTGGAATAATGATTTTTGCATCGATTTTAGTTGCACTATTGATTCGTCCTAAACTGATTGAAAGACTTAAAGTGTTTAAAACTCGGAACATAGAGATTGAATGGTTCGAAAAAGTTGTAAAAATGCAGGATAAACAAGCAAACCGTCTAGATGGTATTTCTCTGATTTTACCACTTTTACTACCTGGAAACGAACGAAACCATTTGAAAAATTTAAGAAATGGGCAGGCAGATGCATATATAGGTAGCGACGAACTCAAGGCTGAATTAAGGCGTATCCGTTCAATGAGTTTACTAAAGATGAAGCCTAATCATACTGTTGGAGAAATTGAAAATGGTAAACAATTTGATTTGAGTGAATTTGTTGAGTTGACTAATATCGGCAAACAATGGATCGAGAGAATCATTGAGATTGAAAGGAGCGATTTTTTTGAAGGAGCTCAGGAAAAGTAATAACATATAACTTTAAAGAATTTTATCTGGAAATGAGAAAAAAATATAAAGGCGGATAAAGCTATATTATGTCATTTACAGATAAAATTCTGTTGTGCGAAACCATCCCCCTTATTCTATGGGGATTTAAT
>JASFMY010000160.1:0-12988 GCA_050117315.1 Ignavibacteria bacterium
TGAAAATTATTAGCGGTTGTAGGTTCAATTCGCCGCGGCGAACTGCCCCCGCTACTAAGAAAAGGCTAAGTTTTTACTCAGCCTTTTTTATTTTTAAATATTATGAAAAAATACTTTGTTTATATTAGAGTTTCTGCAAAATAAAAAAATTGTCATTTCGAACCCGTTTTTGGGGTGAGCCTGTCCGCCGTCTTTTTGGCGGGAAATCTTTCAATTAGAGTACAATTTCAAAGATTTCTCCCTCCGGTCGAAATGACAAAACGTTTAGATGTCTAATTTTGCAGAAACTCTATTATATATATAATACTTAACTTACTTCTACTACACCCAAAGCTTCTATCAGTTGGGGATTATCTTCCAATGCAATCCGGGCTATTGTATAAAAATCGTTCATCCATTCGTTTAATTCATCAACATATTTATCCCTTTCTTTTGTGGCGTCCTGAGCTTCTCCCATTTCATTATTTCTAATTGAATATGTATTTTGTGCGTCCTTTAATAAGTCATATGCTGCCTGGATTTTTTCATCTGTTATTCCAAAAGAAGTTAATGCTGATTTCGCTTCAGAATTTGTAGTTAGATTTCTGTAGAATTGATCAACCTGAGTAATCCAACCGGAAATCGTAACTTTTCTTTCACCCGATAATCCAAGCTCACTATAAATCCCGGGTCTATTTCTGAAACTGATCCTGCTTAATTTTACAAGTTTAATATACTCCTTGTTTGCTGCTTCCCTTTTGTTATTAAAATCATCAGTTGCCTGGTACTGCTCACTGTATTCCTTTTTCTGCTTTGCATTTAATTCACTTACTTTTTCAACAAGCTGTTTACCTTCATTAACCTTTTCGGAATCATAACCCAAAAGAGCTAATGCTTCAGAAATTTCGCTGTTTTCCAATGCGTTTGTTAACGCCGCATTTGATTTTGTTAGAAGTTCATTAATTGATTCTTTGTAAACCATAATTCCTCCGTTTTTAGATTTGCGGTGTGTGTATCTGATCCGGAATGCTGAACAATTGCCTTAATATTGTTCCGGTTTGGCTGAAACTCATTCCGGGGAAATTTTATTCATTCCGATTTGACCAAAATTCATTCCGGCGGAAATTTATTTATCCCGGTTAGACCGGAATCCATTCCGGCGGGATTTTATTGATCCCGGCAAGACCATTACCCGTCCCGGTTTGATTTTGCTGATTCCGTAGAATTTTTACTAATTTGGGGGAGTAAAAGGTGAGAATTTAGATTCTGCCATAATGAGAAAGAACAAAACCGTAATTTTTCTTAAAATCAATTTCCTTTTTATCGGAATATTTTGCTCCTTTACTTATTGCCTTTAGCAACAATCTTCGTTTGGTCACTTCAATGAGTTCATCATATAGATCGAATCCCCCATTCTTTAACTGTCGTAGCCAAATCTTTGTTAACCGGCAAAAAATCACACCACTTCAATAATAAATCACCGGCTCCACAAGTTGGATCAAATACTTTAAGGTTATTTACATTCTTGTCAAGCAAATTACTGCTTATGGCATAGTTGGCTAAATGAGGATGAGTAAAAAAAATACATGAATTAGCTAATGTCTTTGAATCAACCAATTTTTCTAGTTCTTTGGAAGCCCTACCATTAATATATTCATACAGTTTTTGTTGAGAATCTACATTTAATTGAGACCCCCAATGGATTTTTTCAATAAATTCATCCAATTCCTCAACAAAGAATTTATACTTATTCATTAATAACAATTTATTATTGAAGTAATACAAAATTTAATAAAAATATAATTGACATATTATAACAATCCATACAATTAAAATACAATAAAAAACATATTGTACAGATTTTGTTATTAACCGGCAATAGTAAGGTAAAAGGAACCCGCATCCATTTCGCAACTAACTATAATCTTACGTGTCTCTAAATTATTACTAAAACGACCCATTAATTCATTAGAGTTTCTGCAAAATAAAAGTCAGTCATTTCGAACCCGTTTTTTGGGTGAGAAATCTTTCAATTAGAGGATGATTTTAAAGATTTCTCCCTCCGGTCGAAACGACAAAATGTTTAGATATTTTATTTTGCAGAAACTCTGTTAGCAAGCTGGATAGTAATGCAAACTAAGTCCCCACAAAAATCAGGATAAAGTTATTCATAAGATAGGCTTTTAACTGATTGTTTTAGGTCTATATTTCACTTAAAGAAACAGCTACCTCAGGAAATTCCTTTATAATTGCACTATCCAGAGTAACAAGCTTAAGTTCCAGCGATTCAGCTAAAACAACAAATTCCAGATCATAAGCGGATAATCCGCACTGTTCTATTTTGTCAACTATTTCCAGAGACTCTACAGAGTATTCATTGCCTTTCATCATTTGTTCTGCGTTCTGCAAAATATCAACAGCGTCAATTTTACTTAGCAAGCCCTTTCTTAAATACAATGCAAGAATATTTCTAAACTCAGACCGCCATAAGAACGGGCTTATCCAATTAGGATCTTTTTTATAAAGATTATTTGCCTTGACCGTATAATCACCGGGCAGCCAGAAGTAGGCAATTACATTTGTATCAACAACGATCATGCTCTGCCTTGATTTTTAGCAAGATTCAAATCTTCTAATTTTACTTTAAATTTAAGCCGGCTTCGTATTTTTTCAGTTTGTTCAAGAATTTTTTCAATCTCTGCATTATTTGGAAATAGAGATTCTTCAAGACAAGCAATAATCTCATTGTTTAAACTTCTGTGGGTTATTGCAGCCCGTTCTTTAAGTTTTTTTCTTATTCTTTCAGGTATATTACGTACTGTTATGTTATTCATAAATATGATTCCATTTTGATATCATAATGTAACCAATGCGATTTTTTTTTACAAGCAGCTTTTGAGGCTAAAATTCACTTCAAGCTAAAAGTTAAACATCCCCGCTTAAAAGCAACCCCGTTTTTCTCGGCTTTTTTGTTTTTGCAAAAATGAGGAATTATGCAAGATTAGCTCTAAGGCATATAACCAGAATTTTTCTAAACCTTTGATTAGATTTTTACCGCAAACAAATTTTTTTTGATAATCTATTTGAACATATTTTCTGAAAAACCGTAATGATTATAAATTTCTACAAAACTAATTTTCACTTAAAACATCTCTAAATAAATAAAAATCTGCAAATCAAATAAATTATACTGAAGCCCGTAAAAAAAATGGTTTAAGACCAGTGTTCGCTGAGAATTAATTAAGAATAATATTCTGAGGGGAATTTAAAAAACAACTAATAAAAAAGAATGAGACTGTCTAAAAAGACAGCCTCATTTATATGTATAATTTATTTATCAGCAGTTTATTGCAGAAATACCCGGAAATACTGAAGTAGTATCCAGCTCTTCTTCAATTCTTAAAAGCTGGTTGTATTTTGCAATTCTATCAGTTCTGCTTGCAGAACCGGTTTTAATTTGACCTGCATTTGTTGCAACCGCAATATCTGCAATTGTTGTATCTTCCGTTTCACCCGACCTGTGGCTGATTACACTTGTGTATCCGGCTTTTTTAGCCATTTCAATTGCTTCCAAAGTTTCAGTCAATGTCCCAATCTGATTTACTTTGACAAGTATTGAATTAGCAACACCTTCGCTGATTCCTTTTGCCAATCTTTCGGTATTCGTTACAAAAAGATCATCACCTACAAGCTGAACTTTGCTTCCTATCTCATTTGTAAGTAACTTCCAGCCTTCCCAATCGTTTTCATCCAAACCGTCTTCAATTGAAACTATCGGATATTGGCTGACAAGATTTTTATAAATTTCAACCATCTGTCCGGAGGTTTTTTCAGATTTATCGGATTTAAAGAATTGATAAACACCTTTATCTTTAAGGTACATTTCGCTTGATGCAACATCTAATGCAAGACTTATGTCGTCGCCCGGTTTATACCCTGCTTTTGTAATTGCTTCCAATATCAAATCCAAAGTTTCTTCGTTGGATTTAATATTCGGGGCAAAACCGCCTTCATCGCCAACGGATGTATTGTAATTTTTAGATTTTAATACTGATTTAAGCGCATGAAATGTTTCTGTTCCCATTCTTAAGGCTTCCGCAAAACTTTCAGCCCCGTGAGGCATAACCATAAATTCCTGAAAATCTACCGTATTATCAGCGTGGCTGCCGCCGTTTAGAATATTCATCATCGGAACCGGCAATACTTTGGCATTGGTACCTCCAATGTATCTATATAAAGGTATACCTAACGCTTCGGCAGCTGCTTTAGCACATGCAAGCGACACACCCAATATTGCATTTGCACCCAATTCGGATTTATTTGCCGTTCCGTCTAATTCTCTTAAAAAATTATCAATGGCAACTTGATCAGCAGCGTCAAAGTCAATTAATTCATCGGCTATTTTTTCATTGATGTTATCAACGGCTTTCAAAACACCCTTTCCTAAGTATCTGCCTTTATCACCGTCCCTTAACTCAACAGCTTCATGTTCTCCGGTAGAAGCACCGCTAGGTACGGCAGCTCTTCCAATAATGCCGGATTCCAGAAGAACTTCTACTTCTACGGTTGGGTTTCCTCTTGAATCTAAAATTTCTCTACCCAATACATCAATAATTGTTGTCATTTTTTCTCCTATTACTCAAATTAAAGAATGTTAAAATTATAAAAAAAGATGTGGAAATTCAATTTCCTGCCGTTAAATAATTGTGAATTCGTCTTTTAGTAGTATTTTTACCACAAAGAGAGATTGTGCTCTTTAACCAACCATTTCATTTCACAAACCAAATCTGAAACCGCTTACCAAAATTTGAACTTAATACTTTACCACCTTGTTTGTTACTTTGAAAAAAATATAAAACACAGAAATAAATAATATTTGAAATTTCCGATTGTTTTTTCTTAATTTGAATTCCTGTTTTAGTGCATATTCAAGAATACCAAATTTTACGGCATTAATTTTTTTTGTTTTTTTACGAAGATATGGCAATGAAATTTTGTAGTATGATATTAAATAATCGGATACCTTGATAAATAAATAAATTATGGCAAAAGAAAAAATAACAGTAAAACTGACGGGAAATAACCTACGAAGATTTGATGAATTCGTAGATAAACTTAGATCAAAAATAAACGGGCTGGATATCGGCCTATTCAAGTTTGGTAGGATTGGGGAAGAAATAATTATTACATTCAGCGTTAATTCAAAATATCATAAAATCGTTGTGGATAATCTTTCAAGGTATAATTTTGATGTGCTTTTTGTAGACATGAAAACTTCAAATACACAAAAGGCTGTGGTGCAAAAACAAGAAAAAGTAACAGATGAAATAAAACCAACTACGTGGTCTGATCTTAAAAAATCGAAAACACATAAAACAGAGAATATCCCAATTGAGGAACTGGTAAAAACCGGGGATTATGAAGCAATTATCAAAATTGCATTAGACCAAAGACAGGGTGCCAAAAAGGTTGAAGAGGCTAAGAATAAATTAGATGAGGCTGTAAATATTGCAATTGATAATGCATTTAATAAAGCCGTAAAAAAAAAACGAGTGGCAGACGACTCATTGCAAACCCTGCTAAAAATAGCCACCGACTTAAACTTAAAAAATCTTCATAAGATTGATTTAGTTAAGAAAGCTGGATTGGTTGCTGTTGATTTATGTCAAGTTTACGGTACTTTAGTAGGAGATTTAGTTACTATCTGTACTAACAATAGGGTGCATAGTCTTGTTACAATTAAAGCGGCAGTAGCTCTTTCAAATAAGATATTGATTAATCCCGATTCTTACATTGAAGAAAAGGAATATGCAGTTAGACATATAAATATCAGATGGATTTACATGGCTTTTGATATTGTAATGAAAGAAATATCTCAAGATGAAATAAAATCTTTAAATAGTCTTATTACATTTCTAGAAAAGGAAAGAGCTCAAAAATAAATTTTTCACTTGCCCCCGTAGCTCAGTAGGATAGAGCAACGGTTTCCTAAACCGCAGGTCGGAGGTTCGAATCCTCTCGGGGGTACTAAAAGTGAGTCATAAGATAGAAGTAATCAAAGCTTACTGTTTATTAAAAAAACTTTTCACATTATATTATTGAGCATTCTCGGTCTTTTTACTCATTTTGCTTTATATCAGTGTTAAGGTAAATAAACAATTTATTATATTTGTTATTTAAGCTCGAAAGATAACATTTTACTAATATATCATAACTTTAGTATGTACAGAAAATTTGAAGATTCATTTATAGGTAATGTTGCCGTATTAAAGGTAAACTTGAAACATGCAACCATGTCTGATGCAGCCAGATTCAGAGAATTTGCCGGCAAAGTAATTGATGCGGGTGCAAATAAAATTGTAGTTGATATGAAGTCGTGCTTAATAATAGATTCCACATTTATTGGTGCTTTAGTTTCTTCGCTAAAAAAAGTAACTTCTATTGGAGGCAATTTAAGATTAGTAATTGACAGTACTCCTCAATCAAATATTTTTATGCTAACAGGTATAAGTAAAGTATTTAAAATTTATCCCGATCTAGACGAGGCAGTTAAGAGCTTTGAATAGTATCGGTTAATAATTTATTTTTAAAATACAAAATGGGCTCACAGCAAATATTTCTATTAGTGGTAGGAATAATCATAGTGGGAATTACTATTTTTGTTTCTGTCGAAATTTATGACAATTATGTTGAAGAAAAAAATAGGGAACAGGTGATTTCTATGCTTTATGATATTGCCCAGTTTGCAGTAGAATATTATAAAAAACCGGTAGAGTTCGGCGGTGGAGGCGGAAATTACAAAGGGTTCATAATGCCTCCGGCGCTTGCAGAATCAACCATTGGCAAATTCCAGGCAAAGGCAAACCCCAATAGGGTAAATATTATAGGCAGAGGCACTGAAACCGGGAAAAACGGTAAAGGAGTAATTAGAATTATTTTAAGAGTGAGACCTGATGAATTCAGCTTAATTGAAAAGAATTAATACTTCATATTAACAAAACTCATTGTGGGTGTGGCTTTGAAGGCTCTCAATAGCGATTACATAGAATTTCTCATAAGGTCAGCTCAATCGGGCCGCAAAAATTCATTTCTCGAATTATGCGAATTTAATCTTGAGGATGTTTATACATCTTGCTTAAGAATTCTGGTAAATGAAAAAATCTCAAAATCCGTAGCAGAAGAAATTTTTCTTTCTGCATGGGATAATCTTATGTATGTTAATGAAGATACAAATTATGCACAATGGCTGACGGGGATTACCGCATTCGCAATTATTGAAGAGTTAAAATCTCAAAGTATCCGCAAGACTTTGACCGAGGAAGAAAAAAAAATCCCGATCAGCAGCGATGCCCTGGAAAATCTTATTTTCTCAATGGACGACTTTGAAAGACTCGCTTTTGTTTTACACGATTTACACAAAGTCCAGTTAGAAGAAATTCTAGAACTAGTCGAACAAATTTCGGCTGAAGATTTGAATACTTTTCTTCGAGAAGCCAGAAAAAAAGTTTTGATTGAAGCAAGGTTTACCAACCGGGAAAAACTTGAATCTTTATTAGATAATTACGACGAATTATTAAACAGCAAAGACTCAAATGAACTTGAAGGGATACTAAGTTTAATTTGTGATTCACATGAAATAATACAAAAACTCTCTCAACTTTTTATTTCCCTTAAAGATTATTCCGGTTCTAAAAATATTCCCAAGGAAATAATGGACAATGTTTCCGAAGAGTTATATAACCAGAGCGTAAAAGAATACAAAGTTAAAAAAGAGAAATCAGACCTAAGAAAGGCTATATCCCAGGCTAAACATACAACATTACAAAACGAAAAAAAGGAAGCGCTGCGTAAAACAGCCGTTAAGCTGGCGAACGAAAAGAAGAAGCAGAAAGTGGTTTATGTTGCAAAAACCGGTGTGAATTTTAATCATCCTTTACTTTATTTATTGGTCCTTCTTATCGGAGGTATTACTTACTACTATACGTTGTATCAAAACAACTCCCCCTGGCTTGTTGAACAATCTAAAGGCTCTTATACTGTTGATGGGAGATTAAATGTAAAAGAATATAATTCACAGGAGAAACTAAACACAAGTTCCGAGAGTACGGTCAGTCTGAAAATTCCGAATGTCGGCAAAATTGAGATTGAAGAACGGACGGAGATTATTTCAGTAACACAAACAAAAAAAGAGAACCGTTTATTATTAAACTACGGCAAAATAAATGTACATACGGGCACCTCTCCAAAAGGCTTGGAAATAAGAAGCGGCAAATTTGAGATATCTGATAGGGGAAGTAATTCAAACATCCTGATAGATGTCAAAGGAAATTTAGATATACGGGTTAACCGCGGATTTGTTGAAGTTAAAGTCGACAATAATTCAATATTTTTAATTTACGAACACGAAAGCTTTTGTAAAATAGGCAGCCTTCCAGATATCCCTTATAACATAAACTCAAATAGAATAATTAGAAGAGAGCTTGTAAACTATCAGTATAATGACGGCGGTTACGATTCTATACTAAAATTAATTGAAAACGCTACGGAATTGGATGCAATAAGTATGTGGCACTTATTAGGCAGAACCGTTAGAGATGAACGCGAGTTGGTGCTCGACTGGTTAATTGAGAGATTTCCTTTACCGCCGGGTGTAACCAGAATTAATATATTAAACCTTGTTCAAGATGACCTAATTAAATATTTTGAAGAGATTGAGTGGCAGATATAGTTTTATCTCACCGGGCGTTATTCATCCTTCATTTCAACTTAAACTTTTCAAAAAAAATCCGATAATTAAATTAAGACACCAAGTATGAGAGATGAATGATGAAGGAAGGACTATTATTACTTGAATTATTGGATGTTATGAGCGAACAGGAACAAAACGAAGTTATCGATCTTCTCAGTAGCAAAAACATTGTTGAATTAAGACAAACTCTGATTAAAATAATAAAAAAGTATAAAGATCATCTTGCTTATATTTTCTAGTTATTTTTAATAAAGACTTGATTCACACAGTATAGCTTTACTTACCTTTAATTTTTATCTTGCCACGCAAGTTTCCAATTATTTTATCTATTTGTGATTTATAATGAAATCAATACTAATTACCGTTATAATTTTTTGTTTTATCATTTCCGGCAATTTAATTTTTGCTGCCAATGCAAACGCTCCTAAAAAACAAGTTGAACTTCTTAGAAGAAAAATAAAAGAAAGAGATTTTTCTTTTGATATACCGGAGTATTCAAAAGTCAGGTCCGTAGAGATAATTAAGGGCAGTAGGGATACATTAGTAGTCACATTTAACAAACAATTCTCTTTCCAGCACTATAACAAAGAAAATATTGCTTTAATTAAAAAAGAAATAGGAAGCATATTTAATTCACAAGGCAAAAAATATATTGTCAAAATATATACTCTGGGTCACACGCTTGAAGAGTTGGTTCCTAATTTTTTTCGAACAGATAAATCTCAAAAAGATAAAAAAAGAATTCATTTAGAATTTGACAGACCTAAATCTATTATTCAAAAGACTAATGAGGTCTATATTCCCTTTAAAGGACTTGATGAAAAGAATATTGTTTTATGGCATAGCCACGGCTGGTACTATGACCACCACGAGGAAAGGTGGGAGTGGCAAAGGCCAAGATTATTTCAAACCGTTGAAGACCTCGCTTCGTCGGCCTTTACAGTTCCTTTTTTAATACCTATGCTTGAAAATGCGGGAGCAAATGTTTTCGTTCCCCGTGAAAGGGATTTTCAAACCAATGAAATTATTCTGGATAACGATATAAAAAATTCAGGTTATATTGAAACGGGAGTCTGGGAAACAAACAGCGAAAACGGATATCTTTATGAAAACAAGTACTATCAACTGTATGAAAATCCTTTTTTAAAAGGCACAAGCCGTTATACATATTCAAAAGAAAAAGAAACAGCTTTCGTAACATGGCTGCCGTTTTTCCCGGAAACGGGTTACTATTCGGTTTATATAACTTATAAATCTTCAAAAGAAAATGTTAACGATGCGTCCTATACGGTTTATCACACCGGCGGTAAAACTGAGTTTAAAGTAAACCAGCAAATAGGCGGAAACATGTGGCTTTATCTCGGTAAATTCAAATTTCAAAAAGGAAAAAATCCGGATATCGGGAAAGTTGTTCTTTCCAATAAAAGCAAAAACATTTTTCGCGTAGTATCTGCAGATGCAGTGAGGTTCGGCGGCGGTTTCAGCCAGGTAATTAAAAATGGCAATGTAGGCGAGAAACCCAAATTTTTTGAAGCAAGCAAATACTACCTGCAAATGTCCGGCATACCCGACACACTCGTATACAATATTAACGAAGATACAAGTGATTACGTTGACGACTACCAGAGCAGAGCAGAATTTGTTAATTACCTGATGGGTTATCCCAACGGACCTGCAGCGGATTCATCAAAAGGATTGGGAATACCTATTGACCTTTGCCTGGCAGTCCATACCGATGCCGGAATATCTGAATCCGATACTACTGTTGGAACAATGGCCATCTACAGTTACAGAGATAGAAATGATAGTTTACATTTCCCCAATGGAGTATCAAGATTAACGAACAGGGACTATGCCGATATTGTACAAACTCAGGTAGTTAAAACAATCAGGAAGAAATATGATAGGATCTGGAACAGACGATTTTTAATGGACTCAAAATACAGCGAAGCTTTCAGGCCGAATGTTCCGTCAATGATATTGGAAATATTAGCGCATCAAAACTTTAAAGACATGAAATTTTTTCATGATCCCCGTTTTAGATTTGACGTTTCACGCGCTATTTACATAGGCATGTTAAAATTCCTATCGGAATACAACCAATACGAATATGCAGTTCAGCCGCTCCCGGTAACCCATTTTAAAGCAGAGTTTTATAACGGCAACAATGTTCTGCTTTCATGGAAACCTCAATATGATTTTATTGAAAAATCGGCAGCACCCGAAGTATACCTGGTTTACACAAGAATAAATGACGGCGGATTTGATAACGGGGTATTGGTTTATGACAACAAATACATTGTTGAAGATATAAACAGCAGTGATATCTATAGCTTTAAAGTTGTAGCCGTTAACCGGGGTGGTAAAAGTTTTCCTTCTGAAATACTTTCGGTTTCTTACGTTGATGATACTTCACCGGTTTTAATTATAAACGGTTTCAACAGAGTTGCCGGGCCAATGGTGGTTGAGGAACCTAATTTCAAGGGATTTATTTCAACCCTGGACTTCGGGGTTCCTTACAAATACGACATTCACTTTACAGGTGAACAGTATGATTTTAACCCGTCATCTAAGTTTATAAATAATGACTCTCCGGGACATGGGGCAAGTAAATCTAATTATGAAACTCAAATTATCTCTGGAAACACTTTTGATTTTCCTCTTATTCACGGACAGGCAATTAAAGACTGCGGCTATTCTTTTGTATCTATGAGTGATGAAGCAATAATTGACGAACCTATTTATCTGGATAAATACAAAATGGTTGATTTGATTTACGGAGAAGAAAAAGAAACTCGCTGGCCCCTAGCTTATACAGATTCCCTTTTAGGAACGCAATGCAAAATACTCCCGGGAAAACTAAAAGAAAAGTTAAACAGCTACTTAATGAATGGCGGTAATCTTTTTGTATCCGGCGCTTACCTTGCTACCGATATTTTTATAAACGATTCTTTGAATAACAAAAAACATAAATTTGCCGAAGAAACATTGAAATTCAAACTCGGTTCAAGTTATGCTTCTTCAGATGGAAAGGTAATTTCTATCGACACCTCTTTTAATACCGGTACCGTCCCAATTGAGTTTTGCACATTTCATAACGATAGCGTTTATGCTGTGGAAGCTCCTGACGGCCTGCTGCCAGCCGACGGTGCGAAAACAATTTTGCGTTACAGAGAAAACAACATAAGTGCGGGAATTGCTTATAAAAACAAGTACGGCATTGTTGCCATTGGTTTTCCTTTTGAAACAGTTCTTTCTCATCAACACAGAAAAATGCTTATGCAGAATGTTATTAATTATTTTGGAATTAGTGAATAGGCATGTCTAATGTTCATTAAATAAACATTGTCTATTTCATCAACGAATGGCTTTCTTATCTTTGAAAAATAACATCTCCATCAAAAACAGTCATATCAACTTTTACATCCTTAATATCTTTTGTATCAATAGAGAATAAATCTTCACTTAAAACAACAAAATCTGCAAACTTTCCTGCTTCAATTGAGCCGAGTTTGTCTTCGTCATAATTTGCATAAGCTGCATTAATCGTGTAACATTTTATTGCCTCTTCAACAGAAATTCTTTCTTCGGGCACAAGTGCTGTTCCTGCCGAGGTAAGTCTGGTAACCGCAGAATAAATGCCTTGAATCGGATCAAGAGTAACAACAGGCCAGTCACTGCCGAAGCACACTTTTACATCATTGTCTAAAAAAGATTTGAATGCATAAGTGTACCTTTCTCTACCGGTTCCTATTTTATTGGCTATCCACGGTTCTTCAAACATGTGGTATGGCTGGGCAGAAATTATAACGCCTAAGTCACCACACTTTTTAATATCGTTTTCTCTAATATGTTGTGCATGTTCAATTCTGAATCTTCTATCGATATTTCCGTTTTTATTATTCAGCTCTTCAGCCAGGTCAAGTAAATATCCAACAGCTCTATCTCCTATTCCATGTACTGAAAGCTGAATATTATTCTTATCGGCCTCAATGGACCATCGCTTTAAGTCCCCGTTATTAACAATCTCCATAGGCAAACCGCATGTTGGCGGGTCATCAAAATAAGGCTCATAAAACCAGGCCGTAGCGGATCCAAGAGAACCGTCTGCAAACGCTTTGAGTACGGCAAATTTTAAGGAGGCTTTGCATAACCACCATATATGTTTTTAAGCTATTATATACTACGAAAAAAAATATTTAATCAATCCGTCCAGCGGGTTAGCGTAACCATTTCATTTTTTATTCCCTTAAAAACCTG
>JASFMY010000161.1:0-12646 GCA_050117315.1 Ignavibacteria bacterium
TCTTGGACTACTTGCCTTTGAACTGCTCGCTGTAATGTTGTGATTTTTCTTTTTTCATTTTTTGTCCTGTTTTTGGTTGACTTTTTTTGTCAACCTATTTCAGGACTATACATATTTTACTACCCAGCCCTACCCCGCCACTTATCCATGGGGATGGGACGACCCGCAAATTTACAGGGTTGCTTTGCAAAAATATGATGAACCATTTAAAGCTGATGAGTTCGGCAAATTATTTCAAGAAGAGAAAAAAGATTCATCAAAACCGGTTGTAAAAATTAACTTTGATAATTTGGATGAAAGATGGGAAAGTGTTATTGCAAAACCGGGTGTGCAGGATAATCCTTATGTAATTCAGAAAGACAGTGAAACAATAGTCTTGTTTAATTCCAACCACGACGGCGAGGCTTCGTCAATCTGGAAATACGTAATGAAACCGTTTGACAAAAATGAAACTAAAAAGATCAGCGATGCAGATACCCACGGGATGTTTGTTGTTGAAGTAAAAGATAAACATTATGCTTTAATAAAAGGCAATATTCACAAATTGAATTTAAGCGGCAATAAAACCGAAAAAATAGATATCTCGTACAAGTTCGAAAAAAATCTCCGGGATGAATTCACACAAATGTTTTACGAAACGTGGACAAATCTTGATGAAAATTATTACAACGGAACTTTCAAAGGCGTAGACTGGAAATCAAAAAGGGATTACTACAAACAGTTTATTCCAAAGCTAAGATCCCGCGACGACTTGAGAAGAATGATGGATGATTTAATGGGAGAATTAAATTCTTCCCATCTCGGTTTCAGGTCATCCGGCGATGAAGAAGATACATATTATGAATACAACTCACTGGTAACGGGAATTCTTTTTGAAAATGATAAACCGTTCACGGTAAAAAGAATTGTTAAAAATTCTCCGGCGGATAAAGAAGATAAAAAAATTCTGCCCGGCGATGTTTTAACAAAAGTTAACGGAGAAGTTGTAGCCGGGAAGGAAGATCGTGAAAAATATTTCCTCTCTAAATCAAACGGCAAAGAACTAAATTTAACATTTGAGAGAAACGGACAGGCGTACAATGTAAATATTCACCCTATTAATAGAACTGCTCTATATGATTTGCTCTATACGGAGTGGGAGGATTCACGCCAGGAAATAGTTGATGAAAAAGGCGGCAACAGGATTTCATATATCCATATGAGATACATGACGACCCCGGAGCTTGAAAAATTTTATAGAGAAGTAACTCACGAGTATAATTACAAAGATGCATTAATTCTGGATTTACGTTACAACCGAGGCGGTAATGTTCACGACCGGGTTCTGCAGCTTCTCAGTCAAAGACAATATGTGCAGTGGAAATACCGTGACGGCAAGTTTACATCGCAGCCGAATTTCTGCCCGTCGGATAAGCCTATTGTGCTTTTAATAAACGAACAATCTTTAAGTGATGCAGAACTGACGGCAGTTGGTTTTAAAGAACTCGACTTAGGTAAGATAGTCGGTACGGAATCATACCGCTGGCTTATTTTTACAACAAATGTTAGAATGATTGACGGTTCGCGTTACAGGCTTCCTTCCTGGGGCTGCTATTATAATGACGGGAAGGATATAGAAACGGAGGGAGCTAAACCCGATATTTATGTTGACAACACATTTAAGGACAGGCTTGAAAACAAAGACCCGCAGCTTGAAAGAGCCGTTGAAGAAATTTTGAAAGAACTGCAATAAACAAGAAACGAACAATATTAAACTCTTAAAAAAAAGGCAGATTGAATAATCTGCCTTTCTTATAAAAATTAACGCTTCATCGAGTTCTTTACATTTACTCTGAATTATGCATTAGAAAAGGTTGAAATCAGAATTGCCACAATATCTTATTTAATAAATAATTACATGATTTATTTATCCTCTAACACATAATCTGGGTTTACAAAATTTGCCGGGTGTTAAACCATAACACCCAATAATATTACGGTAAAAAGTCATTCAATTTCTTCAATGCCTTTAAGCAATAAATCTATATGTGAGATTTCTTCGGTATAGTATTTATTATAAATCTTTTCGTATTCATCAGCATCGTAATCGTTCATATTATATCCCAAAGAATCTTTGTTGAAAATTTTTTTATTATAAAACAGACAGAGAACTTCTATTGCATTATAAACTTTTGAAAAATCCTCTGCAAAATATGGTTCTATTCTTTTATCATTCCAAAATAAAGGAACTATTAAGTGTGTTCCGATTTCATGGTTAACAAAATCCAAGATGCGTTGATCGGAAAAATTATAGTAAAACATATTTTTATCAAAACTCATTGAATTTGCGTTGGGTCCCTTTTTATTAGAATAAGTCAAAAATATTTGATAATCTGCACCAAATTTCAACTTTGTGAAATTCTCCCATTTTTGAATGAACTTCTCTTTTTTAAATAGTTTTGTATAATATCTAATTTGGTTTTCAAGCTCTTCTTTTGCATGCGGCCAAACATGTTTTTCATACGAATCAAGATTTTTTATAAATATTTCTGATACTTTTTTGAATTCATCATTAACCGGGGCAACCATTTGTTGATGAATAGAATCAGGTATGTTTAACCAGAAATTCAAATTCTCAGATATAAAAGGGTCGTCTGTTGGTATAGAATATTTCTCCATAAATTCTTGAAAGTCATTTGTTTCAAGAGACTTTTGAAGGATAGCATAATATTGAATAAATTCTTCTTTATTATTTAATTCCAGATATGAGGGTAAAAAGAAGCAAAAATAAGTGAATTTACCTGCTTTCCCATCTGCAAAGGCAAGATTCTCCTCGTTATTCTTTAACTTAATCAAATCTGTGCTGTCAACAGTAAATTTATACTTTTCAGCATAATCCGAATCTGATTTGAATTCACCAATTTCAGCAACACAAAATATATGTAAAAGATAATTGTTGATTAAGTTTGTCTTGAAAATAATTTCATTCCCCGAATTTTCCGCTTGAATAAAAGAAGAAGTAATAAAGATAATTGTAAAAATAATAGTGTTCGTTTTAAATTCTTTCATTTTATATCTGCTCCTTATTTAAAAGTATTTTGCTTCAATAATTAACAGGATGATTATTCGCTGATCTGCCGGCAGTTATTCTATTCGGGCCTAACTTCCCAAACTTGTATGTTTTTTACATGTTAAAATTTCTAGCCGGGTCTCAGCTCAAAAAATTCCAGTACTTCTTTATACCTTTGGCGGCTTACAGGTATCTTTGTACCGCACTTAAGCTCTACGCAGTATTTGCCGCCGCTTTTTATTATAATATTAAGCGCATCATCCATTCTAATTATAAATGATTTGTGAACCCTCATATAATTTGGCGGAAGAATCTTTGAAAGGGCGCACATATTTTTGTCGTAAATAAATTTGCCGCCGTTTTTCATAATTAATTCCACATAAACATTTGCGGCTTTAAAGTAACTGATCTCACCAATCGGTACTATCTTGACTTTATTTTTTTCTTTAACAGACAGGTATCTTAAATGATTATTACTAAACTCGTTGTTACGCTGAAGTTTATCTATTGTTTCTTGTATCCTTTCAATTTCATAAGGCTTCGCAATGAAATCAAACACGCCGTATTCAAAAGCTTCAATTGCCCTTACAAAATTGGCAGATATAACTACAGTATGGAAAGATTTGGAAACAACAGTTTTAAGTATATCAAAACCGTCTTCGCCATTTAAATTAAGATCAAGGAAAAGTACGTCAATAGGATTTTCTTTAATATAAAAAAGAGCGCTCTGAAGCGAAGGCTCAATCTCTATAGACTTCATATTGCCATTTAAGCAGTCAGCTATAATATCTTTCAAATCTTCTGCAGTAGGTGTTTCATCTTCTACTATTAATATTCTCATCTCGCTAATTCATAATTGTTATAACTGTTTCCCAGCCATTCTTAACCGGACCGGCTTTGAATTCGTATTTATTTTTGAAGCTCTCTTCTAAGCGAGCAATAACATATTTTAATCCTGTACCGTACTTTATGTTTTGTTTATCTTTTATGGTGCTGTCGTTGAATAATGAATATTTTACACCGGTTTCTTTTTTTTCTCGTCTTAATTCAAATATTCCCGTTTTTTTATTCCCGTAACCATGGGTTAAGCCGTTTTCAATTAATGTATGAAAAATCATTGGTGGCACTTCTTCGTCTTCAGCAAGATCAATTAAGTTGAGTTCAAACCGTGTTCCTCTTCTATAATTTATAATATCAAGATGCGATCTGCATATTTCAATTTCTTTACTTACCGGGATCAATTTCAACTCAGAAATTTGCGAAACTATTCTAAACTCGTTTGCCAACGCCATAACAAGCTTTACCGCTTTGGAAGGATCGCTTCTTAAAAGTACCATTATAGTATTTAGCGAATTCATTATAAAATGTGGCCTGATATTTTTTTTGAGCAATTCTATTTCAAGTCTTGCGGATTTAAGTTCAGCCAATTTTATTGCCTTCTCCCTCCCGGCAATTTCCCTGCTTAAGTTAATATCAAAACCTATTATCATTATCGTGCTTATTGTTGCAAGATCCTCAAGATCATAGTCAAGATTATAGTAAACAATTGCAGTGCCTATTATTAAACTTATCAAAGAAACTACACTTCCTTTTCTTTTTGTCTTTATTGCCCAGATTAGAATTAAACTGCTTGTTGCAATAATTGAAATAAGTAAATAGTAATTACGTTCAAAATAATTAATACCGGGCATCAGGAAAATGAGATTAAACAGAAGCGCAGGTATAATTATTTTTTTGTACGGAATGTTGTACTCATAAATAAAATATAAAGGGAAAAGTATGCCAAGCAAAACAATACTTATCGGGTTCCAGAAATCCTGGTAAACCACGTAAGTGGTCGGAACTTCACTTACCAGCCAGTAATAGTTTATTATAACATTGGACACTACCGTTATACATAAAAGGGCAAACAATAAATTTGGCAATTTCTTTTCGGTATTAAAAAAAAGCAGGATATTAAATAGAAAAGTTATAGAAAGAATTCCGAGAATGAAATAGAATCTTATTAAAGAGCTGACAGCGGCTTTGCTCCATTCTATAAAATTCCCGAACAAAATTTTACCGGCATTAATATTTGAGTTGGAATGATAGTTTGATATACGTATTGCTAATGTATGAACTCCCTTCTTTGTCCTTTCGGGAAGTATAAATACCGGGAAACGAAAAGAGCCGGGTATTTCGTTTTCTACGGAAGTTCCTACCTTCCCGTTATTGTTTATTAAAACGCCGTCCCAGTAAATTTCGTAAGCTGAAAAAAGACGCATACATTGTAATGATATAATACCGTCATGTTCTGTTAAAGACTCTGTTATTGTTATTTTAGTTCTTATCCACCAGCATCCGTAGGGTTCTTCGTTTATTTCATAGTTTTTAAGTTCATGCCAGCCGGAATCATCATAACCGGGATCTTTATATTCGAATTTATCGCCTCTTTGGATAACTAAGTTTTGCAGCCTAAAAAATTCTTGCTCATCCGGATTAAATTCATTTGCTTTTGTATTGTTAAAGATGACAAAAAGTAAAAAAAGTAATTGGGCAAGGTTTTTCATGAGAATATTTTAGATTTTATAAAATAAAAAATAGTGAAAATACCGGAGCAAAATTAAAAAATCCACTCCGGCATTTTTTATCGCATTTCTCTTTACTTCAATAGGATAAGCTTTTTGGCAGCAACATACTTAGGAGTTTCTATTCTATAGAAATACACACCGCTTGATAACTTACCACCCATGCCCTGAATTTGATTCGTATTAAAATTTACCGAACGCAAACCGGCCGGCTGTTCACCGTTTACAAGTGTTGCAACAAGATTCCCAAGTAAATCATACACCCTTAATTGTACCTTTGACGCTTCCGGGAGATTATAACTTATGGTTGTTGCCGGGTTAAACGGGTTCGGGTAATTTTGTTCTAAAATAAAATCACTTTCAATTGTCCCGGGTTCTTCAATAGCTGTTACTTCTGTAAGTTGATACTGCTTAAAAAAATCCCACATTAAATCTGTCGCTGAAATAAGATCGCAAGGCTGATGCCATGACTCTTCTCCGCCCGGCCATGAGTGTCCGCCTATAGTTGTTGTATATAAAATAACATCGCGCTCTTTTGAAGAACTCCATTTTTCTCCAACCGCACCGTCGATGTTTAATATTGTATCTGCCTCTGTATTGCATTCATTAAATTCGATCCAATATTGAAGCGAAGATTTTGTGGTACTGTAAGAAACATAAGGATCATTCTTTGCGTGGAAATGCATAATCGGGATACTCCTGTGTGGATTTGGCTCAGATTCTTTTACAAAACCTGCCACAGTAGCTATTGCGGCAATCCTGTCTGAATGCTGATACGCTAACTTAGCGGTAAAGTTTGCACCGTGCGAAAAACCGGTTGAATACACTTTCTTTTCATCAATATTATACTTTGCAAGTAAACTGTCAAGAAGAAACATGGCAAAATCAACATCGTTGGGAGAATCCCCGGTATACTGCCATCCGTTTGCGGGAACGCGCATTTGAGGATAAGCCACTATAAACCCTTCTTCTTCAGCCTTTGTTGAAAGGTGTGTATGATACTCCATTAAATCAGCCGACCTGGACATACCGTGGAAGGCGAAAAGCAAAGGATAAGACTGGGTGTCGTCATAATTCGTAGGGGTATATACGTTGCAAACCCTGTTGACACCGTTGAATTCAAATTGCAGCGTAACCTTTTGTGCACCGGTTGAAATTGATAAAACCAATAAAAAAAAAGCAATTGTAATTATTTTGTGTTTCATAATACCTCCTGAAATGAATGTTCAAAAATTGACAATTCTTTTATATAATCAGGAGATAATTATGCGAACTGCACTAATAGATAGTGAACTGCATTAAATGAAAATTTATTTAACCCGTTGTGTGAAAAAAAATTTAGATATTGTTGTGGTGTAAATTTGGTTTCGGATTTTTCCATGAACTTCTCTCTTTGTGACCGGAAAAATGGCAATACGGATTTGACATAACACTAATTCCATATAAGTAATACTGGTATAAAAAACCACGTAGTTATTTAATTGTTTCTTTTGCCCCGGCATTATCCGGGAGACACCATAACGGGACTTCCGTGAAACCTTTTTTTATAAAGGGGAAAAAGATAAGGCGACAAAATATAATGGCAGTTCTTAAAATGTATTATTACATTTGCGGCAAAATTACTTGTTTTTCGTATCATGCAAGAGCAAATTACATTTATTGAACATAAAAATTATCTGGAAGTAAATTTAGAAGGTGAAAGAGATTATACTAATCTTCTGGCAATTTGGGAGAGCGTTCTGAATAAAAGTGATTCTTCAAAGCTTTATAAAATTCTTATTACTACTAAGATGACGGGAAGTCTTTCATTAGTCCAGTATTATAATATTTTCGATAAAATAAGAGACAACAGAATAATACTGAAGTATAAAATTGCAGGATTTTTCGAATATACCTCACAGGATGAAATAGAAAAATTTGATAAACTTATTGCGCAGAACGAGGGATGGAAGGTACGCCTGTTTAATGATTATAATAAAGCAAAAGAATGGCTCTTAAAATAAGTTACAACCCCGGAAAAAATTCTTCCCTTTGTTTTTATTTGACTTTTTTCTCGCTTACATTTGTAAGTCACATTTTATTTTTTATCCGGGTTTGGGTTCCGGAAGGAGAATTAAATTTTAATGGAAAAGAATATTAAAAAAGGTCTGTTTATAACTGTAGATGCCAACATCGGCGCGGGTAAATCAAATGCATGTCACGCTCTTGCATCTGCTGCAAACTCATCCGGCTGGCCAGCAAAAGTGCTTGAAGAACCCACTCACCTTGACAGGTTTAAGCATTTTCTGGCAAGATACTACGACGACTTAACATCAGGCAATAATACCGGCGGCGGTTTTGAAATGCAGATGTTCATGCTTTCCAAAAGATACGAGCAGCATAAACTTGCGGTTGAAAATGCCTGGGGGGATAACGGGATTGTCGTTATTCAGGACAGGCCCATATACGGCGATACGGTTTTCGCTACTACCGCAATGGAACGCGGCTTTATGACCGTTGAAGAGTATGAACTTTATGTTGACGTCTTTAAAAATATGAGCCGCGACATTATGCCGCCCGATATTTTTGTTTATTTAAACGTTGACCCCGAAGAATGCTTCAGAAGAATGGAATCGCGTGCGAGGGGAGAAGAATCCGGTATACCGCTTGACTACCTTCAGCACATTCATAGAAATTATCAAAAGCTTGTTGGAGAAATGCGAAGGCGGGGAGTTAAAGTTCTGGTTATTGACTGGAATGAGTTCGGCCCCCCTATAGATATGTGGAATAACATTTTGAGAATGATAAACTCGTCCGACTCATGGTTTGAACAGCTCACTTTTTCTTTCAACAAACATCCCAGGATGCCTATAAAACCAAACCTGGATAAAGAATAAACCAGTTGCTCGAAATAAAAAAGAAGCTGAACAAAATATTTTTTAAAAAAATTTCCGTGGGAGCGGGTTGAAGAATATAAATCTATGCAGGTTTCCAAAAAATATTATTTTTGTTATCAAAAATTTTATGGAAACTTAACAAAGGTTAACTGATGACAAAACAAGAATTAGGCAAAAAAGTTTACGACATTGCTCACATTACCGGTGAATTTTTATTAAGGTCGGGTAAAATTTCTAATGAATATTTTGACAAATATAAGTTTGAATCCGTCCCCGAACTGCTGGATGAAATAACAACACAAATGAAAGAACTTATTCCCGGCGATACTGAAGTTTTGGGCGGACTTGAAATGGGCGGCATCCCGATTGCCACTATGCTTTCGAATAAAACAGGCAAGCCGGCTGTCTTCGTTAGGAAAAAAGCAAAAGAATACGGCACAAGAAAATTAGCAGAGGGTCTTGAATTTAAAGGTAAAAAGGTTTGCATTATTGAAGACGTTGTTACAACGGGCGGACAAATAATAACAAGCGCAAACGAACTAAGGGAACTCGGCGCTGAAATAACCGACGTAATTTGTGTGATTGTTAGAGAACCCAAAGCTTTTGAAAACCTGGGAAACGCGGGATTAAAACTCACGCCTCTTTTTACTATGGACGAATTAAAAGAAATAGCTGAATAGTTATATATAACCCGGCTGCCTTCAAGCCGGGTAACTTTTCCAATAAAAACAAACCCGCCGCCATTTAATTAATTAGAGTTGACCGTTTATTGTAACTCAGAAACTCTATTATTTTGATTATTAAGGACAGAAAACGAAATATATTCCGCTCTGCATATAAAATCATTCAGTAAGCCAAAAAACCATCAGTCAAAACCGGATAAATTACTTACACTCCTTTCCGGCGATCAGCTAATAATTTCCAGTTACTAGGCAATGCTTATCAGTCTCTAGTTAATACTTTCCAGCATCCAGTTAATACTTGTCGGTGTCTAGTTGATTCTTGTCAGTCTACAGTTAATGCTTGTCAGCCTCTAGTTGATTCTTGTCAGTCTACAGTTAATACTTTCCGGCCTCTAGTTGATTCTTGTCGATCTCCAGTTAATACTTGTCAGCCTCTAGTCGATATTTGTCGGTTTCTAGCTAATGCTTTCCAACCTCCAGTGGATGTTTTCCGGTTTTTTGTAGATTTTTACCGGGATTTTGAATTCTTTTAGTTTCACAGGAAGTTGTTATCTATTTAACGGAATAATTATCAACAAATAAGTAAATTCGCAGAAAAAGTAAGTAATCATATTCAAAGATTATTAATAATATAAATTCACATTTAACAAGCTACTAATATAGGATTCCCGGTAAAAAAGTAAATTAATGGTATATATTAAAGTTAAGGATTATGCATAGAGAAGTTATCGCATTTAGGAATTTTTCTTTCTACCGTGTAAAAAAACTGTTATTAGATTTCCAAACAAATAATTCTCACTGACTGTCGGCAATACGGGAAGAAAAAACCGTTAAGGAGTGATCATTAGAGTTTCTGCAAAATTAGATATCTAAACGTTTTGTCATTTCGACCGGAGGGAGAAATCTTTGAAATTGTACTCTAATTGAAAGATTTCTCACCCAAAAAACGGGTTCGAAATGACTGACTTTTTATTTTGCAGAAATTTTATTAATAAAAAGGTTTAAAATCGTTTTTCATATTGATTAACTACAAAATGTATCTTCGCAGACTAGAAAGTTTGCGTTACGGAAAAATACTCCCCGAATCGTCGCCCGAGGTTCATACCATTGATTCTTCTTCTGCAAAATAAGTAATGTTTTCTTTAATTCCCCCGGCAATAAAAGGAACCAATACTCCAACAACGGTATAATCCAAAATGTAGGGAGCAATGATCCCGGAAGAAAACAAAACGTTATAACAAAATATTGAGTATCCGTAAACCGCAGCAAATGAATAAATAATTGTAATTATAAATTGAATGCCGATTCTAATATTTTTATTAAAGCTTCCGCTTAATTTCTTTTTAAATATAGATACAATAGTCTCGTAACCGAGTAAAGTAACAGTTGCCAACCCCATTGAAAACAAAACGTCAATCCAGATATTATTTAATAGCTGGTCAACTTGAATAAAACCGCCGAGAATAAACTTAATCTTATAATAGAGCGGTAACCCCAATCCGATAATTGAGATAACTATTAAATTGATGTACTTTCTGTGAACCATATTTAATCCTTATATAGGGATTTGCAATATAGTAAATTCCGGATGTTTTGAAGTGAGAGAAACCACAGTTTATTTGGGCTTGCAAAAAATTCAATGACAATCGGCTTACTTGAATGCTTTTATCCAATCAATATAAAGATTGAAAACACCTTCCTGTTTGTTTCCAATCAGAAATCCAACCTGCTGAATTTGAGATGGTTCAAACGGTTTTACATTTGCCAATCTTTTACCCCTGAAGGTAGGGACAAACTCTGAAAACGGCAATTTGATTTCTAGCCATTCGTTATGCTTCGTCAAAAAGTCTATTCTATAGTTTATTCCGTCAATGTTGGCATCTGTTCTAACTCTGAAGCTGTATAAATTTCCGTCGCCTTTTACTTTTATAATCACGCCTTCAAAACCTGAAAAAACATATTCTTTGCAGAATGATTTTGCAGATGCAAACCCCCCGTTGTTTTCCAGCGAAACATTCCCTGAAAATAAAGCAGTCGTGTCGGAATTGACCTTAAATGAACTGCTTGAAACTCCACCCATAACAAAATCATTTACAACAGTCCATTCAGCGGTTTTACCGGGAGAAAAATCAAATATTATTTTGTCCATTAGATTAGTTTTTACCAGTAGTGATGTACACTTTGTTTAATGTTTTTATCATAGATATCTTTTACTTTATTCATTATCTCAAGCGGAATTTCATCTTTACCCGATGCAGAGAAATTTTCAAGTGCCTGCTCTTCTCTTTTTGCGCCGGGGATTGCACATGTAACAGCTTCAAACATTAAAATCCACTTCAGGGCAAATTGAGTCATCGACATCCTCCCGGGACAGATTGATTTTAATTGTTCAACCGTTTCCAGGCTTTTCTCAAAGTTAACTCCTGAAAAAGTTTCGCCTTTATCAAAAGCCTCTCCATCCCGGTTAAAGTTACGGTGATCATCTTCAGAAAATTTTCTTTCTTTTGTAATTTTTCCTGTAAGCATGCCCGATGAAAGCGGAACACGGGCAAGAATTCCAACTTGCTTTTTCATCGCCTCAGTAAAAAACAAGTCGGCAGGCCGCAGCCTGAACATGTTGAATATTATTTGCACGGATTGAACATTAGGGTACTCAATTGCTTTTAAAGCTTCTTCAACTTTCTCAACGCTTACCCCGTAGTATTTAATTTTGCCGTCATTTACCAAATCGTCAAGTATCCCAAATGTTTCGGGCATATAATAAACTTCGGTAGGCGGACAATGGAGCTGAACCAAATCCAAAGCGTCCACATCAAGATTAGCAAGGCTGCGTTCAATAAATGCAGTTAAATTTTTCCTGTTATATCCGGATGCAACATGCGGTTCCAATCTTCTGCCGGCTTTGGTTGCAATAATTATTTTGTCTTTAAAATCTTTTCTGAGTTTACTTAAAAGGCGTTCGCTTCTGCCGTCTCCGTAGACGTCTGCAGTATCAAAAAAATTGACTCCCATTTCCACAGCTTTATAAAGGGCTTTAATTGAATCCTTATCATCAACATCACCCCAGTTCCCGCCGATAGCCCATGCGCCGAAGCTTATTTCCGACACTTTGTAACCTGTTCTTCCGAGTGATCTGTAATTCATTTATTCTCCCAAATAATTAATTTAGGTATATAAATTTTCATAATGCCCACCGATAGCATAGATATGAATATAATTATCATCGAATTTATAAATGACTCTATCCTTGGAAGATAATCTCCGGGACCAAAAACCCGTAAGGTTATGTTTAAGTTGTTCGGGCTTACCTAAACCTTTAGAAGGATCATTACGTTGCATTTCTTTTATACACATTCCGAAATGGAATTGAGGAAAAATTACCCAGGGACTAAAAGATGGAGTTTAGTTCCAACAAATTGCCTTATTTCATCTCTGAATTTTTCTGAGTTTTCAAAAAAACCTAATACAGCC
>JASFMY010000162.1:0-12369 GCA_050117315.1 Ignavibacteria bacterium
TTTTTTATTTTCTTTTTATCAAGAATTCTCTAAAGCTTAGAAAAATGGCTTATACACTGAGAGCTTTGTGCCATAAGCAACATAGGTTTGAATTTTGCATCTGAGAACTTCAGCAATCCCTAATTAACAGCAAATAAAACATGGCAATAGTAGATTAAATTATTTATCAAAACAGCGGGAGGAAATAATGGCTGATGTAATTGATTACAAAATTTACGGCGATGATATGCAGTTGGTAGAAGTTGAACTTGATCCCGGAGAAGGCGTTAGGGCGGAAGCGGGTGCAATGATGTACATGGAAAACGGTATTGAAATGCAGACAGGAACAGGCGGCGGACTGTTTAAGGGTTTTAAAAGAATGATTACCGGGGAAAGTTTCTTTATTACCACTTTTATGTACAACGGCAGGGGGAAAGGCCATGTAGCTTTTGGTGCTCCGTACCCGGGAAAAATTATTCCTTTACATTTGGATCAACTGGGCGGCAATTTTTTATGCCAGCGCGATTCGTTTTTGTGTGCAGCCTCCGGGATTGAAATTGAAGTAGCATTTACAAAACGTATCGGCGCAGGATTATTCGGCGGTGAAGGTTTTATTTTACAGAGATTGGAAGGGAACGGTATGGCGTTTGTCCATGCAGGCGGAACGATAATCAAAAAAGATTTACAGCAGGGCGAGACGCTTAGGGTAGATACAGGTTGTCTTGTAGCATTTGCTCCTTCGGTTGATTACGACATTCAATTTATCGGCGGATTTAAGAATGCATTGTTCGGCGGTGAAGGTTTATTCCTCGCAAGTTTAACGGGACCGGGTACTGTTTACTTGCAATCGCTTCCGTTTTCAAGATTGGCGGACAGAATTTTCTCTGCTGCAAGATGGCAAAATAAAGGTGAATCAAGAGGTGTTGCCGGTTTAGGCGGAGGAATACTTGGCGGTCTCATTAGTGGTGATTGACATACAGAGAAAAGAGATTGAAGAAATGGTATAGGCATTGGAAGATAGAATTAATAGAAGAGTTGAATCCAGAATGGAAGGACTTATCGCAAGATGTTTTGTAGTTAAAATAGATTCCCACTTTCGT
This sequence comes from Ignavibacteria bacterium, assembly GCA_050117315.1. Taxonomy (GTDB): domain Bacteria; phylum Bacteroidota; class Ignavibacteria; order Ignavibacteriales; family Melioribacteraceae; genus JANQIV01. The sequence goes on from JASFMY010000162.1 coordinate 1,080, forward strand.
GGGAATGACAAGAAAACGATTACTGTCATTCTCACGAACGCGGGAGATATGGAATTGTGTTTATACATAAAGTAGGAAAGAATAATTTAGATCCCCTTTTACAGGGGAATAACAGAAAGATATTACATGAGTGATTATAAATCCAAATACGGTCAATATGCTTTAATAACAGGTGCTTCCTCGGGAATAGGTGAAGCGTTTGCTTACAAGCTTGCGTCGCTAAATCTTAACCTTGTGTTGATAGCAAGAAGAGAAGAAAGATTAAAGAAAATTAAAGAAGAGATAGAATTAAAATATTCGGTAAACGTTGTGTCATTGTCCTTAGATTTAACAAAAGAGAATTTTATTGAAGAGGTAAAAGAAAAAACAGAAAATCTGGAAATCGGTATACTCATTAACAATGCCGGGTTTGGCTCGACAGGGGATTATACCGACATTGATGCCGACCACGAAGAAAAGATGATAAAACTCAACTGCTTGGCGCCTTATATTTTAACACATCACTTTGTTAAACAAATGAAAGAACGAAGAAAGGGAGCAATAATATTTTTGGGATCTGTTGTTTCTTTAATTTCGGTTCCGTATATGTCAACGTATTCCGCTACAAAAGCATTTAATACAATTTTGGCCGACGGACTATGGTACGAGTTAAAGAAATATAACATCGATGTTCTCTCATTAAACCCCGGCGGTACGGAAACGGAATTCCAAAGGTTGTCAAAAGTATCCGGAGGCCCCTTTGTTAGAAAACCTGAAGATGTTGTTAAAACCGCATTAAAAGCACTCGGCAAAAAGGCGGCAGTGGTTGACGGTTTAATGAATAAACTAAATATTTTTCTAAGCAGGCTTTTACCGAGGAAATTTGTTTTGAATATATCGGGAAAAGTTTCACAAGAAATACTTAAAGCAGGCAGCTATGAAAATAAAAGATAAATATAAAAACGCAGCCTACTTATTTCTTTTCTTTTTTCTACTGGCTTTATTCTGGGGAATAATCGGGAATTATTTTTTTAATTAGGTTTGATATCATCGTTTAATAATCTTTCTCAAATGATTTAACCGCGACACGGTAAAACAGCACTGAAATTGTTATTGATAACAAAGATATGAGTGAGGAGGCAATTATTAGTTCCCTAAGATTATATACCCCGTATAATTTTAACGTAAGGAAAAATTTATTTAGCGGTAAATATAAAACAGCTATCAAAAATACCATAAAGACCAAACTAAGCAGGAACGTAATTGAAGCACCTTGAGATGAAGCAATCTTTATCGGGTTGGTTTCATTAAAATTTGCGAACAGCCCTCCCATCCCGAAATTCATTAAAGTTATTGATAATGTTATGCAAAGAGTAATAAAAGAAAAGATATTCATTAAAGGTGCCGGGAAATTCAGATTGGAAAAATAGTTAAGCATCTGACCGATAAGAAAAATCAAAGTTATCCACGGAAATAATTTTATAAATGCAAAAGTAGACGATTTAATGGGGGCTGATTTTATTCTCCAGAATGATTTACCGTCCAGACTTATTAACGGAAAAACAAATCGAAGTGAGAAAGTAGTTATAAGAAGAACGCTGAATAGAAAAAGAGATAAATAAACAATTGTTTGCAGTTGAGTATCGCGGATGCTCATTAAATAAACACCTTTGAGAGAAAACATAAAAATTGTAATGAGAAAAAGTAAAATGAAAAAGTGTATCACCTGGCTTGGCTCCCTAAGAAAGCAATGCAGTTCTTTTTTTATCAGCATAGAAATTGAAGATTTAAGAACAGGTTTTCTATCAAACGAAAATAAGCTGTTCTTTTTGTACTCTTTTTGTTTCCTGAGTTTAATAGAAATGAGCCACGTTTTCTGATACCATAAATAACCGAGAAGCATCATTATAGAAAGCTGGTAGAATGAAAACAATACCTGTTTGGTAAAAAATATTGTTGAATAAGAAAATTTGCCGGAGGCAATCCAGTAAAGTGAATTTGCCAGCCACTTATTCGGCAGATAGTTTAATACTCCCGGAATTAAAGTGCCGAAATACTTGTCAACATTAGGGTAATGACGCATTACTTCGTTAACCAACTTAACGGGGGAGGAAAGATCAAAGAAAAAATAAATTGCGGTTAAATATAATATTATCAATCCGTACAAAATAATTTTTGGATTTATAATGCTAGTCAGCTTTATAACGATCATTAAAATGATAACACCTATTGCAGCCGCGCTCAACATAAACGGCATAAATTGAAATAAGATAATATTAATAAAAGCAAAAAGGGAAAGATTGAAATATGTAACATAACCGCCTATGATGGACAGCAGAATTAAAAGTAATGTTGACGAACTATAGAAAAAATTATCAAGAAATTTTATAGTGAAAATTACTGTCGGGTTTATTGGTTTTGTAAATAGATATTTTACTTCATCGGATTTATATAACGTTGAGAAAGCTACAATTATATTGCCTGCATTAACGGACAGGAAAAAAATAAAAAGAATAATCGAAATGAATTCATGCAAAAGAAATAAACCGATTTTCATTTCTTCCAATAAGTAGCTGATGGTGTTGTATGAAAATAAATATGCCCCCACGGCAAAACTTGAATAGACGACAAAGCTTCCTATATTTTTAAACAGGAAACGGGATTCAAATTTGAAGTTGAATTTAAGATTGGAAAGTAATTTATATTTTAAAATGATTAATAAATGTTTCACTTATCTACTTTGTTAATTCAATAAACAGCTCTTCCAGGTTATTGTCTTTTTCTTCTTTTAATTTTTCCAGCTCGGTTATGCTGTTGTCAAAAATTATATTTGCTTTGTTTATGATTGCTACTCTTGTACAAATTTCTTCAACAACGTTTAAGCTATGAGTCGACATAAAAATGGTTGTCCCGCTTTCGGATTTATTTTTTAGAACCTGTTTTACAATATGAGCGCTTTGAGGGTCTAACCCAACCATTGGTTCGTCAATTACAATCAGTTCGGGGTCATGAATAAATGCAGATGCAATTGTAATTCTCTGCTTCATTCCCTGAGAATATTCTTCTGTTCTTTTATTCAGCCATTCTTCTATTTTTAATAAGTCGACAAGTTCGTCAATCTTTTCCTTAAGATTATTGTGAGGGATGTTAAATAATCCGCCCGTAAAAAAGAGAAATTCCTTTCCCGTTAGTTTATCATACAGATACGGACTATCGGGGATGTAGCCTATTATAGATTTAGCCTTTATCTGGTTTTTATGAATATCAAAATCATTTAAATAGATATTCCCCGAAGTAGGGGTTAATAATCCTGTAATCATTTTTATCGTGGTAGTCTTGCCCGCTCCGTTTGGCCCTAGAAAACCGAACAATTCACCTTTTTCTATTTCCAGGTTTATACTATTGACTGCAGTAAATTTATCATACTTTTTTGTAAGGTTAATAAACTTTAACATAGGCAGGTTCTTTCTTTGAAAAGCAAGTTATTGGTTCGGGTTAACTTTTTCAACGTCTTCATAGATAATTGTCATCAAATCTTCATCGCTCAGATCGTACATACCGGATATTCTTTCTTCCTGGTTACTTATTGCTTTCATTAAAATATTTTTGGTTGTTCTGGCGTTACCGAAATTTTTATCTCTATTATCGTAAAGGTCGTTAAAGATTTCAAGAAGAAGCTGTAATGCTCCTTCGTCCAGTTTGTATCCGTTTGATTTTGACATGATGTGAGTAATCTCAAGCATTTCCCTCGGGGTATAATCTTCGAACTTGAAATGATTTGTAAATCTTGAAGTCAAACCGGGATTGGATACAAGAAACCTTTTCATATCATCAGGGTATCCGGCAACGATAACAACAAACTGTCCTTTTAAATCTTCCATTTTTTTAATAAGGGTATCAATAGCTTCCTGCCCGAAATCATTACCGCCTCTTGCAAGTGTGTAGGCTTCGTCTATAAATAATGTACCGCCGATAGCTTTATTAATTATTTCCGTTGTTTTAATTGCTGTCTGCCCCTGGTAACCTGCTACCAGATCCGAACGATCTACCTCAACAAGATGACCTTTTTCTATCAGTCCCAATTCTTTAATAATATTGCTTAATATATGTGCAACAGTTGTTTTACCGGTACCCGGGTTTCCTAAGAAAACAGAGTGAAGATTTTTATCAACTACTTTTAGCCCTCTTTCTTTTCTTAACTGAGCAACTTTAATTCCGCTTATCAAACGTTCTACTGATTTTTTTACACTATCTAATCCGGTCAGCGTGTTCAGTTCTTCAAGATGTTTCTTTAGTTTTTCGGGATCGCCTTTGGTTTGGTAGACTTTCTTTTCCTGTTCGGGGTTTACCAATTCTCTTATATCATCAACAGTCAGGATTTTTGCAGCTTTTTTATCGTCGGTGGAGTTTTCAATTAATCGTAAAGTCAATTTTTGTTGCGCTTTATCTATAAGGTCTCTTACTATTCTTGCATTGCCGAAGTTTTTATCTCTCTTTCGGTAAATTTTATTGTAGTATTTATCAAGAAGCTTTTTAGCTTTTAGATCTATTTCAAGCTCTTTTGATTTTAAGCTGCGGTCTGTTATCTCCATGAGCTCATCGGGAATGTAGTCCTCAAACATAAATGTCTTTGTAAACCTGGACTGCATACCGGGATTACTCTCGATAAACTGTTTCATCTCGTTTGTATAGCCTGCTGCAATAACAATAAATTTGCCTCTGTCGTCTTCCATCCTTTTTAGAAGTGTATCAATAGCCTCTTTCCCGAAATCGTTCCCTTCTTTTACGAGTGCATAAGCTTCGTCAATAAATAATGTGCCGCCGATTGATTTGTTTATTACTCCGGTAGTTTTATTGGCTGTTTCGCCAACATGGCTTGCAACCAATCCCTGTCTATCTGTTTCAACAAGATGACCTTTGGGTAGGATTCCGAGAGCCGAATAAATTTTACTAAAGATTCTTGCAACGGTTGTTTTTCCCGTACCCGGATTGCCGAGGAACAAAACATGCGAAGAAAATTTTGTTCTTATATCTTCACCCTGTTCAATGTAATATCTTGCAAGTTTCACCATTTCTAGAATATCTTTTTTAACCGAATTTAACCCGCTTAATCTGTTTATAGACTGAAGGGCTTCATGAAGTGTTTCTTCGTTAATGGGTACCTTAAAATCTTTTTCTTCTTCTTTTGACAAAATCGCTTTTATGTCGTCTTCAACGATGGTTGTCATTGCCTCTTTAGAACGTTTATCTTTATCAAGCTTTAAGACTCTTTTGCTTAACTGCATTTTAGCATCTTCAAAAAACTTTCTAACGAGTCTTGCGTTGCCGAAAGTTTTATCTCTGGCCCTGTAAAGATTTGTAAATTCTTTTTCAAGCAGTGTCTTGGATTTTTCGTCAATGGAATATTCGTTTTTATCGGTAAGCATTTCAAAAATTTTAATCATTTCTTCCGGAGTATAATCTTCAAAATTGAAGAAGTGAGTAAAGCGGGATTTCATACCCGGATTGGAATTTAAGAAGTTTTCCATTTCATCCGGATAACCGGCAACAATAGTAACGAATTCACCTTTTTTGTCTTCCATTCTTTTTAGAAGAATATCAATCGCTTCTTGCCCGAAGTCCTGGCCGCCTCCGCCTTTTTTTACAAGTGTATAAGCTTCGTCAATAAACAATACTCCGCCCATTGCTTCTTCAATAACTTTTTCGGTTTTCTGGGCGGTTTCACCAATGTACTGACCAACCAAAGAGGCTCTGTCAACTTCAATTACATGTCCCTTTGGGAGTATTCCCATTGCTTTAAATATTTCACCAACAAGCCGTGCAATTGTAGTTTTGCCCGTACCCGGGTTGCCGGTAAACACAGCGTTGATTGAAAGACCTACCTCGGATTTTAAGCCAAGTTCTTTTCGCTGCTTCATAAATTCAAGGTAGTCTATAAAATCTCTAACAGCTTTTTTTACACTTTCCAAACCAATAAATTTATCCAGTTCTTCAAGCAGTTCATCAAGACTTCTGATTACTTTTTCTTCAACTTCTTTTTTTATTTCTTTTGTTGATCTTAAAGATTCGTCTGTTTGTTTATCTTCTTGATAAGTGGGTTCAGGTTCCTCATGAATAGGTGCTTCTTCTTTTTCTTTTATAAACGAATCGCTGATTACAAACCATTTTTGGCATACTAAAAACTGGCTAATATAAATATCAACTCTTGCTTGCCCTTGTCCCCAGCTTTTATTTGAGCAGTTCTGTGCAAATATAACCGAATCCCAATCCTCGTTTACTTTTAGGCTGAACTCGGTTCTTTTAATCTCATAATCATTCAAAAGCCAAACAGCTTCGCCGATAAAATCCCTGCTTTGTATTCTAAAAAAAGGATTGTTAAAAATTATTTCAACTGCAATTTCTTTTATTTGCTCTGCATCAAAGTGAGTGTAATAAACCCTATTGCCTGTTTTGTTTTCTTCAGTTACATCAAATACTTTTGTAGAAAAAACCTCTACATCGTCGTTTGGGAAATATATTGCATTTATTCTTGAATTGGAATTATCCGTTAACGGGCTTTTAATTATCTCAATTCTATCCGTCTTAGGTTGTATCTCATCTTTTGTAACCCGTGGTTTGGGTTTAATAACAATAACTTCTTCATCTTTTTCCTGGTAAGAGTTAGCGCTTAATTTTAACAGAGAACTATAAATACTATTAAATTTCTTATCTGTTTTATACCGGGGTTCCATTTCTTTTGCTTTTTTAAGAGCAAGCCTTACCTGGAACATTTGCATCATTGCCTCAAGGTTCAAAAGCTCCGCATCATATTGTTCTCTTGTTATTTTATTATTATTCAGAATCTGGTTTGAAATAAATAATGCGAACCAGTAATCTTTATTTTTAATCGCTTCAATACTTTTTTCAATTAACTCCTGGGCGTTGCGGCTTCTAACTTTTATTTTACCGTTTTTAATATCGTCGGCAATTGAGTACCACTCTTTTGATTTTACCCATTTCTGGTTTTTTTTGCTGTCAATTAAAATCGCTAATTCAAGAGATTTTTTGCCTTCTGCAAACTTTCCCAAACCGGCAAGAGTTCTCGCTTTATTTCTGTAAGACCAGGCAAGAGATTTTTTCTGCTGTTCAATAGAAGAATCTACATCCGATAAAGCACCCTCAAAAATGGACATCCGCATTAATAAAAATCCGCGATACATTTTAGATCTTTGGGAACTGCCGCTTAGTTCAACAGCAAGATCTGCATACTCCATAGCTTTTGCCGGGTTACCGTTTTCCAACAATGCCCATGCCAGGCATATTGCAGAATCGGAGTCATCCGGTTTTTCTTTAAAAGCTCTTTCGGCTGCGGGAAGTGCAAGTCTGTATCTTCCGTTCCAAAGGTGTTCAAAAGCTTCTATCTGGGAGTTTGATGGACTGTATTGACTCAAGTTAAACTCTTTTTAGTGAGTTAAGAATTATTTATTTTGTTGAAACATTTTAATCATAAATTTCAATGAAAGTTTTGCAAAATTGACGGTAATAGAATAACGATTTTTAACTTTAGTTTATATTGTTCGTCAAAATAAAAAAAAGGTATTTATTATGAAATTAAAAATATTACTTATTGTGTTATTTGTTACTATTTCAGGGTGTAATTGTTGGGGTGTAAGAGGAAACGGCGATTTTACAAATGAAATAAGAGATATTGAAGAATTTAATGAACTTGAAGTTTCAGGTGCATTTGTTGTATATGTAAGAGTTGGAGAAGAACCAAGTTTAGAGATTGATGCAGACGAAAATCTGTTACGCTATATTATTACGAAGGTTAGAGGAGATAAATTAATAATTGATTCAAGGAAAAATTTAAGGTCAAGGCGTGATATAAGGGTAAAAGTGTCTACGCCTGAGCTTAATGAAGTTGAAGCGTCCGGTGCTAATGAGTTAATTGTAAAAGATGTTAGAAGTAGAGAATTTAGAATTAATCTAAGCGGCGCATGTGAAATTGAAGTTGATGGAGAAACAGAATTCTTGGATATAGATTTATCTGGCGCAGGTTATATTAATACAAAGGATTTATTTGCGGATGAAGTAAAAATTAATCTAAGCGGTGCTGCGAGTGCGGATATTTATGTAGAAGAATTTTTGGATGCTGAAGTTTCAGGTGCAGGTTCAATAAATTATTTTGGCGATCCTGATGATGTAAGATCGGATGTTTCAGGGGCTGCGTCTATAAATAGAAAATGAAATAAATTAATATTATCTCAAAATAGTTTCTCAATAAATTATAAAATTTATAAACGGGTAATTTATTTGTTAAAGTAATCATTACGGCTTTAGTGGTGATAATAACCTAGTGACATGTCAATTCTGTATTGACATTCCGGTAATCCCCGTATTAATATATTACGGGGCAGGCTTTAAGCCCGCCTTCCCTTCTCCCGACGAGTCGCATGAGCGTCAACTTAATGCGAGATATTAGCAATAGTCCCAACTTTCAAGTTGGGGAAAGGATGATTGGCACACACAACTATGGGCTTTAGCCCAAATATTAGAGAAAATTGGGCTAAAGCCCTGAGTTTTTGTTGAGACTTATTGTCCACGACCTGAAAGGTCGTGGCTATGATTATTTATTTTAGTTACGCAACACACCCTAAATGCCGGAGCTAAAACATTACATTCATGTTATCATTCTTACACTTTCCACAAACTTGCGCTTAATTTAACACTCCTCCAAATAAGAGGAACAAAAGTATATTTTTATAAAAAATAAATGGTATATTTATATTTAATAATGAAAATAATATTGGATAAATAAGTAATTTATATAAGAACGAACAGCCAAATTGACTGGACATCACAACCCAAGGTATGCTTAACCGATTTTTTTAATATTAAAAGGATGTTGCTATGAAAAAAGAACATTTTGAAATGAACAAACCTTTTAATCGTTTGAAAGGATGCTTGCCTAAGATTGGTATACGCCCGACTATTGATGGAAGAAGGAAAGGCGTAAGAGAATCGCTGGAGAACCAAACAATGCAAATGGCAAAATCTGCCGCTGAATTAATTAGCGATAATATAAAACACTCTAACGGATTACCCGTTGAATGTGTAATAGCCGATACTTGCATAGGCGGAGTTGCCGAAGCCGCAGAATGTGCCGAAAAATTTGCACGCGAAGGAGTTGGTGTTACATTAACAGTTACCCCTTGCTGGTGTTACGGAACAGAAGTTATGGATACCGATCCGTTAATTCCCAAAGCAGTTTGGGGATTTAACGGAACAGAACGTCCCGGAGCTGTTTATCTAGCGGCTGCGTTAGCCGGGTATTCTCAAAAAGGGTTGCCTACTTTCGGTATTTACGGGCATGATGTTCAGGATTTAGATGATAAAAGCATCCCGGATGATGTTAAACATAAAATATTATTATTCGCAAAAGCAGGGCTGGCCGTTGCCGAGATGAAAGGAAAATCGTACCTGTCGATCGGTTCTGTTTCAATGGGTATAGCAGGTTCGGTTGTTGACCCGAATTTATTTTATGATTACCTCGGAATGCGGAACGAATACGTAGATATGACGGAAATAACGAGAAGGATTGAAGAAGGTATTTTTGATAAAGATGAATATGAAGGAGCATTAAAATGGGTAAAAGAATACTGTAAAGAAGGTGAAGATATAAATGATTCCTCAATACAAAACTCAAGGGAAAGAAAAGATTTTGAATGGGAGACGGTAGTAAAGATGACTATCATTGCACGCGATCTGATGATTGGAAACCCCGGGCTTGCGGAATTGGGTTTTGGAGAAGAAGCAATGGGTCATAACGCGATAGCGGCAGGGTTCCAGGGACAACGGCAATGGACTGACCATTTCCCCAACGGAGATTTTCTTGAAGCTGTATTGTGTTCTTCGTTTGACTGGAACGGTATCCGTGAAGCTTTTATAATGGCAACCGAGAACGACAGTCTTAACGGTATCTCAATGCTGTTCGGACATTTATTATCCGACACTTCTCAAATATTTTCCGACGTTAGAACCTACTGGAGCCCCGACGCGGTCAAACGTGTAACCGGCAAAGAATTGACCGGTCTGGCAAAGAACGGCATTATTCATTTAATTAACTCCGGCTCAACTACATTGGACGGCACAGGCAAGCAGAGAAAAGACGGCAAGCCTGCAATGAAACCTTACTGGGAAATTACTACCGATGAGGTTAAAGAATGTCTTGAAGCTACTGAGTGGTGCCCGGCCAACCTTGAGTATTTTAGAGGCGGCGGATTTTCCTCACACTTTTTAACCGAAGGAAGAATGCCTGTTACTATGTGCCGCTTAAATTTAATAAAAGGATTGGGACCTGTTCTCCAAATTGCGGAAGGCTACACGGTAGAGCTTCCCGAAGATGTTGATCGTATATTGCAAAGAAGAACAGACCCGACCTGGCCTACAACATGGTTTGTTCCTGTTCTTACGGGCGCAGGCGCTTTTAAAGATGTTTATTCGGTAATGGCAAACTGGGGAGCTAATCACGGGGCGATTAGTTACGGACATATTGGGGATAAGTTAATTACACTTGCTTCAATGCTGAGAATACCGGTTAACATGCAAAATGTTGCAGCAGAAAGGATATTCAGGCCAAGTGCATGGAACGCTTTTGGTACACAGGAACTTGAAAGTGCGGATTACAGGGCCTGTGAAAACTTTGGTTCGCTTTATAACAAAAGTTAATTAATAATATATGTCCTTGAACGGCAGAATAATTATAGGTTATTGGATTTTGTTTTGCTCTAATGCATAATTGGGGTTTCTTTTTCCTTCAAGAGTTCCGGGTTATTTTAACAACAAACTTTAGAGGGTGTGTGATAATTAGGTTTTCGTAAAAAAATGTTTTGATTTCATTAGAATTTCTGCAAAAAAAAATTGTCATCTAAACGCTTTGTCATTTCGAATCCCGGCGTAGTTTGCCGGGGTGAGAAATCTTATAAACCGCGTAAAAGAAAGATCTCTCATCCCGCTCTGCGCATAAGCGTCAACTTAATACAATTAGTCGTAGTTTCATCATTATGTGTCGCTTCAACGGGAATTTTTAGTAATTATTTATAGACATGTTGCTTCAAGGAACATTTTCAATAAGTTATTCAAATAGAATTAAACAAATCATTCGGCTATAGCCGTTTAATTATGGTAGAAAAAGGATATTCCCCCCAAGAGGCAAAACACCGTAGGTGTTTCATTATTAAATACCGGCATAAATTGTTATTCTGTCGTAAAAACAATCAATACGGCAATAATTCTGTGAACTATATTTAATGAAGCATCTACGAAGCTTGAA
>JASFMY010000163.1:0-12256 GCA_050117315.1 Ignavibacteria bacterium
AGGCAGGTTTTTAAGGGAATAAAAAATGAAATGGTTACGCTAACCCGCTGGACGGATTGATTAAATATTTTTTTTCGTAGTATATAATAGCTTAAAAACATATATGGTGGTTATGCAAAGCCTCCTAATCACCAACTCTAAATTTTCTTAATCCTTTGAATTTTCCCTTGAGCAGAGGGAATTTATTAGGTTCACGGGAAAGGTCATTATCAAGTTTATTAAGAATCTTTGCGGCTTCATTTTTAGGAATACGTTTCAAATCCTTATAAACGGATTTCTTATAAGTTATATTATAACTCAAGCATCTTTCTCATTTCATTGCTAGAAATAACTTCATCTGTAGAATCATTTAGTCGGTCAAGAGCAATTTGTAAATCAGCAAACTGGTCAATTATGTTTCCAAAGCTTTTTGTATGTGAAACGATTTCTTTCGCTCGGTTTCTTCTGATATTTCGTTGAGTCTTTTATTAATAGTATCAGAAATTCTGATAGAAATAACTTTACTCATATAACCTCCTACTTTGTAGTTAAATGTATACAAATATTGCATCTCAGTCAAGGTATGGTTGTAAATGTTGTTGGACTCCAAAAAACAGTTGATCTATATCTTTCCTTTTTGCCTTCTGGGGGAACTCTTGTTGCCGACCCGTGTTTTTTTTCGAACGGTAGATAAACTTTACAAAAAGGAAACAAAACTACTTGAATTTTTTCTGAAAAATCGCAAAACTGTCTGCATATTAATAATTTAAATTGGATACCTGCCATGGGAAGTCAGCAATTGCTTTTAATATCACTTGGAGTAATATTAGCAGGTATAGCGTTAGTAGTAGGGCTTGAATATTTTCAAGCACAGGCAGTTGAGAGTAATAGGGATGAAGTTATTGCAGGTTTGAATAACCTTGCAGGTATGGCGCAATCTTATTACAAAAAAGAAGAAGCACTTGGCGGCGGAGGCGGAACCTTTGTTGGATTTGAGATTCCCCCGAAATTAGCAAATACAGCCTCCGGGACTTATAGCTTGCTGAACTCCACATTAACAAGGGTGTTAATGGAAGGGGTTGGTGTTGAAAAGGTTGGCGGTGCTGTAGGTTGCTCAGAATCGGCAGTATATGTTACTTATCGAATTTCTGTAACCCCAACAGAAACAAAGCTTAATAAGGTTTATTGATTTGAGCTGTTAAAACAATCCAAGCTGTCCTGTATCTTCTTCTTTTTTCTCTTTCTTTTTAATTTTGTACTCCGACTCTTTTAATTCTTTCAAAGCTGTTTCAATGTCGCTCAAAAAATGTGACGGTTTGTTTTGATAGGTTTTACCGAAAAGAAAACGCGAACCGGCGTGAGTCAAAATAAGTTTTTCTTCTGCGCGGGTCATGCCTACATAAAACAAACGGCGTTCTTCTTCTATATCAAACGGTTTGTTTTCCCTTTTGTAAGGAATTAAAGTTTCTTCGCAGCCGACTATAAATACTACAGGGAACTCAAGCCCTTTGGATGCATGCAAAGTCATAAGCGTTACCCTGTCGGCACGATTATCGTATTCATCTGTTTCTTTTTGCAAGGCTGTTGACTCAAGAAAATCCTGCAGGCGGTTTTCAAACGGTTTGGCTTTTAAAAGAAGCTTATGTATCAGCTCATTTTGTTTATCATTGTTAGATGAATTTGTGTTTATAAATTTTTGTATTCTTTCGATCAGTTCAGCAACCGGAATTGTTTCATAAATCCAGCGCAGTTCTTCCAGCAGGGGAATTATTTTATTTTTTATCTTCTCCCTGTAAAAACTTGATTTCGGGTTATAGATAAACCATAAGCATGAAAGTATTTCCTTTATTTCTCTGCGTTCGTAAAGAGATGTATCGCCGATAGTTTGATAAGGGATTCCCGAACGCTGAAAAGCTTCTATTAAAGGATGGCTAAGAGCACCAAGCCTATACAGCACTGCAAAATCCGTAAATGATTTTTCTTTTTGTTCTTCATCTTCAACCCTGCCGGAATCCAGAGAAAAATAACTTGTACCGCCAACCATGCTTTCAATTTGGTGTACAACATATTCGGCTTCAGCTTTATACGTGGGTGCTTTGTAGATTTGGAGCTTAGTTTTGCCGACAACGTCCGACCAAATCTCGATGTTTTTCCTATCTGCACCTTTTGCAATAACCTGCGAAGAGGCATTTAATATAAATTGGGTTGATCTATAATTTTGAGTTAAACTTTTTGTTTGTGTGCCGGGAAAGTCTTCTTGAAACTTTAAGAAGTATTCACGTTTTGCACCGCGGAATCCGTAAATAGCCTGGTTAGGATCCCCAATAACACAAATATTATTTTTATGGACAATTAATAATTTCAACAACCTGTATTGTGCAAAATTTATATCCTGGTATTCGTCAACGGAAATCCATTTAAACCTGTTTTGATATTTTTGAAGTATCTCGGAATTTGTTTCAAAAAGTTTCACAGTGTAAAAAATCAAATCGTCAAAATCGAGTATGTGATTCTTTTGCAGCGTTACTTCGTAGCTTTTATAAACATCAACAAAACTTGTTTCATCTTTTAACTTTTCTGTATCAGACGACAGTAATTGATTTTTTGTGGACGAAATTTTTTCAAGGTACTGGTTAAGCTCTTTCTCGCTTAAGTTTACTTTGCACTGTTTTAATAATGCTTTCCTGTCGTCTTCATTACAAATTGTAAAAGCAGGATCCAAACCGACATTCTCTGCTTCTTCTCTCAAAATCATTGAGCATAATGCATGAAATGTTTTGATAGTTATTGTACTTGCAGTGTCTTTACCCAGCAAATTTGTTAAACGGTTCTGCATTTCCTCTGCAGCTTTATTTGTGAAAGTTATAGCCAGGATATTTCCCGGATTAACTTTCTTTTCGTTTATTAAATATGCTATCCGGTGTGTTAATGTTCTTGTTTTTCCTGTACCCGGACCCGCTGCAATTATTAAAGGAGTATCAATGCAGAGCACAGCTTCTTTCTGCTGTTCATTCAACCCCGATAAGACAGAATTGTCGGTTGATTCTTCTTTTTTATCGTAAGTAATTTTATTGTTAATAAATTTATTATCGTCAACGGGTTCCTTAACAGCTTTCTTCTTACTCGTAATCTTAATTATACTCTTAGTTTTACTCTTTTGCACGCCCCCAAACATCCCGATCTGCCCAGAAAATTTTTCTCTCTCACAGTCGTCAAAAAGTTTTATTACCCCGTACTCTCCGTCGAAGCCGCCGGCTAAGCTTACATTACCTTCCCGCATCCGTTTAATACCTTCAGCTAATAACTCTCCGCCTGTATTTTTAATATCCTCCAACGGTATATTTTGAAGAATCGATAATTCCGAACCGAGTTTATTTAAAAGCAGGTCATAATTTTCTTTTACTTTTTTTGCACCCGCGCCAACTTGATAGACTTCACTCAAAATTTCCGGCAGCGGTATAAGGCTTTTAAAGTTGTGTCGATTCTCTTTGTTTACTTTATCCCTGTCGGCAAGAGTTTCTACCCTGTGCGATACACCTACGGTAACGGGTTTTCCGCAGACTGTGCAAATGCAATCGTGTGCCAAAGTTGTTTTGGGATCCCAGCGGATGCCGCATTTACGGTGACCGTCGTAATGGTATTTTCCTTCCTCGGGAAAGAATTCTATAGTTCCCCAAAACTTTTCGCGGTTGCCTGTCTTGAGTGCATCAAATAAAGAATTATATGATAAGTCTGTGTTGAACACATTTGCTTCGCGTGCTAGCTTTTGGGGCGAGTGTGCATCTGAGTTTGAAACGAGCGTGTATTTATCAAGCTGCGATAAGCGCCAGTTCATCGGCGGATCGGAAGATAGCCCGGTTTCAAGCGCAAAGATGTGATCCGTTAAATCTTCAAAACATTCTTCAACCGAATCAAACCCCGACTTTGAACCAAGCAGTGAAAACCAGGGCGTCCAGATATGTGCGGGAATTAAGTAAGCTTTCGGGTCTGTTTCCAGAACTATTTCCAGCAGGTTGCGTGCGTCTAACCCGAGTATAGGCCTGCCGTCAGAGCGGATGTTGCCGATCTTTTCAAGTTCTGCCTGTAGTTTTTCTGCTGCATCTATGCTTGGTGTAAAAACAACGTTGTGAATCTTGCGGACTTTATCATTCTTTTTATAAATGTTACTTATTTCTCCGCCTATTAAAAAGCGAACCGTTCCACGACATGCTTTGGGCACTTCGTCCTTAATTTTGTTTTCGTATTCACTTTTGAGTTTGAATAAACCTTCTTCGGCGGGTTCAAGTTTATCTTTCATTTCCTGCAGCCAGCCGGGATGTGCAATATCGCCTGTCCCGACAACGTGAACGCCTTTAAGCTGTGCCCATTTCCAGAGATATTCAAAAGTTAAATCCTTGCTGGTAGCCCGCGAATAAAAAGAGTGTATGTGAAGATCGGCAATAAATTTCATTTTTGCAGAATGTTGTTATAGGAATTTTCTGTTCTGCAAATGTAAGAATTCCTTTAATTAGTTGATCCTAAAAAAAGATTCATTCCCCGTAAAAAACACGGGACAAGCTGTGCTTATTTGTGTAATTAGTGTCTGAACTGTAGCCACGAATTACACTGATTTTCTCGAATCTACTAACATGATAGAATAATTTTTGATCTTTCACTTATTTTACAAGATCAACTAATTATAACTTTGGAAATATTAGTTTAACAAAAATAACAACTAAAAAGCTAATTGATTTAATATTGTGTTGTAAAATCCGGTTAAGCTAGAAATCAAACAAAAATTTCATCATTACTTGTTTATTGAAAGAAAAGTAAGCATTTGATAATTCATAAGATTTAATCAATTATTTACTTATATTATATGCAAGGGGCTAATATTAATTTTTATATGTTAAATTCATTTTCTTTCTTCTCGTAAAATTTTACATAAACAAAAATAGAGTCGAGGTTAAAATGAACATAAGACCAATAGTAACAATTATCCGTGAACTCAACAAGATAGTAATTATACCGAAAGGCGACGTAATACTTACAAATGGATCCGGATTAAGTGCAGGTGAAGGCTATTTTCCTTTTAACGCAAAGAGAACAATTGATGTAAAACCCGATCCATACCAGCTTGTTGACGCAAAAATAATATCGGTTAATCCTAAGCCTGCTGTTCCGCTTACGATTAAAATATCTGTACAAGTCGATCAGTTTCCAGGTGAAAACAATTTAGAACTTGTAAATGGAAAAGACCAAATTTTACTACAATCTGTTATGAGTAAAAACAAGGCTAAACTTTATTGTGAGCCTAGAGTTGATGTAAGTAACTCGAAGCTCCATGAAGGCATTGCAGATTTTGAAAACTTATACGCTAAAGAAATTGATTTTGTCAGTACTGGGAGTGACCGCAAGCATGTAAAAATACAAAACTTCTTTAATAGACATAATGAAACCAATCTGTTGAAAAAAATTGGTTCTATAGATGAAGAGGAATTAGAAACAACATTAATTTATGAAGAGGAAGAAAATTTGGTGGATAAATAAAATTATTAATATATGCTTCATTTCTATCAAAGAAATGTAAAAGATAAAAGCTAACAACAAATAAGAAGAATTGTTATGAAAACAAACCCATTAGAACTTTTTGATTATTCAAAAGAACACGAGCTTAATTTTCTTATTGAAAATAGGAAAGGATATAATAATAACTTTAAGATTATTATTGATCCTATGCCAAATAAAGAAGAGATACAAACAGATGTGATTTATGAAGAGGATGAGGTGCTTTAAGTTGGCAGATAATTCTTATGCTAAAAACAAGTATCTTTATCATAATAATTTTAAGCTTAGTATTTATTGAAGCTCAGGGAAAAATAGCCGTTGGAATTCCTGCTATTGATTCGTTATACGAAAGAGCAAAGGAAATTCGCCGTACTAATACTCATGAAGCAATTAAAATTGCTAATAAAACTTATAAAATGTCAAAAGATGCTCATTATAATTCGGGAATTCAAAATAGCCTGAGATTATTAACATACCTGTATTACTATAAAGGTGAGTTAGATAGATCTTTTGAATATATATTCGAAGCATTAAATCTGGCAACTAAAATTAGAGATTTTGAGAATATCGGGAAAGCGGAGAGTACAATCGGAATGCTTAATAAACATCTTAAAGAGTACGGCAAAGCAATCGAACATTATGCAAATAGCATAGAATCGTTTGAAAAAATTGATAATCAAAATGAAATAGCTAAGAATTATAATAACATTGCGAACATTCATTCTATACAAAAAAATTATAAAAAAGCTGTAGAGATGTACGACATAAGCTTAGATATAAAAAATAAGTTGAACGATAAAGAAGGCTTATCAAAAATTTATAATAATCTTGGAAATCTTCATTTAAAGATGAAAGAATATGAAAAGGCAATTGAATACTTTACTAACAGCATAAATATAAAAAAAGAACTAGATGACATCGTTGGAGTTGCCGTAACATACAGTAACATTTCTGAAGCTTATAAAGAGCAAGGAAGATGGAATAAAGCTTTAGAGAATCTTAAAACTTCTGAAAACTTTGCAGAAGATATAGAAGATATGAAATTAAAGATGGATATAAATTGGTCTTTTGCTTCAATTTATCAGAAACTGAAAGATTACCCCAACACTTTTGAATATTTTCAAAAATATACTAATCTCAAAGACAGCGTTTTTACGTTAGATAAAGAAAAAGAAATTGCAAAAATACGTGAGCAATATGAAGCAGAGAAAAAGGATAAACAAATTGAACTGCAGAATGCCCAAATAGAAAAAAGTAAAACGGAGAATACTCTGCTCTTTGCTGCGGTTTCTTTTTTGTTAATACTGGCGATTTTAATCTCGGTTGGGTACTATCAAAAGAAAAAATCAAACAGGTTGTTGAACGAACAAAAAAACGAGATATCGCAGATCAATAATCAATTGAAGGAGGCAAACAAAACAAAGGATTCAATATTTTCAATAATCGCACACGATTTAAGATCGCCGGTTGTGTCTTTAATTAACATGTCGGATGTAATGAAAAAAAATGTAGAATCCGGTGATTTGAAAAATATAAAAAAGAGCTTCCCCAGTTTTAACCGTTCTGTAAGCAGCGTAAATTTAATGATGGAAAATTTATTTAACTGGGCGGTAATACAAAGAGGGACTATCCCTTTTAACCCGACAGAGTTTGATATAACGGACCTGGCGGAACATTGCATGGAAATGAACAAAGCTTACGCCGATTTGAAAAATATTAATCTGATTAAAACTTACGGAAAAGAAGTTTATGTTTTTGCGGACATAAATATGGCTAGGTCTATAATAAATAATTTATTAAACAATGCCATCAAGTTTACCGGCAGTAACGGAACGATAAGCGTAGGCCTAAAAGAAACAAACGGCAGTGTTGAAGTTATTGTAGAAGATACCGGTGAAGGCATACCTGCAGATAAAGTAAATAACCTGTTCAACTTTGACAGTAAAAAAATCAAGAGCGGAACCAAAGGTGAAAAAGGCACGGGTCTGGGTCTATTAATGTGCAAAGAATTTGCAGAAAGAAACAACGGTGAAATCTCGATAGAAAGTAAATTGGGTAAGGGCACAGCATTTACATTTAAGTTACCGATAATTATCCAGGAAACAATTGCTTAAACAATATGACAAATAAAATAGAAATACTAATAGTTGAGGACGAAGAATCACAGGCAGCAACTCTTGAAGAAGATTTAACCGAACTCGGTTACAGGGTTTGCGGTATTGCCCAAACCGGCAAGGAAGGACTTGCTTTGTTTTACAGCAAAGAACCCGATCTTGTAGTACTGGATATAAAATTAAAAGGTGAAATGAACGGGATAGAAGTGGGGGGCAGGATATCGAAAGATGAATTATGCCGCAAGCCAATTATCTTTATTACTGTTGATAATACTATAGAAACATTTGAGCGCGCCAAAATTGCAAAACCTTTTGCTTATTTATTAAAACCTTACGACATGTTTACTTTGCAGCATCAAATTGAACTGGCAATACATTATTTTAACTACGGCAATGAAGGCAGCCACAGGGAATCTTTCCGGAAAGGCATTTTCCAGAAAGATTATTTTTATATAAAGAAAATGAAAAGGGTTGTAAAAGTTCTTTACGATGAAATACTATATGCCGAAGTAGAATCAAATTATTCAACGCTGGTTACCGCTACCGAAAAGTATACCTTACTCTCATCTTTAACCGAACTACAAAAAAAATTGCCCGAAGATAATTTTATCCGTATTCATAAAAACTATATTGCAAATCTGAGGGCAATAAAAGAATTCGATTTTGAAGAATACACGGTAAATATCGTCGGTAAAACTTTGCCTATAGGCAAGAAGTTTAAATCGAAGATTACCGAAAGAATCCCCATGATGCGATAGATAAACACAGATTATTTAAATCTGATCCTTTATCATGATTACAAATATACCTAACCGCAAAAGCAGCGGCGGTTTCAAAATTATGGAACACGCCGTTTGTATATTTACAGCGAGGAACCAGGCATAAAATCAAAAAAGAGAAATCCTTTCTCGGCAATTTTCTTTCCTTAATCAGGATAAATACTACCTTTATGCAAATTTTAAAAAAACTCTCTATCTGCTTATTAAATTTGATGCGTAAATAATCAGTCACCAAAATCTAATCGTCATTATTTACTGAGAATAAAATCTCATAAAAATTGTTCCGGGACAATTTTAAAAAAACAAAACATAAATTAAAGGAGGATTAAAATGGGAACAGAAACAACACCTAAATCTGGCTGGTCAAAAGCTTATACTTTGGATTTTATTCCAAACGATAAATTGGTTACATTTACTGCTCTCCACCAATCAGGGGCAACACAATATCTTCAAATTATTGATAAGAATAACGAACCAATTTCTTTTACGGATTTAGCAAACAATAGTACTGTTCAATTTCCAATTTCGGGTTTAGACCCTAGTGGGCATGTAGGTCTTCTTAAAGATGGAGTCGGCAGTTTTACAATGAAAGATGGATATAAAATTCAATTTGGTAGTAGTGGAAGTGAGCCACCAGATGCTATAATGTCAAGCCCCAGCACATATTATTTTAATGATAAAGTATATGGAGGCGGTGCTGTATTTGGATCTGAGGACCATGGCGGGACAGATTATAATGACACTAGCGTAACTATTCAATGGTATCACTCAAGGAATTAATTAGCTAGTTGTATACATAATCGTCAAGCTTTACTTTTATCCTTTTACTACTGAGGCTGTGTGAAAATTTAAGTTGTAAAGCGATTCGCTGAATCGCTTGTGTGTTTTTTGACTTTTTTAGCGAAACAGCGTTTCGCTTTACAATTGTCACACAACCTCTTCAGTCCGGTGCTATGAAATCCATTAAATAATTCTGAATAATAATCTCTGGGATGACTGTATGAATTTCGAGTAGCGGATTTATAAGAAAAAAAATATAATCTTCCAAAACAACACTCTTCGGGTATGTGCTTTGTTTTACAAAACCTTTGCTTATAAATTTCGAACAACGGGTTAATTTATATATTTATTAAGCTGACACTAATATCTAAATGCCGTCTTATGATATGATAACGACAAAAGAATTCGCTCCAATAATTATCCTTTAACAACCGCCAAAGGCTGCAACTCAACAAAAATTTTAACAAGATCTTTTTGATTATTCATTACAACGTCAATGTTCTTGTAAGCAGAGGGAGCTTCGTCCAGATGTTTCCTGGATTCCATCCCGTGAATAATTCCCTGTTTATCTAATTTTCTTTTTTCATTTTCCAGGTCCAATTCTCTCATTGCCTGCCTTCTTCCCATAGTTCTGCCTGCGCCGTGGGAACAGCTTTTAAATGACTCTTCATTACCCAAACCCTGCACAATATATGATTTAGTCCCCTGCGAACCCGGTATAATTCCAAACTCTCCTTCATAAGCTCTTGTTGCGCCTTTACGGTGGACCAGTACATTTTTTTTGAAGTGATTTTCCCATGCGGCATAGTTGTGTGCAATGTTTATCATATTGTCAAAATCAACATCTCTCAATTTTCTCGTAAGTATCTGTTTGATATTATCCATCATAAGTTTTCTATTTGCAAAAGCAAAGTTTATACAGTATTGCATTTCATTCATGTACAATTTTGCTTCATCGGTTTCAACCGGTAAAAAAGCAAGTTCCCATTTTTTAGGAACTTCTATACGCCATTTTTCATTAAGTTTTACAGCAAGTTTGTTATAATAGTCTGCCACAGTTTTACCGATGTTCCTGCTTCCCGAGTGAATCATTATCCAGATAAAACCGTCGGAACCTTTTTGTATTTCAATAAAATGGTTGCCTCCGCCTAAAGTCCCAACCTGGTGAAGCGCCCGTTCATACTGTTCATTAACAACCGGCATTTCATCTTTAGATAATTTTTCAGGCATCAAGTCCGGGTCTTGTTTTTTCTTATGCCAGTTAAAACCAACCGGGACGGTTCTCTTTATATCTTTTACGATGTCGATTAGTTTTTCTTTTTCAATTTCCGGCAGGGATGTTTTAACAGCGCACATTCCGCAGCCTATGTCAACCCCAACAGCATTAGGGATTATGGTTTTTTCCGCAGCCAGAACTCCACCGATAGGCATTCCGTAACCTGCATGGCTGTCGGGCATAATTGCTACATGCTTGAAAGTGAAAGGAAGGTTAGCCAGGTTTCTTGCCTGCTGTAAAGCTGAATCCTCTATATCGTCAAGCCATAATTTAATCGGTTTCTTTTCGTCTGATATTACTTTTAACATTTTTTGTTCAATTAACCATTCAAATTGATTTTAGTTATAAATATAATGAGAAAAATTTGATTTGATTAATCTAATACAAACCGTTGTTCTAAATAAATTGTCCTGAGAAACGAGAGCTGTTTTATGCTGCACGGAGGAAGTAAGGAAGGTAAAATACAAACGTACAAACGTTCACCGAACTTCGGTGAAGCAAAATACAAACGTACAAGTGTTGCCCGGATGAGCGGTGGAGAAAAATACAAATGTACAAACGCTGCTCGGAAGCCCGGTGAAGCAAAATACAAACGTACAAGCGTTGCCCGGATGAGCGGTGGAGCAAAATACAAACGTACAAGTGTTGCCCGGATGAGCGGTGGAGAAAAATACAAATGTACAAACGCTGCTCGGAAGCCCGGTGAAGCAAAATACAAACGTACAAGCGTTGCCCGGATGAGCGGTGAAGCAAAATACAAACGTACAAGCGTTGCCCGGATGAGCGGTGAAGCAAAATACAAACGTACAAGCGTTGCCCGGATGAGCGGTGGAGCAAAATACAAATGTACAAATGCTGCCGGAAGAGATGGGCAAAATACAAACAAATATTGTCCGGAAAATAGGAGAGGTAATATACATATGAACAAAACAATTCTCGGTTGTAGAGGAGGCAATCCGACGAACCGAACGCGGATTAAAAATTTACGCATTTGCATATATGCAATATTATATACACGTCTCGAATTTTGGGGAATTAGTAGGAAACTAAAAGGTGTAGTTTGTTACCGATAAAACGTTCTGCCACAGGCATGGTTTTGCCATAATTGCTTTTTCATATTCTCTGCATTTTCAAAAAATCCCAACACAGCATCTCTAAAATCCTTAAATCTCTCATAATATCTACCATGAGCTTTATTTTCCGCTTATCTTTATAGTATTCTTCTATTTTTTCTAAAAACTTTATTACTTCTTTCGTTAGTTTTCCTTCATATCCCTTACATTTATCCACCACCCACATTAGTAATGATTTTTCTTTCCTTTCTATGAATCTTTTTCCGTATTTTCTTCTATCAATAGTATACGGCTTTTTTCCATCTTTGATTTTTCTGTGGTATTGCTTTAACTCCGACTTTTCTATATTTGTTAACTCGTTTTTCATAGCTGACAAGTTAACTTTTTTTACTGCTTTAAACAGTACTATACTTGTTGCAAATTGGTTTTGGGAGTTTGTTTTTATTTAAAACTCACCTAAGTCCTCTCTTAAAAAGAGAGGGCTTTATGGCAAAATCCCAAAACCAATTTGGCTTGTGTATAATGAAAAAAGTTACCCCTTTTTTTTCTTTTTTACTTCTCCACTTCTTAATTCCTATATCTCCAATGAAATAACTAACTTAGGGATTGCTGAAGTTCTCAGATGCAAAATTCAAACCTATGTTGCTTATGGCACAAAGCTCTCAGTGTATAAGCCATTTTTCTAAGCTTTAGAGAATTCTTGATAAA
>JASFMY010000164.1:0-12167 GCA_050117315.1 Ignavibacteria bacterium
TAGAATAAAACTATAAGAATGACTATATTTATTTAACAAAAATATCTAATAATACAGTCAACCTTTTTCAGGACGCTTCAGGATTCCCGATAATCCGCCGCGGCGGAATTCGGGAATGACACGACACTTCATTGTTGACATAACAGTAGAGACAATCCGGCGGATCGTCTCTACGTTGAATATAAGATTGTATGGGTCTGTACAATAAAGTGTGTCCGAATTTTAACTGTTTCGGATTGATCAAAAGTGATTTTAAATCAGTCAAATGTAGTTTCGAATTAGTTGAATGTTGTTTTAAATCAGTCAAATGTAGTTTCGAATTAGTTGAATGTTGTTTCAAATTAGTTGAATGTTGTTTCAAATCAATCAAATGTAGTTTCGAATTAGTTAAATGTTGTTTCAAATCAATCAAATGTTGTTTCAGATTAGTTGAATGTTGTTTTCAATCAATCAAATGTTGTTTTCAATCAATCAAATGTTGTTTCAGATTAGTTGAATGTTGTTTTCAATCAATCAAATGTTGTTGTAAAAATGTGTTTTTAGCTCAAAAATTAACTTTTGGGTGAAATCCGGCTGGTATTGGAAATAAATAACACCGGGAAAGACAAAATTGAATTTAACAAACATTCCAGGGAAGCAGAGCATTGCTCTACGAAGCCCACCTCCATTCCATTTCGGCGGGTAGACTTGTGGCGAAGTAGAGCGGAGAGAAAGGGATTCGAACCCTTGATACCCGTGAAGGTATACTCGCTTTCCAGGCGAGCCAGTTCAACCACTCCTGCACCTCTCCGTGGTTTTGAGCTTGCAAATATATTAAAATTAGATGTTTATTAAAACCTTATTTTACCTTATTTTGTGACTCAAATTTATAAAAATATTGGAAAGGTGGCAGAGTGGTTGAATGCGGCGGTCTCGAAAACCGTTGGTCACAATAGTGGCTCGGGGGTTCGAATCCCCCCCTTTCCGCAAATGTAAAAATATGTAGTGACGTGTTACATTTGTGATGTCATTTCGAATCCCCGACGTTCCGTCGGGGTGAGAAATCTGAACGCGCGTACAGATAGAGATTTCTCAGTCACACAAAACGCTCCTTCGAAATGACAATCTCGGAGTTTACGACATTTAATTGTTGATATAACAGTAGTATCTGGTCGGATATACAATCAATAAGTGATATGGCACTATATAACTTGATTCCTTAAAAATTGTTGAATTTGATATGAATTTTACTTCCAAACCTTATAAACTCTACAACAAAATTCAAAACTATGCATGGGGCACAAAAAACGAGGATGCTTTCATTCCCAACCTGCTAAACATGCAACCTGAAACCGGTAAACCTTACGCCGAACTCTGGATTGGCGCTCATCCCAAAGCTCCTTCGGAAATAATAATTGAGAATGAAAGAATTTCGCTGAATGAATTGATTGACAAATATCCAAAAGAGATTTTAGGTGAATCGATTGTAAATAAATTCGGCAACAATTTACCGTTTCTCCTAAAAGTTTTATCTGCTTCGCAGGCATTGTCTATTCAAACTCACCCAAACAAAGAACAAGCAGTGGAGCTGCATGCCGCCGATCCAAAGAATTATCCCGACGATAATCACAAACCTGAAATAGCAATTACAATAGATTCATTATCCTCATTGGTCGGTTTCAGACCTGTTAATGAAATTATTGAGATGCTGAAAAAAAGGAAAGAAATCGGAAAATATTTCGGAGAAGATTTAGTTCGACAAATTGTTGATTCTGAAAACGAAGAAGAAACCGAAAAAGGTATTATTCAACTCTTCCAATTAATAATGAAATCATCAAATGATGAAGACCTATTAAAGAATGCGGTTAATGAAATAAAAGATAATTTGACAATTGAACAATTATTAACAATCCAGGAAAAAGAATTCCTTAAACAATACAAAGAATACGGAAATGATATCGGTTTATTTGCAATTTTATTTATGAATATAGTTGAATTAAAACCGGGACATGCAATATTTACGGGTGCCGGAATCCCTCATGCTTACTTAAAAGGTAACATAGTTGAATGTATGGCAAACTCGGATAATGTTGTTAGAGCAGGGTTAACTCCGAAATTTAAAGACGTTGATACGCTGCTTGAAATCCTAAAATATGATTTTCAAAAACCGGAAATAATGGAAAACAAATCAGGCTCAAATAAACTTTTATACAAATGTGAAGCCGATGAATTTATGGTAACATCAACCGTGCTTCATGGAGACGATGAGATGAGTTTTAATGAAAACAAAGCGATGAAAATTTTATTACTCTTAAATGGGGCTGTTGATTTATTGTGGGACGGAAGCGGTTTTGAAAGTTATAAAAAAGGTGATTCTGTTTTAATTCCTGCTGCAGTGCAATCATTCAAAATTCTCTCCAAAGAAGAATGTTTACTTTTTATTGTTGAATAATTATTTTTGAAGTAATTCTATTCTAATTTCTCTCATGGCAGAACTGTTTTTCTGACAATTAATCAATTCTTCTTGTCTTGAAATAAAGTGATTTAATGCTCTTGATTTTTCTTGACGTGGATTTATTTTCAAAAAAAACAAATTGGTTAAAGTGCTAAAGGATTTTCTTATGCATGAGCTTTCTGTCGCTTTAAGTATTTTGGATATTGCAAAAAATACTGCTGAAAAAGCAAAGGCGAAAAAAATCACCGAGATAGAACTTGATATAGGTTTGCTTGCGGGAATCGAGTTCGAAGCGCTCAACAGCGCATTTGAGATTGCAATCCAGGGCACAATTGCAGAAAATGCTGCTCAAAAAATTAATAAGATTCCCGGAACTGCAAAGTGCAACAAATGTAATTCGCAATTTGAAATAAGTTCATATTTTTTTGAATGCCCGGATTGCAAAAGTTATGATACGGAAATAATTCAAGGACAGGAGTTAAAGGTAAAAACAATAAGTGTAGAATAAAAAAAGAGGTATCCAATGTGTGATACATGCGGATGTTCCGGTAATGGTGATTCATACACAGTTGTTAAACCCGGTGAAGAAATTAAAGATCACGATCACAGCCATAACAACAATCATCATCATTTACACGACCACGAACACAATCATGATCACCCGCATTCTCATTCTCACGATCATTCCCATTCAAAAAAGATAGAAGTACAATCCGATATTTTATTAAAGAATAATTTGCTGGCAGAGAGAAACCGCGGGTATTTTCAGGCAAAGAATATAAAAGCCGTCAACTTAGTTAGCTCACCCGGTTCAGGTAAAACCAGTTTACTCGAGCAAACTATAACGGATTTGAAAGGTAAATTGGATTTTTATGTTATAGAAGGCGACCAGCAGACATTAAAAGATGCCCAAAGAATTGAAGATTCCGGCGCACCCGCAGTGCAGATCAATACAGGCAGCGGTTGTCATCTTGATGCCGAAATGATAAATAAAGCGGTATTAAAACTTCAGCCGAAAGATAATTCAATTATGATGATAGAGAACGTCGGGAATCTTGTCTGTCCGTCTTTATTCGATCTGGGTGAAGATAAAAGAGTGGTAATAATGAGTACTGCCGAGGGAGACGATAAGCCGGTTAAATATCCGAACATGTTTCAAACATCTCATCTCTGCATAATTAATAAAATTGATTTACTCCCTTATCTGGACTTTGATTTGGGAAAAGCAAAAGATTATGCATTAAAAGTTAATCGTCATCTGGAATTTATTGAGTTGTCCGTAAAAACTAAAGAAGGTTTGGATAATTGGTATAAGTGGCTGGAGGAGATGTAGTAAAAATATCTTCGTGATTTTTCGTGCCAGCCTTATCGAGGCTGTTGCCGAAGTAAAATAATGTCATTGCGAACCCCGTTTTTTGGGGTGAAGCAATCTCTATCTCGCCGGAATAGAGCAAAAGAGGAGATTGCTTCGTCACTTTATTTCTCGCAATAACAAACTAAGAATTCTGCAACACACTCTTGCTGATAGGCACGAAGGTACACTAAGTGCAATAATAAATTTCTCATAATCACCATCAAGTGATGAAAACTACAGAAGTAGTTAGGAAAAGAATAAATGTCCGGGGAATAGTACAGGGGGTAGGCTTCCGCCCGTTTATTTATAACCTTGCCGATAAATATAATCTTTCCGGGTTTGTAGGCAACAATAAAAGCGGCGTTGAAATTGAAGTTGAAGGTGAAGAAAAATTAATACAAGAATTTATAAATGATATAAGATCAAAATCCCCGCCGCTTTCCGCCGTATATGAAATAAAATTTAATTTGATTGACCCTGTTTATGTTAAAGGGTTTACGATTAATAAATCCTCGCAAGAATTAGGTAATCAAACATTTATTTCACCTGATGTTTCCATTTGTGATGATTGTAAGCATGAACTTTTTGATGAAACCGGCAGAAGATTTTTATACCCGTTCATAAATTGTACTAATTGCGGCCCGCGTTTTACGATAATAGAAAACATTCCGTACGATCGTAAGCATACAACAATGAAACGATTTCAAATGTGCGATGAATGTGAGGCCGAGTACCGCAACCCGTTAAACAGAAGGTTTCACGCACAGCCGAACGCATGCAGCAAATGCGGTCCGCAAGTTTGGTTTGAAAGTGAAAATGAAACCGTAAAAAGCGACGATGCAATTTTTTATGTTGCAAAACTTTTAAAGAAAGGAAAGATAGTTGCAATTAAAGGACTTGGCGGTTTCCATATTGCTGTTGACGCATCAGATGAAGAAGCGGTTAAAAAACTTAGAAAAAGAAAAGGGCGGGAAGCAAAACCGTTTGCGTTGATGGCGGATGATATTAACTCTATTAGAATGCTTGCTTACGTTAACGCTAATGAAGAAGAATTATTAAAGAGTTATCAAAAGCCGATTGTACTTTTAAATAAAAAAGAGAATGATTCAATTGCGGAAAATGTTGCACCGGGCAATCCCAAACTTGGTGTGATACTGCCTTATACCCCGCTTCATTATATTTTGTTTTATCACTATAAAAAACATTTTCAAAACGGAAGCGCCGCAGCTCTTGTTATGACAAGCGCAAACTACAGCGAAGAACCGATTGCCGTTTCAAACGAAGATGCTAAAGAAAGATTATCAAATATTGTCGACGGATTTTTGTTGCATGATAGAGATATACTCATACGCTCGGACGATTCTGTTTCGGTATTTATTAATGACAAAGAAAGAATAATCAGAAGAAGCAGAGGGTATATCCCTAAGCCGGTTTTATTAAAAGAGAATTATCCCGGAATACTAGCTCTTGGCGCAGAGTTAAAAAATACAATCTGTTTAATTAAGGATGACCGGGCCTTTCTAAGCCAGCACATCGGGGATCTTTCAAATTATAGGGGTTATAATTTTTTTAGGGAAACAACCAACCATCTGCAAAAAATTATTGACTGCGAAGCCGAATACTTTGTGAGAGATTTACACCCCGATTATCTTTCATCTCAATGGCTCATTGGTAGTAATAATAAAAAACAACTTGTTGTTCAGCATCACCATGCTCACATGGCATCATGCATGACGGAACACGGTATTAATGAAAAGGTAATAGGAATTGCATTAGACGGTACCGGGCTGGGATATGACAATAATATCTGGGGCGGTGAAATATTTATAGGGGATTATACATCGCTGCAAAGGCTTTCACACTTGGAAAATATGATATTGCCCGGCGGAGATAACGCAATTAAAGAACCGTGGCGCATTGCATTTGCATACATTTATTATACATTCGGAGAAAATTTCCCCACTTTGGATTTTATGAAAGTTTCTCCGGTTGAAACCATAAAAATGATGATGGATAAAAAAATCAACTGTATTGAAACAAGCAGTACCGGGAGGCTTTTCGATGCCGTTGCCGCCATTGCCGGGGGACCGCAGGAAATTAGATACGAAGCTGAAGCTGCAATTCATTTAACACACGCTTATGATTACCAAAACGAAGAAGTTTATGAAATTAAAGACAATGAAAATATAATCCCCGTAAAAGAAATCATAAAAAGTGTGGTTAAAGATGTTTTGAAAAAAGAAAGTTATTCAAATATCAGCTCGCGGTTTCATAATACATTGGTTAAACTTTTGATTGAAAAGATGATTCAAACAGAAAAGCAGTACGGCACAAAAAAAGTAGTTTTAAGCGGCGGAAGTTTTCAAAACGAAGTGCTGCTTTCAAAACTTGAAAACGGGTTGAACAAGCTTGGATTTGAAGTTTACAGTCATTTAAAAGTTCCGACTAACGACGGAGGAATTTCTCTCGGGCAGGCAGTAATAGCCGGGGAGCTTATAAATAAAGGCCTAACAGAGGTACAATACATTAATTAAAAGGTGAATTATGTGTCTGGCAATACCGGGTAAAGTAATTGAAATAAATAATGAAGACGGAATAAAAATGGGAATAGTTGATTATTCCGGTACTAAAAATAAAGTATGTCTTTCCAACCTGGATGAAATAAACGTCGGTGAATACGTAGTTGTTCACGCAGGTTTTGCAATTTCAAAAATGGATGAAGAAAATGCAAAAGCAACTTTGGATTTATTTGAAGAAATGAAAAACGAAGCTGCTAAAGCCGGACGAGATATTTACGACAACCCGCTAAACGAAGAAAGCTGGTTATGAAATATTTAGACGAATTCAGGAATCCCGATTACGTACAGTTATTGCTGGAAAAAATAAATTCTATTGTTACAGAAAAATGGACGCTAATGGAAGTATGCGGCGGACAGACACATACAATTATTAAAAGCGGTATAGACCGGTTACTTCCCGGGAAAATTGAATTGATTCACGGTCCCGGATGCCCGGTCTGCGTAACGCCTTTGGAAATTATAGATAAAGCAATTGTAATAGCTCGTCAAGAGAATGTTATATTTACGTCATTCGGAGATATGTTGAGAGTGCCCGGTTCCGAAAGCGATCTGCTGAAAGCCAAATCAGAGGGGGCTGATGTACGGATTGTTTATTCGCCTTTAGAAGCAGTGAAGCTTGCAAAATCTAATCCGCAGAAAGAGGTAGTGTTCTTTGCCATTGGATTTGAAACCACTGCGCCGGGGAATGCACTTGCAATTAAAACAGCTAACGATCAGGGGATTAAAAATTTTAGCGAAGTTGTAAGTCATGTTTTGGTACCGCCTGCAATTGAAGCAATTTTATCTTCGCCGGGAAACAGGGTAAACGGTTTTATTGCCGCGGGACACGTCTGCGCCGTAATGGGTTACCGGCAATATGAGCCGTTGGCTGAAAAATATAAAGTGCCGATTATTCCAACCGGGTTTGAACCTGTTGATCTGCTTGAAGGAATATATATGCTTGTAAAACAGCTTGAAGAGGGAAGAGCCGAAGTTGAAAATCAATATAAAAGGGTAGTTACAAAAGAAGGGAATAAATCGGCTCAACAAATCATTAATGAAGTATTTGAAATATGCGATAACAACTGGCGCGGTATTGGAGCGATACCCAACAGCGGGATGAAAATAAAAGAAAAATATGAAATATACGACGCCGTTAAAAAGTTTAAAGTGGATTCCATTAAAACAAAAGAATCGGATATATGTATTAGCGGTTTGATTTTACAGGGTGTTAAAAAACCTAATGAATGCATAGCATTCGGGGAGCAGTGTACACCGCTAAAACCGCTTGGAGCTACAATGGTTTCATCGGAAGGTGCATGTTGCGCTTATTATAAATACAACAAACTGCAGGGAGTGGGATGACATTAATTCTTAAATTGCCGTCAGCTTTTGGAATATGTTACAAAAAAATAATTGTTCGTGGCTTCAGAGTCTGTTGCAGATTAAATTTTTCAATAGCCACGTGCTTCAGCACGTGGGAAATAAAACCTGATAGAATCTGGGCTTTAGCCCAAATATGAGAGAAAGTTGGGCTAAAGCCCAGAGTTTTTGTCGAGACATAGTCCACGACCTGAAGGTCGTGGCTATAAAATATGGCTAAAGCTAAAAACACTGGTTTAGGAAGCAGATAAGAGCCCAAAAGAGTTGATGTAAGAGATGAGTGAGAAAAGTATAAATATCAAAACAGAAGGTTTTATCTGTCCGCTGCCAAACACGGATTACGATACTATTCAAACGGCACACGGTTCGGGCGGAAAGTTGATGAGCGATTTGATCGACAAAATTTTCGTTAAATGTTTTGATAACGACATCATAAAAAAGATGGAAGACCAGGCGAGGTTCGGCGTTGACGGTAAAGATGTTGTATTCACAACAGATTCCTTTGTTGTTGATCCTATTTTTTTCCCGGGTGGAAACATCGGCGACCTAGCTGTTAACGGTACTGTAAATGATTTATGTATGAGCGGTGCTAAAGCTCTATACCTTTCGTGCGGATTTATTTTGGAAGAAGGTTTGCCGATTAAAGACCTTCATAAAATTGTTGTATCGATGAGAAATGCTGCGGACAAGGCTGGAGTAAAAATTATAACAGGCGATACAAAAGTTGTTGACAGAGGTTCGTGCGACAAAATATTTATAAATACTTCCGGTGTAGGAATCATAGATAAAAATATTACTGTCAGCGTATCTAATTTGAAACCGGGGGATAAAATTATTTTATCGGGCACAATAGCAGATCACGGAGTGGCAATAATGATGTGCCGGGAAGGACTTTCGTTTGAGTCCAGCATCAAAAGCGACTCTGCTTCATTGAATGGATTAGTAAATATAATAATGAATTCGGGAGCTGAATATGTCCACGCTATGCGTGATCCGACAAGGGGAGGAGTTGCAGCAACATTAACTGAATTTGCAAAGCAGTCGAATGTAGGAATAAAAATTAATAATAATTCAATACCTGTTAAACCGGAGGTAAACAGCGCCTGTGAAATACTGGGGCTTGACCCTTTATTTATTGCCAACGAAGGAAAATTAATTACAGTGGTCGACAGCCTTATAGCAGAAGTAATTTTAGAGAATATGAAAAAACATCCCCTGGGAAGATATGCAGCAATTATAGGCGAAGTAGTTGATAGTCATCATAAAATGGTTTTAAATAAAAATGAACTGGGTATTGAACAAATACTGACAATGCCCTACGGCGAACAACTTCCGCGAATATGCTGAGTGATAAATGAAAACAAATTTTCTTTTACTTGTTATTGCATTATCTTTTATTTTATCCCGTTGCGGCAAGAAAGAAAATTATAATTATGTTGAAGATATAAAACCTATTTTGGAAGATAATTGTTATAAATGTCATGAAGGTGAAAACCCGGTCGGCAAAATTAATTTTGAAAGTTATGATCTATTGTTTAATGGGAAATATATTGAAAAAGATTGGCCTATTGTTGTGCCGGGAAAATCTAACGTAAGCCGTTTATATATCGTTGTTAACTCAAATAATACAGGTATAAGAATGCCCCCGGAAAATTTGGGCTATGACAAAATTGACGAAGACGATATTTTAATAATAAAGGAATGGATAGATGCCGGAGCAAAAGACAGGTGAAGGTAATTCGGTAAACATAATATCCAGTACTCCAAGAATTAATGAACTGCTTGAACGCATTGACAAAGTTGTTAAATCGGACAGTTCAATTTTGTTGGTTGGGGAAACGGGAGTAGGCAAAGAAATATTTGCCGAATATGTTCACCAGCATAGTTTAAGAAAAGATAAACCTTTTGTAAAAATAAGCCTGTCTGCTTTGCCGGAAGACCTTTTAGAGAGCGAACTATTCGGCCATGAGAAAGGATCATTTACATCTGCTTACAATGTAAAAAAAGGATTATTTGAGATTGCCAATCACGGCAGTATTTTTTTGGATGATATTGATGATGTGCCTCTTTCCATTCAGACGAAATTACTGCGTGTACTTGAATCTTATGAACTGTTGCGGGTAGGCGGCACAACGCCCATCCCGGTTGATGTAAGGCTGATAACCGCATCAAAAATTGATTTAAGAATTTTAATTGAAAAAGGTAAATTCCGTTCGGATTTATATTACAGGGTAAATGTAGTTCCTGTTAAAATCCCGCCCTTAAGACAAAGGTGTAACGACATTGAACCTCTCGCTTATCACTTCTTTAAGATTTATGCATCTAATAGAGATATCGATATTACCTCGTCTGCATTGAATGCAATGATGGCTTATTCATGGCCGGGCAACGTAAGAGAATTAAGAAACCTTATTCAAAGGCTTTCTTTGTTTGCCGAAGATAGAATTACAATCGATGATCTCCCCGTAGAAATGAGGTCGGGTAAACCTGAAGATATACTTGTTAAAGCCTGCCATAACTGCTTATTTGAAAAAGAAATTGGGTTGGAAGAAGTAATGCATTGCCTGGAGAAGAAATTATTAATTGAAGCAATAGAAAAGGCCAAAGGTAATCAAACTAAAGCTGCACAGAAATTAAAATTAAGTTTATCTACCTTTAGGGATAAAATAAAGAAGTATAATATTACGCCGACAAATCATTCAAATTAATCTGCGGAATTCCGCAGCCATATTCACGAAAAACCGCAGATAATAAATACTCACACCTTAATACTTAATAAAAGTCATCAAAGTCAAACTTTTATATCGGCATCATTCTTGAGCATTCTATGCTGAAGAATAATCATCGCTAATTTGAATGGACAATAGAATCCACAGATTTGTGTTTACCGGAAGAGTCGTTGAATCCTTAAATGATTCCGGTTCCAAGAAAATCAAACTTTTATTAAATCCCGAATACATTGAATTAGGGGTTGATCCTATGACGGAAATTCATCTCGGTGATGAAGTAATGATAATGGGGAAAGTAATTATTGAAAATGCAGCCCCAGTGGTTCGGAGAAATAAGGACGACACGGAAAAATGATCTTTTATAATAAAAATAAAACCAATCAAAGAGGAGGTTAAATGGCTAAAATAGTAGTTGACCCGCTAAACAGAGTTGAAGGGCATTTAAAGATTGAAGCCATTGTTGAAAACGGAGTAGTTAAGGAAGCCCATAGTGCAGGTACTCTATGGAGGGGTTTTGAAAACATTTTAGTTAACCGTAATCCGCTTGATGCGCAAAGGATTACTCAAAGAATATGTGGTGTTTGCCCTACTGCCCACTCAACTGCATCAACATTAAACCTTGATTCAGCTTTCGGCATTGCAGACAGAATTCCTGACAACGGCAGGATAATAAGAAATCTAATTTTCGGAAGCAATTACATGCAGTCGCATATTCTTCATTTTTATCATTTAACAGCGCTGGATTATGTAGACGTTGCCGCAGTTGCCGGTTACAAAGGCAATGATCCCGAACTTGTTCAGGTAAAACAATTCATAGAACGCGGTCATCTTGCACCGTTTTTCCCGCGTTACGAAGGGGATTACAGGTTAAAAAAAGAAGAAAATATTGCAGCCGTTAAACACTACGTGCAGGCATTAAAAATGAGAACAATAACTCACGAGTTATTGGGAATATTCGGCGGTAAAATGCCGCATAATATGGCAATAGTTCCCGGCGGTGTAACGGAAAGACCTACTGTTGATAAAATTGCCGATTTCCGCTGGAGATTGGAAAAAGTAAGAGCGTTTATTAATGACGTATATATTCCCGACATATTAATGGTTGCGAGCCGCTATCCCGATTATTTTGAAATAGGTTCCGGCGTTGGAATGTATTTGTCATATGGAGCATTTGAGTTGAATTCAGAGCCTGATTTAACGAAACGAAAAAGACTTTTCCCGAGAGGAAGAACAAATATTAAAGACCTGAAACTTCTGGAATTTGATCCCGCAAAAATAACAGAAGATATAAAACACAGTTGGTACAGTTCACAAAGCGGTCTTCACCCTTCCGAGGGCGAAACAGTTCCCGACAGGGAAAAAAGAGGCGCTTATTCATGGCTTAAATCACCTAGATATGACGGCAAGGTTCACGAGGTAGGCCCGGCTGCAAGACAGCTAGTCGCTTATCTGGCCGGATTTGAACCAACTGTAAAATTGGTAGACTATGTTTTGAATTACTTTAAAGCGTCGCCAAAAGTAATAAACTCAACATTGGGACGTCATGCTGCAAGAGCAATTGAAACTAAAATTGTTGCGGATCATATGGCACAATGGGTTTTGGAATTAAAGCCGGGTGAACCTGTTCACACTCCATTTGAAATTCCTGAAGAAGGGCAGGGCATGGGAATTACAGAAGCTCCACGCGGTTCATTAGGACACTGGGTAAC
>JASFMY010000165.1:0-12132 GCA_050117315.1 Ignavibacteria bacterium
AACATAGAATTGGGAAAATGAAAATATTTCAAATATTAGCACAGAGGTTTAGAAATCCATTAAAAAATCACTCTATAATATTTAAGAATGTTGCTGGTTTGCACAACTTAATGTTTACTTAAATTTGGACATTATGACCTATAAGACTGGCAAATTTATTATTGCTTTTAGGGGCTTATTTCGCAGGAAGTCTAATATAGATAGAAATTTTGCCGAAATAGAAAAAAGAATAAAGCATAAGAGAAGTCCCCAAAGTAGTCTTATAGCGTATATAGTTTCTAAAAATATTTATCATTGGGAAATTTTTAACCGCACTAGAGAGATATATGACTGGACTATTCACTTTGCAGCGCTGATATTCTTTGCCGTTCTTTCTTACCAGGTTTTTCTAGTTGGTCATTCTCCGAAGATTGAAGAAATTGAAACAGCCCATGTCAACAAAGCCCATAATCATTTTAGCCGAAGAGGTGAAAAGGCAGATTTTAAGGAAGAATCATTACGTAAAAGAAGTTTAACCGGATCATTTGATGCGAAGTATTTGGATGAAATATTAACAGCGATATCAATTTCGTTGAATGTTGATTTCGAAAGAAAAGGAAATTCTATACAAATCTACTAAAGTTCGGAAAAAGAAATTTATGTACAAAAAAAGAATTCTTTATCACTTATTTTTATTATTTATACTTGCCTGTCCTATTTGTGGGCAGGATACTATTGCCGGTGCAAATCAATTAAGCGGAGATTTAATAGACCGTGATGAAAGAACCGGCGGAATAAAAGGTAAAGTTACTTCGGAAACAGGAGAAGCTCTTGTCTCGGCGAATATCTTGATAATCGATAATAATTTCGGGGCTGCAACAGATGAAAACGGCAACTACGTAATAAAAAATCTTAAACCGGGTGCCTTTACACTAAGTGTAACGTATATTGGTTTTGAGTCCCAAACTCAAAAAATTGATGTTTATTCGGGCAGAACAACGGAAGTAAACATAGTACTAAAATCCACCAGTTTTAACATCGGCGGTATTGAGGTTGTTGGTACGAGTGAATTTATTCCACTTGACCCGGAAACGAAAACGGAAATAACCTCCGGTGAAATTGAACACATGCAAGCTGCAAGCTTAGGGGATGTCCTGCAATTAATGCCCGGTGTAGCAACAGTAAACCCAACATTAAACGATGCATCGAAAGCTAAAATAAGAGGCGGCGATGCTTTAGGTACACAAATTATTATCGATGGTGTTCCTATATCAAACACTGCTAATATGCACTCGAAAGAAGATGACTTTGGTAATGCTACAGGGGGCTCCGGAGTTGATTTAAGATCAATTCCGGCGGAAAATATCGAAAGTGTTGAAATTATCAGGGGAATACCTTCAGTTAGGTATGGGGACCTTGTTGATGGTGCGGTTATTGTTAAATCAAAAGCAACTCCGTCCCCGTTGAGATTGAAAATGAAATACAATCCCAGTGTTTATGAAGCAAATTTAAGCGGAGGATTTAGGCTTTCCGACAGGTGGATTATAAACGGGAATTTTAATATGGCTTCTTCCGATAGGGAAGTCAAAGTTGATGGTGATGGCTATACCCGTTTAGTAGGACAAGTAAATGCATATTACGATGCAGAGGATATTGAGTTTAATAACTCGTTTTATGTTACCAGAACTTTTGATGAAATGGAAGAGCAGCCGGATTATGCTTCGAGGGAAGCATGGTATAACAGGGACTTAACATTAAAATACATAAGTGATTTCAAATATATATTTAATTCGCTCTCAGAATTAAATGCAAAAGCGTCAATAAATTTTACGAAACGAAATTCATTTAGGCAGGAAATTATTTCCCGCGATAATATGGTGGTTTCCGATAGGATAGAAGAAGGTGCTCAGGAGGGAGTATTTGTTTTCGGTTCATATTTAGGTAAGGAATGGTTAAAAGGCGCCGAATGGAATTTGTATGCCGATGTCAATTATGAAACAGGATTTTTTACCGGGGAATTCCTGCACAAATTCTTGATGGGTATAAATTGGAAAGACGATTTTAATACGGGTGACGGCTATATCTTCGATCCTCTTTATCCAATATTTGATGGTTATAACACACCGAGATTAAGAAGTTTTGATGACTTACCTTCATTTAATACATTGTCGTTTTATTTTGAAGACAAGATTGCCGGGCGTTTATTTAAACCTTTCACTTTACAAATAGGTTTTCGCTATGAATCATATAGACCGGACGGAATAAACCTGGAAGGTTTATTTGGAGATGGTGATTTTATTGAATCGTTAAACGGAACTTATTTTAACCCGAGAGTTAATTTTTCATATAACCTTTTTAAAGATACCCAAATACGTTTAGGATATGGAGTAACTTCAAAAGCGCCGCCGATGTATACTATTTTTAGTCAAGATAGATACGTAGATGTTGTGGATACTAATTTGGTTGTTGATCCTACGGATGAATCGGCAAACTTTGCCATAGTATCAACGTATATTTATCAGAACCAGGATGAATATCTAAAAGGAATTAAGCAATACAAATACGAAGCCGGTATTGATCAAAAAATTGGGCCGGTCGGGTGTTCCTTAACCGGGTTTATAAACAAAACAAAAGGACTATACCGTACGGAGATTATCCCCGGTATTCAGTATAAAAAATCATACCCTGAGTGGCCAAACGCAGAGGTATATACTACAACCGATACAATTTTTTATTCGGATTACAGAACAACCAATAATTCGGAATTAACTTCCAAAGGCTTGGAATTCAGTTTCAAAACTGAAAAGATTCCGGTTATAAATACAATCTTTAAATTAGACGCTTCTTATTCACGTATAAATCAAGAATACAAGAGGGCTAATTACAGATTAGAAGCTGAAAGGACGGTAAATGAATTAGGCGGTAGATTACAACCAATTTATAACGTCCGTTTATCGGTTACAGAAAATTTATTACTGAACTATAGATTCGATATACAGGCCAAATCTCTTGGGATGTGGATAACAATTCATGTTCAGCACAATGCATTGGATAACGAATGGTATACAAAATATGATTCGGTTGCAATAGGGTATTATACAGTAGAAGGTGAGCTTATAAAAATACCCGAAGAAGAAAGAGGTAATGAAAAATATAGTATACTGACTGAGTCGGTGGCTTCTTATAAATTAAGAGATGACAAGATACCTGCAAGCTGGTTGGTAAATCTAAAGGTTAGTAAATCCCTTTGGGAAGGGGCAGCTATCTCATTCTTTGTAAATAACTTTTTAGATAACAATCCTCTGTATCGTGAACAAAGAAGTGCCGATTCTTCCCCTAATTACGGTAGAAGTAACCCTGCTATCTTTTACGGTATGGAATTTCAAACAAGTCTTTAACTTTAAAGGTTTATAAGATGAAAAGAACTTTTTATATAACATATGCGCTTTTAGTATTTGTCTTCTTCTCATGTGAAAAAGTGGTTGATATTGAAGAGAAACCTGAAGTTGAGGAAGGTAGTGTGAATTTTGTTTTACAGATAGTTGACAGTACCGGTACTCTAAACGCAGTTTACGGAAGAGATTATGTTGACGACGCTTCGGTTTTTATTGAATCTAATTTGCAAAATGATCAATATACTTTTCAATCCGACAGCAAAGGCATTGTAAATGTCGGCAAAGTAGTTTCCGGTGAGTATTTAATAGTAGTTAAAAGAGACGTGACGCCTGAGGAGATGGAGAAGGCTACCGGTGAAAAATTATTCCAGAAAAAATTGGTCAATTCTGGAACCGGTACGATAGAATTACGCGCTGATATGAGCGATACCGTAAAGGTAATGCTGAATAAAATAAGTACCGAATCTACTCTTGTTATTAGCGAAATATATGCATGCGGACCGCCTGAGGCCGGTTTGTATTTTCATGATAAATATGTAGAGATTTATAATCAATCGGATAAGGTTATATATCTAGACGGAATGCTTATTGCACTCGCATATTACGCCGCTTATACCGGGGAAAATTATGCAAATGACCCCGATTACATACACTCTGAAAATATTTGGAAATTTCCGGGTAAAGGTACGGACTATCCTATTGAACCGGGACAATTTGTTGTTTGTGCTGAAGATGGGATGGACCACAGGATTAATGCTCCTAACAGCGTAGATCTTTCCAATGTGGGTTTTGAGTTTTATAAAAGCGATGCGCCCGATGTTGATTATAAGGACGTTCCTAATATGCAAAGGGTGTATCAAAATTATGGTTACGATTGGCTAATTGGCGGTGAAACAGATGCAATAGTTATTGCGGATTTTGATCCCGACTCGTTAATCTGGAATG
Source organism: Ignavibacteria bacterium (assembly GCA_050117315.1). GTDB lineage: Bacteria > Bacteroidota > Ignavibacteria > Ignavibacteriales > Melioribacteraceae > JANQIV01. The sequence goes on from JASFMY010000165.1 coordinate 4,320, forward strand.
GCGCTCACTACATAATACCTACCAGTGCCGTTCTAGACGGGGTAGAATATTTATATGATCCTACCGATTTAAGTGACAAAAGTCTGTGTTCGGGAATAGATGCCGGTGCAACAGGCGGTATTCTATTTTATACGGGCAAATCTATGGAGCGCAAATTGGTAACCGATGAAAAAGAAGAAGTAAAATTGAAAGATGATAATAATTCGTCGTTAGATTTTAATATTAATTCACAACCCACTCCTCAATATCATAATGAACTTAATTAAAAAAATATCGAAATCAATATTAATTACTGTGACTTTAATTTATTGCAATATTAATGCACAGTCGTCTTTATTTAAAAATGAAGACTTTTTTAATACAATTTTCTCTCAAAAGTACAAGATTAGCTCTTATTACATTGGGGGTAATCCGGCGTATTTAGATGAGGAAGTTTCAGATGAAAGACTTCTTGTCGAAGCTTCTTTTGATAATAGGCATGGTGATTTTAAATCTTTTGTAATGCCTGGAGATGAATCGGAAATGCAGCTTAGCTTTTCCGGTAAAAAAAGGATATCAGAAAAAGAAATATTCAAAGGCAGCGCAGGTTTTAACAGAGAAATTAGAAATAATTGGGACTGGATTGTAAATAAAAATTACGAAAGAACAAATACATTTCTTTATGGTGACAGCACATCCGGAACAAGCCGTTACCATTCGATTTATCTAAACGCGCAATACAGCGCCGAGGTTGTGAACTCTTTTAATCTCGGGGCCTCTTTAGATTACGCCGTTGATGAAGGATTAAAGAAAATTTCGCCAAAACCGGAATCCAAGCATAGGGATATTTATGTTAATGCAGGTTTAGGGTATGAAATAGACGATAATAATTCTTTGGGATTCTCTGTCAAGTACCATGATTTTACCGAAAAAATTTATTACTCTGAGGATGCAGGTGCTGTTTATGATGAAACTCTAATATTTAAATTTACCGGCTACGATTATCCTTCTATGTATTATAAAAAAGAGGAAGATAGACGAACTTATACAAATGCCTATTATGCAGCTTTGACCTTTCAGCATAAATCGGATTTGTTGAGTGCTGCGGCATCCTTTTCTGTGGGCTTTGATAAGCAGGCCATTAATGACGGTGGAACCGACCCGATATCCAAGGGATTTTCGAAAAATAATTATTTGATTGGCGAAGCGGTAATATTGTACAAGTTAACCGGTTCTTTATATACATCATTAAAATATCAATACAGTTATACGGACTATTGGGCCAGGCATCCTGATTACAATATTTTAATGATGGAAGAAAAAACACCTTCCCATTTTATTAATCTAGGGCTAGAATACGCACTTAATGAATTTCTATCGTTAGGATTCGAAGGAGGAATAAGATTACACGACTATGATATGGATGATTATTACAGTCATATTACTGCCGGTTATAATGGGAAAGAATATCTTACAAAGATTGGAGTCAATTATCTGTGGAGCGAGTTTTTTTCGACAACATTAGGAATTGCAATTAATAAAAATGAGCTTTCTGAGAGAATATTAAGTTACGAAAATGCCGGTGAATTCTTTGAAGAGTTCCGTAAATATGATCTTTTATATAAACTCACGCCTTATACATCTTACGCGGGTTACTTAAAAACATCTTTTAACATCAAAAGTATAGGAGAAATTTGCTTTAATATGATTTATTCACAAACAAATCCCGAAGATGAAGCCGCTTTTCAGAACTTTAACCAGAAAAATATTAATGCTTGGTTGCAGTTCCGAAAACAAGTTTACTAACTAACTTATAATATAATATATGGAGGTATAATGAAAAAAGCGATATTCGTTTTTTTGAGTGTATTGATTGGTGCTGTATACCTACAAGCACAAACTTGGAGTGAAGTTTTGGCACCCGATATTAAAGATGATCTTAACGATATAGTTTTAATATCGGATACGGAACTTTGGGCTGTTGGTAATGGCGGTGTTGTTTTGCACACGACCGACGGTTTTGAATCTTTTGTAGAAGTTGATTTGGGAACAGGTGAAGACCTTGTACAGGCTTTCTTTCTAGATCAAAACAATGGTTGGGTAGGTTCTGAAGACGGAACCGTATTCTATACTACAGATGGCGGGACTACCTGGAGCGAAAACTCTTTGTTAGATTTAGTTCCTTCGGATTTTTCACTTTACTATTTCAATGCAATTGAATTTGTAAATCAACAAAAAGGTTTTGTACTAGCAGGCAAATATGGTTTTACATATTTATTCGGAACTACGGATGGCGGCGCAACATGGGCATTAAAAGATTCCATATCTGCAAGTTGGAGCAACATTTCTTTCTATAATGAAAACATCGGAATTATTGGTGGCGGTGATAAAGGTACGCAAAGATATACTACCGATGGCGGCGAAACTTGGGCTTTAGGTGATTCTGTTGTTAATTCTCCTTTCGGTGATTGTGAAATGCACTGGCTTAATGAAAATGAAGTTATTTATATTGGGCAAGGCTTAGAATACTGGGGATTAACAGCAACGATTTTTAAATCATCTGATGGTGGTAAAACTTGGGACGATAAATCCGAACAAGCTGCCGGGATTTATGACCGGCCTACAGGCCTTTACTTTAAGGATGCGACAAATGGAATAGCTGTTGGGAGTAATGGTTTTAGCATGATGTTTATCTTCGAAACATCCGACGGAGGTGATACTTGGACTAGCTCGGTTGGAGATTATTCATTTGGACTTATTGAGGTAGTTGGAGACGGCGATTTATTGTTTGCTTTAGGTGAAGGCGGTCATATACTTAAATCAGAGAATTTTGGCGAAACATGGAGCCTCTTAAACTTTAACACTCCTTCATCTTTCGAATCAATGCAATTTGTGGGCAATAAGGGATTCCTTATTAATGAATACAGTGATTTTTATGTAACTACAAACGGCAGCGATTGGGAGCAAACAGCAAGCGTTGGTCTGTGGAATGCAGGTGATATTTATTTTGTGAGTGAATCAGTTGGTTTTGCCGCAAAAGAAAATGCCGGAATACTTAAAACTACGGACGGCGGTAGTAATTGGTACTATGTTCTTGACCCGGTTGATTTTTCTTCAACCAACATGGTCGGTGGTCTTTGTTTTGCCGATGAGCAAACAGGATATGCATGGTTTACCTTGAATTCATATTCCGATTACAGAGTTTATAAAACGACAGATGCCGGTGAAAACTGGAGCCAGGTAGCACAAATGACAGGTGCTAGTTATCTATCCGGTGGGAGTATTGAATTTTTTGATGGCAGCAATGGTTTTATGGCCGGTACCAGTACTAAACCGGATACTGTTTACTTATCATGGCTAAAATACACAGAAGATGGAGGCACAACTTGGAATGACGCTGATATAAGTGCCGTACCCGATGCATACAAAAGTGAAAGTCTTTACGGTGTTGCTAAGGTTGATGAAAACACTGCCTTTGCTACAGGCGGTACAAGTCTCTTAAAAACTACTGATAAAGGTAAAACATGGACCTATGTTGATTATAATGCTACGCTGAATGACACTTCTTTCTATAAAGTTGACTTCAACGGGGATTACGGTATTGTTGCAACAGATTATTGTGAAATACTTTATACCGACGATGGTGGTGATACTTGGACAGTGAACCAGGATTATTATGATCTTTACACGCCGAATTCCGTTGCTGTTACGGATGACGGCAAAGCATATATAGGAACCTACTACGGGTATGTTTTAGCTTTTTCTAGTTCTACACCTACTGGGATTGATGATAAAGAAACTCTGCAAAACGAATTTTCTTTATCACAAAATTATCCTAATCCGTTTAATCCAACAACAAATATTAAATTTTCAATTCCTGAAGCAGGAATGGTTAATGTAGCAGTATATAATTTAATTGGGCAAAAGGTACTTGATTTGGCAAATACTTTCTATCAAGCCGGTAGCCATCAACTTGAAATTGACGGGACAAAATTATCTAGCGGTGTTTACTTCTATCAATTAACTGCCGGTTCATACCAATTGACTAAAAAAATGATGTTAATTAAATAATAACTAAATTGACCGGGATGTGGAATCCCGGTCAATATTTTTATATCCCTAATTAAGGAATAATATGAAACGTTTATTCTTTTCCCAACTGTTTTTGTTTCTTGTTTATAATTCACTCTTTGCCGAGATTAAAATAATCAATCCGGCTACTAAATATCCCTCTTCGTTTGCAATAGTAATTGATAAAATTACGTTTGAAAAAGTGGAAAATGCCGTTTTAGCATACAGAGATGCAGTAGAAAATGAAGATGCTCTTTCAGTCTTTATTTTAGTTGTTGACAGTGAGTTGCCGACTGCCATTAAGGAAGAACTTATAAATTTATACAATTCTTCTCCCAAATTGAAAGGGGCTGTATTTGTGGGCGATATTCCAATCCCAATGTTGCGCGGTGCTCAACACATGACCTCAGCATTTAAAATGCATGAAGAAAAGTACGATTGGATTCAATCTTCCGTTCCTTCTGATAGATTTTATGATGATTTTGATTTACAATTCGATTACCTAAAACAGGATTCGACAAATGGCTTATTATATTATTACAAGCTAAAGCATGATTCACCGCAAACAATTCAAAAAGATATATATTCGGGTAGAATTAAAGCTCCTGTTAACGATGACTCAAAATATGAATTGATAAAAACATATTTGGCAAAAGTAGTTGCGGCAAAAAAGCAGCCGGAGGTTTTAGACAATGCTTTTGTTTTTACAGGAGATGGTAATCGTTCCGACGCTTTAACCGCCTGGAGTGATGAACTAATTGCGTTGAGAGAACAGTTCCCTCAACTCTTCAGTGTCGGAGGTAAATTGAAGCAGATTCGGTTTTCTATGAGTCCTACTATGAAAGAAATATTGATGGCGGAAATGTCCGTGAATGAGCTTGATATGGCCGTTTTTCATGCTCATGGAGCTGAAGAGACTCAATATTTAATCGACTATCCGCCTGCTGAATCATTTCGAGAAAATATTGCCGGCATTAAAAGATTTTTAAGAAGTAAACTTAGGTACGATAAGCGGCATGGCAAAGATGTTGAAGAAGTTAAAGAGCATTACAAAGAAAAGTATAATTTAACTGATGAATGGTTTTACGGCGCATTTGAAGATTCTGTTGTTGCAGCCGATTCTCTTTATGAATATGAAATGAATATACATTCGGAAGACCTTGCCAAATTTTCTCCTCAACCCGAATTTATAATGTTTGATCAATGTTTTAACGGTTCATTTCAAGTAGAAAACTATATATCCGGAAGATATGTTTTTGGTACGGGAAATGTCATTTCCTCTGTTGCCAATTCCGTAAATGTACTTCAAGATAATTGGGGTCTTAAATCAATCGGACTTCTTGGTTATGGTGTAAGTGTTGGTAATTGGCATCAGGAAGTTAACTACCTCGAAAATCATATTATCGGTGATCCTACTTTCCATTTTAAGTCAAACATAAAAATTGAATTAAATAAAAAGATAGCCGAAGAGTCGGATAATGAAAAATTATGGAGAAGCTTGCTTGATTCACCGGAAGCTGAATTAAGATCATTAGCGGTTGTAAAGCTTTACAAAATATTAGGCGATGATTTTATTTCGGAACTTGTAAACATATATAAGACGGACATTTCCTATAATGTAAGAGCCCATGCTTTGTATTCATTAGCGGCAACTCGTTCGAAAGAATTTGAAGAAATACTTTTTCTATCAATAAAAGATCCTTATGAATTAATCAGAAGTATTAGCGCTAAATTAATGGGGAATATCGGCTCCGACAAGTACATACATGAAATGGTTTATAATATGATTTTTGATGAGGATAAACGTGTTTCTTTTAATCTGGAGCAGGCTTTAGCTCTTGTTGATAAAGATAAGCTAATGGAAGAAGCAGATAATGTCGTATCAAAACTACCAAATTTGGTTGATAAAGAATCTTTGATTAACTTTTTCAAAATAAATATTGTTAAACATATTAGCGTTTGGTTAATTGAAGATATTATTCCGCGTATCCAAAATGATACATTAGATATTTCCAAAAGAATTAGCAACGTGAGGCTTTTCCGTAATTCTACCAGTATTGAATCAGTCCCTATCTTAATATCGATATTAGAAGATAAGGGTGCCCCTGATGAGTTAAGAATTGTACTGGCTGAAACCTTAGGGTGGTATTACTATAGTGAAAAACGTGACGAGATTATAAATGCAATTAATAAAATTATAAATGACAACAATACACCCGAATCTTTATTGAAAGAAGCGGTAAAAACAAGAAATAGGTTGACTTCCGGCTGCAATGTCCCGATAGCAACATAACCGGATGATATTTTTACTCCGCACCGCAGGTAAAATACCTGCGGTGCCTTCCCAAAATTCTTCTTTAAAGTTTCTGCGAAATTAGATATCTAAACATTTTGTCATTTCGACTGGAGGGAGAAATCTTTGAAATCACACTCTAATTGAAAGATTTCCCGCCAAAAAGATACGCCAAAGGCGCACAGGCGGCGGACAGGCTCACCCAAAAAACGGGTTCGAAATTTTTATTTTGCAGAAACTCTAATCTTTTATATCCCCGGATTTACGGTTTTATTTTTCTAAGCACGTTTGATATACACAAGCCAAATTGGTTTTGGGATTTTGCCATAAAATCCTCTCTTTTTAAGAGAGGATTTAGGTGAGTTCTAAATAAAAACTAAATCCCAAAACCAATTTGCAACAAGTATAAAATTTTAACCGAAGAGATATGCCGGGAAACATTTATTAATTTTGGGGAAGCAAGGGAAACCATATCTGTTGAAAAATATTCCAACGCATACTTATTCAAAATTGCCAGAAATCTTCTCATAAATTCCTTGGAACGAACAAAAAAATGTTTTATCGTTATCAAAGATCCCGCTATTCCGAAATCGCAGAAATATTAGACATATCACTTCAGACAGTGAAAAACCAGATGAGCAAATGGATCAGAATATTGAAAAAATATCTTAATAATTAACCCGTTGCTCGAAATAAGAAAGTAATTAAAACAAAATGAAACATTTTTCCAAATAATTTGAATTATCACACAGCTCCTAAAATCAGGGCATTATCGCTAAAACTTCTATAAGCAGCAAATTTGGCTCTTAAAGAGTTAAACCAGATTCTTTTATGCCTAAATTCATACCTAAAAAGATTCAAATTAATACCTCAAGGAGTCTCACGAATCTCTAAAAGAATCAAACTAATCTCTCAAAGAATCTCGCGAGTCTCTAAAAGAGTCAAATTAATCTCTCAAAGAAACTCGCGAGACTCTAAAAGAATCAAATTAATCTCTCAAAGAATCTCGCGAGTCTCTAAAAGAGTCAAATTAATCTCTCAAAGAAACTCGCGAGACTCTAAAAGAATCAAATTAATCTCTCAAAGAATCTCGCGAGAGTCTCTAAAAGAATCAAATTAATCTCTCAAAGAGTCTCGCGAGAGTCTCTAAAAGAATCAAATTAATAACCTTTTGCTTCAAAATTCTGCCTTTTAGATTCAAGTTAAATGTTTTTAGGTATTAAATTGAATCTCTGAGAATCAAATTTGAAGCTAAAAGCCTAAATTTTCAGACTTATAGCTTCAACAAATAATAATGTTACTCTACTGTTTCGCTAACCGAGCTTGTTTTGGATTTCTTAAACCTGGTTTTCAAATCTTCATATATGGTTTTTGAATTAGGTATATCCATTTGGGATGCGAGTTTTACGGTGTTGTAATAAGAAAGCGCAGCAACATATGCTTCGCTCCCGGCAAGCATGATTGTGTCAT
>JASFMY010000166.1:0-11870 GCA_050117315.1 Ignavibacteria bacterium
GTCTAGGTCCAGTGCGACTCTCGACAAAGAATTGGGATAAGTAAAGAACAATGCTTCAAACGAATTATCAATTGTTTTGTTTTCAAGCGATCCGCCGACAATCAAGAAGCCTATAATTTTATTATTAATCACGATAGGCTGTTTTCTTGTGTAATAAAAATCACTCGAATAAATATTCCGGTAATTACTGTTTAATGAATTTGGATAAAACACTTCTCCAATGTTTTCACCTGCCTCATTCTGAATTATTACAAACGACGATCTCGCAACTTTTGTGATCCCGCTGTTTATGAGTATCTTAAATGCTTCCGAATTAAAGTTGAAATTACCTGCTTGAATTTTATCGACTAGCTTGGGATTACTAACCTCGCCCGAAATTACGGCATCCACATTGAACCTTACAATTCCTTCGTTTGACCTGTTCAAATCATTTGCAATTAATTTTAGCGATTCTCTTTCTATTTCTGAATTATAATGCTTCAAAAGATTAATCGATATGAAGGAAGCAAAAAATAAAAAATAAACATAATTACCAATAGACCTTTTGGGGAAATAAATATGCCCGGCAAATAAAACGATAGATATGGTTATAAACACAAATCTGAGGAAGGGCGTCCCTTGCGGATAATTCTGCATCAAATCATATATATAAGCTGTCAACTGGAATATTATAAACAAGAAAATTACAATAGATTGATTGCCTTCGCTAAATCTTTTGGGGATGCTTTTAAATATCAGCAATAACATAACCAGGCAGAATATCACAATTGCCACGCTTATCATTAATACGCTAATATGCATAAAAATTATGGGAATGCTAGGAATCAGTTGAGGGTTTTTGAAAAAAGCTATTGATGAATCATAAACTACACTTCGAACTGTTGCTCCCAATCCCCTCAGCGTAACAAGATATAGAACCGTGCATACAATAAAAGTAAATACAAATTTTATCCAGCTTCTTGCTGAACCGGAATTGTTTTTAGAACTATACTTTAATGTATAGTTGTAAATAGCAAGGCTTATAAACAATACCAGCAAGACAGATATAAAAAACTCAAGCGGCGATTTTACAATGCCGAATGCAAATGTGGAAGAAAAATATGAAGGGTTTATCAAATCGTTGCTGAGAAATTTGGCCGGTATGCCGAGGTAGAATAATATGAACCTCAATACAGCAAAATAAATTATTAACGATAATAGTCTAAAAATACTTCTGTTAATTTTTTTTGTAAAAGAAAAATATAATACGCTTGCCGATAGGATAAGCAGTATTGTCAAAATCAACTGCAGCGTAATTATAAAATCCGATAGGCTGAGCAGTTCGGAGTTAAGAGAAGGTTTTCTAAATGTTACTACTCCTATTTTTTCTCCATCTTCGCTTTCCAGATGGAATGAATGATTGCGTCCGTCAAAAGATAAAGTTTCTTTATTTGAATAAGTAATTTGGAAAGGGATGTTAAATTTTTCAACTAAGCTCTCCGTAAAACTTATTTTTTCATAAAATTCATTAGACAGGTGATAATTTTTTTCCAACGGCAAAAGGAATATAAGATAATATTTCTCACCAACGCTTTTTTTTATTGTTAGATAGGTACGTAAATCAGATTCAACAAAAGTGAGCGTGTTATTATTAATCAAAGTAAAATCAAAAGGATAAGAATTTTTATTCCATGCCAATAATTGATTTTCATTATTTATTAAAAGCAGATTTTCATTTTGCTTGTTGTGGTAGTTATCAAACAACCGGAATATTTTTAGAATATCAAATTCGTTTTTTATAATGGGCCTAACTACATTTTCAATTTCACCGCTTTTTTTTATTAAATATTTTTCTTTAGCGGCGAACTCGATTTTAACTTTATTTTCAATAGAGATAATTCTTTCGTTAAGAGTTTCGTTCCAGTTTTCCTCAAAGGATTCTAATAAAATCGGCGAAGAAATCCCGAGAATAATAATCAGTATAACTAACAAAAGCGAGAAGTATGAATAAAACTTTTTGGGGAGATTAAAAAAGTTAATCATTTTTGTTATTGAATAGAAATTTGAACAATGCGCCAGCTATTCTTTAAATAATCAAGCGAGATATAAACCTTTGCTTTTCCTTTTACAGAGTAATAGCTGTAATTCATTTCCCCTGTTGCATAAGGAAATTTAGTGTTTGTTACTAAATTTGTTAATCTAAAACTATACGGGTGGTATACGTTAAAATAATCCTGCATAATATAGTATAGCTGGTTTGAACTGAATGTTCCGCTAATCGAATTTTTGAGGCTAATGTAAGTTTCATCACTAAAAAAAGTTGAAAACTTTTTAACTTCTCCTTCGTTAATACCTTCTTCGAATAATTCCAATACTTGTCGTGCTTTATTATCCATATCATTATCATTTACTTTGGTATCAGTCAGATTATTAACCTGTCCGAAAGTATTGATAATAAGTAAAGCAAAAATTAAGGGAAATTTTTTCATCCAAGTTCTCATATTGACTTACGAAAATAATCAAATAAGAGAAAAAAAGCATACCTGAAAAACCAGGTATGCTTTTAGAAAGGCATGTAAGGGGAATTATTTATTTTTGATTATTTCTTGCGGCAATTCGTCTCTTTTTAAATTCCTGTTAACTTTTAATTGTCTTTCACCTTCAACCAACTGATAAGCCCAATCAAAAATTATTCTTTCTGAGGTCATCGCACTAATTCTTACTTTTGCATAATGGGAGTCCCATGTATAAATCACATATGTATGTCCAACTTCTACTTCGACATATTTTACGTTTTCGCCGTCAACAAGTGAAACCCAGCCTGTTAAAGGAGCATAAGTTATATCATAAATGCTGTTTGTTGCACCCATATCTTGGATATCGGTATCATCCCAGACGTTTAGATAAAAAGTGCCTTCATAATTTTCGAAGAAGAAATCCGCAGAAAAGCCGTCAATTTTTTCATCAAATGGACCCACCTGGTATTCGCTAAAATCGTAGCCTGAAGACGACGGAAATTTAATATAATCAAATATTGATTGGTTTAGACCTTCCGGCCTTGGCACACCATAGACTTCATCGTAACTTAATTCACTTTCATTTCCGTTAAAATCATATGCTGCGACTGCATAATAATACTTTACACCGTTTTCCACATCGTAGTCTACAAAGCTGTTAATATCATAATCTACGCTGCCAATTAACGTATATTCTCCCCAGTATGTATAGCTATAATATATATTGTAACCGGCAACATCAGATTCATTGTTGTGATCCCAAATTATCTCCACTACTTCGTCTGCAACATAGGTCTCTACATTTGCCGGTGGTGCAGGCGGCGTAGTATCAATATAGTGCTCGTCGTCATCACAACCGTAAAAACCAATTGCTGTAAACAAAACTAACGTTAAGATTTTTTTCTTTAGCATTTTCAACTCCTATTAAAATTTATATTATCTTAAACAAACGGAATGCCAGAATATTTCCGATAACTTCCCTTTAAAAAAACAAAAAAAGGGACTTTTATAGAGTCCCTCTGAAAAATTGTATAATTAAATATACAATAGTGAATTTATATTTATATATCTATAAATTCATTCTCGTAATACATTTTCGAATTATTTATTACTGCGGTAGGTTTTCCTGTGAGAAGCCTCTTATCAAACGGAGAATTTTTTGATTTGCTTTTTTGCAATTTTAGATCAACTGTCCAAATCTCATCAGCATCAAAAATTGTCAGCTCTGCTTTTTCTCCTTCTTTTATTTCCGGCACAGGAATGTTAAGTATCTGCCTCGGTTTAATCGAAAGCTTTTCAACAATCTGTTCAATCGTTAATACTTTTTTATGATAAAGTTCTGTAAGCGCAATACCAAGCTCTGTTTCCAATCCTAAAATTCCGTTCGGGGCAAAAATAAATTCGTAATCTTTTTCTTCGGAAGAATGCGGAGCATGATCACTGGCTATGCAGTCAATTGTTCCGTCTTTTAAACCTTCCACTATAGCTTTAACATCTTCCCGTGTCCTCAACGGAGGATTCATTTTATAGTTAGTGTCGTATGTTTTTAAAGATTCATCGGACAGTGTGAAATGATGCGGAGTAACTTCTGCCGTTACTTTGATTCCCTTCTTCTTTGCATGCCTAACCATTTCAACAGCATTTTTTGAACTGATGTGAGCTATGTGTACTCTTGCACCAACATACTCAGCCATAAGAATATCGCGCATAACTACCAAATCTTCCGAGACACTCGGCAACGGGGGCAGACCAAGTAATGTAGACACAGCACTTTCATTCATTGCGCCGTCTGCCAACGATTCGTCTTCACAGTGTTCAATAATCGGTGTGTCATACATTTTGGTATATTCCATCGCACTTTTTAGAATTGCAGCGGTTTTAACAGCTACACCGTCATCGGAAAATCCTACTGCGCCTGCATCATACATTTCCGCAATGGGAGCCAGATGTTCTCCTTTTCTCTCAACAGTTACGGCGCCTATCGGGAAAACATTAACCAGATGGTTTGCTGCCTGGTCTTTTACATATCTTACTACTTCGGATGAATCTGCATTAGGGTCAGTGTTCGGCATACAGGCTAAGCCGGTAAAGCCGCCGTTTGCAGCAGCGTTGCAGCCTGTTTCAACCGTTTCTTCATCCTCTCTGCCGGGTTCTCTTAAATGCACATGCATATCAAATAACCCGGGGACACAATAATTGTTTTCCAATTCGAAAATTTTCGAATCTTTTAAATCGTCTTCGGTTAAGTCGCCAATTTTTTTGATAATTCCGTCTTCAATCAGGAGATCACCTTTTGTGTTTAACTCCTGCAACGGGTTAAGAAGTTTTAATCCTTTTATAACAATTTTCATTTATCACCTATAATTTTAATTCATTGTTCCAAGCAAATAAAGAACAGCCATTCTGACTGCCACTCCGTTAGTAACCTGATCTAAAATGACCTGGTAAGGTCCGTCCGCTACCTCGGAAGATAATTCCACTCCCCTGTTAATAGGGCCTGGATGAAGTATTAAAATGTCTTTATTATACTTCGCTAATCTTTCTTCGGTAATTCCGAAATAGTTATGATATTCTCTTAATGAAGGAATATTAGAACCCGCTTTTCGTTCAAGCTGAATTCTTAAAACATTTAACACATCATTTTCGGCAATAGCCCTATTTATATCATGATGCACTTTGACTCCGAGAGACTCTATACATTTGGGAATCATTGTAGCCGGCCCGCAAACAGAAACTTCCGCACCCATAGTGATTAACCCCGCTATGTTTGAAAGTGCAACACGGCTATGCGCTATATCACCTGTTATGCAAATTTTCAGCCCTTCTATCTTTCCCAATTTTTCTTTTATAGAATACAAATCAAGAAGGGCCTGCGTAGGGTGTTCATGTCTACCGTCGCCTGCGTTAATTATGCTTGCGTTTGAAATTTTAGTTAAGAACTGGGGAACACCTGCCGATTGATGCCTTACTACAATCATATCAATTTTCATTGCTTCGATGTTTCTAACGGTATCCTTAAATGTTTCTCCTTTTTTCGTACTGCTTGCCGAAGTGGTAAAATTAACCGTGTCCGCAGATAGTCTTTTTTGTGCTAACTCAAATGAAATTCTTGTTCTTGTTGAATTTTCAAAAAATAAATTCACAATTGTTTTTCCTTTCAGGGTCGGGACTTTTTTGATAGGCCTTTCGAGAATTTCTCTGAAAGTAACAGCAGTATCAAGAATAAGCTGAATATCTTCTTTGGGAACCCCGAACAAACCTAATAAATGTTTGTTAGATAAAGGCATAACTTAGCTCTCATTATTTTCTTTTTTTATTTCGACTAAATAGACAGCATCTTCACCATCTACTTCTTTCATTTTTACTTTCACTTCTTCATTTATTGATGTAGGAATATTTTTTCCTATGAAGTCGGCTTTTACAGGCAGTTCGCGATGGCCCCGGTCAACTAATGCACAAAACCTAACTGTGCTTGGGCGACCGATATCCATTACCGCATCCAATGCAGCTCTAATTGTTCTGCCGGTGTAAAGAACGTCATCGATAAGAACAACGTTTTTCTCAGTTATATCAAAAGTTATATTTGTTGTTGAAACCTCGGGCTGTTTTAGCCTCGTTCTGAAATCGTCGCGGTATAATGTTATGTCTAGAACACCGAGAGGAATTTCTTTGTTTTCTATTTCCATAATTTTTTTGTGAATCCGTTGTGCAAGAAATTCTCCGCGTGTTCTCATTCCCAGAATAACCAGGTTTTTAGAACCTTTATTTTTTTCAAGAATTTCATGGGAGAGTCTTGTTATTGTTCTTCCCATTCCTTCTTCGTCAATTATTGTTGCTTTTATATCCATATACAAAAAATCCTCTTTGACTTTCGTCGCAGAGGTCCTCTTTATTTTTGAAATTTGTTTTCAATCCTTATTTATCTCCCGGATAAAATTAAAGGAATATTATGACATCAAATGTAATCGTAAAAAAAAACAAAGACAAGAAAATAAAGTTTTTTTAAAACAAAAAAGGGTCGTTTTAACGACCCTTTTTTACATAATTAATATTATAAATTTAGTTAAGCACTTTGAATTCAATTCTTCTGTTCATTGCACGTCCGCTTGCTTTTTTATTATCTGCTACCGGTTGCGATTCTCCGTAACCTTTGACAGTTAATCTACTTGCATTTACACCGCGGGCAACTAGGTAATTTTTAACAACTTCTGCTCTTTTAACGGATAATTTTTGATTTGTGCTTTCCGATCCAATATTATCGGTATGCCCAGCAATTTCAACTTTCAGATCAGGATTCTGCAATAATACTTGAACAGCATGGAACAATACAGGGTAAGCTTCCGATTTTAATTTAGCACTGTTGAAGTCAAAATTAACACCAACCAGAATCCATTTTGCTTCTTTCATAACAGGTTTTTCAACAACAACTTCTTTTACTACTTCGCGGGGGATGTGTTTCTTAATTAGGTTTTCAACTCTTTCATAATCTATTGGATCATAGTCAACTTTGATACCATCGTATAATTGACATAATTTTGAAGGTTCGCCAACATCAAACATATAAGTTAAACCCACGTTCAAACTCATATAGGTATCATTGTTGCCCCCAACTAAACCGCCGCCGCCGGAGTTACCCTGCAATCCGTCAAGCGCTCCATTAGTTACGGTATGATAGCCTAATTCTACATTAAATTTCCAATCTTCATCAATGCCATAATCGGCACCCATTCCAATATTAAATTGGCTGTCGAATTCGTCATCAGCTGCCGGATTTGGGGGATTATCATGCATCATGTATATACCGCCAAAACCTACAGCCAAATAAGGAGTAACTACTTCACACGGAACAAATTTGTAAAGTAAGTCAAATGTTCCGGCAATAGCATTAGTACTTCCATCATTGGCCAATCCCGCTCCCCAATTGTAAGCTAAATGACTGTATTTTACTTGAAACCTTGCACCTACATGTTCTGAGAAATATCTCTCTATACCGACAAACCCGCCATAAGATGCATTACTTACTGCAACATTAGTTTCAATAAGTCTGGGATAATTAAAACCAAAACCAAAGCCCCAGCTATCTTTTGCTAATTGTGCTTGTAATGATACAGAAAATGACAAAAGTAAAAAAACTGTTAAAAGTTTTTTCATTAACCACCCTCCTCGCTAGTTTTAATAAAGTTTAACGTTAATTTGTAATTAATCGTAGTTTATTTAATAAATTCATACCTAATAGTCAAGAAAATATATCCGCCAACCACCTTCACGTGATATTCAACATAAGTAGTTTTTTTTAGTTTAGAAATCAATTTTTTGTTAATTTATTACTCAATATAATTTATATTTGTCTACTTTGGGTTTCAGAACAGAAGTGGAAAATAGAAAGGTTCTATTATTTGTTTGCCTGAGTTTTGTTTAATATCTTTTCGGGGTGTGGCGCAGTCCGGTAGCGCGCTTCGTTCGGGACGAAGAGGCCGTAGGTTCAAATCCTATCACCCCGACGAGAATAAAATATTTTTTCATGTTTATGTTTCTTGAAAAAGCTTCCTTTATCACTTTATAATTTATATATCCTTTTCTTTTTCATAATGTAATTATGAAAAATAGTTTATGGATTTGAATAGAAACTTATTCTACAGTTTTCAAATTTATGTGATTGACATATATAGCGTCAAAACAGTTAAAGAAAAGACTCTATTACGCGAATTACCTGATTAAGAGATGTAGCTATTTGGAAGAAAATTAAAATTTTGTGTATTTTTTTTATCTACATACAGCTACGGGAAAATAGATTTATTGCTTGAATTTTAATGATGGGGGCTAATATCGGCATAAAATTAAGAAAATATTAAATTTTACCTTTGAAGTAGTTACTTGAGATGTTTTTTAATAATTTTGTCTGTTTCAATTCAAAACAATCCAAAAAATAAAAAGGGGTACAAATGAAAAAACATATGTACATTTTTATTGTTATGATTGGAATATTATTCTCCGGAATGATATACGGACAATCATACACAATCAATGGTAAAGTAGTTAGTGAAATTAATGGGGAAGCACTAATCGGTGCAAATGTTTATTTAAAGGGAACTACAATGGGTGCTGCTACCAGCGAAAACGGTGAGTACACCATTGAAAACGTTCCCGAAGGTCAATATACCGTAATCTGTAGTTATATTGGTTTTGAAACTAAGAAACTCGAAATTGATTTAACTGCTGATATGGAGCTTAATTTTGAATTGATTGATTTTGCGTTTTCTCTTAATGTGGAAGTAATTGCTGACAGAGCTAGGGAATTTGAAACTCCGGTAGCTTTTAAAACAATTGACAAAAAAGAAATCGAAACTACACTTGGTTCAAGAGATATTCCTTTAGCTTTAAATACAACTCCTTCTGTTTATGCTACTTCCAGCGGCGGCGGTGCTGGTGATGGCCGTATTAATGTTAGAGGTTTTGATCAAAGAAATATTGCAGTTATGATTAATGGTGTTCCTGTTAACGATATTGAATGGGGATGGGTATATTGGTCAAACTGGGACGGTGTTGGTGATGCTGCAGGCTCAATCCAGTTGCAAAGAGGTTTAAGTGCTACAACATTAAGCACTCCTTCAATAGGCGGTTCAATGAACTTAATTTCCGAACCTACAGCCCAGAATTTCGGAATTAGCTTTAAGCAGGAATTTGGTTCAGAAAGTTTTAAGAAAAGTAGTCTTTCGGCATCTTCAGGTTTGATTGATGGTAAATGGGCATTCAATACTACCATTGTAAGAAAAACCGGCGACGGTACGATAGATGCTCTGTGGACAGATGCTTGGTCATATTACTTTGGCGCGGCTTACAATGTAAACGACAATAACAGAATTGAATTATATGCATTAGGCGCGCCTCAAAGACACGGTCAAAGAAGCTATAAATTAAATATTGCTACTTACGACCACGATTTTGCCAGAAGTTTAAGCGACACTGAAGACGGCTGGCTAGACGATCCCCAATTTGCCGAAAAAGATCTGAAATATAACTGCAACTGGAACACTCTAACAACTTCCTATAATGGGAAACAATACTGGAACGGAAGCGAACACGACAGATATGACGATTCATTTATAAATGAAAGAGAAAACTATTATCACAAACCTCAAGTTAACTTAAACTGGTATTCAAAATTTTCCGACGATATTAGTTTATACACTACTTTTTATTATTCAGGAGGTAGAGGCGGTGGTTCCGGATATTTCGGCAGCCCTTCATGGGATCGTTCTTTATCACAAAGAGTATTTGATTTTGATGCTACTATTGCTAGTAACCGGGCTGCAGGAATTATTACCGAGTACAGCGGCGTTCATCCGGATTACCAAAAAGGCGGTATTTTAAGAAACAGTGTTAACTCTCAAGATCAATTTGGCGCTATTGCTAAATTGGCATTCAAACTTAATAAAAACATAACTGCTCAAGTTGGTGTTGATTGGAGAACTGCTGAAGTTTTCCACTACAGGGAAGTTCGTGACTTACTGGGAGCGACTGCAGTTTACTTTGATGAAAACGAATTTGAATCCGGCGACCAGTACTACAAAAAACTAGGCGACAAAATTGATTATGATTTTACAAATACTGTGGACTGGATTGGCGGCTTTGCACATACCGAATATACGGCAGAAAAAGTTACTGCTTTTGGTATGGTTGGTTTTAATACAAAAAGCTACGGCTATACCAACCATATGAAAAAAGGCACTGACGGCGGTGAACTTACTTCTGAAACCGACGCTTTTTTTGGTTATCAATTTAAAGCCGGTACAAGCTATCGTTTCAGCAAAGATGTAATGGCTTATGTAAACGGCGGTTATGTTTCTTCTGCTCCTATTTTCGACAACACAATCAACGATGTGACAGGCTTTGTTGTTGAAGACCCGGACAATGAAATTTTTATGTCGGTTGAAGGCGGACTTCAATACACAACAGGCGATGTACAATTAGCTGTTGCTTATTACTATACTCAATGGAATGACAGAGCAACAACAGTTTCTTATAATCTTGACGAGGATACGGAAGGGATGGTATTAATTTCCGGTATGGATCAATTACATAGAGGTTTTGAACTTGATTTCGCTTATCAACCAATCAGACAATTGAGATTTGAAGCAACAGCTTCTATAGGCAGATGGGAATATACAGACGATGTAAGTGCCCTTTATAAAGATTACTCAGCAGGCAGTGAAGAAAATGTTCCTTTCAATGCATATGTAGATGGACTTAAGGTTGGCGACAGCCCGCAAAGAGCATTAACATTTACTATTGGTTTATTCCCAATAAAAGGAATGGGCTTATTTTTAACCGGCCATTCTTATGCTGATCACTATGCGGAGTGGGATCCTTTCGACAGAACTAATAAAGATGAAGCAGGAATTCAACCTTGGAAAATACCTTCCTATAGTGTTTTTGATTTACATGCAAATTATGAGCTCCCACTTAATTTATCGGGAATCGGTCTTGAAGTCTTTTGCCACATCTTCAATTTATTTGATGAAGTTTATATATCTGATGCTTCGGATAACAGTTCTTACAATGCCTATGGTGAAAAAAACCACAAAGCTGATGATGCCGAAGTATACTTCGGACTACCTCGATACGCTAATTTTGGTATTAGACTTCGTTATTAATAATAAATAACATGTTGTAAAAAAGGCTGCTCATAGGAGCAGCCTTTTTAATTTACATTTTTCGGGGATACATGATGAAAAAAAAAATTTTTCTTTTAATATTTGCGTGTACATTAGTAATTTCTCAAAATGCTCCTTACACCATCCTGGTTTCTCTTGACGGATTCAGGTATGATTATTTGGATAGAAATATAACCCCGAATATGCAGAAAATTATTGACGACGGCGTGAGGGCTATTTCGCTGAGGCCTTCATATCCGTCAAAAACTTTCCCAAACCATTTAACAATCATTACCGGAATGCATCCTCAAAATCACGGGATAATTGCCAATAGATTCAAGAACCCTTTTTCAAATGAATTCTATGAAATGAAGGATACAGCCCAAATAAGAAACCCCAAATGGTATTTGGGTGAGGCTTTTGGGGAAACTGCCGAGAGACACAATATTATAACGGCAAGTTATTACTGGCCGGGTTCTGAGCTGTCAGACCCGGAAAGAAGACCAACATATTTTCATTATTATAATCATAACTTTAAAGAATTTTATCTGGAAATGACAAAAAAAATATAAAGGCGGCTAAAGCTATATTATGTCATTTACAGATAAAATTCTGTTGTGCGAAACCATCCCCCTTATTCTATGGGGATTTAATCCGGTTTCTATTTTATTTAATGATTCCTTTTTGATCTTCTTTTTTGTTTTTTCTCTTTCAATTAGGT
>JASFMY010000167.1:0-11744 GCA_050117315.1 Ignavibacteria bacterium
TTTTGTTTGTATGGGTTTACTGCAAATTTATGAAAGGTGGCTCTTTTTTATTTTATTTTGCTTAACTGCTTTTTTCAATGTTATTTCCAATTATGGGACTTTCCTTTTTAAACATAACTTCTTAATCTGTTTTTAGTATTTTTTATGAGTAAGAGGTTATGATTAGGACTAAGCAAAATACTCTTTGGTAACAAAACTATTTTACAGCTCAAAAGTAAATCCTCTTTCAACGAGTTTTTTATAATTACGCTTATCAAACCTGTATAAGTTAGCTGGTCTTTTTTTACCGTTGGGATCTTTTTCATTAAGCTTTTTAAGAAAACCCATTTTCATTATTTTCTTTCTAAAATTCCTTTTATCAAGAGACCTACTAAGGATAACCTCGTATAATGTTTGCAATTGAGGTAAAGTAAACTTTTCCCTTAATAACTCAAACCCAACAGGTTTACTAAGTACCGTGCTTCTAAGCTTTTTTTCGCCACTTCAACTATATATCTATGATCCCATGCAAGCGTGGGTAATTTTTTTATATCAAACCATTTGGCCTCTATAGTATAAGTGTCGGAAGATATTAGTTTATAATTCTCCGGACTAACAAGAGCATAATAACTGATAGTAAAAACACGCCACGAAGGAAACCTATCAATCTGGTCAAAGACAGCAACTTGCTCCAGATAAATATCACTTATTCCCGTTGTTTGTTTTAATATTCTCCGGGCAGCTTCTTCAATTAATTCTCCTTTACTTAAAAAACCGCCGGGAAGTGCCCACATACCCTTGGAAGGATTTCTTGCCCGTTTATAAAGCAGTACTTCCAATGTTGAATTTTCAAAACCAAATACCACACAGTCGGTCGATACATTTTTTATCGCATTTTTCAACCAGTTGGGCATAGCGCCCTCCTAAAGAATTCATATATGTTACAACAAAATCATCTAACTTAAATTCCTAAACATGTACATCAGTCGGTTAAATTCTGAGTTTGGAATAGCAAATAATGAGTTATTTAAACAAGATTGATTGCGAAATGTGTTTCTTTTAACCATCATTAAAATCAGTACATTAGTAGCAGCTAAGTCTCTTATCTATAATATATTAACTAAATATTATACGTAGAATTTAACATTTTCTTTGCCCAAAAATAACATCTAATTTCATTTTATTTTACAGAATATGATAAGTAGCACTAAATTTAAAAAATCTCAAAGATAAAGAACTCACTTCCTGTGTAAGTAGTAATGAATGATTTATTCTTCTTAATTGGGAAACAATTTCTAAAGACGAAAATGAAATCAAAAAAATCAGATTACAGATTTTCCTTTAGGTGATAAAAAACTCAATTTAATCTGGAATGAATTGATGGTAATTCATTCCAGAAAAAATATAGAAAAAGCTTTTGATCTGTTGATAAGCTTATTTATTAAATAAGAAAACGATCTTAAAATCGTTGGTAGTATTAGTCACAGGATTGAATTGTTTTGGTTGATTTTAAAATCATAATTTTTAAATTATACAAAATCAATATTGAGAGTTAGTTAAAAGATATAATTGAACGTTTAAAATAGTTTTGTTGTTTTAGAAAACGCACTGAAATAAATTAATTTCTTTGAGATATAAAGCAATAAATGCCCAGTATAAAAAATATATCAAATGATATAGTTGAAGAACCTTTTGATAGATTTAATAATTTTCACAACTTCTACCTTTTAGTGGTTAATTACGATCTTACTATTAGGTTCGTTAATAACACTTTATTAAATCTACTGCAGTTTGAAAAACCGGAAATAGTGAATGAACCTGTTCAAGTGATTCTATCAACTTCATACAAAATGATAATCCAAGATGCTCTAACTTCACCGTTATACGATAAGGAAACAGAAATAAAACTAAAAAATAAAAAAGGTCAGTTAATCGACTTTTTTGTTTTTCTCAAAATAATGCTGTGTACAGACGACCGGGAAGGATTAGATTATTTTTAACTGTAAAGATAAATATAAAGAACGAGAAAGCACCATTCCTTCGTTCATTTTACTTGATTTGAAAATGCCTCAAATAGAAGGGATTCAAGTACTCGAAAAAATCAAATCAGACAATAAATTTAGGAAAATTCCGGTGATAATTTTAACCTTCTCAAAAGAAACAGTTGACCTCGATAAATGTTACGAACTTGGTGTAAATGCGTATGTAGTAAAACCGGTAAAGCTTGATGAGTTTATTGAATCAGTAAAAAAACAAGCGCCTTCTTGGCAATTATAAATGAAGAGGATTAATAAAAAATTTTATGTAATGCCAGGAAATGATTCAAAAGAAAGGATTTTTAAAAATGAAAGGATACCCACAAATTTTGCATTTAGAGGATAATGAAGATGACTCCGAACTGGTAAGAGCTATCCTGGATGAGGAAAAAATCAAATACAATTATAAACTTGTAAAAACAAAAAATGATTTCGAAAGCTCTTTAGATCAAAAAGAATTTAACTTAATAATTTCCGATTTTTCATTACCCTCTTACGACGGCTTAACTGCCTTGAAAATGGCAAGGCTAAAAGCTCCGGATATTCCGTTTATTTTTGTTTCAGGCACAATAGGTGAAGAAAATGCCATAAAAAGCTTAATAAACGGTGCAACGGATTATGTTTTGAAACATAATCTAAACAGGCTGCCATCCGCTGTTAAAAGGGCATTTAGGGAGTATGAAGAAAAACGTGAACGGGATGAAATTGAAAAAACCTTAATTGAAAATGAACAAAAATACCGCAGGCTTTTCCAAGCTGCCAACGACGCAATTGTTATTTTTAATAATGAAACATTTTGGGAATGTAATAACAAAACTCTCGAATTATTCAGATGCGGTAAAGATGATTTTATTGACAAACCGCCGTATATGTTTTCACCTGCTATGCAGCCCGGCGAAATACCATCATTAGAGTTAGCACTTGAAAAAATTGACTTAGCTCTGAAAGGTATTGAACAACGTTTTGAATGGGTCCATGAAAGAAAAGACGGAACATTGTTTTTTGCTGAAACCAGCCTTAACAAGCTTAATATAAAAAATAAAGATTTTGTACAGGCAATAATAAGGGATATTACCGATTGGAAAAAAGCCGAAGAAAGCTTAAAAGAAAGCGAAGAGATTTTCAGAAATTTATTTGACAACTCAACCGTTGGAATTTACAGGTCAACACCGGACGGGAAATTCATCAAGGCAAATAAAGCATTTTTGGATTTACTCGGTTACTCTTCTTTTGACGAATTGGTTAAAGCTGACAAGAAAATAGATATCTTATACGCGGATAAAAATGAAAGAAAAAAATTCAAAGAGGTTATGGAAAAAAAAGGAAAAGTTTATGGATTTGAGTCAAGACTGACACGAAAAGACGGGGAAATAGTATTAACAAAGGACAGTGTTATTACTGTTAAAGATAACAACGGCAATACTATTTTCTACGACGGCACAATAGAAGATATTACTAAACAAAAAAAAGCCGAACAAGCTATAATTAATGCAAAAGAAAAAGCTGAACAGTCGGAAAAACTAAAAACCGAGTTCCTTCAGCAAATGTCGCACGAAATTAGAACACCGATCAACGTGATACTAAATTTAATGCAACTTATAAAAGAAGATATGGAAGTAGAACATGACAGTGAATTGTGCGAAAACTTTTCGATTATTGACTCCGCAAGTAAAAGAATTATGAGAACTATTGACTTAATACTAAACATGTCTATGCTTCAGTCGAACTCATACACAACAAGTGAAAAAATTGTAGATATATATAATGAGGTTCTCGTTAGAATTTATAATGAATTCAGAAAAATTGCTCAAGAAAAAAAGATACGACTGACACTTAGCAATAGGTTAAATAACAAAGTCATTCCGATTGACGAATATTCTGTCACACAGATTTTTTACAATATAGTAGATAATGCAATAAAATATACTAATGAAGGAAGAATTGAAATAATCGCAGAAAATGACGACCAAAACAACACGGTAATTTATGTTAATGATACCGGAATAGGGATAGATAAAAATTACCTGGAAAAAATATTTGATCCGTTTTCCCAGGAAGAAAGCGGTTATACAAGAAGGTATGACGGAACAGGTTTGGGACTAGCACTTGTAAAAAAATATTGCGAATTAAACAATGCCGAAATAGAAATAAATAGCAAAAAAAGTAAAGGAACATCCGTTAAAATAACTTTTATCAAATCTTCAGAATAAACTAAACATACCTACAGGAACACTACTTGAATAAAATATTAATTTAGCTTAGATTAAATTTTCATACATTCAAGGAGAAATAGTTTTGACGCCAAAATTTATTGAATTAAAAAACTTTCCGGCATTTAATGAAAATGAAATGTTAACCCTCTCAAGGAAATTTTATAAATATATAAATAGAAGAAGAACTATAAGAAAATTTTTAAATAAACCGGTACCCAGAGAAATTATTGAAAACTGTATAAAAGCAGCCGGTACAGCTCCAAGTGGCGCTAATATGCAGCCGTGGCAATTTATTGTTGTTGAAAAACCGGAAATAAAAAAGAGAATATGAATTGCCGAAGAAGAAGAAGAAAAAGAATTTTATGAAAACCGTGCACCCCAAGAATGGCTGGTCGCATTAGCCCCGCTGGGAACCGATTCAAGTAAACCTTTTCTGGAAACTGCTCCTTTTCTAATAATAATTTTTGAAAAAAAATATGAATTACTTCCTGACGGAAGAAAAGTAAAACAATATTACACAAAAGAATCCGTTGGAATTGCTACCGGTATTTTAATTACTGCTTTGCATAACTGCGGACTAGCAACACTTACCCATACTCCAAGTCCTATGAATTTCTTATCTAAAATTTTGAATAGACCCTCTAATGAAAAGCCTTACTTGCTTTTAGTTACTGGATACCCCGGCAAAAATGCTAAAATACCGGACATAAACCGCAAAAATCTAGAGGAGATATCATTATTTATCTAAACCGGAAAATTACACAGACAGAAAAGCCAAACTTACGGTTATTGACTTTTTAGTTTTGTTATATTATTTTTTTTAAAAAAATTGATCTTAACGAATAAAAACTATCCTCAATTGTCATTCTGAATTTACTGCTGCTCGCTTCCCGGTTTTGTTTCAAGCTTTATATACTGTTAAACTATGGTAGTTAAATGAAAACAATCAATAAATATATTGATGATTCAAAAGCCGTTTCAGAGATAAGAGACCTGCAAAAGCAGCTAAATAAATATCGACTTTTATTTGAGCAAATGACTGAGGGCTATGCCTTACATGAAATAATCTGTAATGAAAAAGGGAGCCCCGTTGATTATAAATTTATTGAAGTAAACTCAGCATTTGAAAATTTAACCGGGTTAAAGAAAGAAAAAATAATAGGTAAAACCGTAAAAGAGGTTTTACCCGGAATTGAAGAATACTGGATAGAACGATACGGTCAAGTAGTTTTAACAGGTAAACCGGCGGAATTTGAAGAATATTCCAAGGGGTTAAACAAATATTTTAAAGTAAAAGCATACCGCCCTGAAATCGGGAAATTTGTTGTTATTTTTGAAGATATTACCGGAAGAAAAAAAACGAGAAAAAGCTAATTGAAAGTGCAGAAAGCTTCAAGCACATATTTGAAAATGCCACTTTGGGAATTTATAGGGCTAACCCAAGCGGTAATATTACAATGGCAAACAAAACTGTGTTAAAAATGTTCGGTTACACTTCCTTAAGTGAGATGAATGCCGAAATTCAAAAAAAAGATTTTTATATAAATAATAATTTCAGAGAGAACTTTAAAAAAATTCTATTCGAAAAAGGGAATGTGTATGGCTTTGAAGAAGAGATGTACAAAAAAGACGGAAGTTTAATTTATGTTAGGGAAAGTGCAACCGTATACAAAGATAAAAGTGGAAAAATTCTTTATTATGACGGCACTATAGAAGATATTACCGAAAAGAAAAAAGCCGAGCAGGCAACAATTGCCGCAAGAAAAAAAGCAGAACAGTCCGAAAAAATAAAAACAGAATTTCTAAGACAAATGTCGCATGAAATTAGAACGCCCATAAACGTAATTATGAATTACCTGCAGTTGCTGAGAGATGAGGCGGACTTAAGGTCAAATGAAGACCGTGAAATTAAAGAAGCTTACGGTACTATAAAATATGCATCCAAGAGATTAGTAAGAACAATTGATCTAACATTAAACTCATCTGAATTACTTACAAATTCTTATAAAAGCAATAAGCGGGATATTAATGTTTATAACGAAATATTGCTAAGAGTCTACGGCGAACATAAAAAAACGGCTAAATTCAAAAAACTATATTTCGCTACAGACAAAAAAGCAATTTATAATTTTGTTTATTGCGATGAATATTCGGTTTATAATATTCTTGATAACCTTGTTGACAACGCTATTAGGTTTACTCATGAAGGTTCGGTTGTGCTTAAAACCGAAAATGATACGGAAAATAATTTAATTATTACAATATCGGATACGGGAATTGGCATATCCGAAGAATACATGAAAGTTATTTACGAACCGTTTACCCAGGAAAAAGCCGGAAGTTCAAGGGAATATGACGGGACGGGATTGGGAATGACACTGGTTAAAGGTTACTGCAAAATAAACAACATCAATATCAAAATAAGATCAAAGAAAAATTCCGGTACAAAAGTAATATTATTGTTTAATGATACTCTCAAATAAGAACTACTACTCATCCGGCATGGATAAAAAAACATCATAAAGACTAAACCGTTTTAATATTAATTTAATAACTATTTAAACGGAATAATCTTATATTTATTCGCAAAATTATAATTGATACTTCAAGTGGAATACGACACTAAATTTTCAAAAGAGAAGAATAACAAAACCGCTAACAAAAGCTTTGACGAAGTAAGGTATATTGCCGGAAATATAGGCATAAGCTTATTGTCAATTTTTAACTTTCTTTTCCGTATAAAATATAAAATAGTCGGTTTCCTAATGCTTGTATGCCCGGTTTATTTTTTTGACGAAGGTAGGTTGTTGGTTATGGAGTTGGTTGAATCAATTAAAAACAACGGGCTTTTCGACATATTGATTTTATTCACATTCGTAGCAGTCGCAATAGTTTGGTGTACAATTGCGATTAGATTTTTGGTGAAAAGCTAAAACACAATGTTGAACGAAAGATTATTGAGATAGGTGTTTTGGCTTATAAAAAATTCGGGAAACCCGCACTCCCGGACAAAGTCCAATATTCAGTTTAACAATATCTGGATAAAGAAAAACAATTTCGGAATTCCAAAAGTAAACCCGTGTAATTATATTGCTGAATAAAAACATTCGTGTATTCGTGGCTTACCCTTTTTTGCACGAATGCACGAATATAAAAACGAATGAAAGAAATAATTTTAAAAGAAGAGAGTTATTCAATAATTGGTAAATGCTTTGAAGTGCATAATAATCTCGGTCCGGGATTTCTTGAAATTGTTTATAAGGATGCTCTTGAATATGAATTTAAGAAAAGCAGAATTCCGTTCGAACGAGAAAAGGAATATATTGTTAATTATAAAGGCATAAAATTACCGCATAAATTCTATGCCGATTTTGTAGTTTACGATAAAATAATTTTAGAAGTAAAAGCTGTCGGCGGGATTGCAGATGAATTTGTTGCACAAGCAATAAACTACCTTAAAGTATCGGGAAACAAATTAGCTTTAATCGTAAACTTCGGTGAACTAAAACTAAATTATAAAAGAATTGTTTTGTAATTCGTTAAACATTCGTGGCTAATCTTCTCTTGCCGCAAATGCACGAATAGTTAATTACTCTTAGCTTTATTATACCTTGCCGTCATTTCCTGTTTGAACTGGTTGACAATATTCTTATCATAAATTATCAATGTATTTTCATCATTTATCTGGTCGCCGTTTGTACTCCAATTTATTGAACCGACAACAACAATATCATTGTCAATAACCATAGACTTTGAATGCAGCTTTCTGGTTTCATTATCTTTATAAACAGGAGCTTCATTTTTCCATCTTATATTCGGGTTTAGTTCAGATTCCCTGCTGCCCGTTCTTTCACCTACGGAATCCTCATAACTTGCTTCCCATTTGTATTTCATTTCGTCAACTAATTTTTGATCGGAGAAAGCAAATATTGTAAAAATTATACTGCTGTCTGCTTCTGTTTTTACAAGGTTTATGATTTTACTTAAAGCGCTGTCCGAAGGACTGAAATAAACATCCACTCTAACGCCGTCAACGTTTACAGTATGACCGGTATTGTCTAATTTTCTTTTGTGGAATTTTGAGCTGTCGGCATTCGGCAATAAATCCCGACTTCCGTACATCTCATTAAATTCCTTAGTGTAAATTTCCGCTAAATCTTCCGACTTAATTTCAACCACATGCTGCTGGTTGCCGTTTAATTTACCTGCCCGCATATCTTCTTCTGTTCCGTATAATCCGGTTACAGTAAAATTCCACGAACCGGTAAAGACCCATTCGTTGTCTATAACGGCAAACTTATTATGCATTTGATCTCCAGGTGAATAATAGCATGAATCCGGGCAACCGGCGGATTTTCTTTTTGCAGCATCCGCAACCAAATAACCCTCTTTAATATCATTACCTATTTTTACCTGCACAAAAGGAAAATCATCCGGTGAGTTTGGTAAATCAAATTCAATTCTTTCATCAGAATCGGTAACTGCAAAAATCGGGGAGTCTGCGATGATATAAATATCATCATCAGTATTGAGTATTTTATCCATTCCTCTTCGCATCTTTTCCAGATATAATCTCATAATATTGTATCGCTCATCATGCTCATCAACTTCACCGGATCCTTCTTCCGTATACTCCTTAGCATCAACTACCATTCTTACATCAATTCCATCTGCTGCTTTTTGAATAATTTTGGTAATTAACTTCGGCAGATTAATTTCGTAAACAGCTAAGTCAATAGTGGAATCAGCTTTCTCAATTCTCTTAATTAATTTGTCTTCCAAATTAACATTATAATTGGCTTTATTGCCCGGGTAAGCTAACGAAATGTCCGCTGACTTGTTGAAGTAAACATTAATTACTTCTTCATATTCATTTTGTTTTTCAGAAAAACCGTTCCGTTCACATGAATAGATAATTATTAATAACAAAAAAAATAAATATCTTTTCATACATTGACTCCTAGTTATTAAATTTGCGGCATGTCAAATTACATAAAATTTTTAATATCAATTTGATTTATTATTTTACTGCTGTCAATGAATTATTAAACCTCTTTAACAAATTAACTTGACATTCAATATTGGAATAACAAGCATGATAGGTTTAAGTAAATTACCCGAAGCTGAAAAAACGGCACACGGGAATAAATAATATTTTATTTGCAGCACACTGATATTTTTGCTTTGAGGCAAAAATGTTGCTATGTTTATTCTGATTAAATTTTGATTGAAATGAGATTACAAAGATACTTAACCAAAAAAATTATTTCCGATTTGAAAGACAAAATGGTTTTTATCGGGGGAGCACGCCAGATTGGTAAAACAACAATTTCAAAAGAACTAATTGCCGAAAAACTTGGCAACACTTCTTATTATAATTGGGATTATCAGCCGGATAGAAAAAAAATAACATCTCAAGAACTTCCCGGGGAAAAATGTTTATTAATATTTGACGAAATACATAAATATAGGAATTGGAAAAATCTGGTAAAAGGCATCTACGACAAGCAAAAAGAAAAATATAAAATAATTATTACCGGCAGTGCAAGGCTGAATATTTACAGAAAAGGGGGCGATTCACTTCAAGGCAGATACCATTATTACACGTTGTACCCATTTTCACTTGCAGAGTTAGAAAATATTGAAAATGAATTCAAACCGTTTAAGGAGCTGAATTTTAGAAGTATAAAACAAAATGATAACTTAAAAACTTTGTATAAGTACGGCGGTTTCCCGGAGCCTTTAATAAAACAAAGTGAAAGAACTTTACGAAGATGGCATAATGAAAAACTTGAAAGATTATTTCGTGAAGATATTAGGGATATTGAAAATATTAGAGATATTAGCAGTATGAAAATTCTTGGGGATTTACTGCCCGGGAAAGTTGCTAGTCCTTTTATCTATAAATTCAATCAGAAATGATCTGGATGTAAGCCACAGAGCATTAACAAGCTGGCTGAATATATTGGAATCATTTTAGAATTTACCCTTATAACTCGAAAAAGATAAGATCATTAAAAAAAGAAGCCAAACTTTACTTAATTGATTGGTCGGAAATTGAAAATGAAGGGACAAGATTCGAAAATTTAGTTGCATCACATTTGTTTAAATTTACTGATTTCTTGAGAGAATACGAAGGCTATAAATCCAATCTAAATTATCTAAAAAATGTTGATAAAAAGGAAGTGGATTTTTTAGTTACAAACAATAACAAACCCTGGTTCGTAGTCGAGGTTAAATTAAGTGAACAAACACCCTCTTCAAATCTAATTTATTATAAAAAGAAATTGGATATCCCTTTTGCCTATCAAGTAATAAATAAAAAGGGAATAGATATTATAAAAAAATGAAATACACATACTATCCGCAGATAAATTTTTGAGCGGATTAGTTTAACCCAGATTATGCATTAGAGGATGAAGAATTTCTGTAATTATTTATAAAATAAGATTTTGTGGCAATTCCGGTTTAACATCTTTTTGAAAATTTTTGTCATCCCCATTAGCCAAAAATTCTCTCATTAGTACCTGAGTCATTAGTCTATTATGCGAATTCCCTAAGTTCACCCGAATCTGAAAATATATATTCCCGGTCCCACTTTGCCTACCTGCTAAACAAATAGATATGCTTTCCGATAATATAAATGTAAATTTCTTCATTATTTATAAACCCAATTGCAAAATACTTTAGGAGCTCAAATGGTAAATCAAGTTTCTTCTTATAATTCGGATTATGCTTCTTCATACAAAACGGCTTCAAATCAAAAATCATTTAGTGAAGTTTTATCACAGGCTACCGATTACGATACTTCCAGTTCCGTTAACAACAACTCGGAGAGTAGCCTGCTTAGTAAATTGGACAATCTTATGCTTCCCACATTGGAAAACCTACAAGAACTAACTTCAGAGCTTGAAGAAAAACTTTCAGAATTTCTAAGTGAGTCGGGAATTTCTTCAGATCCTCCTTTTGATCTATGTATGCATCACAGTTCCAGTGATAATTCGGTAGTAGTTGAAGGAGACAGAGAGGACATTGAAGAAATCACGAAATTGCTTAATGAAGATCCGGAGATGAAACAGATGATATCCAATGTATACGCAATTGGAAGCCATGTTATAAACATGGCAGAAGGTCTTGAATTTCAGCAAGAATATATTGAAAGTGATAATCCCGAAAGTGTTGTGGCTAAATACTCATACTTATTCAACGATAACAGGGAAATGCATAGTTTTTCACTGCGTTACGCAGATAACAGTTTACAAATTCTAAGTGATAATCAAGAGTGGAATAATTCCGTATAATTGTATATAAAACACAACTCTACGGTTTATGACAGCTATATCAATAAATCCTACAAAAAAATTATTGTCGCAGATGCGGCTGTTATAATAGGAGGCTTTGCATAACCACCATATATGTTTTTAAGCTATTATATACTACGAAAAAAAATATTTAATCAATCCGTCCAGCGGGTTAGCGTAACCATTTCATTTTTTATTCCCTTAAAAACCTGCCT
>JASFMY010000168.1:0-11577 GCA_050117315.1 Ignavibacteria bacterium
CTGTTATATTACCAGTACTCCAACATCCATAACCTATTGCCCAAAAGTGACGTCCCCAATATCTTTTCCCCAACTCTGGAAATTCTTGCTCTAACTTTCTTGAACTTCTTCCTTTGAGTATTACAACATCTTCAGATTCGCATATTTGCTTTATTATTGTTCGACAACGTATTTTTATATCTCCTTCAAGTACCGAATATCTATACTTGGTTGACCATACTATATGGGCTGTTAATCTTGATACTCTATCTACACTGCTTCGCTGATATTTCATCTCTTATGTTAATCATTTCTAGAAGCTTAAGCGACATGCACTTAAGTGCATAGTTTTAACTCCTTCTGTGACCAATAAAATGACACTTTAATCATTAAAAAACAACAGACTCCTTGTAAGTGCCGTAATGTTTTTTTAATGCGTTAACCATTTCTCCCAGAGTTACATAGTTCTTGACTGATTCAATCAATGCGGGCATAATATTTCGGCCTTCAACAATAGTCCTGTCTATTTCCGAAATGCAATTTTCAACTGCAGTATTATCTCTTCTTTGCTTTAAATCATGCAGTCTTTGTTTCTGTACCCTTTCAACCTCGGGAGAAATCTGCAGGATGGGAATTTCAAGTTTTTCTTCCTCTTCAACAAACTCGTTTACGCCGACAACAAATTTTTCTTTCTTTTCCAGTTCAAGCTGGTACCTGTATGCAGCGTCTGCAATTTCTTTCTGGAAATATCCCGTTTCAATAGCTGGAACAACACCGCCAAGCGCATCTATTTCATCGAATATTTTGTTGGCACCTTCTTCCATTTTATCGGTAAGCGATTCAACATAATAGCTGCCGCCCAAAGGATCAACCGTATTGATTATACCTGTCTCGTATGCCAACAATTGCTGTGTTCTTAACGCTACTTTAACAGCTTTTTCACTCGGGAGGGCAAGTGTTTCATCCATAGAATTTGTATGCAGAGATTGTGTTCCGCCGAGCACTGCAGCCATTGCCTGGAACGCAGTTCTGACAATATTGTTTTCCGGCTGCTGAGCTGTTAATGTACAACCCGCTGTTTGCGTATGAAATCTTAACCACCATGAACGGGGATTTTCGGCTCCGTATTTTTCTTTCATTCTTTTTGCATAAATTCTTCTTGCCGCACGGAACTTCGCTATCTCTTCAAAGAAATCTAAATGTGAATTAAAGAAGTATGATATTCTGGGGGCAAAAGAATCTACGTCCATTCCCCTTTTCATGCAGGCTTCTATATATGCAAAACCGTCAGCTAAAGTATAAGCCAGTTCCTGCACCGCAGTTGATCCGGCTTCTCTTATATGATAACCGCTGACAGACACCGGGTTCCATTGAGGGACATTGCTAGTGCAAAATTCAATCATATCTGTAATAATATTTACAGAAGGTCCGGGCGGATAAATATATTCTTTCTGGGCAATGTATTCTTTTAAAATATCGTTTTGAAGTGTACCCCTAAGTTTATCAAACGGCACTCCTTGTTTTTCAGCTACCGCAAGATAAAATGCAAAAATCATTGCAGCGGGAGAATTAATTGTCATCGAGGTTGACACTTCTTCCAGAGGTATTCCGTTTAATAAAATTTCCATATCTTCCAGCGAAGAAATTGAAACGCCGCAAATGCCTACTTCTCCTTCGCTTAGTTCATCATCTGCATCACAACCCATTAAAGTCGGTAAATCAAATGCTATTGACAAACCTGTTTGTCCTTTACTCAGTAAATACTTAAATCTTTCGTTTGTATCTTCAGGCGATCCGAATCCCGCGAACTGCCGCATTGTCCATATCTTTCCCCTGTAGCCGTTTGCATGAATACCGCGTGTAAAAGGGTACTGACCGGGAAACCCAATGTTGTCGGTATAGTTATCAAGATCAAAATCTTCAGGTGTGTATAAACCTTTAACATCTTCACCGGATACTGACGTGAACTTCATCCCGGTTGTCCCTGCCCTTTTAAATGCATCAATATATTTATCTTTTTCCTCTTTATATTCTTTTAACAAATTCATTACTAACCTTTCTTTTAAGTTCTTCCAAATCTTTTATCAAACTCTTCTAAAGGAATTTTAATAATTACGGGTCTACCGTGCGGACAAACATACGGCATCGATGTAGCAAACAACTGGTCAACCAGTAATCTCATCTCCTGCTCGGATAATTTATCCCCGCTTTTAATTGCTGCTTTGCATGAAAAAGATTTTGCCAGATTATCCCTTTGTTCTAGTTGTTTTTCTCTTTGATTCCTTTTGTATTCATCAATTATGTCAAGTAAAATTTCTTGTTCGGTTCCCACTTTTATATCGGAGGGAACGCCGTCGATAACAATTGTATTTTTACTAAAGAACTTAAGTTCAAAACCCATTTTCGTTAAAAACGGTTCGAGTTCTTTTGTCAACTCATAATCCCCCGGATCAACCTGCAAAGTCTGTGAAAACAAAAGCTGCTGTGAGAAAGGAAGGTTTGCATCAAATGATTTCAATATTTTTTCATACAAAATTCTTTCGTGAGCAACATGCTGATCAATAATCATCAACCCGCTTTTAATTTGAGCAAGTATATATTTATTGTGCAGCGAAACTATGAATGTGGGGCTTACCTGGTCATCTCTTTTGCTTTCATAAATTTTCTGACTAGAATCCGTTTGTCGAACTGCGGTTTTATTATCAAAGGGATCTGCCGGTTCACCGGTTGGAGCACCTTGTTTTGCCTCGGTATTAATTGACCTAAAAAGAAGATCAATTTCATTATCGCTGTAAACACCTGTTTTATCTGTTCTTCTTTTTGTAAATACCGGCCTGTCCGAAAAATCGTTTTCCGATTTTGTTATTGATCTGTTATAATTTAGTCTCTCATTTTCATCATTCTGTTCGTCAAATGATACAGAAGGCACGAGATCATAACTTCCCATGCTTCTTTTTACTACTGCATTTACAAAGTTATAAATGTTGTTTTCATCATCAAATTTTACTTCAAGTTTTTGAGGGTGAACATTAATATCAACCTTGGAGGAATCGATATTCAAAAATAACACGAAGAAAGGATAGTCCCCTTTTTCCAAAATATTTTCATAGGCAGAAAAGACAGCATGGTTTATCGTCCGGCTTACAACATATCTCTTATTGATAAACAAATACTGCTCGCCTTTGCTCTTTCTTAAATAAACGGGTTTAGACACATACCCTTTTAACCCAATGTAATCGGTAGGTTCGTCAACCTTGATTAATAAGTCAGTAATATTATCGGCAAATACCTCTTTAACTCTTGATTCAAGATTCCCTTTTTCAAAATTAAAAACGAGGTCATCGTCATTATAAAATTTGAATGCTATTTCTGGATTGCTCAAAGAGATTTTCTTAAATGTTTCGATAATATGTTTAAGCTCGGTTGCATTTGTTTTTAAGAAATTTCTCCTTGCAGGTGTATTGTAAAATAAGTTTTTAACAGCAATTGAAGTACCCTTTGGAAAGGCGCCCCTCTCTTTTATAATATTGTTTTCTTCTTCAATCTTAATCAGGGTTCCTATTTCATCTTCATTCCTTTCGGTTTTTATTTCAACCTGGCTTACGGAAGCAATTGAACTTAATGCTTCGCCCCTAAACCCGTAAGTTGCAAGGGAATTGAGATCATCAAATTTATCGATTTTGCTTGTAGCGTGTTTTTGAATACATAAAACCGCATCTTCCTCGCTCATCCCTGATCCGTCGTCCACAACCTGGATGAGAGCCTTGCCTGCCCGTTTAATTATTACTTCCATATTTTCAGCCCCGGCGTCAAGAGCGTTTTCCATAAGTTCTTTAACTACCGATTCCGGTCTTTGTACAACTTCTCCGGCCGCAATTTTATTGGTTACGTTTTCCGGCAATATTTTAATTTTTTTTAACATAAGAATATTTTAATTTAAATGAGAATAATGGATTTGAAAGATATCAAATAAATTCAGATTCTGCTGTAATAGTAAACTATAAATTCGTCAAATTCTTTTTTGTTTTCAACTTTCCAAATATTGTTATCAATTTCCGGGAAATACGTGTCCCCTTCTGCATTTAATTTCATTTTGGAAATTATCATTTTGTCTGCGAATAATATTGACTTTTTATAAATTTCCCCGCCTCCAATAATAAACGCTTTTTCATAGTTTTCCGTTTCACAAAATATAATAGATTCTTCCAAACTTTTGAAGATTTTGAGGTTATCAAATTCATAATTCAATTCAGGATTTCTTGAAATAACAACGTTCAGACGGCCTTTAAGCGGTTTACCGATCGATTCAAATGTTTTTCTTCCCATAATAATCGGGAAGCTCATTGTTGTTTGTTTGAAGTGTTTGAATTCCTCGCTTGAGTGCCAGGGAATTTTACCTAAGTTTCCTACAACACCGTTTTGTGCTGTTGCAGCTATAATAATTTTTTCCAATATATTTTTGTTTTAATTTTCCAAAACCAAAGATACGTTAATTATTTTTCTTTTTCCGCTTTCAACTGAAACAACTATAGTTGTATCAGAAAAACCCAGATAAGAAAGGGTCACGCTGTATTGTCCGGAACTGACATTTTCAAAATTCTGCGGTGTTTTGGAATTTGTAGATTGGTTATTAATAAATATATCTGCTCCCTGCGGCAAGGAGGCTATTGTGATAGAGCCCTGCCCTTCTTCAGGCGATGTTAAAACATCTTTTCTGCAGGCAAAAAGTAAAAAAAACAAAACAATTACAGGAAGTAATACCTTCAAATCTCCCCCCAATATTATATAAATTCTTAGACGGGAGATAATAAATTTTGTTAAATAAGACAATATATTTTTTTATACACTACTAAAAAAGAGGCTTTCAGACAGCGACTTCAAAATAAATTCTATCGTGAGATTGATAACCGATTAGTTCGAAATCTTCAAACTTCAGTTCGTTTATCGGTTTGTTGGCGATTTTAAGTTTAGGCAACGGCAACGGTTCTCTTTTTAATTGATCTTTTAATCCTTTAACATGGTCGTATTTCTCGTTCTCTGTTCCTTTATCGGCAATGTAAATATGTGCATCAATAATAGTATGTGAAAACTGGCCTAATTGCAATCCGGTTTCTTGAGCAATAATTTGAGTTAAAAGTGAGTATGCAGCTAAATTAAAAGGAATTCCCAGCGCTATGTCACCACTCCTTTGATTTAGATGACAATTCAATTTCCCTTCAGAAACATTAAATGCAAATGTATAATGGCAGGGCGGCAGCTTGCTGTAAATTGCATTCCCGGGTTCCCAAGCGGTGACAATCAATCTCCTGCTGTTGGGATTTCTTTTTATTTCGTCAATAACATATTGAATTTGGTCTATTTCCGTTACTACCCAGTTTCCGTCTTTATCCTTTTGCGCACTCGGGAAATGCCTCCAGTAGTAACCGTATGCTGTTTCAAGGTTCCCATCTTCGTCGGCCCATGCATCCCATATTTTCGTGTGTTTTCTTAAATTTCTAATATGGTTCTCTCCGGACAGGTACCATAAAACTTCATGAAGAAGTGATTTCCACATCATTTTTTTTGTTGTTAACAACGGAAAGCCTTTTTGCAAATCAACTTTATAATTTGCAGAAAAATATGAAATCGTATCAATTCCGGTTCTTGAAGGTTTACGTAACCCTTCGTCCAAAACAAGTTTTACTAAGTCGAGATATTCTTTCATTTAACCTCTATTATTTCTGCTTCTGTGAAAAAAATAAAACATAATTTAAGTTTCTTTGACGAACTTCACAAACGTACAAAGAAATTAACCTCCACTTTTTTTAAAATAAATTTATGATTTTTCCCTGATCACCCCATTATTTTAAATTCAAACTTCGTTTATTTTTTTAGAACTCATTAACTATGATAAAGCCATACCTGTGGCAGAACGCTTTATCGGGACTAAACCGCATCTTTTGAAGGCTACTAAGTTTGATAAACAGTTTCCTGTCAATGAATTGCCTTTCATATTAACCCGGCAATAATATTCAATGCAAAAGAATAGTACAAGATTAATGAAGTAACAATAATTTGGTTTCGGATTTTTCCATAAACTTCTCTCTTTGTAAGAGAGGGAAGTTGATACTCTCTCGGAAGTATTAAATTCTACTGCAAAGAATGTTCTCCGGATTCATTCATTTTATAAACTTCTATGCTCTTTTCAAGAATCTTAGCAAGTTCAATTTTTCCTGTAGATTTAGCAAGTGAGAGTGCAATGTTTGCAACTCTTATGGCTTCTTGAGTATTACCGGCCTTTGCGTAAGCGGATATCAACAAGGTTAAAGGCTCCATTTCTTGATTATAAGTTAGCTCGCATGCCCGGAAAGCAAGCTGAATAGTTTCTTCAACATCGCTATTCTGCGGATCATTAGAAATTAGTATTTTAGCTAAGCCGGTAAGTGATTGAACAAGTTTGGGATTTATCTTTAACGCTCTGCGATAATAGTTTTCAGCCTCGCTTGTTTTGCCTTGCTGCACTATAATACTCGCAAGGTTATTCAATGCCATGTAATCACTGGGTTCCGCTTTAATTGCTTTGTGGTAACGATCTAGAGCAAAATCAACTTGTCCGTGTTGCAGCATTATATCCGCAATATGCCTGAAGGTTCTATGATCAGGTTTTAGAGATTCAGCTTTTGTTAAACACGAACGCGCCTCGTCAATTTTCCCTTGATCAAGTAACGCTTCACTTAATCTTATATGTGAGTTTGCATTCTCCGGATCGAGACTTACTCCCTCAGTCAAATGTTTCATCCCTTCTTCTTGTTTCCCGGTCTTCCAAAGAAGTGATCCCAGCATAGAACGTGCATTTCCATCTCCGGAATTAATCCGAACTGCTTCGCGGCAATATTGTATTGCCTCATTTTGTCTTCCCTGTCTGTCGCGTATCATCGCCATTTCAAGTTGCACTTCCCAGTTGTTGGAATTTATTTTAAGAGCCTTCCGGCAAGCTATTTCCGCGTTCTCATAATCGTTTGTTCTCATGTGTTCTTGCGCAGTTCTTAGGTATGAATTGTCATCAATAAATTGTTCGTGAATTTCCTTGATACCTTCGGGAGAAATATTAACAAACTCGGGAATGTTCGCAGCTCTATCCGAAGCTGTAAACTGTGAAAGCAGCACAGCAGGACTGCTGTTTCCTTCTTCATCTATGTGGGTAATAAAAAGTTGAGTATACGGTGAATTAACTTTCGAAGCGAATACCAGCCACTTTGAATTCGGCGACCAGCTATGCCAAGAATTCATCCGGTTCGTATTACAGCGCATTCTTCTTGCTTCGCCTCCTCCTGCCGGCATAATATATAGTTCGCTATCTTTTTGCAGAAGCATAAAGCTTTCGGCCTTGCAGAATACAATCCATTTCCCGTCGGGAGAATATTTTGCGAAGTAATTACTCATCCCGTTTTTTGACGCTCCTTTAATAGGTTCAGGTTTCCCTCCCTTTCCGTTGTTAAACGGAATACGGTACAAGTCGAACTTAAATAAACTGTCACGGTTGATAAATTCGCGGCAATCATCCGCAGTCAACAATACTCCCCCTTTATTGCGTATTGATTCAAGCGTTATTGCTTTACTCCTTGAAAAAATTATGTATTTCCCATCAGGACTCCATTCAGGATTACTCTGCACATATTTTTTATCACTTGCACCTGGCAGTGCCTTGAAGGTTTCATCTTCTCTCGAATAAACCGCCAGTATTCCCTTCACAGGGAAAAATAACTGCGAGAACGCCAGGTTATCTACCGCAACAAATACCGATCTGTCTTTAACTGTGCTTACTGCATATTTCCCGTCGGGAGAAACTTGCGAAAGAAGACCGAAAGTAAGTTCTTTATCTTCCCTTTTATAATCAGACCAGGTAATAATATTTTCATTTGCCAGTGTCATTCTTTCAGCAGTTTTTACAATACCGTATGATCCCTTGTCGTTAGCGTAATCCACATCCATCCCTAGCAAAGAACCGTCGGCTGAGAATGAATGACAATTACCGCATACAGGCAGACTGTCTAAAACAATCGGAGGCTGCTTCTTTGAAGACACCGAGCCGAACCTCCAACGTATAAGGGTTGGATCTTTTACCGCATCTCTAAACGGCAGATTTACTTCGCGGTAGAATATCGGAGCACCGACAGAATCCTTGGATGTGCTTATTGAAATACTAGCTTTTGAGAAAAATTTATCAGGGCCTTCATGATTGAATCCCCAAATATTTATCTCTGTTTTTTTTCCAATCGAACTTTGCTTGATAACTGCCCACTGCTCCTCCGAAGGTGTCCATTCTTTTGCCGGACTTAGAAAAGCCATACCCTTAGTGCAGTCTTCAAAATTTATTGAAATGAGCCAGTAGTTCGACTCTACATTGTCATCCGTCCATTCAAATTTTGGAGGAATAATTTCCGGAGGAAAGATTGTTTCGTTTTGAGGATAGTTTATAACTATTGAAGTACAATTTACATCCTCACTATATTCGGTTAAAATTTCATCGGGTGCAAACGTTTGCAAAAAAAGTAAAAAATAAATCGCCGATAAGACGATAACAATTACTCCCGCTGCTGTCAGCGAAAACTTAATAGATTTTCTCATGATAATCCGTCCACCTTAAATCCAGATAGTTGTTTTAGTATTTATAAATTTATATGATATAAAAATTTTCTTTCACCCTTTTGCAATCAGTCGGTATTTTCAACCGCAGCTATCGCATCCAATTCAAATAACAATTCATCCCGACAAACATCGGCTATGACACATACGGCAGGCATGTTCACAATGCCGTATTCATTAGCAACTTCCTCGTAAATTAATATATCTTCCCTACGTTTGAGAAATACGGTTGCATGACAAATATCTTTTAACAATGCGCCTTCTTTGCCAAGTAATGCTCCTACTATTTCAAGTGTTTTCCGCATCTGTTCGCGGGCATTACCCGGGAACAGGCTCTTCCCTTGTTCGTCAATTGCTGCGGTACCGGACAGCAATATACATTTGACATTTGGTCCGCTTATAATAGTTGAGCGTGAAAAAGCCGAGCCGTAACGGTAAGCAGATCTCTGTTTAATACCATTGTCGTGTTTTATTTCAATTTTGGAGTCTGCCACTTTTACCGCAGCTAAGACATTCATTATTGCTGCTGCTCCCTCTGGGTTATCAGCCCGGATACCTGTACTTGACGGGAGATAGATTTGTTCGGTAACTAAGTCTGCAGAATTTGACGGCAGGATGCCGAACTCTCTATATTTCTCATTTCTTACTTTATTAAATTCATCATACCAATCAAGTATATCGGAAATATAAATACGTGTACAAACGACATCACGGTAAACAGCACCGTACTTACGAAGCAATGTATCTGTTCGTTCAAACATTCCGGCAGTTTGATCTGCCCGGCTGTTAATTCCCGAACTACATTGTTTTAATCCATGCATATTTTGCATTAAAAAAAAAGTTGCTCCGTCCAAATCTATCCCGCGACCGCTGGGAATCCCGTCTTCATAAATTGTCCATACTTTAGCCGGAGACGTTGAAGTTTTAATAGCACAAATCTGTATGCCCGCAAATCCTTCACCCCAAAACGGTTCTCCTTGAATATACGTAA
The DNA here is from genome assembly GCA_050117315.1 of Ignavibacteria bacterium. Lineage (GTDB taxonomy): Bacteria > Bacteroidota > Ignavibacteria > Ignavibacteriales > Melioribacteraceae > JANQIV01. The sequence continues at coordinate 9,596 of JASFMY010000168.1, forward strand.
CCGGAAGCTCTTCATAAATTCCGCAGCCCCGCAATATATCTTCCCGAGCCTTAAAAATATCTTCATGGATACAGGTACTTCCAAAAACTTTTTCCTGGATAATTTGAATTTCCGTTTGCTTAATAATATCTGCTATTTGACTGTATATATCTCTACATACACCAATCGAGTCCGCACTTTTATCTTTTACCGAAGCTACGAGATCAACCTGATTCCGTCCAATGACAGATTCATAAATTATAAACGATTTGTTCCAATAAACTTTACGATTATCAATAATTTTTGATTTGATGTGAAGCGAGTAGTCCGTAAGAGAGGATTTTACTTTCATGATTTGTTAACTACCTGTAATATGTCAACCCTATCCAAACTTTATACGCAAGATATGCATTTAGTTGGCGAAGTCAAAGAGAAATGGCGATTTACTAAGGAATTCATAACTATTTTGTAAAACCTAAATTCACCAACCGACAATTACTTTCAATAAACTTTTTTAATACTCGCATCTTATTAAAGATTAATATTATAGCTATTTTGCAATTCATTGACAAGTTTTTCATCATAAACATTTATCTAACATTAGATATGCATTAACTATAATTCCATGTTAAAGATATCCCGCCCAAAAAGATAGCGGGCAAGCTCCTCACAAAAAAAATGTTAGTCGATATGATAATTATACTCATATTAATACCAATCCAATTTCACGGAACAGGTTTATTCGTTTTTTCATCAAAAAGGGCATTTATCAAAAAAAGTTCTTATTAATTAGAAAAAGTTTGCATTTATCGAAAAAAGTTCTCATTAATCAGAAAAAGTTTGTATTTATTGAAAAAAGTTCTCATTTATTGGAAATAATTTCTTAAATACCAAAGTAAAGTTGTCAATAATTCAGAAAAGTTGACATTAAGGCAGAAAAGTTTGCATTAATTTGAAATAACTTCTTAAATACCAATATAAAGTTGTCATTAATTCGGAAAAGTTGTTGTAAATAATGATGGAATTTGTATTAATCATGCAAAAGTTTGTAAATATTACTCGAGCTGTTGCTTTTATTGATTTGTTTATTAGAATTTCTGCAAAATAAAAACTCTCTCATTTTTCATCCCGCTCTGCGTATAGGCGTCAACTTATTAACCCGGCAATAATATTCAATGCAAAAGAATAGTTCAAGATTAGTGAAGTAACAATAATTTGGGTTCGGATTTTTCCATGAACTTCTCTCTTTGTAAGAGAGATAAGTGTGAGTTCATAAAAAAACAAAATCCGAAACCAAATTTACACCACAACAATGCAACCTATTTTATTGCCGGTACAATAACTATGAATGTAGCCTCCTACCCGATTAAAAAAATAAAAACCAACCTCTAATTAACCGTCTGCTTTGAGTGCAGCCATAGAGCTTTTTATAAAGTCTTCTCTTGAAACAATATTTAACTAATTAACTGTTTTACCCGAAAAAAGAAAAATATTTAGAGGCGGGAAATTAAAAATCAAGAATTCTATTTTTTAGATTAATTATCCTGTAATATGATTCGTTTATGCTATCTTCGTTTATGCTGCCGTTGTCAACCAGTTCTTTTATGATTTCAACAGCTTCCTCCGCTATCATCTCATCGTATGTTAGATTATTTGCAAAGATAAGAATATCTAATCCGGCTGTTATTCCAAGCTCAATTGCTTGTTCCAGACCATAATGATCGGTAATTGCAGACATATTCATATCATCGGAAATAATCACTCCATCAAATCCTAATTGATTTCTTAAAACCCCGGTAAGTATATTTTTAGACAACGTAGCCGGGTATTCTGAATCCAAGTTCCCGTTAAAAATGTGGGCTGTCATGATTGCGTTGTTATAACTTTAAAGAATTTTATCTGGAAATGAGAAAAAAATATAAAGGCGGATAAAGCTATATTATGTCATTTACAGATAAAATTCTGTTGTGCGAAACCATCTCCTTATTCTATGGGGATTTAAT
>JASFMY010000169.1:0-11521 GCA_050117315.1 Ignavibacteria bacterium
CTAATACATCTTGGACTACTTGCCTTTTGAACTGCTCGCTGTAATGTTGTGATTTTTCTTTTTTCATTTTTTGTCCTGTTTTTGGTTGACTTTTTTTGTCAACCTATTTCAGGACTATACACGAATCTAAAATTAAGAGATTCCCGCTAAAAACATACGGGAATGACGCGACACTACATTGTTGTTGACATGACACTACCCTATTTTTACCCAACTATAAAAGCAAATCATCTGCAAAATGTTTAACTTTGCATTATTAATTCTCACTTTTAGTGAGGTGCAAATGAAAAAGCCAATTCTTTTAATTTTGTCTTTCCTCTCATTCTATTCATGTTCGTCGTACATAAAGGATACAGCTTACCCAACTTTAAGCGACGGCAAATACGACAGTGAATTTCCATACAAGAGCAGTTCAACCGAACTGGAAAAAATTTCTAAATCTATTAGAATGCTGAATGTGATGGCATTCTATAAAGGTTTTATGTTTGATAAAATCTATAATTTGAAGCGGTCCAATTTATCCGGTGATATTCTCGAAGATGCTGCATCAAAATATTTTAATTTTTATCAGACAAGTTCCGGCACAGCTACAATTATTTATAATAATCTTGGCAAAATTGCCCTATTAACATGTTCGCATATTGTTGATTACCCGGATACCATTATTACTTATTATTTAAATGAAGACGGTACTAAATCCGATATAATCGAATCAATTTCGTTTAAGATGAATCAAAATAATTATATACCGGAGTTGCCGGCAAATGAGAAGCTTGAGATTGTCATTAAAGATGAAAAATTGGACATCGCGGTTTTATCGGCAAATATTAAACAGCAAAAAAGGGAAGATTTTCCTGCAATAAATTACCCGATAGGTTACGCAAGAGAGCTGGAGTGGGGCTCGTTTGTTTATGCATTCGGCTATCCTCTCGGGCAAAAAATGATAACCAAAGGTATCGTAAGTAATCCCGATTTTGAGGGTAAAAGCGGTTTTCTAATTGATGCAATTTTTAATAAAGGTTTCAGCGGAGGGTTAGTGCTGGCTATACGTGACGGTGTGCCTAATTTTGAGCTGGTAGGTTTGGTGAAAAGTGTTCCGGCAGAAGTTGAATATATCCTTCAGCCTTCGGTTGAGAATACACAAAGGGGAATAAACCCTGTTATTCCTTATGAAGGGGAAATATTTATCGAAATGAAAAAAAGTTTAAAGCTTGGCGTCACTAAAGTAGTACCGATCGAGAGCATTGTTGAGTATCTGAAGAAAAACAAAAAACTATTGGATAAAAATCATATCAATTTGGGAAATAGCATTTTCAGCAGGCATTTTTCGTACCTGGCAGATTAACAACTTTTTGCTTTGCCGGCATTATGTTTAGCGCTTAATCGCAATGTTGGCATTACTTCTTAAGTTTTTTTTTATGAAAGTCTCTTTTGAAATCTTAATACACTAACCGATAATATTCCTATTCCCATAAAAAATAAAATCAGCAGCTCCTGCCATAAATCTGCTAATCCGATTCCTTTTAAAATAATACCTCTTATAATTATCATAAAATATTTAAGCGGAATTATGTAAGTGACGTACTGAATTATTTCCGGCATGTTTTCAATAGGGAAAGCAAAACCGGACAAATAGACCATCGGCAGCATAAATGCAAATATTGCAAGCATCATTGCTTGCTGCTGAGTTTTGGAAATTGTTGAAACAAACAATCCGAACCCGAGTGATGAAAAAACAAAAATAAATGTAGAAAAGAATAATAAAATTATACTGCCTCTTATTGGTATTCCGAATACAATAATCATTGCCGTTAAAACGAGTATTATTGCAATAAACCCAAGTAAAGCAAACGGAATAAGTTTGCCGATTATTAACTGGATTGGTTTTATAGGTGTTACAATCAACTGTTCAAGTGTACCTATTTCTTTTTCCTTAACAACAGCTAAAGATGTTAAAATTATAGTTATAATCATCAGTAATAGTCCCACAATTCCGGGTACCATAAATACACGTGTTTTTAATTCCGGGTTGTACCACACTCTTGTTTCCGGTACAATAGAACCGGCAGGAATAATTTTTATCCCGTTTCTGTTTCTGTATTCGGAGATAATATTCTTAGAATAACTGCTAACAATTCTCTGTACATATCCTGCGGATATTGATGCTGTATTACCATCCGAACCGTCAAAAACAGCTTGTAGCCGTGCAGTCTCGTTTCTTTTCATTTCTTTTTCAAAATCATTTGGAATTACGAGTCCCAGGATTACTTCAGCGTTTTCAATTTTTTCCTGCAGCTCATCATAATCTTCTACATAATAGTCAATTGAAAAATATCCCGTACTGTTAAATTTATCGATTAATTCTCTGCTGGTCCCGGTTCTATCCTGATCTAATATTGCAGTATGTACAACTTCAACATCAAGGTTAACTGCATAACCCAAGAGTACAAGCTGTACTATCGGGGCAATTAAAATAAGCAACCTCATTTTAGGGTCGCGTTTGAACTGGATAAATTCTTTTTTGATTATGTGTAATATTGTTCTCATAAACTTGTGAATAGAACGCAGATCGTTATGATTATTATGATCACCGCTGATTTAAATCATAATTAATCATGATCATCATAATAATCAGCGTTCCATTATTCTTTCTCCTTAATTCTTTTATTTATAACCACTGCTAATCCCAAAAACACAAACGTAAACAAAAGCATGTAAATCCATTGCTGCCAGAAAGCTTGTAAACCGACTCCCCTTAAAATAATTGCTCTTATTGCACTTATAAAGAACTTAGCCGGGGTTATGTTGGTAAGTACCTGTATTATACCAGGCATATTTTCAATTGCAAAGATAAACCCGGATAATATAAGCGAAGGTAAAAGGGTAGCAAAAACTGCAGCGGTAAAAGCTACCTGTTGTGAATCAGCTACAACGGAAATAAAAATACCCAGGCTTGTTGAAGCCATTAAAAAAATGAATGTACTTATAAACAGAAGTAAATAACTCCCTTTTATGACGACATCGAACAAAATGTATCCTGCAATTAAAATAAATGCTGCGTTGATCAAAGCAATAAGCAGATATGGAAAAGTTTTTCCTATTAGTAGTTCTAATGTGTTCAATGACGAAACATTAATTTGTTCAATCGTTCCTCTTTCTTTTTCCCGAACAAGCGATAAAGAGACCGTGACGGCAGCGGTAACGATTAATATCATTGCAATCAAACCCGGCACTAAAAATTGTGAAGACTTTAATTCCGGGTTAAACCAGAATCGTGATTCTAATTTTATCGGCACATAATTATTAACACCGGATTTAGCTAAAATGTCGGCTTGAACTTTATTATTAAAAAAAACGGTTCCTGCTTCCACGTAATTTTTAATTATGCTTGCAGTATTTCCGTCAACGCCGTCAATTAAGAATTGGACTTCCGAGATATTTTTGGAATAAAACTTTTCAGAAAAATCATTTGGAATTACAAGCACAACCTGGGCAAGTTTTTCATCTAAACCTGTCTTTATTTGATCATCGTCGGACAAATAATCGGCAAGTTCAAAAGTAATGCCGCTTAAAAAAGAATTAATGAATTCTCTGCTTAATTCGGATTTATCCTGATCGTGAACTGCGAGCTGAATTTTTTCAACATCAAAGTTTACTGCATAACCAAACAAAATTAAAAGAGATAGAGGGAAAAAGAATATCACGAACAGCATACGCGTGTCGCGCGATAATTGTTTTATTTCCTTTTTAGTAATTGCTTTAATTCTACTTATCATCTATTATATCTTTTTTCTAATAAGTGGATAAATACATCTTCCAGGGTTGGAGATATTTTTTCAATCTTTTTTATCTCAAAAGATTTTTCTTTTTCCAAAAAAAATTTTATTTGTTCTTTGTCTTTAATCTTTTCATTTACAATTACGTGCATGCTTGTACCGAAGATAGAAGTATCAATAACGAAATCCTGCTTTTCCATTAATTCAAGGGCATCGACTATTTTACTGCATTCTATTTCGTATATATCATAAGGCAGGTACTTTGATTTGAGTTCCTTTGAGTTTCCTTCCGCAATAAGTTTTCCTGCATCAATTAGAATTATGTTATTACAGTATTCTGCTTCTTCGAGGTAATGCGTTGTAACAAGAACGGTAATACCTTCATCTGCAAGTTGATTAATTAATTCCCAGAAATTTCTACGTGATATAGGATCAACACCGCTTGTGGGCTCATCTAAAAATACCAACCCCGGCTGATGTATAACTGCAGTGCCCAATGCAAGCCTCTGCTTTATACCGCCGGGCAACGAGCCCGTCAGTAGATCTTTCCTGTTTGTTAGGTTGGCAGTTTCCAGCACCCATTTTTTCCGTTCTTCAAGAATTTTTCCGCTAAGCCCGTAGACACCGCCAAAGAAGTTTATATTTTCTTCAACTGTTAAATCATTATATAAAGAAAACCGCTGCGACATATAGCCGATGTTCTGTTTCACTTTATCCGGCTCTTTTGCAATGCTGTACCCAGCTACCAGCGCATCTCCATCAGACGGCCCCAGTATTCCGCACAACATTTTTATTGTTGTTGATTTCCCTGCACCGTTTGCGCCGAGAAATCCAAAGACTTCACCCTTCTTTACATTGAAAGAAATATTATCAACGGCAGTAAATTTGCCGAATGTTTTTGTGAGGTTATTTACATCTATACTTAGCATAAAATAATATTCGGGAATCAGGAGCCGGAGCTCAAGATTGATTTTAAATAAGAGTATAAAAGCTTTCCGCTTTGCTTTAACAAATAAATTAATTTCCTAACTATACAGTTCTCTAAGTTTTTTAAGAGGATAAAATAAAACCAGCATTCCTCAAATAAATCGTTAGCAACATTTAAAGGCCTTTCTTTATCAGTCTTATTTTTTTTATTAAATTCTTCTGTAATATTTGCCGCTTTCATTTTGTTTCCCCCTTGTAATTCAGTTCTCTGAATTCAGAATTCCGGCTTTTTATTCAATAAATTTTACGACCCGCAGATTTTTCTAAATTTACTCTCGCTAATTCAAAATCGATCATTGAGGTAATTAAATTTATTTTTGATTCAAGCAGATCAACTTCCGCATCCATCAAGTCACGGCTAGTTGCCAGTTGGTTTAAATATTTTTCATTTGTGATTCTTAAATTCTCCTCAGACGCTTCTACGGAACTTTTGCTTACCTTAACTTTATCAAATCCGCTTATAAGCGTTAAATAATTTCTGTAAACTTCCGTTTCAATATTTTCTTTAATTATGTTTAATTGGTTCTCTGTTTGTACTAAACTTTGCTCGGCTTGAATAACTTTGGATGAAGTGTGTCCCCAATCCCACAAATCCCAGTTTAAAGATACTGAAACATCCCACGTCTCGTTAAACTCGTCTTCCAAAGGCATGATTCTCTGGTTCGGTTTTGAATAATAAAGATTACTTGATAAATAAACCGAGGGTAGGTATCCTGCTTTGGAGGCAGTAATATTATTTTCGTTGGCTTTCAGAACATAATTTATTGATTGAATTTCATTTCTGTTTTCCAAAGCTTCAAATAGTAATTCATCGTATGAATAAGGTGATAAGTCGGGTTCACTTAATTGTGCAACAATATCTGTTTCGTTATTAAGTTCAATTCCCAACGCTTTATTTAATAATACTCTGGAAACGTTGACATAATTCTCAGCTTCTATTTTTTTGAGTTCCGTATTCGAGTACATAACCTGAATTCTTAGCAAATCGTTTTTTGTTGCTACTCCTTCATCAAGAAAATTTTTTGTGTCCTCCAGGTGTTTGGATAATGCTGTTAGATTTTCGTTTACGAGTTTCAATTGTTTTTGTGATTTATAAAAATTCCAGAACGCTTTGTGAACGTCATAAGCTACTTCATTAGCTTTTTGTAAATCATCCACTTTTATAGATTCATAAAAATTTTCAGATGCTTGTTTCAACGAAGTTAATCTAAAGCCTGTAAATAAAGGCTGTTGTAAAGATAAACTGAGACTGTAGTTGTTTAATATTGATTCCTGAATACGAATCGGTTCCGAATAAAACGGTACCGTAATCTCGAAGGGGTCTACTTCACTTAACCTTGAGTAGTTAGCGCCGAAAGATATCTTAGGCAGCATCTGTGAACCTACTTCTCTTATTGATGACTTTGCGCTCTTAACTTTTGATTTACTTATTTTTAGTTCTTTACTGTTCTTTAAACCAATTTCCAGGCTTTCTTTTAATGTAATATTTTTGATTTGCGCATTGGCCGTTGAAAGAATTATTATAATTATTAATAATATTTGTTTCTTCATTTTTTTATAAAACCTTTGTTAATAAGTTTCTTTTATCAATTGGATAAATACATTTTCAAGCGACGGTGTTATTTTTCTTTTACTTAAAATGTTGATATTATTTTCGCTCAAAATTTTTTCGACTTTCTCAAAGTCCTTTTCAAAATTATTTATGATCAAGTTTATCCTGTCGCCAAACATTTGAACATTATCTGAATAAATATTTTTCAGAATGTTATAAGCATATCTAATTTTGTCACATATAATTTCTACTATATAGCCCTTAACCAATCCTTTAATATTTACTGGGCTATCCAGCGCTATAATTTCTCCTTTGTTCATTAAAGCAACCCGGCTGCATCTTTCCGCTTCATCTAAATAAGGTGTTGTCATAAAAATTGTAATACCATCATTCAGTAATGCGGACAAAATTTTCCAAAAGTCACGTCGCGATACCGGATCAACCCCGGTAGTAGGTTCATCGAGAAACAAAATTTTAGGTCTATGAATTAAGCTGCATGCCAGGGCGAGTTTTTGTTTCATTCCGCCTGATAATCTTTCAGTAAGCCTATCTCTAAAGTTTGTTAACCGTGTAAAATCAAGTAATTCGTTCCTGCGGGTTTTGTAATCTTTAACATTATGTATGTCTGCAAAGAACTCTATATTCTCATCAACAGTTAAGTCGCCGTAAAGACTGAATTTTTGTGAGAGGTAGCCGATATTGTTTTGAATATATTTTTTGTTTTTGTTTATATCTTTTTCAAACAATTCTACTTTGCCTTTATCCGGATTTAACAACCCGCATAGTATTCTTATCGTAGTTGTTTTGCCCGCGCCGTCAGGGCCTACTAATCCAAACATTTCTCCTTTGTTCACTGATAATGTTATCCCGTTTACGGCTCGTGTACCAGCGTAGGATTTGAATAATTTTTCTATGTTGATTATTGGTTTCAAGTTCACATGTTCCAAGTTCCAGGTTATAGAGTTTAAGAATTTGATTTAAGGTATTTAATTAATGATGCTAACTGTTTTATTAATTTTAGACAAGCTTCGTAATTTGAGTCAAATTCACATTGAGTTATATACTCCAAATCGATTGCAACATAAAACAGGCTTCTCACTTCACCGGCAGAGCCTTTAGAATAATTCAGGAAACGGACAAATTCGTTATTATTATCTCTTTCAAAACCTTCTGCAATATTATTCATGATCGAAACCGATGCGCGTTGGATTTGATCTTTTAAGCTATAATCTTTAGTAAATTTAGCTGATGATGTTAATCTGTAAATTGCTTTTACTAATAATCTTGCTGCTTGCCAAACTTTTAAGTCTTCAAATTGTTTTGCCGTCATTTTAACCTCTTTTTATTATTAATGGAAATAACAACTTTCAACATGAAACATGAAAACTTGCAACTTATAACCTTATCACCGCATCAGCAGGCATACCGGGTTTTAGTTCCTGGTTTGGATTAGGGATTTTGATCTTTACCTCAAATACGAGTTTTGTCCTTTCATCTTTTGTTTGAATATTCTTTGGGGTGAATTCAGCTTCCGGAGATATATAAATTACTTTCCCTTCGTAAGTTTTATTTTCAAAACTATCGGTTGATATTTCTGCATAATCACGTAATTTAATTTTGCCAAGGTCTGTCTCGGATATGTATATACTGAGTTCAACCTCGGATAAGTCGGCTACCTTAAATAGTGAAGACATAGGAGATACGAATTCGCCTTTTTCAACAAATGTTTCCACAATATTTCCCTTGATGGGTGAAATGATAAAGCAGTCATTAATATTTTTTTCAATGAGTTTAAGATTTGCTTCTGCTTGTTCAAGATTTGCTTTTGCCTGCTTTATTTCTTCCGGGCGTGAAAACGATTTAATTTTTGAAAGATTTTCTTTTGCCGAATTTAATTGAGAAAAAGTAATGTCATATTTTGTAACTGCATCGTCATACTGTTTTTTTGTAATCGCTTTTTCTTCATATAACCTTGAAAATCTTTCTTTATCATTTTTTGCGGATTGGAAATTTGCATCTGCCTGTTTTAAGGCTTCTTCAGCTTGAACTATATCTTCGTTTCTTGCCCCATTTAAAGCAAGTTCATATTGAGCTTCAGCTGCATTTTTAGCAGCCAATGCCTGTTCATATTTTATCTGGTATAATTCCTCATCTATTAGTATGACGGTATCACCGGCATTTACTATACTACCTTCGTCATTTTTTACGACTGCTATTTTGCCGTTTACCTCCGAACTAATGATTGACGTTGTGGCTTCAATTGTCCCGGACTCTTCAATAGTGTTTCCATTACCGTTACCACATCCGTGAATAAGTAATAAAAAAATTATGATTATTAAATTATTCTTCATATTCTAAACTCTCTTTGTATTTATTTAATAATTTTTTCCCTTTCTCAGTTAACATGCCGGCTAAGAAAAAATTATAAACCATTGTTGCCCCAGCATGAGCGGAAAAATTTGAATTGATTATATAAGTAGGGCTGACCACCTCACGAAGTGACCCCAGCAGCATTGTGATTACAACCTTGCTGTTAAATCCTCTAAATATTTTTTCCTTCTTTCCCTGTTCAATAATCTTTAAAACATTCTTTTGAATAAGATCAGTTCTAAACTTGTCTATTTTTTCCCATTTGTCCTGAGCATGTTGCTCCATATCTTTTATTATAAATTGATTTAGTTTGATAAGCAGGGAAGTAAGAAAACTTTTTAATTTTAAGAACTTATCTAAAGCATCCATGTCGCTGTTACTGATTTCCTCTATATTCGTTTTTGCGGTTCTTTGTACCGTGTGAATAACTTCATCAATCAATTTATCTTTGGAGGAAAAGTATTTGTAAATAGTTTTTTTACTAATTTTTAATTCGGATGCAATTTCATCCATCGTGGTTTTATAGAATCCCTCTCTAAGAAATTTGTGCAATGTAAATTCAAGGATTCTCTTTTTTTCACCTTCACAATTAAGTATAAACATAGGAAACTATTTTTGTTTTTATAGTTTCCAATATATTTAATGGAAACTGGAATGTCAAGCAATAGTTTCCATATAATTTAAAATTTAATAGTTTTTTAAAACAAAGAGGGTTTCATCATAATTTTTGTTGAATTCTGCTATCTCGGTAAGACAGACAAAATCGAAATCTTTGTCCAGGTGATAATATTAGTCTACTTCATTATTCATTTAAGGAAATAAATTCTTAATTAATTTTTTTATGGTAACTTTAATGAAAGCAAAATTTAAAAAGCAAAGACAAAAAATTAGGGTCTATTTATGCAAAAGAAAGGTTTATTTCTTTGTTAAATTATTCTTAATACTAACGGTATGTTTTTAGTAATGTGATTTACTAAAATGAAAAAGTACGCTGATAAAGTTAAGAATAATTATAAACATATTCTTATTGACAACATCAGCGCATTTGTTTAACTAACTACTTACTATAGCCCTCTTCAGAAGTAGCATTTTTTAATTCTTCAAATGAAAGTTCGGCTAATTGTTTTACTTTGTTAAAATCAAAGCCGAGAGCATCGGCAACACCTTTGCCGTAAGCTTCATCCGCTTTGTAAAAATGAACTAATTGGCGGGCTTTAATTCTGTCAGGAACTCCTCCCATAGCATCTTTTACATTGTTGAACAATTGCTGCTTCTGATCGTCATTCATTAATCTAAATAAATTGCCGGACTGCGAATAATAATCATCTTCTTTCCTGTGGTCATACCTGTCGGCATCTCCTGAAATTTTTAGCGGTGGTTCGACATATTTTTTATCTTCCACAGGTCCGCCGAAGCTGTTCGGTTCGTAGTTAACTTGATTCGGATTACCTTCGTATCTCATGTTTCCGTCATAATGATATGTATGAACAGGGCATTTAGGTTTATTAACCGGAAGCGACGCGTAGTTAACGCCAACCCTGTAGCGGTGTGCATCTGCATAAGACATTATTCTTGCCTGCAGCATTTTATCCGGTGAAAAACTTATTCCCGGAACAATGTTGGAAGGCTCAAAAGTCGCCTGTTCAATTTCCGCGAAATAATTTTCAGCATTCCTGTTTAATTCAACAACTCCTACGTCAATTAAGGGGTAATCTTTATGCGGCCATACTTTTGTTAAATCAAACGGGTTAATATGATAGGTTTCAGCTTCCTCTTCCGGCATTATCTGAACCTTAAATTTCCATTTTGGGTAGTCACCTTTTTCAATCGCATCGAACAAATCGCGTTGAGAACTTTCGCGGTCGGCTCCCACTACCTTTGCAGCTTCTTCATTTGTCCATGTCTTAATTCCCTGCATTGTTTTGAAATGGAATTTAACCCAGGACCTCTCGTTGTTTGAATTAATAAAACTATAGGTATGGCTGCCGTACCCGTTTATAAAACGGTAACTCTGCGGCAAACCTCTGTCGCTGAAAAGTATTGTTACCTGGTGCAGACTTTCCGGGCTTAGCGACCAAAAGTCCCACATTGCTTTTGGTGAACGCATATTTGATTTTTGATCCCTTTTCTGCGTGTGAATAAAGTCGCTGAACTTGTAAGCATCCTTTACAAAGAACACCGGCGTATTGTTACCAACCATATCCCAGTTGCCTTCTTCGGTATAAAACTTTAATGCGAAACCACGAACGTCTCTTTCCGCATCTGCAGCTCCGTGCTCACCTGCAACAGTAGAGAAACGTGCTAGCATTTCCGTTTTCTTTCCTACTTCTGAAAAGATTTTTGCCTTGGTGTATTTCGTGATATCGTGTGTAACCGTGAATGTTCCGTAGGCTCCCGAACCCTTTGCGTGTACAATTCTTTCAGGCACTCTTTCCCTGTTAAATGTTGCCATTTTTTCAAGAAGCTGGTAATCCTGTAATAATACCGGTCCTCGTTCTCCGGCTGTCAACGAATTTTGATTATCGCCAACCGGGTTTCCATGCGCTGTAGTCAATTGTTTTTTACTCATGTTTTAACTCCGTTGGTTATTGATTTTTTATTTATCTGTAATTGTTGCAAATTCATGCAGTAATGGATTCATTTTGTCCATCAAACTTTTCCATTCTCATTACGGGTTTCTTTTTCAATGTCTTCAGTGAGATAATGTATTGTTGAACGAAACCGCCAAAGCGGCAGCAGATGTTCTTTGACAAAATGAAAGAGTATTTTTTTATATTCTCTCATCACCAACAAAGAAAAAGGAGTAAAAATGGGAGAATTAAGAGAAAAAATGCTG
>JASFMY010000170.1:0-10997 GCA_050117315.1 Ignavibacteria bacterium
AATACATTCATCAAGTTACCGGTATTGCTAAACATGTTGTTAATCAGTATATAGGTATTTTACAAAATGAAAAAAAACTTTAACCATTTTTTTTACTTGACTTGCCATTTGGCATTATCGCGGCGGATTGCCGGGGGTGAGAAATCTTATAAACCGGAGAAAAGAAAGATTTCTCAGTCGCAAAAAAATGCTTCTTCGAAATGACAAAACGTTTAGATATCTAATTTTGCAGAAAATCTAATAAAGGAGTGTTTTGTGAATACAATAAAATTAAACCCAGGAGAAATACTTAAAAAATTTTTATTCCCGGTTATCTACATCACTGTTTTTGTTTTTCAAACAAGTGCTCAGCCAAAAGAGGAACTTAGATTTAATGACAACGGCAGGTTTAGGATAGTACAAATTACCGATGTGCATTTGAAAATTAAAAACCAACCAAGATGTGACAGTGTGATAAATACAATTATAAATGTTGTAAAAAGCGAGAAACCTGATCTCGTAATTTTAACCGGTGATATAGTTACAGCCGAAGATGTTGAAAAAGCCTGGTCAATTGTAACCAAACCTATGATAGACGAAGGAATTCCCTGGGCGGTTGTTTTTGGAAATCATGACTACGAACACGGTTATACAAACAAACAAATTATGGATTATTTGGAAACTCTCCCGTTAAATTATTCCGAACATGGACCTGAGGACGTACCCGGAGTCGGGAATTATGTGTTGGAAATAAAGGCTTCCAGAACTGATGAGTTAAAAGCAATTCTCTATTGTATGGATTCGAACGCTTACACCGAAGATAGGGATAACGAGGAACTGGGAAAGTACGGCTGGATAAAGTTTGATCAAATTAAGTGGTATAGAGAACAAAGTAAGTTATACACTCAAAAAAATAAAATGGAACCCTTGCCTGCCTTGGCGTTTTTTCATATACCTTTGCCGGAGTACAGCCTGGTGAAAGGTTTCTCAACAACCGTAGGAGATAGGGACGAGAAAGTTGCTTCTCCTAAAATTAATTCCGGGATGTATAATGCTTTACTTGAATCCAAAGATGTGATGGGAGTTTTTTGCGGGCATGATCATAACAATAATTACATAGGCGCCTTAAATAATATATGCCTTGCTTACGGTTGTAAAGCCGGTAAGGACTCCTATGGTAAATTAGATAAAGGCGGAAGGGTAATTGTTTTATATGAAGATGAAAGAAAGTTCGATACATGGATACATACAACAAAGGACTCTGCAAAATATTTTGTTACTTTCCCGGGATCTTTTAAAAAATAAACTTTGATATACACAAGCCAAATTGGTTTTGGGATTTTGCCATGAAATCCTCCCCGCCGTACGAGACTTTGGGAGGCGGGGAGGATTTAGGTGAGTTTTAAATAAAAACAAAATCCCAAAACCAATTTGCAACAAGTATATATCGAGGACATTTATGTGAAAAAAGTTGCTTAACTCATACCCCGAATATTTAACATCTACTACGACTTTTTTGCAATTTATTAATAAATTTTTTAATTATAGGCTTTATTTCACACAACGGAGTATTATAATAAATTAAAGTTTCTGCAAAATAAAAAGTCAGTCGGTAACCCGTTTTTTGGGTGAGCCTGTCCGCCGTCTTTTTGGCGGGAAATCTTTCAATTAAAGTACGATTTAAAAGATTTCTCTCCCGATAAAAAACATGGGGAGAGAAATGACAAAACGTTTAGATATCTAATTTTGCAGAAATTCTATTTTATCCGTAAATAGGGGTCGAGATTTAGATGGTAGTTATGTTAAATGGAAAGAGTTTGATGATATAAATTATGTGCATGTTGGTTATAAAAAATTTGATGCAGCAAAGTGAGATTTGACCGAATCAGACCCATAGTACCTGTCAAACTATATTCAGCTATCAAAAATCAATAATGTGATCTAATTTTTTGCTGAAAGAGCAAATAACCCATCTTTCTATTTAATAAAAGCAATTAAAAAAGGATTAAAAACGCGTTCTTTTTTAATAAAGTCGGCTTTAACATGTAGACCAGAAATTTGAACGCTAAAACAAGCATTGTATATCAATACATACTATTTTTCACGCCCAAATTTAGGAGTGAAAATTTTTTTTGAATCAAATAGTTGCCCTAATCTCTTAAGCAAAGTTGAGGTTTTTTAGACATAAAGATTTTTGAAATTTCAAAACTAAGTTACTGCTTGTATTAAATAACGTTATTTAACTGAATTCAAGGATTACAAATATGGAAGGTGTTAACAACAATAATTTTTTCTCCTTATCCCGTTTCTTACTTTTTCTGTCTTTACTAATATTTCTTTTCTTTAACATAACATTAGTAAAAGCCCAGACAAACTCCGGCACTTTAACCGGAAAGGTTATTGATAATGAAGGAGATATCCTTCCCGGGGCAAATATATTTTTGGAAGAAACGGCTATAGGCACAACTGCAGATATAGACGGTAATTATCGAATTATTGGAATACCTCTGGGGAAATACGATTTAGTGGTATCATATATAGGATATGAGAAACAAGTAATTCCAATCGAAATTGTTTCGAATGAAACAGTAGTCCGGAATATTACACTTAAAGTATCGGCTTTTATGTTGGAAGAAGGAATTATTGTAACAGGGCAGCTCCAGGGTCAAAATGCGGCTATTAACCGGCAAATTAATTCCGACCAGATTGTAAACGTTGTCTCCGAACAAAAGATAAAAGAATTACCCGACGCAAATGCCGCAGAGGCCGTAGGCAGGCTGCCCGGTGTAGCGGTTCAGCGTGAAGGTGGAGAAGCTTCGAAAATAATGATCAGAGGCTTAGACCCGAAATTTGCGAAAATTTCCGTAAACGGTATACAAATTCCCTCAACCAGCGCTGAGACGAGGGATGTTGATCTCAGTCTTATCTCGCAGAGTACTCTATCGGGAATAGAACTGTACAAAGCTTTAACTCCTGATCAAGACGCAGATGCTGTTGCAGGTGTTGTTAATCTTGTAATAGGTAAAGCGAAACCGGATGAAAAAATTACTTTTGATATATTCGGCATTTACAGCGGGCTAACAGAATCCGCTAAACAATATAGAATAGCCGGTCAATACAGCAACAGGTTCTTTGATAACTTTCTCGGGGTGCAGGCGGGTTTGAATGCTGAAAAAAGAGATAGAAGCAGAGAAATGCATATTGACGACTGGGAAATACCTGCGGATAGAGATTATCGAATTAACAGCTTAACGGTTCAATTTGATGATGAAACAAGAGAAAGATACGGCGGAAATTTAAATCTTGATATTAATACGGGAGATGGCGGAAATATCAAGTTGATAAATCTATATAGCTATACTTCCAGGGACAGGTTCAGCAGTGACCGCAACTATACCCTCGGCGGCAGCGTAGCCTATCATGCTCAAGCGACTGATATTGATATTTCTACTCTAAGCAATTCCCTAATCGGAGAAAATCATCTTGGTGATTTAAAAATTAACTGGGCTGTTGCGCATGCTTATACTGAGCGTAAAACACCTTTTGATCATACTATGAACTTTACTGAAAATAAATCTACCTCATCCGGGATGATGAATATTGATGATAGAGATGTATATAAAATGCCCGGGAAAAACTTAATGCAGTATGCATATAATGCATTTGACAAAGCAACTTTAGGCACCGCTTACTTTCATACGGAATCAAATGACGAAAGAAATTTTGATGCGAAGGTAGATTTTGAATATCCCGTTACTCTTTTTGATAATTTAGCCGGGATTATAAAAGCGGGTTATAAATTCAGAGATAAAACAAGGCATAGAGAATATAACGAAAAAGAGAGTATATATTATTTAAGAGGTGTTTATGACTATTGCTTTGACAGTAATGATAACGTAGTAGAAAAAGACTGGTCGAGTTCTTTATGGGGAGGGAGTCCGAGCCTGTTGTTAACAGATTTCTTAACAGGTACTCCTCCTTACGAAACACGCACAATTGATAATGACTATCTACTGAATCCGGTAATAGACGAGGAACGGGTAAGAAGCTGGTATGACTTTAATAGAAATGGAACTAACTCTAACGGTAATTCCAACGAATACTATGACCTATTAGCTAGTGTACGCAACATCTACACTGTAGGTGAAAGCGTTCACGGTACCTACGCTATGTGTAAAATTAACGCAGGTCAGTTGGCCACTTTAATAGCGGGCGTAAGGTACGAATATGAAAGCAATGATTATTCTGCTAAATTCGCTCCAAGAATTGTTGGAGAATTTGAGTCCCAGTCGGGAAACGTTACCGATACCACCTCTCATTATAAAAAAGAGTATTGGCTTCCAAACGTTCATTTGAAGATTTCTCCATTGGAATGGCTGGATTTTAGAGTTGCCGTTTCCAAGTCAATTTCACGTCCTGATTATTCAATGAGACTGCCCAGCTTATATATAAATAATCAGGATCAAGAAATTACCAGCGGTAATCCGAACCTGGAATCTGCCGTTGCGTGGAATTATGACGCTAATATTTCATTTTACGCAACCCAATACGGCTTATTGACAATTTCAGGGTTCAGAAAAAATATTGATAATGTTTTCTACTGGCTAAACGACATCAAGTTGATATCATCCGACCAGGCATATGAAACAGGGTTGCCTGTAGAGGAGTACGGACCGTTTAATCAATATGAATTAGATATGCCCGTAAATACCGATGAGACAAAAGTCTGGGGTTATGAAATTGACTTACAGACACACTTCGGGTTTTTACCCGGGGTATTAAAAAATATAGTTGTAAGCGCAAATTATTCACGCATTTGGTCAAAAACGTTATATCCGAGATTTGAATTAATTCAACCGGAAGGTTTTCCTCCCCCGCCGCCTATTCCCAATTATTATCAGACGGAAAGAGAATTAAACGGACAAACCGATTATACGGCAAACATTACCGTTGGTTACGACTATTCAGGATTTTCATTTAGAATATCGGCTTATTTCCAGGGCCCATACCTTGCTGAAATAAGTAATAATGAGGATGATGATATATATCAAAAAGAATTTAGCCGTTGGGACCTGGCGTTCAAACAAGTCTTTACAGACAATATATCGGCATTTCTCAATATTAATAATTTAACTAATACAGTTGAAGGACAATATAACAGTTTTCGTAAACTAGATAGAGGCGGTTATCTATATGGTACTACCGTTGACTTAGGGTTACAGTTTATCTTATAGAAATTGCATAAGTAATCTAATAACTAACTATCATCCAAAAACTAACGGAGTAAAAAAATGAACAGGAATGTCTTACAGTTTATCCTACTCGCTTTTGCTGTCTTGCTTGGAAGTCTTTCCAGCGTAAGCGGACAGGAAAGAATAATTGAATCAAATGAGGGATTTGTAAATGAAGTAATAAAAGCTGATACCTCGGAAGATGGTTCTCAAGCTCATACAACTTATATTTTTAGAAGAGGTGAAACATACTTCTTGAATAACCAAATTGAAAACGTTGGTTATGTTCTAACATTAAAGGCTGAAGACGGCAGCGGTACATTGCCGATTTTAAGAAACTGGCCGGATGGAGACGGAGACTTAAACAGGATGGTGTGCGCAGAAGACGACGCTTATATTTATAATCTTTATATAGACGGAATGGGCCCAAATCTTACCTCCACAGAATCTGAACCGGATCCTACGTATACAATGAACGGACAATTATTGCGGGCCCATGCTGCCGGTAAAGTATTGGTAGTAGACGGATGTATACTAAATAATGTGGGGCAAACAATAATTCGTTCAAACAGCGGTGCAAGAAAGGTACAGGTAACAAATACGGTAATAGCCAATTCGGGACAACTTTCGCGGGACAATATCGGTAACGGAAGATTAATTGATTTCCGCAGCGGAATAACCGATACGTGTATATTCAGGAACTGCACAATAGTAAATAGTTACGACAGATTGATCAGGCATTACGGAGCTGGCGCCAATACGGAAACAGCATATGTCGATTATTTGGAATTCGATCACAATACTGTAATACATAATACCGGGGCATACGGATTTATATATTTGGGAGATATAAGCAGCGGAGTAAAAATCACAAACAACTTATTTTATAATCCGATGACGTTGGGTGTTGATACGGCGGATCAACAAAGATATGCTGAGATAGAGACCATAAGTGAGGTGGGCAGCGACGGCTACCCTGTGAATCCGTTAATTATTGAACAACCTAACGAATTATATAATCCGTATTATACAATGGAAAACAACGTAATAGTTTATGACGAGGCAGTGAAGAACTATTTTTCAACCAACGGAGTAAGTGCGGCACAGCCCTTGGCACCAAGATTAGAAGCGAAAGTAACTGGAGAAAATCCGTTTACCGAAGCAGAGGTAAGTTTGGCAAACATACCGGATGTAATGATAGACGTAATGAACTGGTACAGGCCGTTAGCGTTGGCATCATTAGGCGGGGGCATGATCACAACTTCGGAACTTGATTTTGATAGAAAAGACATATCATACTGGTTAAATGATTTCGACGCGTCGTATTCTACAGATAACGCTGCCTTTATTGGTACTGACGGCGATCCCGTAGGTGATATTAACTGGACAAGTCAAGTTGTTACAGATGTAGAAGATGTACCCGGAATTCCGGCTCAATTCTCATTGTCAAACAATTATCCTAACCCGTTTAACCCAAGCACGGTAATTAAATTCGGTCTGCCTCAGAGTGCAAAAGTTAAACTTAGTGTTTTCAATATTCTTGGTCAAAAAGTAATGCAGATTACTAATAAAGAATATACCGCGGGAGTCCACACAGTAGAATTCAACGCCGGTGAATTAAGCAGCGGAATATATGTTTATTCAATTACCGCTATCGGCGAAAGCGGAAGTAAATTTGTACAATCAAAGAAAATGATGCTCTTGAAATAATCTGTTTATCATTTTCTTTTTATTACTTAATTTCCCTTCGGGTTTTTTAATGTCCCTGAAGGGAAATTTTTTTAACAAATTATTATTTATGAGTATTAAAGGAATATTATGAAAATTAAAGTCGGCTTACTCGTTATTCTATTCTGTTTTATTTCAATAAACGCTCAAACCGGTGATTGGATTATGCTGTTCAACGGGAAAACCCTGGATGGGTGGGATGTGCTTAACGGAACTGCGGAATATAAAGTTGAAGATGGTGTAATAATCGGGACAAGTAAACTAAATACTCCCAATACCTTTTTGGCAACCGATGAAATATATGGAGATTTTATACTTGAATACGAAGTAAAAATGGATGATTTGCTTAATTCAGGCGTACAAATAAGAAGCCAAAGTTTACCTGGATATAGAAACGGAAGAGTACACGGTTACCAAGTAGAACTTGATGCTTCTTCCCGTGCCTGGAGCGGCGGAATTTACGACGAGGCCAGAAGAGGCTGGTTATATAATCTTGAGTGTAATCCTGAAGCTAAAAACGCATACAAGCATAATGACTGGAATAAATTTCGTGTTGAAGCAATAGGGAATAATATAAGAGTATGGTTGAACGGGGTTCAAACAGTAGACCTTATCGATAACCTCACCCCGGAAGGTTTTATAGCGTTGCAGGTTCACAGTATTGATGAAAAAGAAAAAGTTGGAAAAACCGTACGGTACAGGAATATCAAGATTATGACGGATAATCTTGAAAAGGAAAAGTCCCAAAGTAATTATGATATACCGCAGATAAGTTACCTGAACAATCAACTTACCGAAAGAGAAAAGAAAGAAGGCTGGAAACTTCTATGGGACGGTAAAACAACCGCCGGATGGCGGGGCGCTAAGTTGAAAAGCTTTCCCCCAAAAGGCTGGCAGATTAAAGACGGTATTTTAACTGTTCTAGATAGCGGCGGATATGAATCAAGAAACGGCGGAGATATTGTAACAACAAGTAACTATGGTAATTTTGAACTTGAGGTTGATTTTAAAATTACAAAAGGCGCTAACAGCGGTATAAAGTATTTTGTTGATT
Organism: Ignavibacteria bacterium; assembly: GCA_050117315.1. Taxonomy (GTDB): domain Bacteria; phylum Bacteroidota; class Ignavibacteria; order Ignavibacteriales; family Melioribacteraceae; genus JANQIV01. The sequence continues at coordinate 7,993 of JASFMY010000170.1, forward strand.
CCGGTTTAAATAAAGGAGAAGGTTCAGCGATTGGTTGTGAATATCAAATTCTTGACGATGAATTGCATCCGGACGCAAAGTTAGGAGTTAAGGGCAACAGGACCCTGGCCTCGTTATATGATCTAATAACGGCCGACGCTAAAATTTACGCGCCGAATGAGACCAAAACCAAACGGGTAAATAAATACGATTGGAACAGGGCAAAAATCATAGCGAATGGAAATCATGTTGAACATTACTTGAACGGTATAAAGGTAGTTGAATACGAAAGAGCAACACAAATGTGGAGAGCTTTGGTAGCTTACAGCAAATATAAAGACTGGCCGAATTTTGGAGAACTCGCCGAAGGTCAGATTCTTTTACAAGATCACGGTGATGAAGTATCGTTTAAGAATATTAAAATCCGTGAACTTAAGTAGTGACGTGTCACATTTGTCCCGTTGGAATTTTTCTTCCCATGCGGGAGAACACCCGGTTATCTATCTTAAAAACGATGATAACAGCCACCTACGTGACTTCATGTCGCAAAACGGCCTTGCAAATAACCCGCCGCCTATAACAGCTCCGCCGAGTCAGTCACAATTGCCGAGATTTTGTAGCGCTGCTTAATTTCCATTGTAAGCAGCGCGACCTAATTATTTATTTACTTCTATGTTAAAGCCTACTTTCTTTTAGCACAAAACCTTTAGCAATTCAATCAGACCGCACGTCTTTCGCGGTCGGGTAGCAGCTGGTTATGTGCGGGTTTTATATATATTCAGAATATCAGCATTCAATTCATTTACAAATTCTTGATTTGAAAAAAATGCTTTCATAGCCATTTCCCTTCCCTTTGTTGATGAATCACCAATAGGTCTATTCTTAAATTTGTAATAAATTCCATTTTTCCTAATTAGTTTCATATCTTCTGCAAATTCAAACAAACAATCATTTGTATTGATTCCTTCAGAGAAATATATATTGAACTCAATATTTCTAAAAGGTGAGGCGATTTTATTTTTTAAAATTTTCACTTTTGTCCTCTGCCCAACAATTTCTGCACCGGATCGAAGTAATGATATTTTTCGTAGATCAACTCTGATAGAAGATGCATCTACTAATGAAAGAGTTTCCCAAGGTGTAGTTTCAGGATTGCCAAACATTATTCCAACTTTCTCAACGATCTGGTTACTAATTAACATAACACTTTTTTTCTTTTTTAAAAGAGGTTTAGTAGTTCTAACAAAATCAATCATTAATTGACGAAATCTTGTGTCTTTCTCATAATTTTCCCCTAAGGAGGAATCGATGTATTTTTCGTAGATTACAGATGCTATGCTATCAATAATTATTAATGACTTACTATTTTTTGATAAAAAAGAAATAATGAGTTCATGAATATTTTCAAAAGAGGAAGATTGCTTTAATATTATATTTGATTTCTTTATCCCAAACCGATGAAGAGCCGGTGTTTCTATTCCGTAATCAGAATCGATAAATAATACTTTAGCACCATCTTTTTGGAACTGATAAGCGGACGAGAGCAAGAGGGATGTTTTTCCAGCGCCAGATGGAGAAATTATTTCAACAAGATGACCCAATGGCCAACCTCCATAACCTAGTGCATGATCAAGTTTAATTATTCCTGTGCTAATCGTATTTAATTTTGAATTTACATTTATTGCTCTTCTTTTTTTTGATGGAATTTCTTTCCTAGCAGGAATTTGAATCACTTTTTTATCTGAAGCATTTCTTACAGCTTGAAGAATGGATGAAACTACATTTTCAAGGCCACTCTCAGACGAAACGGCAATTTTATCAGATAATATTGGCGAATATTCAACTACATCATTTCTTTTAACATTATGCCAAATAGGCAAAATTACTTTTGATCCATCATTCTCTTTTGCTGCAAGTCCATCAAGTTCTTTTTGTGGCCATTCTTTATTAAAAAAAGAGGGACTCAGAATAACTAATCCATAATCAGAATATTTTAGACCTAAATCAATAGAACGACGTAGACTATCACCCAATTTGAGAGAAAATTCATCATACCAGACAGCAAGCCCCTCAGAGCTTAATAAATCAGCAAGTGGGCGTACAAAATCAACTTTGTCTTCACTCGAGTGACAAATAAATACATCCCATCTTTTTTCTTTCTTTTGCATCATCTTTTTCTCAGCACATACCGGGTAGCCGGGAGATGTCGCCATCTCCAAGCCCCCTAAGAACCGTACATGAAAGTTTTCCCTCATACGGCTCAAGCACTTTTCAAGCCTTTCCCATTTGGGAAGGACCCGACAATTATTAAATTAGTTAATTAATTACCTTTGCAATACGCATTTGTAGCCTCTTTACCTTCTTTTGAATGAAATCCCATTTAATGGAATCCCACTCACTTAAAAAGGTGTTTGGCGCACATTCCGATTTGTCGGAATTCATTTGCTTTCCTAACTTAAAAGGTTCTATCCCCTTAGGGATGGCTTACGCCACAAATTATCTTGCAATAAAGCACCAGTCGAACGTCTGCCTTCTTTCGAAGTTTCAATCCCTATAGACTCCATTACAGAATGTCATTGGCTTCTTTCGACCTCTCAATCCCGCACATCTATCGGTTTACCTTACGATAAACTTTCTCTGCCAAAGCAGAGAGAAATACGGGGTTTCCATGTTCCACGTAAGTGCCAAAGTAGTTTAGGTTCTGTCTATACGCCGGTGGAATTATCGTTTGCGATTGATGCGCCGTTAACATCAATACCATTCCACATCACCTTTTGGTTTAAGCCTATCAGTATCTTTGGCTCATTAAGCCTTACGACGCTTACAACAGTTCACTTACGTTAACCATACTACTGAACTTTAGTACTCGTCCGCTTTGATACTAGCAGACTAAAGTATTGTTTTCGCGGGAGCTTCACACAAAAGCATTTCTGCTGATGCATGTCCCGTCAAAGTACAGGTGGCAAAACACCCGGTTATCTATCTTAAAGACGATGATAACAGCCACTTACGTGACTTCATGTCGC
>JASFMY010000171.1:0-10900 GCA_050117315.1 Ignavibacteria bacterium
AGTTCGTCTCTGCTTTTTGTTGGTATTTTTATTTCCTCTATTGGTGTTGCTCCTAATTCCAATTGTATCTCGAATCTTTTGCGCATGGGGCGTTCTCCTTGGCTTTTTTCGGCGAATCTTGATGAGGTTTTTGCCTTTTTATGCGAATTTAATCTTTTTCTCTCTCTTTTTCAGCTTGCTTTTTCTCCTTAACTTATTTTATTCCCTCCACTTATCGTTTTACGTCCAGGCACTATGTAATAATTAAAATCGTTTATGAACGGTTCTATAAAAGCATAGCTTATTTTTATTGTTAAGGCAATTAAAAGAAGTAAAAAAAACTGTTGGGCAGTGAATCTCTTTTTTTAACAAAAAGGGATGTTGCTACGAAAATTCCGTTTAAGAATCCCGTAACACCTAGGAAAAATGATATTTCATTGATTGTTATGTTCAATTCAATTAATAGAATATTCTTCTAAATCTAAGGAATTAAGATCATAAATATGAAAAGAATTTCTATATAAAAAGAAGCTTCTACTAATTAAATTGTTAAAAGGAGATGTTCTAACTATATTTTTTTTTCAGTTTAAGCCTGTTTATTGCCCTTTTCAAAGCTACTTCTGCTCTAATCAAATCTACACTTTCCTTTTTCTGACCTTCAATGGATAACCTTTCCTTCGCTCTATCAAGTGCTGCTTCTGCTCTATTCTTATCAATTTCTTGAGGACTTTCAAAACTTTCAGCCAATACTAGTACTTTATTATCAAGTATCTCAACCGTGCCGCCGCCCGTGGAATATTCTTTCACAACATTTTCGTCTTCTACAATTTTTATTATTCCTGTATCAAATGAACTTAAAAGGGGCGCATGATTATAAAGTACCTGGAAATTTCCCACAGTACCTGGAATTGAAATCGATTTAGCGTTACCATCATAAGCTGCTTTTGCAGGAGTAAATATTTCTATTTTAATTTCTTTCATTTTCTTATGCCATCTGCTTAGCTTTTTCTACTGCTTCTTCAATTGTACCAACGAACAAAAAGGCCTGCTCTGGAAGATTATCATGTTTACCGTCAATTATTTCTTTGAAACTTCTTACCGTATCTTCCAGCTTAACATAAGTACCAGGGAATCCGGTAAATTGTTCGGCAACATGAAACGGCTGGCTTAAAAATCTTTGTATCCTTCTTGCTCTCTTTACCACTAATTTATCTTCTTCCGACAGTTCATCCATACCGAGAATATTTATAATGTCCTGTAAATCTTTGTATTGCTGAAGGATTTCTTTAACTGTTTTTGCTACATAATAATGTTCTTCACCGACAACGCCAGGTTCAAGAATTCTTGAAGTTGAATCAAGAGGATCAACAGCAGGATAAATACCAAGCTCCGAAATCTGACGTGACAAAACAGTTGTAGCGTCAAGGTGAGAGAAAGTTGTAGCCGGAGCAGGATCTGTTAAGTCATCCGCAGGAACGTAAATTGCCTGCACAGACGTAATAGAACCGTTTGCAGTTGAGGTAATTCTTTCCTGAAGCTCACCCATTTCTGAAGCAAGGTTCGGCTGATAACCAACTGCAGAAGGCATACGTCCCAACAGCGCACTTACTTCTGAACCTGCCTGCGTGAAACGGAAAATATTATCGATAAATAAAAGCACATCTCTATTTTCTTCATCGCGGAAATATTCTGCCATAGTAAGCCCGGTTAGCCCAACCCTTAATCTTGCACCGGGAGGTTCATTCATCTGTCCGAAAACAAGAGCGGTTTTGTCAAGCACACCGGATTCTTTCATTTCAAGCCAGAGGTCGTTTCCTTCTCTTGTACGTTCACCAACTCCTGCAAAAACAGAATAACCGCCGTGCTCTTTGGCTATGTTATGAATTAATTCCTGGATAATTACAGTTTTACCAACACCCGCACCACCGAACAAGCCTGTCTTTCCACCTTTAGAATACGGCTCAAGCAAGTCAATAACTTTAATACCGGTTTCAAACATTTCTTGAGAAGTTGAAAGATCTTTAAACTTAGGTGCATGTCTGTGAATGTTATATTTTTTTTCGGATTTTATTTCACCAATTCCGTCAATTCCTTCGCCTATTACATTAATTAATCTTCCCAGAGTGTTCTGACCAACAGGGACGGAAATCGGCTCTCCCGTATCAATTACTTTCATTCCGCGCACTAAACCGTCAGTTGAATCCATGGCAACTGAACGTACTCTGTTTTCGCCCAGGTGCTGTTGAACTTCGCACACTAAAACTTCTTCATTACCGTCTAAATTTGTTCTTGAAATATGCAATGCATTGAAAATACTTGGTAAATTACCATCTTCAAAATCAACGTCAATCACAGGTCCTATTACCTGTACAATGGTTCCTTCGTTACTCGACATTTTTCTCCCGACTTTGATTTAAATTAAATTACAAATTTAGTTATTAGCCGAATTATATACAAATGAAAGATTTAGGAAGTTAAACTTCTTGAAGACATTTTCTGATGGGATATATTGTTTACCAAAGTAACAGTAAACGTAGTTCCCTCATTTTTTTTACTTTCAACATCAATTTCGGCACCTAATAAATCACTATAGTTTTTGACCAGCGATAAGCCTAACCCGTTTCCATCAAATTTACGGGTGTATCCCTGTTCTTCCTGCGAAAAAGGAGCAAAGAGCACAGGTATATATTCCGGAGATATACCTATTCCGGTGTCGGAAACCCTTACAATAAATTTATCGGACCCATTATTACTGAGCTCCACATTTATTTCTCCGCTATGAGTGTATTTAACCGCATTATCTATCAGGTTCGCAAATATTTGTCCCAATGCATACTCATCGGTTACTATAATATTACTATCCGCTTGATTAGCAAAATTTATTTTTACATTTTTATTATTGGCAGGACGGATATATTCTCTTACCAAACTTTCAAGCAAATGATTTAAGTCTACCTTTTTATAATTACATTCAAACGCCCCTAATTGCAAGTCGGACATATTTAATATTAAATCAATTGTGCGGATTATCCTATTGCCGGCCAACGTGATACTTTCAAAACTCTCTATTAAATCTTCATCACGAATATGATCATCCAACATTTCTTTAATGATATCTACATAACTTAGTATAATATGTATAGGACTTCTGATTTCATGTGACATCTGAGCCAGAAATTCAGATTTCAATTTCTCAGAACTTTCGGCTCTTTCTTTAGCTTCAATTAAATCATGTTCGATTTTCTTGCGGTAGGTTATATCAGTATGAGTTCCCAACATACGGAGAGGATTTCCTTTTTCATCTTTTTCTACTATTTCCCCAATCGAGAGTATCCATTTCCAATTACCTGCTTTAGTTAACAACCTAAACTCAACGTAATATTCTTTAATTCTTCCTTCAAGATAATCACTTAATATTTTAAGAGTATTATTTTTATCTTCCTGGTAAAGCATATCAATCCATTTTTGCTTTGTTAAAGTAAATTCATCAGGGTCGTAACCAAGCATATAAGCATAATCAGGATTTACTTTAACTTCATCAGTTCTTAAATCCCAATCGTATATACCCTGCTTAGTGGCTTGCAATGCCAGCCTTAATCTTTCTTCGCTTTCTTTTAAAGCCGACTCTGCTTCTTTTCTTTTAGTGATATCTCTTACAAAACATACGTGAAATTCTTTGTTTTCAAAAAAGAGATGTTTGGATGATACTTCAACGGGAAAATACGTCCCATCTTTACGTTTATGCAAAGTATCTATATGTACTCCCTCAGTTTCCCTGTTTGTATAACTTTCCCAACTTTTTCCCCAAGCTTCAATAGAATACGCAGGATCAATATCCCAGAGTTTCAATTTTAGCAATTCATCCCTGGTATAACCAAGTGAAGTACAGGCTAATTCATTAACATAATCAAAACCAGCATCTTCTGTAATCCAGAAGATTGCAACGGAAGCATAATCAACTGAGAACTGGGTTGTCAATAATTCGATTTCCGCTTCTTTCATGGCGGTAATATCTTGCACTGTACCTAATATACGAACCGGCTTTTCATTATTTTCAAAAAACGTTTCCCATCTTTGCTCAACAAATTTTATTCGTCCGTCCTTCATTGTTAAACGGTGAGTAATTACAGCAGGCGAGTGCTTTACGAGTGAATTATTATAATATTCTTCAACTCTTTTCTTATCATCGGGATGGATTGAGTTTAAAATTACTTCCAATAAGTTGTCTGAAACATAAGGATCATTCTCATAAATTTTATATAACTGGTCTGACCAATACAATTCCTTTTTTTTAATATCGTAGTGCCAATTACCTATATTAGCGATTTGCTGTGCTTCAAGTAAACGCTTTTTACTTTCAATTAAAGCATTCCTTATATTTCTTTCATTGGTCTGGTCTTGAAAAACAAGAACAACTCCGATAATTTTTCCGTTTTCGTTTTTAATAGGAGCGCCGCTGTCGGCTATTGGAGTTTCTTTTCCACCTTTGGAAATTAGAAGAGTATGATTAGCACGGCCTACCACAACCCCTTCAAGTAATACCCTCTTAACTGGATTTTCAACTTTGTTGCGGGTAGTTTCTGTAATAATATTAAAAACTTCTTCAAGTGATCTTCCTATTGCTTCTCTCTCTTTCCATCCAGTTAATCTCTCTGCTTCTGGATTCATTTGCTTTATATTACCCCTTTTATCGGTTATAATAACTCCATCACCAATGCTGTATAGAGCTGTTTTAAATTCTTCATGAGATTCTCTCAACTCTTTTTCCTTAACGTATAGTTCACCTCTGATTCTTATTTGTCTTCGGTTGTAGACCCAAATCAAAGTTAAGATTAACAACGAAATCAACATTACTATGAAAATTATCACTACTCCAATTCTAAAATCGAGTTCAGAGAAAATCTCATCTTCGTCGATTTTTGTAATCATAAACCATGGTGTACCTGGAACCGGACGAATATCTGAAAGAACTTCTACCCCCCTGTAATCGATTCCTTCAAAAATATTTTCAGAACCGAGAACAGCCATTACGGCCGGTATATTTTTTTGAGAAAGGTTAAAACTCAGTTTAAGAGCCGTATTTTTTATATGCCTTAATTCATTCAAAAAAAGCACTTTATTGCCTTGTTTTCGTACAATTATAGTTTCTGCCGACTTGCTTACAGTCGGCCACCTTTGAATGAAGGGATACAAAAAATCATACGGATCAATTTCAAAAATGACAACAGCAGTTATATTGTTTTGCTTATCTTTAATAGGTGCAATAAAACAGATTCCTACTTTCTTATCCATTTTAGACTTGAAAAGACCAGTAGCAAGAACTTTTTCTTTGCTCAAAACATCTTTTACTCTATTGCTAACAACAGAATCAATTGAGGTAACTTTTGAATTAAGAGAATATAACAATTCACCATCTTTTCCGGCTAACAAAATATTTTCGTAACCGTGTTCATGGCTAATTGCTATAAAACGGTTAAGAATGTCAGCACCAATGGAAGACGATCTGTTCGAAATCCAATTTGTTATTAAATCAGATAGCTCCGGATTGTCTGAAATAAATTCTGCATCTTGTACTTCGTCCTGATACCAATCAGATAAATTACTGGTTTTAAGAGCAGCAATTCCTTTTAATTCATTATACTTTTCACTAAGTATGATATTTTCTTCATATTTATAATACTCATAGCCTGCAATGATAATTATTATAGTTATTATTACAGCAAAAAGGAAAATATCACTTTTTCTGGATAGGTAGCTTTTGTTTGCGTTCATCTAAATTCCCTTTACACATATTATCAAAACCTAACACAAATAAAATCTGTAAAAAGAACAACTGTTACCCTTTAAATAAGAAGAGATGTCCTTTTTGATTTACTATCGTCTAATATTTTTTTTTGTTTACTATTTAATTTCTTCAAGAAAAAAAACTACAAGATATTGTTATAATTTTTAGCAACATTAAGGAACTCTATTTCGTTCCATTTGACCAATTACAAAGCAAAAAGTCATAAATTAATTACTTGAGCAAAATCATCTTCTTTACTACTAGAATTCTTTCTGTTTCCAATTTGTAAAAGTAAATTCCAGTATTTAAGTTATTGGACTTGAATTCAATATATTCTTTAGGTCATCTATTTGTGCAGCCCTTGTAGATTCGTAACCCCGCCTAGATTTTAAATGAGCACCGTAAATATACAACGTATCATCGCTTCCTTTTGTTTTCACAACAAATTTATTTATTACTCTCGGATCTGATTCTATCCGTTCGTTATAGTAAAAATCTATTTTATCGTGTTTATAAAACATCGCATTTTCTAAGTTCGAAAATGTATCATAAAAGTCGGCCTTTGAATAAGTATTATTCAAACAGTTGCTAAAAAACCTATCTACTCCGGCTTGAGTATCAATTTCCTGAACAACTAAAATGTCGGGATTAATTTCTTCGATTATTCTTTTAAATCTCGGTTCACGGGAAGCAGATCCTTCGGGACCATAGTTTAGCAAATTATAAGTCATAATCCTGATCGAAGATTGACTAAACGATTGAACCAGAGAAACAAATAGAAAGAATAGTATTCTATAAAACATAACTATCCTCTTTTATGATCGTTTAAAATAAAAAACCCGGCTGATAGTTGAACCGGGTTTATATTTTTATATAATTTGTTTTACGCATCCACTGAAGTAGTCTCTACCAACTCCATTCCTTTTCTCAAAGCTTTTTCGTTGAGCGGTAATAAGTGGTGATATCTTTCGGGAAGTACCTTCTTTAAGCCTTCCATAATATTCGGGATTGTAATAATAGGTTTCTTTTGCAAGAAAGCACCAAGCATAATCATGTTCATTACCTTGGTGTTTTCCATTTTTGCTGCTTCGTTGCTTGCTTCAATCCCTATTATTTCAATATCTGTCCTGGTAGGAGGATTGTTGATATTTGTGCTGTCAATCAACATTAATCCGCCGGGTTTAACAGCTTTTTCAAACTTATCAACCGAGGGCTGGTTCAATGCAATAACAGTATCAAATTTTGAAATGATTGGTGAGCTTATTTTTGTATCGCTTATAATCGCTATGCAGTTTGCAGTGCCTCCTCTCATTTCCGGACCGTAAGAAGGCATCCAGCTTACTTCTTTATTTTCAACTACACCGGAGTAACAGAGTATCATCCCCATTGAAAGAACACCTTGTCCGCCGAATCCTGCAATTATTATTTCTTCAGTCATGTTATTTTACCTCCCCATTTTTACCGGGCACTTTAAGATCTCCTAACGGGTAGAAAGGAAGCATATTTTCATCAAGCCATTTATTGGCTTGAACAGGCGTCATTTTCCAGTTTGAAGGACAGTTTGAAACAATCTCAATGAAGCAAAGTCCTTTGTTCAATTTCTGGTATTCAAATCCATTCCGGATTGCTTTTTTAGCTTTTCTAACATTCCCCGGTTTGTGTACCGACTGTCTAGTTACATAGTATGTTCCGGGCAGTGCTGCAACCAATTCCGTAATCTTTAACGGGTTACCCATTGATGCCACGTCCCTTCCGTAAGGAGATGTAGTTGATTTCATTCCTTCCAAAGTAGTTGGAGCCATTTGCCCGCCGGTCATCCCGTAAATACCGTTGTTGATAAAAATGATTAAAATATTTTCACCACGGTTGCAGGTATGAATTGTCTCGCCTGTTCCGATTGCTGCCAAGTCGCCGTCACCTTGATATGAGAAAACGTACTTTTCAGGGAGCACTCTTTTGATACCTGTAGCAACTGCTGAAGCCCTGCCGTGCGCAGCTTCGGACATATCTATATCAAGATAATTATAAGCCAGCACGGAACATCCCACAGGAGCAACACCGATTACGTCGTTTTGAATCTCCATTTCATCTATTACTTCAGCCAAAATTCTGTGAACTACTCCGTGTCCGCAGCCGGGACAATAATGCATAGAAACATCTAGTAGTGTTTCAGGTTTTTCATACACAATGTTTTCTTTTGTGCAAATATTTTCTTGATCTATTATTTGCTGAAAGTGATCGTCTTCCAGCAATGTTTTTTCGTTCATACTCATACGGTAACTCCTACATTTTTTTCTTCTAATGCTTTAAGAACTTCTTCAGGGCCAGGGACAACCCCACCCATTCTACCGTAGAATTCAACCGGAACTTTACCGTTAACAGCCAGCCTAACATCTTCAACCATTTGTCCTGCATTCATTTCAACATCTAAAATTCCCTGCACTTTATCCGCATATTCCGAAATGATTTGAGACGGGAACGGGAATAACGTAATAGGCCTTATAATGCCGACTTTCATTCCTTTTTCTCTTGCCAGTTGTGCAGCTTTGGTGCATATTCTTGCAACCAGGCCGTAAGCAGTAATTATATAATCGGCATCTTCACAATCAATTAATTCATACCGTATCTCATTCTTTTCAATTTCCCTGTATTTCTTTTGAAGACGGATATTCATTTCTTCCATCTGCTCTGATTTTAAATGAAGGGATGTAATAACTCTCTTTTCTCCATCTTTTTGTTTTCCTATAGTGTTCCAACCCAGGTCTCCAAATTTCCTTTCTTCCTGCGGCGGGAGTTCAACTTTTTCCATCATCTGCCCGAGTGCGCCGTCGGTTAAAATCATAACGGGAATTCTGTATTTAAACGCTAATTCAAAACCGTTCTTAACAAAATCAGCCATTTCCTGTACAGTAGAAGGGGCAAGGACAATTAGCTTATAATCGCCGTGACCGCCTCCTTTAACCGACTGGAAATAATCACCCTGCCCGGGTTGAATAGTCCCCAAACCCGGGCCGCCTCTATTAACATTAACTAATAAACAAGGAACTTCAGCACACGCAATGTATGAAATCCCTTCCTGCATTAAACTAATTCCCGGTGAAGAGGAGGATGTCATAACCTTTTTCCCGGTTCCTGCAGCACCGTAAACCATATTTATTGACGCTATCTCACTTTCAGCTTGCAAAATAACCATACCGGTTCTTTTTTCTGCTTCCCTGCTTAAATATTCTAAAACCTCCGATTGAGGTGTAATAGGGTATCCAAAATAAGCATCGGCACCCGCTCTTATTGCAGCTTCGGCTAATGCTTCATTACCTTTCATTAATTTTAATTCTTTCATTAGCCCACCTTTATTTCTGTGTCTTCTTGAATATTACTTAACTTGGCAACTTGTGTTTTTTTGCCTTCAATTTTTCTGTAAACCGTTATTCCGCCTTCAGGACAAACCAACGCACAGTTTGTACAGCCTGTGCATTCGTCTTTAACTTTTACAATATATAAATAACCTTTATTGTTTACTCTTCTTGATTTTTCAAGAGCATCCTGAGGACAAGCTTCAATACAAAGTTCACAGCCTTTACACTTTTCTATATCAATGACAATTTCGCCTTTAACTTTTGCCATGGGTTACTCCTTATTATTTAAAATAAAAAAGGCTGCATACAGTTATGCAGCCTTTTTCCTTAGAAAAAGTTAATAACTACGAGTATGAGAATTATATTTATAATGTATATTTTATGCAATTTTTAAAGCCAATAAATCTTTAAAAAGTTAATAAATAATTATGCCAAAATTAAGATACCATAATCTTTATTTTATTCAACATTTTGCAAACAGTTAAAATATTACGATGTCGTAGTTTTTTTGATTATGAGAACAAACTAACAACCGATGAGAAAATAATAATTATTTAATACAAAGTCATCTTTTTTGTATCTAAGATAAAAAAGATAATTTAGATGAATATCAACATGATCTTTCCAGATGACTCCTTTGAGTATTACTACATCTTCAGATTCGCATATTTGTTTTATTATTGTTCGACAACGTATTTTTATATCTCCTTCAAGTACCGAATATCTATACTTGGTTGACCATACTATATGGGCTGTTAATCTTTATACTCTATCTACACTGCTTCGCTGATATTTCATCTCCTATGTTAATCATTTTTAGAAGCTTAAACGACTTGCACTGAAGTGCTTAGTTTTTACTCTTTCTGTGACCAATAAAACTTCTTTTCTATTAACGGCGATTATAATTTTATGCAATTGCATTATATTCGCACAACAGTCAGTATTTTATCCCCGCCCCGTCGAACCCTTGATAGACTGGATTGGCAACTATTGTTTGGATATTGGTGAGACTGATAGCGCTGTAAAATTTTTTAAAATTAATATCAAAAATTACCCGGCAAGTCCTTCCGGTCACTAAAGTTTGGCTGACTTATACTCAAAAACAGAAAATAAAGAGAAGGTAAAAATATTATATGAAAAAACAGATAGTATAAAAAAAACTATCGATGAAAAAAATGTTTGAGGATTTATTGAATTCTAATTTTGTTTAATCCCAAATCCGTTTTATACTTATATTAACAGCCGCATGTTGTAAACCGTTAATTCTGTACTGTATTGATTTTATAGGTACATAAGCAGTCAATAAATGGAATGACAAGATGATTAAATAAAATAATCAAATGACCGGATGGCATAGTCGAGTGACTAGATGACACAATTAAGTCGTTAAATGGAATGATAAGATGGTTAAATGAAATAATCAAATGACTAGATGGCATAATCGAGTGACTAGACGGCACAATTAAGTTGTTAAATGGAATGATAAGATGGTTAAATGGAATAATCAAATGACTAGATGGCATAATCGAGTGACTAGATGACACAATTAGGTTGTTAAATGGAATGATAAGATGGCTGGATGTGATAATAGAGTTTCTGCAAAATTAGATATCTAAACGTTTTGTCATTTCTCAACGAACATAGTGAGGAGGCTGGCCGGAGCATCTCTTGTGTAGGGGGAGCTGTCCTCCGAAACATATTTTCATGAAGGTGTGCTGGTAAAGTAGGTCTATAACAAGATAAAAGATAAAAGATAAAAGTAAAAAGGCAAAAGAACCGG
>JASFMY010000172.1:0-10794 GCA_050117315.1 Ignavibacteria bacterium
AACGGTATTCCTATTAATGTTTAGTTCTTTTGAGATAGAGGTCTTCTTTTTTCCTTCGGCTATCATTATAATTATTTTAGCTCGTGTTACGATTTTTTGTTTTGTGTTTCTTCCCCTTATCAGTTTATCTAATTCTTGCTTTTCTCTTTGACTTAACTGCATTGGTATCTCCTTTTTTGTTGATACCAGATATACAAAATTATTTATTTAATGCCTATTTATTTATGGGACATAACGCTAGACCGGAGTGAGATAGCAGCTATGTTGGAGTAGGATAGCTTGCTAACTCAGAGTAAGATAGGATGCTAAGTTGGTACAATATAAGTTCTGCCGGGAGTTAATTTTTAAAAAGGAATAGATACTGTAACTTCGGTTCCTTTGCCCGGGGCTGTGTTTATTTTGTATCTGCCTTTTAGGTAATTTACTTTTTCTATTATGTTGCTTAGCCCGTAGCCAAGCCTGGCTTTGCCCGTTGTATATTTGCCGTAATCAAATCCAACACCGTCGTCTTTTACGGTTATATTCAGCATCCCTTCATCATCGTCAATTATATTTACCCGTACGTTTTTTGTTTCAGCGTGTTTTTCAACATTGGTAAGCAGTTCTTTTAAGGACCTGTACACAACAAGTGCAGCTTTCTTTTCCATGTCGGCAGGAATAAAGTAGTCTTCCACTTCTATTTTTAAGTTGTGAAGTTTTGCAAAGTTGTTAATCAGTTTGCTTATTGCAAGCTCAAGGTCAACAACGTCAAGTTCGCCGGGTGAGAGTTCGTATATTATGTTTTTCAGGTTGTCGCTTGCTTCTACAAGATGCTCAACGGAGTTATCAAACGATTGATGGTTTATATTTTTTTTCTCTTTTGCCTGTTCAATTGCAAATTTAACCGTGTAAAGAACAGGCAAAAGCAAGTCGTGCAGGTTTTTTGATATTCTTTCTTTTTCGTTTTCAATTGCTTCCAGAACTGTTGCGGTGCGTATTCTCTGGGCGATCATTTCGTTTTCCAGTTTTTGATGTGTAATCTCTTCTTTCAGCTTTAAGAAATTTTTGGCAAGCGGAAATAAAAACAGCTTAAAGAAAAATAAAATAAATATCACAAATGCTACTGTAGCTACGAAAGCCCAAAATACAGGCGTATTATAGCTTACCAATAAGTCGTTCATCATCAATCCTAAATGTTGTAAAGAAAAATCCGTAAATTATTTCAACAAAAGTGGCGAAGTATAAGTGGATAGTGGCATATTTATATTCGATCGTTGTTGCTACTACGGCAGTAAAGATAAAAGTGAATGCATACGATATGAGAATTAAGATTGAAAAACTAAACCTTCTTTCAACTAATTCCAGGATGAATTCATATCCTAAACCAAATAAAAGGTAAACGAATGTTAAACCCTGCATAACTGCATGATATCTCCAATCATCGGTTACAAACCAGCCTATAGCCATCAAGAGATAGATCACAAGAAAAAAGTACCACCCTTTTTTAAAGTGCTCCTTTCTGAAGAAAGTAAGAAATGCTAAATAATTAGCCGTAATTATGACTAAGTAAGTATTTGGATAAATTAAGAAATAAAAAGCAATAGCTAAAACATCGTCAATTCCTATAAACAAAAAAAATAGTGCGAATTTTGTATTCTTTTGTTTTATTATTGGCAGCAGCCAAATTGCAGCAGATAAATAAAGAAGTATTCTTAAATCATCATCCATATATTATCCAGAATATTAAAAGCACTGAGGCGGACAATGAGGTGGCATAACTAATGACTTTGCAGTATCATCGCCCATTATTACTCCGCTAGAATTTTTAACAAATCTTATTTTTTTTGTCATTGTTAGTTTTATATAGTTTAAAACATCATCTACAGAATACACGTAGTAAACCTCGTCATCCGGTGCTTTATAATTTTTTGGTAATAAAGCGTTTCTATCCTGGTCAAGTACGTAGAGCCTACCGCCTTTCATATTAAACATTACATGTGTTTCAGCCTGCCTTACAATCTTTAATAGAAGCTTTGCAGATATTTCCACGCTTTCAGTTTGCGCAGCAGCTTTTGAATTAAATATTAGAACAAAAAACAAAATTGTTATGATATTTTTTAGCATAACTCCACCCTCATTTTGTTAATAAAAAAAATGAACATAATAAGTTAATTATTTACTTAGTTTATTATTTAGTCTAATTAGGTGAGCAGAGCTCATCACAAAAATCATAACTTCAAAATTTAGAATTACTTTAAATTAATTTATTGTGTATGCAAAAGCAAATATTTTTTTTGCAAATGAGATATTTTAAAGCCTCCTAGATTTTTATTATCACAACCTAGTGTTATGTCAATTCTGTATTGTCATTCCCGCACGTATTAAGCGGGAATCTAATCTATAAAAGTGGATTCCCGATAAAAGCATTCGGGAATGACACGGCACTTCATTGTTGACATAACACTAGTATATTTAATAATCATACTTACGAAGTGCCAATAATTAGCATATTTTAAATCGATATTTCGTATTAATTGAAGTTAATTCTTTCATTCTCCCAAATAAAATTATAAAATAAATTAGGAGGTAAAAATGGCTACAATAAATGTCGCGGTAAGACTATATAGGGTGTTGCATAACTAAATTAGGTGCTATCACCCCAAAAATCGGGTTCGCAATGTCATTTTTATAGTTACGCAATACACTCTAGAAGGCGTGGTTCATACCATTGATCTTCCATTATTAATAACCTTCGAGGTTTTAAAAACCGCTGGGGTTACTGTCACAATTCTGCAAATCACTGTAAAATTAATTTTAGAATCTGAACTTTTTCGCATAATGCTTCCCGCAGATTGTATGCAAATGCAAATATTTTTTTTGTAATCAATAAGGTGTTTTGAATAAAGTTCTTGAATGTATAAGTGGAGAGATGTTTAATCTAAATACAGATGAGCACGTTAAGCACTCACCTGTATTTTATGTTAATTACTCCTCCTGTGAAAAGTTTTTTTAAGCTTTCTTGCTTTTCAAGTTTAGTAATTCTTGATAAGGAATTTTTATTAATACATAAGCTAAAACTAAAAATACTATAATCCCCAACGGCCAATACCCGTCAAAATCCCCGAGTCCGAATACGGATTTTAAATTTATACCTGCTCCAACAAAAGCCGCTAAAATAATTCCGACCAATGCTTCACCTGCCACAAGTCCCGAGGCTAACAACAGCCCTGTATTATGAACAACTTCTTTATCCGAGTCATTCTCAGCTTTTTTCTCACTGATTTTATCAACTGCTAATTTAATCAAGCCGCCAACAAAGATAGCGAAAGTTGTCTGGAAAGGAAGATACATTCCAACTGCTATCAACATTGGCGAAGGAGCCCCTAGCAATATTAAAGCTACTGCAAACATCATCCCGGCTATAACTAACGGCCAGGCCATTTCCCCGCCGATAATTCCTTTACTTATCATTGCCATCAAACCTGCTTGCGGTGCCGGTAAAGCTTCACTGCCGATTCCGTTTGCCTGGTGCAACAGCATAATCGGAAGAATCATGATTAATGATGCAAACACAACTCCAACCATTTCACCGGCTTCCATCTTCCAGGGAGTTCCGCCGAGTAATTTCCCGACTTTCAAATCCTGCATCATATCCCCTGCAACACCTGCAACTACGCAAACTACGGATGCAACCGCTAGTGCGGCAATCACTCCTTTATCTCCTTCCATACCTACGAGTACCATAAGTATTGCAGCAATTAAGAGTGTGGAAAGGGTTAATCCGGAAATTGGGTTTGATGAACTACCGATTATACCAACCAAATATCCGGCAACCGCGGCAAAAACAAAAGCTGCTATTCCCATTACTATTGCCGCCAAAACGGAAGTCCCGAGATTTGCAGTGAACATGTCGTATAATCCGATCATAAAAAGAATAATAACACCAACTGCAATTAACACCATTTTGAACGGTACGTCTTTGTCTGTCCGTGAAACTTTTTCCGCATTTTGATCGGAAGCTGCTTTAATATCTTTAAATCCCTTTCCGATTCCCTGTATAAGATTATTTCTCATTTTGAACAATGTATAAAAAGCGCCGACCAGCATACCGCCGACTGCTATTGGTTTCACAGTTGCATCGTACGCTGCCTTAGCCATGTCTGTCCATTCTAATCCGCCGTTAGCTGATAAACCGGAAAGATCACCGTACATCAAAAACAGAACAATGGGCATTAAGAAAAGCCAGCCGAAAACTCCGCCTGAGAAAGTGATTGCTGCAAGACGATAGCCGATAATGTAGCCAACACCTAAAAACGCGGGTGATGCGGAAGGACTTTGCATTACCATCCCGCCCTTTTGTTTTATTGTTGTCATTATTCCGCCGTCCCCGTTCAGCATATTAATTTTTGATGCGTTGAACTGCCAGAATCCTTTAACGGAATCCTTGATAAGTGTAATACCATTTGGATTCTTAAAAATTTCAATTAATGCACCCAAACCGAGAGTCATAAATACATACTTTGCTCCGGTCTTACCGCCCTGCCCGGCTTTTACAATTTCTGTGCATGCCTGGCTTTCGGGGAAAGGCAGAGTTTTATCATCGACCAGTGTTCTTCTTAAAATCGTAATTAGTAAAACTCCAAGCACACCCCCGACAAGCATAAGTAAAGTGCTTTCAACATAATCGAAATCGTCCCATACTCCGCTCATTACAAATGCGGGAATTGTGAAAATTGCGCCCGCTGCTAATGCTTCGCCGACTGAAGCAGTGGTTCTCGCAATATTTTCTTCTAAAATATTTCCTTTAAAAATTCTTAAAACCGCCATTGCAATTACCGCGGCGGGAAATGTCGCTGCAACGGTCATCCCGGCTTTGAGTCCGAGATAAGCATTTGCAGAGCCTAAAATCATTGCAAGTATAACACCCAACGAAAGTGATTTAAATGTTAATTCTTTCATGTTGGTTTCAGGTGGAACATAAGGTTTGAAATTCTGATCAGCCAATTTTACCTCCTTTTTGTTTTGGAGTTTGAAGAAATGTCAAAATTTATTTCTAATCTATAATTAAATCAACTAAATAAATTTTTAAGACAGTTGATTCAGATAGAATCTATCGCGGGCCACCGGTTTTTATTGTCACGACTCCCAAGGTCGGCGTCACTGTTTGACGGCTGATTGGAAAATAATTTAATAACCCGGCTTTTTCTGCATAACCCTTTTCGCTGACTGTATGCAAATTTTTTTTGTAGTTGCTTAAAATTATATCCCGGAATTCCTTTTAAGCGGAATTCCGGGATGACAATTAATATAAACCAATTTTTCTATCTGCTTATGACTAGTGATGTGTCACATTTGAGTTGTCATTTCAAATCCCCGATTTATCGGGAGTGAGAAATCTAAATACCGTACTGACAAAGATTTCTCTCCGGAGGAGTCCTATGAACACTCACAAAAAACTTTCCTTCGAACCGACAATCTTGGAGTCTATGATTCTTTATTGTTGACATAACACTAGCTAAAATTACCTTGGTCGCCGGCAATACCGTGAGCATTCGGAACAGGATAGTGCATTGCTTCGCATTGTCTAAGAGCAGTACCCATTGGCTGGATATTGGGTAATATATTTTTCCAAAAGCATTTAAATACTTCTTCCGAAGAGCCGATAAGTAAAGGAATTCTGCCGCCAATGAAAGTTCTTGCGCCTGCTTGCATAATTGACGGCTCTAAAGGAGGATTAAATACATCACATGAATTAAAATAGATTACTTCAGGATTTAAGGCTGTTCCGGCTAAACTTTCAAACCATTTGTAGGTTAAAGAACCGTCGGATAATAAAATACCTGTAGTACTACCGTGTCCGACGCTGCCAAAAGCTTTTAGATTTCCGGCTAAATATCTTTTATAGTTTTCAATATTCGCTTGGGCACCAATTAATCTCATTGCACTATATCCATTCGCAATTGCAACATTATAAGCAAAGTTTACTGCCGCCATCGCTGTTGGAATTTCGGGAACAGGTGTAGCAAAAACCATATCAACATTGACTGCCCCGTATTTTTCATTTTCATAAGTTTCTTCCTCGGCTTCGTCATGAGAAATTTGAAGTGATTTCATCTGGTATTTGCCGTCTACCTCAATTTTAGCAGTCTCATAAGTGTAAGTATATGCGTGTGCTAAATGTGCAATAACCGATTCCGGCGAGCCGTCCCTTTTGTGGTTTACTTTAACAATAACATGAGACATCGGATACTTTTGTGTTAATAATAAATGGTGTTTCACTACTTTTTCAACTGCTTGAACATCTGCTGCTCCATAAGTCCTTTCGGGATGGGATAAAACTCTAATATCAACATTTTCATTGTGGTGTTGGGTACTCATAAATCCTCCTGTTTATTGTTTGTTTTTAGTCTATGCATATTTGAATACATAGAATTATTAATCAGATTGAATCATATTTTTTAATATGAATTATTGATGCTTCAAACGATAAAGTATAGCAATCCCTCAAGATGCAGGAGGTGATGTGAGTTTATTCTACGTAATTACGAGTAATAGAACGGACTGTAAAATTGTCCAACTCAATTTTAACAGTCTCAAACGTATAGGTGTATTTGTATGATAAATATACGATTACAGAAACAACGGATTGATTACTGAATACGGCTTTTACTTTTGCTTTGGAATAAGCTTCTTTACTATGAGAAAACAGATGGTCACGAATAATTTTTTCAATTTTTGCAACATCGGTACCTGCTATGATCTTATTTCCTTGCGGTATAAATTCAATCCCGACATTATCATTAATACTGCTCATTTCATTCCTCGTGTTGGTTAAAGTTAGGTATAACTATAAAGGAAGAAAGATATTTTAGTAATATAAATTAATAAAATATCACCACCAAACTTGAATGTAATTGCTATATGGTAATTTATTTTTTAGAGCAAATTAAATTGTGAAGATTTTATAGAATAAATATTGGAATTTATTATTAACGTTGAATTTTTATTGATGAGAGTGAAATTATGTACTATAAGTTAATTCAATGATTGGGATTCTCCGTTTTCAATACGGTAGCTCCCGTCAATTGAAATGCGGCCGTTCAGGAATAGATCCCGGATATTTCATAAGTGTAATTCTAGGATGACAAATTTAAAAGCATTTAATCCGCCTTCGTATTCGCTACGGCGGCGGAACCTGTCTGCCCCGAACATAGGGATGCCCTTGGCACCGCCAAGGCAGGCGAGAAGGCGGATTAAATAAAGCTATACTTAACCGACTACCCAAAGTTACATATTAGGCTATGTACCTTTAGGTAGTCTAATATTGCGCTATTGTTAGTCCGTTGCTTGTCAAATTTCAGTTATATCAGTACCTTCTACGGTTGGGGATATGCGACTTAATGAACGATTCAATTGTGCCGCATGGGAGAAAGAAAGAACGGTGGGTAATATGAAGAGTGCAAGTTTGACCGGATACGGAAAAAGTACTTGCAATTGTGCCAAACACAGGAACCGGAACTAAGAACGAACCGCCTGAGAGTCCACCCGCAATATGCCCTCCATGCTTATGAATCAACAATGAGATCTTATTGAGAAGCCATACCCGTTCCGTAATGCGATTATGCTTCATTACATAGTAAGATAACACTACAAATGACTTGATCACTCCACGTCTTTTTATACACAAGCCAAATTGGTTTTGGGATTTTGCAATAAAGTCCTCTCTTTTTAAGACCTGCCCGCCGTACGAGACTTTGGGAGGCGGGGAGGATTTAGGTGAGTTCTAAATAAAAACTAAATCCCAAAACCTATTTGCAACAAGTATATAAAAGAGGACGAAACCTTGTAATTATAACGATTAACTCAATTCTGCTAATTCTAAGAAGGATAACCAAAGACCCTGCAAATGCTGATGTTATTTATTTGGCGGGAAACTTTAGACGGTATATCCCGTATATTATTTTTTGTTTTTTGCCCGACATAAGATTCCAACAATAACCGGCATAATGTTTTGATTATACTTAGGGAATCCACCCGTTTAATACTTTTGCGGCACTATACCAGTTTGCAGATTTTTCATCCAAGATAGGTCTCTTTTCACTTTTGAGCGCACCGGGTCCGTAATTGCCGTATTCAAAAAAACGGGAATCGGGTTTAATTTCATACCATATCCTTGTTCCAGTTGAATCACGGGAAGATATCGGCGCATAACCTTCGGGACCAATGTGGTCATCCATGTAACAATTCATAAAAACAGCACTCCCCGATGCATGCTGATCATTCCCGGGATGCCACGGCCGCCCAAGGCGTACCGAACCTTTAGGCAGTTCCTCTGTTTCTTTTTCAAACCGGCAATTAATAAATAGAAACCCATACGGATACTTAATTGATGTACTTGGGGCAGTAATATAACCTGCCGGGTTTTTATCTTTCCTGGTACGCGAAACTATCTCACACTTGTCAAAAACAACCTGCCCTGCTCCAAAAATAAAATCAACATGACCCAAAATTTTACACATATAAAAATAGTTACGCCCGGCGTTTAAAAAAGCCGTATCCTGATAACCGTTGAATTGACAATTACGGAAAACAGCTTTATCGTTATTACCGTCCGTCATTATGGCAACAGCCTGGGGACTGTCTACTCTGGTGGGATCATCTCTTGTTTTAGCTTCATTTGCCGGATAATCAAAACCGTTCTCAACGGTCAAGTTTTCAGCCACAAATCCCGGAGCAGTAATTCGAAGCGTTGAACAGCCGCGGGTACCGTATTTTTTTTCATTAGGATCAAGGGTCCCTCCGGCAGCATCAAAAGTTATAATTGTTCTTTCCTTGTTTTCACCGAGAAAGTGAACATGTGGTTTGTCAACATTCAATTTTTCATAATAACGCCCGTTGCGTATAAAAATAATGAACGGTTCCGAATTGTTATCAGGTACAGCAGCCAAAGCTCCGGCAATATTGGCAAATGCCGGAATTCCATCGATCTTCGATAAAGATGGGTTCGAATATTCAGCCGACACAATTGCGTGGTAAGGTTGTGCTAATTTTTTACCGCCAATGAAAAAAAGAAAAAACATCAAAAGTGAGATATAATTTTTCCGCATATATAACTCCAATAAGTTTTGATATATTACGGTTATTTCTAAATCCCGCCAGAGAATTATATGCCCGGATTTTAATTCGAATTAATGTCAGGTAAATTGTAAACATAACCCAATGAAATCTTTGAAATCGTACTCTAATTGAAAGATTTCTCACCCAAAAGACGGGTTCGAAATGTCAGACTTTTTATTTTGCAGAAACTTTAATAATCTTAGAGAGGCTAAGTTATAGAATTCCTGCCGGACTGGCAAATAATAATTTTTATTATGAAAAATAGAATTGGTTTGTCTTATGCATTGGAGCCATATCAATGACTGATTATCCTATGAACGAGGATTATCACAGCGCTACCTCCCATGCAATTTAAGTAAGACCTATTCACAATTTTAATTATGTTATAATTAAATAAAAATCCTATTGCTCTACATTTTCATTTTTGAACAAATGATCTGCCTTTCGGCTTTACGAATTGTATAAAGTGTTGCAGATTCACTTCTATCCCATGCTATACCTTGCCCCGTACAATTAACGGGAACGGTTTCTACCAGTTCGAGTATTGATCCCTGTTTCGGCATCCGCATAACATAAACTTCCCCTCTGTCGTGACCGGTACAGTACAACAGTCCATCAACTCCCCATGAACCGCCGGAGTTACTCATGTTTTCAAAATTTTTCAAAACCTCTTTAGGGAAAACCCATGCTTCCAGTTTTCTCCATTCATCATCAAATTTTATTACTGTTGTCCATCTTACATCTGTTCCGGTTGAATCGGACCATTTGTTATAATGAGCGAAAGCCGCCCACCAATAACCATCGTTTCTATCTACCCAAGTACACGAACCCCATTCAATTCCAAAACTATGTGTTCCAATATGTTCAAGTGTTTCAGTGTCCCAAATTTCTATAGAGCTTGTCATCGGGAATTCGGGATAGTTACTATGAGCGGTATAAAGTTTTCCGTCAAAAATTACCCCGCTGTCCAGGTGTTTGATCGGGCATTCTTTTTCGCCTTCCCATTTCTTTACAAGTTCGCCTGTCGACTTATCGTACTTTGCAATACCTCTGGTATCAACGGCATAAAAATAATTTTCATCTACGGCTACCCCCTGTCTTGCTTCGGGTATGTCAAATTTTTTTAATTCTTCGAATTTTCTTTGAGCAAAAAATGTCGAGGAAAACAAAACCAACAACGATACTATGATTATATGATTAGTACTCTTTTTCATTTTATACCCGACTTGTTTATTATACTTGTAAAAATATTTCCATTATCCGGAAATTTATTTGATCATTTTTTTCTTTTGCTTCTTTAACTAATTCCTTTGTGTTATTCACCAAAACAAAATCAACACCTGCTTCAAATAAAGTTTTCAACTTCTCCAAATTCTCAGCATAATAAAAGTTTATGACTATATTATGCTCCTTAAGTTTATCTACCGTTTCATTAATTATAGGATATTCTCTTTCCCTTAATTGAATGAAATCCGCATCAACTGCAAGAGTGTTTTCAAAATATTCTTCCCAGGAATTACCCCGTTCCATACAGCAAATTTTTATTTCTTTATTTATTTTTTTAACGGCTTGCGCGGTTTCATTATCAACAGCCATTACCGCATTTTTTATTTGATTTCTTTTTGTTAATAATTCGGCTGCGGCTTTTGCTGTTTCAAATTCATTTTTAATATGAATATTCATAAATATTGTGTCCGG
>JASFMY010000173.1:0-10740 GCA_050117315.1 Ignavibacteria bacterium
TTTCTTTTTATCAAGAATTCTCTAAAGCTTAGAAAAATGGCTTATACACTGAGAGCTTTGTGCCATAAGCAACATAGGTTTGAATTTTGCATCTGAGAACTTCAGCAATCCCTAAGTATTCTTCAAAAAAATTTTCAGCTTTGCTTTTTGAAGAAAAAACTCTATTCATTTCAGCCTGGAAAATGCCCGATTCATTTCCAACAAATACCATTCTTAAAAATTTGTTTTTATAAAAAACGCATTCCATAGATTTGTTGGATGCATCATGCTTTTGCGGTTTACCGTAAATTTTTTTCACTTCAGAACAATTTTTGCCGATCATCTCGTATATTGGTTGAGTCTGAGCTGCAATTGTACCGAAGGCAAACACAAAGAGAATTGCGGCGGGAATTAATGACCTCTTCATTTCTCCTCCAGTTTTATTTGAAAGGTTTTAACCGGAATAGATTTATTTGAAATATGATTATTTCTTTTGAAGAGATTGCCGATTTAAGTTATCGACACCTGATGTTCGATTATACAATTAATTTAATTCATAATCAATTACATTAAGCTTGCAGGTTTCTTTACATAAGAAAAGAAAGATTGTTAAATTTGTTTTCTGACAAAATAAAATTATCTATTCTAACTTCTTTGAGGTAATAATGAAAAGCTTATTCTTCCTTTTTTTTACTTTCCTATTATCAGTTAATATATCTGCACAAGAAAGTGAAGTTGTAAAAAAACTAAAAGAAAACAATGAAAATCTTCAGCACAGATTAGACAGGCTTGAAAAAATGGTTGATGATTTAATCTGGTTTGAAAGATTAGACGACCAAGCATTTATAGACAAAGTTTATATTACGGGTCCCCCGTTGTGGAAAGAAAAAAATCCAAATGCACAGGGTGCCGGCAACCCTGTTAAATTTTGGTCATATGTTTTTATACCAAAAACAATTGATTACAATAAAAAATACCCGCTGATTGTTTTCCCGCACGGAGGTGTTCATTCGGATTTTTCAACATATTATACCCATATAGTAAGAGAGTTAATGACGCAGGAATATATTGTTATAGCCCCAGAGTACAGGGGCAGCACAGGATACGGGAAATCACACTATGAAAAAATTGATTACGGCGGTTTGGAAATTGAAGATGTAAATTCCAGCAGGCAATATGTACTGGATAACTACGATTTTGTTGATGAAAGCAGGGTTGGAATAATAGGCTGGAGCCACGGAGGTCTAATAACATTACATAACATTTTTGAACATCCTGAAAATTATAAAGTGGCATTCGCAGGTGTTCCGGTTAGCGATTTAATTGCACGAATGGGATATAAAACTCAAAGTTACCGCGACTTATATGAAGCTGAATATCATATCGGAGAATCCGCTTATGAAAATGTAGAAGAATACAGAAGAAGATCGCCCGCATGGCAGGCGCACAAATTAAAAGATACGCCTCTTTTAATTCACACTAATACAAATGATGCGGATGTAAACGTACTCGAAGTTGAACATTTAATAAAATCTCTTAAAGCAGCCGATAAAAAATTTGAATACGAAATTTTCCAGGACATTCCAGGCGGCCATTCGTTTGACAGAATAGATACAAAACATGCAAAACAAGTTAGAACAAAAATTTATAAGTTCTTGGCTAAGCATTTAAAACCTAATAAAGTTTTGGATTCAGTTGAAAAAATTATGAAAGCAAGTTACTTAAGAAAATAAATGAATCTGAAGATATTATGATTTAATTCTGTAAGGAGTTTTAACAAAGTTCATTTTTAAAGAGAAGTCTTTGGTATTCATGGCCATAAGGTTTAATCCAAATATGCATTAGATTTCATGCAGTTTGTATAACTATCACAAATCGATATGGATACAAAAAATTCAAGTTCACCAGTTTCTAATGCAAAGCAATAGAAATATGTTTCTATACGTCCCATAATCAAAAGAATTTATGGAATTAAAAAATTTTATTCGTATACTCTATGGGCGGACTAACCATTGCGGTTATTTCCTTTTATGCTTAATCCAGGGTTAACCTAGCGAGTTACTTCACTTAAAATTTCAGATTACTTTCTCAAAAATATTTTCATTTATTTTATTTAGTACAAAACCAATTTTTTTTAGATATTTTTTATGGCTTGGATTTATTGACTTTGTGTTTAATGTTGTACATCCTTCATCTTTTAACACCTTTGTTAATTCCGAATAAACAAACTTCCCGTTCTGCAAATCCCTGAAATCAGGGATAGCATAATCTAGGTCTATAAAAAATTCGTTTTCTTTTTCTTTGTGATAAATAAATAATCCGGCAGGTACAAGATTTCTAAAAATCAAATATTTTTTTCTGTTTCCTATAAACTCAAAATCAAAACCGGGATAGAATTTTAATAAATCTTCTTTATGGAAATTCACAAATTTTTTTAACATCCTACTTCCGTCTTTTGCAAAATGCAGATCGAACTTATCATTCCTGTTATAAATATTCCGCAAGTAATAGATATTAATAATTACTATATAAGCATTTACTGCGAATACAGGGTAAGCTTTAATTACGATTCCGTAAACAGAAAATAAAACTGCACCGGCTAAGTTGAGCCATCTTAGCTGCAATATGTTTTTCATAGAAAGAGAAACTGCAACCAGCAACGAGGCTGCATAACCAATTATTTCATAAATATTGATCATCTATTAACCTTTTTAATAATTGCTTAATCAAAATAATGAAAGGTATAGCTTTTTTACTGTGTTTAACTAATTTTTATTATCGGATTTTTATTTTTAATCACTCTGTAATTGTACACAACTGTATAATTAATTAAGCGATTAATCTTGTTAAAAAAGTCATTTAATTTTGAACAATAATGTTTATCTTAGTTATCATTGAAAATTTCTTATTGTCATTTGCTACAACCCAGTGATAAATTTCAATCTTCTATCGGCAGCCTTGAAGTAATTAAACTTTTGGGCAAAGGAAAATCCGCTTTTTCTTATTTAACAAAGAATTCAAAAAGCTATTATGTATTAAAACTAATGCATAATGAAAAGGTAAGTTACTATGATTTTAAGACCGATAAAACCTTAGTAGAGGTGAATGCTTATAATGAATTAAAAAGACTCGGTATTAAAATGCCGAAATTATATTCGTATGATCCGGAACGTCAATATCTTATTAAAGAAATGATAGAAGGCCCGACTGCTGCAGAATATATTTGCGCAAATGAAATAAACAAAAATATAATTGAACAGCTCTTCCAAATGTCAAATATTCTAAGAGAAGCAAAACTTAATATAGATTTCTTCCCCACCAATTTTGTCGTATCAAAAAAGGGATTATATTACATTGATTACGAAATAAATGAATACTCTTTTGAATGGAGTTTGGAAAACTGGGGAATTTATTACTGGGCTAACGGCGAAGGATTTAAGAAATTTTTAGAAACCGGCGACGCAAGTTTTATAAACTCTGATATAGAAAAAGGTATTCCAATTAAAGAGCAGTTTAAACAAAAAATAAATAACTGGATTGAAGATTATGGTAACCCGATAAAAGGTAATGGTGACCCTTAACCAGGTATTAAAAGCGGAAAAAATAATTACTTCTTTAGAAATTGATAAATCAAATTAAGGAATAAATTTATGTTTTATGTACTCTTAATCTCAACATTTGCTATTTCGTTTTTGGTTTCATTTATCATTGCAAAAATATTTGATAAATCGATAAAGAGAATACTCAACAGGATAATATCCGAAGAGATAAGCTCTTCCTGGCATAAATATATTATATTTGCCGTTTATGTGGTAGGCGTTTCCGGGGGTGTAAATATCTGGAAACTTGAAAACTATATAAATCCACCTAAAGACGACCAGGTTACTTACATTTTGACTACTGAAAGATGGGTGCTTGAAATTTACAGGACTATTCTTGAATCATTACAAAGTATTGCTTGGATGCTTCTTCTGTTCTTTATTTTTTCACTTATTGCTTATGTAATTATTAGAATTTTTGAGCACAATAAAAATCAAAAAGAATTATTGAAAAAAGAATGCAACCAGGAGAAAAAATGAGAGACCATTTTCTTAAACTGAACATCGTTAACAGATGGGCAAATAAAAAAGTTTATAACTACTTAACATCTTTAAATAATTACCCTGAAAAAATCAACAATTACTTTTCGCATATTATAGCAGCGGAAGATATATGGATTGCCCGTATGACGCAAACCGATAGAAACCTAAAAGTCTGGCCTGAAATAACGTTAGATGAAATAGGCCATTTTATTGAAGAGAATTATTCCAGGTATAAAAAGTTTATTGAGACACTGGATGAAGATGAGTTTGAAAATTTAATCTACTATAATAATACGAAAGGATTTTCCTTTAGTACGTCTATTTATGATATACTAAATCAGATTTTTACTCACGGTTATTATCACCGGGGACAGATAAATTCTGTATTACGCGGCAATGGTTTTGAACCTGTTGAAATTGACTATATTTATTACTCGAGAGAAAATAATTAGATATCTCATACCACAATAAAAACAAATTATAATCATGTTATGATTAAAATAATTTCTTTTTTTCTAATTCTTTTTACTACGGTTAATGCACAAAAAAATTTAATTTCATCAGACAGCCTGCTTTCGGGTAAAATTTATAATTTTGATTACCGGTGGAAATATAGTGAAGGTAATGATCCCGCTTGGGCAAAAAAAGAATTTAATGATTCGACGTGGGAAATGGTTGATTCTCGTATTCCGTCGCTAATGATTCAACAAAACAAATTTAACGGAGAAGCCTGGTTCAGGAAAAAAATTATTGTGAATACTTCTTTAATAAACATCCCCGTCGGCATTTTATATTTTCACAGCGGTGAGTCGGAGATATATCTAAACGGCAATCTTATTCATAAAATTAATAACGATCTTAAATTTCCGTTTGCAGTAAGTTTTACTAAAGACTCAAACTTGATTGCAATTCATTATAAAACAAAAAAACATGTTGAGTACTCTGACTTTGATTTTTATTCAGGCATAAGTTTTAGAATAGCTGATCTCAAGTCTGCAACCGACTCGAATTATAATGATTTTATAGAAATAACCGGTAATCGAGTGTTCTTTATTTCTGTTGCACTTGCTCTTGCATTATTTCATTTAATATTATTTTTATTTGATAAACGAAGCATGCAGAATTTTTATTACGCAATATTTTTAGTTTCATTTTCGGTTTTTATTTTTATAAACTTTCAATCTACCCGCATCATCGGTTTAGATACTATAATGTTTTTTAATAAAATAGGGATGATTGTTTTATTGTCTACTATTTTGTTTGCTTCAACAACGATTTACTCCTTTTACAACCCTTTGCCCAAATATTACTATGTATTTCCTTTAACGGCTTTTCTTATCGGTTTAACCGGGTATTTTTATCTAAACACTTTTATTAAGATTATAGGTTATATCTACATTGCACTTATCTCATACCTTGGAAGTACATGCTTATTTGATCCAAGATACAAAAAGAAGTTTGGGGGGGAATGGATAATCCGTACCGGCTTTGCTTTGATGGGCGTTCTCGGTATTTACCAAATGCTGATTAGCCTCGGTGTAGTTGATGTAATTGCCGGGTTTTATGCCCCTTACATGTGGGGAGTTTTAATATTTGTTTTAAGTATGTCGATTTCTCTTGCCCGTGATTATGCACTAACCGGTAAAGACCTTGAATATCAATTAGCTAATGTAAAAGAGCTTACTGAAAAAACAATGCAGCAGGAGCTAAATCAAAAACTGCTTGAAGCTGAAAATGATAGAAAAAGCAAAGAGCTTGAGGAAGCCCGTAACCTACAACTTTCAATGCTGCCGCAGTGCCTTAACGATATTCCCGGATTTGATATTTGTTTTGATATGAAAACTGCTACCGAGGTTGGCGGAGATTATTATGATTACCAGTATTCACGGGACGGAACTTTAACAGTTGTAATCGGGGATGCAACCGGACACGGCACAAAAGCCGGCAACATGGTTGTCCTTATAAAAAGTTTGTTTAATGCAATGGGACATACTTTTTTCATTCCGGACTTTTTTAATCATTGCTCGCGTATTATCCGTCGTATGAATTTTAATAAACTTTATATGGCTTTGGCGATGATCAAAATAAGAAATAACAAAATGACTGCTTCATCTGCAGGCATCCCACCGATTTATATTTTCAGGAAAGATAAAAACGAAATAGAAAAATTTTTAATACGCGGTATGCCACTCGGCGCTTTGGAGGAGTTTCATTATGAACAGATATCAACAAAGCTGAATCCCGGTGATGTTATATTGCTACAGACGGACGGTTTCTCGGAATTGTTCAACGATAAAAAAGAACTGCTCGGGGATGAAAGAGTAAAACAAATATTTCATTCCGCTGTTGATCATAATGATGCTGCACGGGTTTCACAAATTTTATTTAATGAAGGTAAAATATGGCGCGGAGATTATCCGCAGACAGACGACATTACTTTTGTGATTATAAAAATAACATGAATATTTCAAAAAGAAATCATTTGCTTAGCATAAACTTTACACAATTATTTTAGAAGCAGAGAAACTTACAGCAGAGATATTGATACAATTTTAATTAAAACCACATGTAAGGCTAATACCCAACCTCTTTATTGAGGAATAATTTATCCCAAAAGAGAACTCTTCCTTCCAGTACAAAACAGAAATCCCAGGTTCCAGCCTAGGAAAAATAATTGAAGGCATAAAAACAATGTTATTGATTAAAATCCCAAATGAAAATGCGCCTCCAAACTTCGAGGAATTTGAATTGTCTATGTAATAGGTCTGCATTCCTATTATATATTTTGAACGTTCAATTTTTTTACTGATACAACTTACGTCAATATAATAGCCAATACCATAAGCATTTCTTTCATAACCCCAAAGGGCAACTGCTTTCGTTGGATAATTAAGTAAACTTTCAAATTGAGATTTTATATCTAAAAAATCTTTGTAAAGATATATCAGATTTACACTACGATTAAGTTTATTTTCTAATGTTTTTTTAATCGAAGGGATTATTTTTTTTACCGTTTTATATGTTTCATTATTGATATCATATACAATAGTAGTAGCACTATCCTTACGATTATTTGGACTTTTTATACTGTCTAAACTATCTAAGGCAGTATCAATACAGTCTCTGCTATAAGAAAATATTTCCAGACTTTTGAGATTAGCTTTATACCTATTTAATAAAACAGATATTTTTAATGAATCAATAGAATTAATATCACTAATACTAAATGAATCTATTTGTTCAATTTGGGTTTTTAACAATTTTTTCCGACTGTTAATATTATCTGAGCATTCTCTTATTAGTGTATCAATTTTTTCTAAGTAAATATTATTTATTTCATCGAAGTTGTTTTTCAAATTGTAGATATTATTTAAAATAACATCGAAACTTGATTGTGCATTAATATGGTTGAAAAGCAACAAGATAATTAAAGAAATAAATGTTGCCCTAAAACTATTCATGAATTTTCGTATCTAATTCGTAAATTTATTTTACTCTATCATTGATAAAGTTTATTAACTCTAATTTATCATTAAGACTATCGGTATTTTTTTTCAAAATTGAATCTATGTTTTTGATTGAACTTCTAATTGATTCAAGTAAATTGTATGCATTATTCCCATCTTGTAGGTTTGTCGTATCCTTAGCATACAACGCATTTTTTATACTATCCAATTTATTACCAATCGATTTCAATTGTGGAAGAATTTCGTCTCTTTGTTTTAATTGATTTTCAATTTTATTTGATAAAGTTGGTTTGATATGTGTGTCTTGAAAAACCGATTGCCTAATGAATGACGGTAAATACCAATTTGGAAGAGTAACTGAATTTAAAGGCTCGGTTACATTTATAGAATCTTTGTCAATTGGTTTAAACAAAGGAATTATAAAAAGAAAAACCATCGTACATCCAAGAACTATAAATTTTCTTCTAGGAAAGTCTTGCCGAATTCTTTTTCTATAAATCACCGAAGCATAAACAAATATTAAGGTAATAATAAATGTTATTATTCCCTTAATTCTTGTTATATCATAAATTTGAGACAATTTTTCTTGAGCATCTTTATTCTTTTGGGAATAAATATATTTTAAAATCATTATGTTTAGAGCAACTTTCTGCTTTTCCGGATACACTAAGGAATCATTTCTAGATAAAGCAGTACCTGTATCAATATTATTAATATTGAAATCATCATTGCTTGACGAACCTAAAATTCTAGCAAAAGCATCTCTTTTTTTTTCTAAAATAGAGTCTTTTAAAATATGACTGCTGTCTTTAAGAAGAACTTGCTCCCCGAGCTTTATATTAATGATATCCAAATAATCATGACTATTTTTATAATTCTCCTCCGCATTCTTCACACTATCAATTTTCTCAAATGCTTTATCAAACTCAGAATGACACCTTTCAACACATGTTGTTGTAATGAATATTAGCAATATTCCTATTATTGTTAATGGAAAAATGTTTATTATCCGGTCATTAATATGATTGCTGCCAATTAAAAAGAAATTAATAACCATAAATATTGTTGATGATATTGTAATTATAATATCAATTAACTCATTAGATATACATTCTCTAGAAAATAATACTGCTAAAATCACAATAATGAAAAATAGATATGATGCAATAAACCGTGGTATAGTTATCCTTATCATACCTAAGAGTATAATTGCGAGAGGGGAAAAGAAATAAACTGAGATAAAAACTTGAAACATAGTTTTTTCATCAATAAATTCAATATCAGCAGAGATTTTAAATATTAATGGAATTACAACACCAAAAAATGAAGGGATTCCCATCAACCATTTGATAGGCATATTTTTAACTTCGTTTATTATATTTTGAGCAATATCTTTTTTTTCATTACTCATTTAAATCTCACAAAATACATTTTGCAAGAGAAGTGGGGAAAATAAGTTAAATGTTAATCTATTGGAAGACAACAAGAATGAAGGCAATTTTATTGTAAAAAATTAATGCTTGAGATATAGTTTGTCAAGCATTTTTATTATTTGAAATCAAATTAATCAGCATTGTAAGGATGGCATAGCTCACTTTACCATTCACCTAATTTTATTTATTTTAAAAACACTAAAATGAACAACTCAAAAAAACATAACTCCATCCGCCATAAACTTCACACAATTATCTTTGAAGCCGATACACCTACCGGCAAACTCTTTGACGTTGTTCTGATTGTTACAATCCTTTTAAGTGTGCTTGTTGTTATGCTCGACAGTATTGCGGAACTAAAACTGCAATACGGGAATTTATTTTTTACTCTTGAATGGGTTTTTACAATTCTATTTTCAATTGAATATTTGCTAAGGCTTTACAGTGTATCAAAACCGATAAAATATGCAGCAAGCTTTTACGGCGTTATTGATCTGCTTGCAGTACTGCCGACTTACTTCAGCCTTATATTACCGGGATCGCAATACCTTTTGGTAATAAGGATTTTAAGGGTACTTAGAATTTTCCGGGTGCTTAAATTTGTTCAATTTGTTGCCGAAGCACAATTGCTTGGTAAAGCATTAAGGGCAAGCCGGAAAAAAATAACAGTGTTCCTGTTTACCGTTTTTACCCTGGTTATAATATTCGGTTCGCTTATGTATTTAATTGAAGGAGAAGAAAACGGATTCAAAAATATTCTGCATAGTATCTACTGGGCAATAGTAACTTTAACAACAGTCGGCTACGGCGATATTTCGCCGCAAACTCCTTTAGGCAGAACGCTTGCTTCTGTTATAATGATTCTGGGATACGGGATAATTGCGGTGCCGACCGGCATAGTAACTGCCGAGTTAGCCGTAGTTAAAAGAGAATCAACACAGGCATGCCCGTCGTGCAGCCGGGAAGGTCATGATGAAGACGCGGAATATTGCAAGTACTGCGGCGAGAAATTGTAAAGAGAAAAGGATTGGTCGTTCAACTCTGTTATTACCGGCATTGACGATTTTCTTAAAAGAATTCAAACACACACTCTAATTGAAAGATTTCCCGCCAAAAAGATACGCACAAATATAGGCGGATAGGCTCACCCCCCAAAACGGGTTCGACAGACTTTTTATTTTCCAGAAACCTTAATAAACAAACCAATAAAATAAAAACAACAGCTTGAGTAATATTTACAAACTTTCTCATGATTAATACTAATTTCATCATTATTTACAACAACTTTTCCGAATTAATGACAACTTTACTTTGGTATTTAAGAAGTTGTTTCCAATAAATGAGAACTTTTTTCAATAAATGCAAACTTTTTCCAATAAATGAGAACTTTTTTCGATAAATACAAACTTTTTCTAATTAATAAGAACTTTTTTTGATAAATGCTCTTTTTGATGAAAAAACGAATAAACCTGTTCCGTGAAATTGGATTGGTAGTAATATGAGTTTAGTTGTCATATCGACGAACATTTTTTTGTGAGGAGCTTGTCCGCTATCTTTTGGGTGGGATATCTTTAACATGGAATTATCCAATAAACATGTATAAAGATTTCTCTCCCGGTAAGCAGCATAGGCGTCAACATAATGTAACAGGTCATAGGACTATCTGTTTTTTATAAATCTCCTTAAAAGGAGAAGAGTTAACGTTTTTGAGTGAAAAAAATGATCACGGCATCATTTTTAGGGACTTGTGAACAAATTTTTCAAAGCAATAAATTCACC
>JASFMY010000174.1:0-10681 GCA_050117315.1 Ignavibacteria bacterium
ATTGTTTTGTCGTAAGTTTTTTATTTTGTATTAATATTTTGGCCCAAGTGTTGCCATACCAAAATCCAAACCTAAGCTCTAATGAAAGAGCTGAAGATTTAATTTCGCGTTTAACCTTGGAAGAAAAAGCTGCTTTAATGTGCGATATCTCTGATGCGATACCGCGTTTGGGAATAAAGAATTTTAATTGGTGGAGTGAAGCTTTGCACGGTCTTGCAAACAACAACGATGTGACCGTATTTCCGGAACCTATTGGCATGGCTGCATCATTTGATAACGAACTCGTTTATAAAATATTTAATGCAACCTCAGACGAAACCCGCGCTAAATATCATAAAGCCATTCGAAACGGGCAAAAGAATAAGCGTTTTTTGAGTCTTTCGGTTTGGACTCCAAATGTTAATATATTCCGTGATCCGCGCTGGGGGCGAGGGCAAGAAACTTACGGCGAAGATCCTTACCTTACTTCGCGTATGGGTGTTTCAGTTGTTAAAGGGTTGCAGGGGCCGGCTGATACTAAATATAAAAAGTTATTAGCATGCGCTAAACATTATGCAGTTCATTCGGGACCGGAATGGAGCCGCCATGAAATTAACCTTAATGATGTTGATCCCCGTGATTTATGGGAAACATATCTCCCGGCATTTAAAGCGTTGGTGCAGAAAGCCGATGTACG
Source organism: Ignavibacteria bacterium (assembly GCA_050117315.1). Lineage (GTDB taxonomy): Bacteria > Bacteroidota > Ignavibacteria > Ignavibacteriales > Melioribacteraceae > JANQIV01. The sequence continues at coordinate 677 of JASFMY010000174.1, forward strand.
CCAGGTGATGTGTGCATATCAGCGCTTGGATGACGAACCTTGCTGCGGCAACACTCGCCTTCTTCAAACAATTCTTCGTGATGATTGGGGGTTCAAATATCTGGTTGTTTCAGACTGCGGCGCAATTGCCGATTTCTATACAAACCATAAAGTTTCATCCACCCCGGTTCATGCTGCTGCTAAAGGTGTTTTAGCCGGAACCGATGTTGAATGTCAATGGATTAATCACAATTACAAAAAATTGCCAGAAGCTGTTGAAAGAGGTTTGGTAACTGAAGAAGAAATAAACGAACGCCTGAAACGAGTATTGATAGGACGTTTTGATTTGGGTGAAATGGATGATGATGAAATAGTCCCATGGTCAAAAATTCCGGCGTCAATTATAAATAATGAAGAGCATAGAAAACTTGCATTAGATATGGCGTTAGAATCAATGACGCTTCTTCAAAATAAAAATAATATTCTCCCGTTAAAGAAATCGATAGATAAAATTGCAGTAATTGGTCCAAACGCGGACAATGAGCCAATGCTTTGGGGTAATTACAACGGTACCCCAATTAAAACAATCACCATTCTCGATGGTATAAAATCAAAACTTTCTGATGACAAAATTATTTATGATATAGGTTGCGATCTTGTTGAAGATAAAGTAACCGAAAGTTATTTCTCTCAATGTTTTATAGACGGTCAGCAAGGTTTTAAAGCTGCTTACTGGAATAATACAGAACGTAAGGGTGATATCGTTACAACTCAACAAATAAAAAACCCGATTAAATTAACAACCGCCGGGCAGCATGAATTTGCTTCGGGAGTTAAACTCGAAGGTTTTTCGGGTCTTTATAAAACCGAGTTCATACCAAAAGTAAGTGAAGAAATTGTATTCAAATGTGGGGCAACCGGACACTTTGAATTGCTGATTAATGGAGAATCCCTCAGAAGCTATAACAATTGGAGAACTCTTCCAGGCCGTATTCCTTTCAAAGTTGAAGCCGGGAAAAAATATAAAATTGAAATCCGTTATGCGCAGTTGAATAATTGGCAGGCAAACCTAGAATTTAATTTTGGTAGAGAAATAGAAGTTGATTATACCGGACTTATAAACAAACTTAAAGATGTTGATGTTGTCGTTTTTGTCGGTGGACTTTCTACATTACTTGAAGGCGAAGAAATGCCGGTATCTTACCCCGGTTTCAAAGGGGGAGACCGTACAAATATAGAACTCCCTTCCGTACAGCGTAACTGTCTTAAAGCGCTTAAGGAAGCCGGCAAGCAGGTAATATTTGTAAACTGTTCAGGTTCCGCAATTGCACTAACACCCGAAACAGAAAGCTGCGATGCAATTCTTCAAGCCTGGTACGGAGGTGAATCGGGCGGACAAGCAGTAGCGGATGTTTTATTCGGCGACTATAATCCCTCTGGAAAACTTCCGGTTACGTTTTATAAAAATTCCGATCAATTACCCGATTTTGAAGATTACTCAATGGAAGGGCGTACATACCGTTTTATGGACGATGCGTTATTTCCGTTTGGTTTTGGATTAAGTTATACAACCTTCTCAATTGGCAAAGCAAAAATAAGTAAAACAAATATCAATAAAGACGAAAGCGTTGATCTTACTGTGTCGGTATCGAATACAGGCAAGCGTGATGGAACGGAAATAGTCCAGGTTTATGTAAAAAAAATAAACGATGCCAATGGACCGTTAAAAACTTTAAAAGGTTTTCAAAGAGTTAATGTGACTGCCGGTAAAACAAATCAAGTTGTAATTAATCTGCCCAGTAAATCCTTTGAATTCTTTAACCGTAAAAGTGGTAAAATGGGAATTGCAGCGGGCGAATATGAAGTAATGTATGGTAATAGCTCCGACGCAAAAGATTTGAAAACGGTAATGATTATTATTCAATAAATATAAAACTCGGTATACTATAAATACCCAAAACCGGCACGGCTGAAGTTGAAAAGTATAATAAAGTAGTAACAAAAATAATTAAAAGTAAAAATGGGAGAAGAAATGTACTTATTCAAAAAACTATTATTGGGGCTGTTTGCTTTTAATATGATTTTATTAAATGCTGCTGATAATCCAAAAGATAAATCAAATAAGATTGTTGTAAACGTTGATCTTGGGAAAGAAACAATAAGTAAAAATATTTACGGCCATTTTGCAGAACATTTAGGGAATTGTATTTACGGCGGAATTTATGTAGGAGAAAATTCTGATATCCCGAATACACGCGGCATAAGAAATGACGTTGTCGCGGCGCTTAAAGAAATAGCTCCGCCGGTTGTTCGCTGGCCCGGAGGATGTTTTGCCGATACTTATCACTGGAAGGACGGAATTGGTCCTCAAGATAACCGCCCTTCTATAATCAATACAAATTGGGGCGGAGTAACCGAAGATAATAGTTTTGGAACTCACGAGTTTTTGGACTTTTGCGAACTGATTGGAGCCGAACCTTACATTTGCGTAAATGTTGGCAGCGGTACGGTTCAAGAAGCTTCGGATTGGGTAGAGTACGTTAATTCAGATGCAAAAAGCCCAATGACGGAATTGCGTAAGAAAAACGGAAGAGAAAAACCATGGAACGTGAAGTACTGGGCTGTAGGCAACGAAAGCTGGGGCTGCGGCGGAAATATGACTCCGGATTATTATGCGGATTTGTACAAAAGATTTTCAACTTATATCCGCGGACTCGGATTGTACCGTGTAGCAAGCGGCGGCACGGATCCCGATTTTGATTGGACGGAAACCGTGTTAAAGAAAACGCAAAAATTTCCAAATCTAATTCAAGGATATTCATTTCATTACTATACATTCTGTCATGGCTGGGATGACAAATCTTCGGCTACGCAGTTCAACGAAAACGATTGGTTCTACACAATGAAAAATACTTTGGTAATGGAAGAGCGCCTCGAAAAACATATATCACTAATGGATGAATATGATCCCGAAAATAGAATAGGTATAATAGCCGATGAATGGGGAAATTGGTTTACAGTTGAACCAGGAACAAATCCCGGTTTCTTATATCAGCAAAATACTTTGCGCGATGCGGTAACAGCCGGGCTTTATCTTGACATCTTTAATAACAATGCCCGTCGTGTAAAAATGGCAAATATTGCACAATTCGTAAATGTACTGCAAGCAATGATTCTTACTAAAGATAATCAGCTTGTAAAAACTCCTACCTTCTATGTCTTCAAAATGTACAAAGTACATCATGATGCGGCACTTTTGCCTATTAGCGTAACATGTGAAGATTATACATACGACGGTATGACTTTGCCGAGTGTAAGCGCTTCAGCTTCGAAAGATAAAGAAGGAAGAATTCACGTATCGCTTACAAACATAGACCCGCATAATGATAGAAGCGTTGAGATTGATTTAAGAGGCTCGGATAATCTATCTAATTCCTCGGGTGAAATAATTACCGCACCCAATGAAAATGATTATAATGACTTTGGACAGCCTGAAAAAGTTAATATCCATAAATTTTCGTCGTTTAGCGTAAAAAAAAATATTCTAAAAGTTAATCTGCCGGCAAAATCTGTGGTTACAATTGAGTTGAAGAAATAACTTCAGACCGGGATTTTAAAGGAGAATATTATGAAGGCTTACGTAATGATAAATAGAGCAGATAAGATATTTATGAAAAAGTACATACAGTTTACAATTAAAGCATTCATGTTTTTTTTCTTATCTGCTTTTTTTTCTGAAACAGCAGTTGCACAAACAGATCACGGCGGAAAAAAAATAAGCTCTAATCTATTCGGGTTATTTTTTGAAGATATTAATTATGCTGCAGACGGAGGATTGTATGCCGAGTTAATTCAAAACCGCTCGTTTGAATACACCCCGAACGACCGAAGAGAATGGAATCCGTTTTCGTACTGGGAATACATTACACCCGGTTTTTCTTACGGTAGAATCAGCGTAGAGACTGCATCACCAATACATCCCAATAATCCCCATTATATTGTTCTTGATGTTGAGCATGTTGGACATGAAGCTAAATATAAAGGTAATACAGGTGTTGGGCTAAAGAACACTGGATTTAATGGGATTGTAATCAATGCAGGTGATAAATATAATCTATCTTTTTTCGCCCGCATGTTTTCCGATAATCCGGTTACTCTAACTGTCGGTTTGCATAGCCCGTCCGGTAAAATAAAATACGCGGAAGATACTTTAACGGTTTCATCAAAGGACTGGAAAAAATACACTACAAGTTTTACAGTAAAGGAAAACAGTGACAGCGCAACATTCGTTTTAATGGCAACTACTCATGGCAAGTTAGCCCTGGATGTAGTTTCACTTTTCCCCGGGAAAACTTTTAAGAACAGACCTAACGGGCTTCGGGCGGACTTAGCACAAATGCTTGCAGATATGAAACCTAAATTTATTCGTTTTCCGGGCGGTTGTCTTGTGCATGGTGACGGTTTGGGAAACATGTACAGGTGGAAAAATACAATCGGACCTATAGAAGAAAGAAAAGGACAAAGAAATATTTGGAATTATCACCAAACGGCGGGATTAGGTTATTTTGAATATTTTCAATTTTGTGAAGACATTGGCGCTAAGCCTTTGCCCGTTCTGCCAGCTGCAGTATGCTGCCAAAATTCAGGCGGAACCTGGAGAATAGGAGGAACAGGACAAAGAGAAATGCCGCTTTCCGAACTGGATAATTACATTCAGGAAATTCTGGATTTAATTGAATATGCTAATGGACCAACTGCATCAACTTGGGGAACTAAAAGAGCGGAAGCGGGACATCCTGAGCCGTTCAATCTTGAATATATAGGAATCGGGAATGAAGATAAAATTACCCCGGTTTTTACGGAGCGATTTAAATTAATTTATGAAGCAGTAAGGGAGAAACATCCCGAAATAAAAATTATAGGAACAGTTGGTCCTTTCCAGGCCGGTGAGGATTTTGATAAGGGTTGGGCATTCGCGGATGAATTGAGAATCGATATGGTGGACGAACATTTTTATGAAAATCCCGAATGGTTTATTACCAACCAAGAACGCTACGATGAATACGATCGCACAAAATCCGAAGTGTACCTTGGCGAATATGCATCATGGGGAAATACATTATATAATGCTCTTGCAGAAGCGACATTTATGACTTCATTAGAACGTAACGGAGATATTGTGAAATTTGCTTCTTACGCTCCACTACTTGCAAAAAAAGGACACACACAGTGGAAAACCGATCTTATTTTTTTCGATAACACAACAATCTATCCTTCAATTAATTACTATATTCAAAAGTTATTCTCTACCAATCAAGGAGATGTTTACCACCCTAATATTGTGACTTTTCCCGGGCAAACAGAAAAACTTGCTGCGTCTTGCGTAGAGGAAAGCAATTCGGGTGATATCATTCTCAAATTGGTAAATGTAGATAGTTTAGATCACACATTAAAAATTGATTTGTCACGGTTTGATAAAATAAACCTATCTGCGTCTTTAACTGAATTAAAGGGTAACCCTGACGATGAAAATACTTTTGAAAATCCGGTATGTGTTGTTCCTGTTCAAACCGAAATAAAAATGGAAAAAATATTTGATTATAAAATGAGGCCTTACTCTTTTATTGTCATTAGAATGAGGACGAATTAAAAAATTTGTTGTTGCCGAATAAAAAGTATGCCGTGAGATAAAGCTGGGTATATAAAACAGAGTTTTAAATAATAAGGTATCCGTCTATGAAAAAGATAATATTTCTCTTACTCGCTATAGGAAGTCTGATATATGCACAAACTGCAAAAGAATATTCGGACTATCCGATTTCTAAAGTAAATATTAAAAATGTTATTCTTAACGATAACTTTTGGTTACCGAAAATCAAATTAGTTCAGGATACAACCATTCATTATGCGTTCAATAAATGTAATGAAGAAGGGCGCATGGAAAATTTTCTCATAGCCGGCGGACTTAAAGAAGACACTGCCAAGGGGAAAATGCCTTTCGATGATACGGACCTGTACAAAATTATAGAAGGCGCATCATATTCATTAATAAGTAAACCTAACCCCGAATTAGACGCTTACATCGATTCGATAATTGCAATAATAAAAATTGGACAGGAACCGGACGGATACCTTACTACCTGGTTTACAATTGACAGAGAACATCCGCCTGCATGGTGGGTTAAGCCCTCTAAAAAACGCTGGGGTTCCCTGGATGCCAGTCATGAGTTATACAACAGCGGTCATATGTTCGAAGCTGCTGCTGCACATTATTGGGCTACCGGTAAAAGGAACTTTCTCGATATTGCAAATAAAAATGCAGATTTACTAGTTCAAAATTTTGGGCCAAATAAACTTCGTACACCTCCAGGACATCAAATTGTTGAAACCGGGTTAATCAAACTTTATCATATAACTCATAAGACTGAATATCTTGAGCTTGCAAAATTCTTTCTTGATATACGTGGTGATTCTACCTATGAAAAATCAAGCGGTGCATATAGTCAAGACCACATTCCTGTTACAGAACAAACAGAAGCAGTTGGCCATGCAGTAAGGGCTTTATATATGTATGCCGGTATGACTGACATTGCAGCTATATATAAAGATCAAGATTATCTTGATGCAGTAAATAAAATATGGGAAAATATTGTAAACAAAAAAATGTATATCACCGGTGGTTTAGGTTCAAAACATGATGGCGAATCTTTTGGTGAGAATTATGAACTGCCGAATCTTACTGCCTACAATGAAACGTGTGCTTCGATTGCAAGTGTTTACTGGAATCATCGTTTATTTTTATTAACCGGAAATTCGAAATACTTTGATATAATCGAACGTACACTTTATAACGGTTTAATATCCGGTATTTCCTTAGATGGAAAAAAGTTTTTCTATCCTAATCCTACCGAGTCCGACGGGGAATATGAATTTAATATGGGAGCTTGTACAAGACAGTCGTGGTTCGATTGTTCATGTTGCCCCACAAACCTGATCCGTTTTATTCCTTCAATACCCGGTTTAGTTTACGCAATAGACGAAGATAGTTTATATGTAAATCTGTTTATCTCAAACAGCTCAGAAGTATCGGTTAACGGCGAAAAGATAGAGATAACCCAGCAATCGGATTATCCGTGGAACGGACATATAAACTTTTTAATAAATCCGGGAAAAGCAAAGACGTTCACATTAAAACTTCGTATCCCGGGATGGGCTCAAAATGATGCTGTTACAGGAGATTTGTACTCCTATACGAATACTTCACAAAAAAAGATTTTATTGAAAGTCAATGGAAAGGAAGAAGAAATTAAGATAAATAAAGGCTACGCTGAAATCTCAAGGCAATGGAGAAAAGGAGATCGAGTTGAACTGGAGTTACCGATGGTTATTCATGAAGTAATAGCCAACCGAAAAGTAAAAGATGATAATAACAAAGTAGCCTTTGAATACGGTCCCATAGTTTATTGCGCCGAAGAAATTGATAACAAACAAATCTCGAACATTGTTATACCGGATAATATAGATTTAAACATTGAGGAACAAACGGTTTTATCCGACAAAGTTATTTCAATTAAAGGCAATGTTGACAACGAAGAGATTACGTTAATCCCCTATTATTTATGGTCGAACAGGGGCATCGGGAAAATGAAAGTTTGGTTCCCGAGGAAAAATCAATAAAAAAAATCTATGAATATCTTAATTGATAAATAATTACAAGATAATTTTAACAAGACAAAAAACTGAATAAGTTATGAATATTGAACTTCTTAAAAGAATGAAAAAATCAAGTGCCGGAAGTAGTTCCGGGATTACTGTTACAATGTTTTTGATAATTGTATTGTCGTCAGGGTTCTTACATGCACAAGATGTAATTAGTCGATCGGCTGATTCTGTAAACTGTACATGGACGGCCGATAACGGTAACGAAACATTCACCAACCCGATTTTCTATGAAGAATTTTCCGATCCCGATATCATAAGAGTTGGTGATGATTACTATCTAACGGGAACTACGATGCATACAATGCCGGGCTTGCCTGTGCTGCATTCAAAAGATCTTGTCAACTGGGAGTTTCTAAGTTATGCATGCGAGAAACTTGATTTTGGCCCCGAGTATAGATTGGAAGACGGAAAAGATATTTACGGGCAGGGATTCTGGGCGCCATGTTTTCGATATAACGACGGAACATTCTACATCTTCTCAAATGTTAACAAGCAAAAGACCCAGCTGTTCACTGCAAATGATCCGGCCGGACCGTGGACACATCGAGAGATGAAAGTTTCATTGCACGATCTTTCAGTATTATTTGACGAAGATGGTAAAATGTATGTTATTTGGGGATACGATGAAATAAAAATGGCTGAACTGACTGAAGATTTAGCAGACATTAAACCCGGTACCGAAAAGATAATTATTCAGAAAGGAAGCGGTGCCGGTGAAGGTTGTCACTTTTATAAAATTGACGGTAAGTACTTCATTACAATTACAAATTGGGACCCTGTTTGTTACCAGGTATGTGCCCGTTCTGATAAGCCTTACGGACCTTATGAAATAAATGTACTCAGTGCTGAAGAAAACTTAGGAATCGGTACAGGGTGGCGATTGTGGAATACACAAGATGGTCCTCCTTTTAATTTATCCGCACCTGTCGAAAACCATGTCGGGTGCATCCCCATGCATCAAGGAGGTATTGTTCAAATTCAATCCGGCGAATGGTGGGGATGGTCTATGCTTGACTATAATTCCGTTGGAAGAGTAACTGCCTTGTCACCCGTTACGTGGAAAGACGGCTGGCCTTATTTGGGTTTGCCAGGCAACCTGACCCGTTCTCCCCGTACCTGGGTAAAACCAAATACCGGATATAACTCTAAGCCTTCTACCCCGTATGATAGAGATGATAATTTTGATGGTCCGGAATTAAAAAATATATGGCAATGGAATCATGTTCCGGTTGATGAAAAGTGGTCTCTATCGGAACGAGAAGGATATTTACGTTTACACTCCCTCCCTGCTGAAACATTCTGGCATGCAAAAAATACCCTTACCCAACGGGGTATTGGACCCGAATCGTATGCAACTGCAGAAATAGATGTATCTAATTTGAAACCAGGTGATATAGCCGGATTGGCTCTTCTAAATTTACCTTATGCCTGGATTGGTATAGTTAAGAGTGAAGACGGACATACACTTCAATTCTATAATCAGCAGGAACAAAAAAGAATTAACGTAAAAACTAATACAGAAACTATCTGGCTTAGAGCTCAATGTAATTTCGATACCGACATTGGCAAACTTAGCTATAGCTTTGACGGAATAAATTTTATAGAAATCGGCGGTGAAATTATAATGCCCTATCAATTAAAAACGTTCCAGGGAGTACGGTATTCTTTGTTTAATTTTAATACAAAAGGTAAAGAAGGAGGTTTTGCCGATTTCAACAGCTTCAATGTAATAGAACCGCGTTGTAAAGGATTAACCCGTCCCATTCCTTATAATCAGGTTATTACACTAAGAAGTATTGCAGACGGAAGCATACTGGTGAATTGGAAAAATCATTTACGGCCGGTAAATGTAAGCAGCAAATTTGCCGAAGGAGAAGCATCATTATTTAAGGTGCTCGATCGTGGTAAAGGCCGTATTGCTCTTCAATCGGTAACTACCGGCGGGTTTGTAACGGTAAAAGGATTGGGAGGAATGGCTGAAGTTCGTATTGAAACCAAAGAGCAAGGTGACGCATCTACGTTTCAATGGCAGGACATGCTAAAAGATGATTTAATGCTGATGTCATTATATACTCATAAATATTTATTTGTCGATCCTTTTGCAGGCAGCCTTTGTTCTGCTGATGCTGTTGGAGCAAGACCCGACAGAAAAGGTGGAGCTTGCTTTAACTGGCAAGTTGTGCTGCCTTATGAACAATAGTTATTAACCCGTTAAATTAATGAAAGGTCTCGCTTTCTTTTATGAGTTAGTACCGATAACTTCGGTAGAAAAATGAACTTCTAAAAAGAAAGGAGACCACAATG
>JASFMY010000175.1:0-10542 GCA_050117315.1 Ignavibacteria bacterium
CTATCTACACTGCTTCGCTGATATTTCATCTCCTATGTTAATCATTTTTAGAAGCTTAAACGACTTGCACTGAAGTGCTTAGTTTTTACTCTTTCTGTGACCAATAAAAAAATAAAAGAGGAGTTTAGCCAACAGAGGTATTTAAGGTTCAAGAATATCTCCGAAGGCAGATACAAACTATCAGAGTGGATAAAATTTTATAATGAAGAGCGTCCACATCGAAGTATTGAAATACCGCCATCATCGAAAGCATATCATCTCAAAGGAGAGTTAAAACAGATGTGGAAAATTTATTATGGCAAAAAATATTCTATCGACCAGCTAGCTGGTTGATAGAATAAAACTATAAGAATGACTATATTTGCATAACAAAATATCCAATAAAACAGTCAATCTTTTTCATGGCGCTTCAAAACTTTTCGTGAGAATTATGAGCCAAAACTTATATGCTGTTAAGTTTTTATATTCGAGGGAAGCAGAATGAGTGGAATCCGTTATAAATTAGGTGCAAATACTTATATTGTAAAATCTGTTGAGCTTAATATGTTTTTAGAAATGGTTAAAACAATAAAAAATATTTTAGGACAATCAATGAACCCTTCTGAACATAAAATCTAGCTTACTGATTTATACTTTAAATATCAAAGGGCTTTATGTAAAATAATTTCTCCCTGGAGGTAATATGAAAGAAAGAATAAAAATACTTCATCTTGAAGATAACGATGCAGACGCCGAACTTATTTGCTATATGTTGGAACAAGGGGAAATTGATGCCGATATTCATCAAGCAAATGGTAAAGAATCTTTCCTTAGCAAACTTGAAGAAACAAATTACGACCTTATAATAAGTGATTACAGTATCCCCCAATTTGATGGATTAAAAGCCCTCGTTAAAGCAAAAGAAAAAAATAAAAATATTCCTTTTATTTTCTGTTCAGGTACAATCGGGGAAGAACGTGCAGTACAATGCCTCCAACTAGGAGCAATGGATTATGTTATAAAAGATCGTATGGATCGTCTTGTCCCAGCTGTAAACCGTGCATTGCGTCTTATTACAGAAATTAAAAAGAAAGAAAAAGCTGAAGCTGAATTATCGCAAATTCGTTTAGCTGTTGAAAATACAAGCGAGACAATTTTTGTTACAGATGCAAATTATGTTCTGCAATATATAAATCCATCCTTTACAAAAATGTATGGATGGCTTCCTGAGGAAATAATTGGTAAACAGACACCGAACATTCTTAAAAGCAATAAACATGATGAAATTTTTTATAAGAAATTAAAAAAACTTTTGAAAGAGGGGAAACCGTTTACGCTAGAAGTCTCAAATAAAACAAAAGATGGGAAACATGTTGAAATAAAAAATATGATCAACCCAATAATTAATAGCAACATCATTATTGGCTATGTTTGCGTTCAAACCGATATTACTTTAAAGAAACTGCAAGAATTGGAATTAATGAGGGCAAAGCATGAAGCGGAAGAAATGAGTAAACTAAAATCTTATTTCCTTTCAAATATAAGTCACGAAATGCGAACACCTCTTATATCGATTCTTGGTTTTTCTGAAATTCTCAAGGATGAATTAATGAATGAGAAGCATATTAATTATATTAATCACATTTATGAAAGCGGAACAAGACTAAAAAATACAATTAGCAGTATTCTCTCATTACATAATCTGGAAAACGAAAAACAAGAAATCAATAATACAAAATTGGATTTGTTGATGTTTTTAGAAAAAATAACAAAAAGATTTAGACGAGACGCAGATAAAAAAGGTCTTTCACTTAATACATCAATTAATTGTAAAGAAGCATGGAGCAACACGGACCAAGAACTTTTATCAAAAGTACTTACAAATGTTCTTGACAATGCAATTAAGTTTACACATAAGGGTTCGGTTACAATGAGTCTCTCAACCGAAACAGACCATGATTCTTATTATGCTATTATTAAAATAATTGATACAGGTGTCGGCATTCCGGATGATAAATTAAATAATTTATTCGTTCCGTTTAGGCAAGTAAGCGAAGGACTTGATAGAGCTTATGAAGGAATGGGATTAGGTCTTTATATTGCAAAACATACCTTGGAACTACTGCATGGCAAAATTCAAATTCATAGTAAAATTCAATCAGGAACTCAAGTTCAAATAACCCTTCCGATTCTTCCGTTCGAAAATGAAATTGAAAAAAAAATTGATATGCGAAAAACAACCATTGAAGAAACGGATCCCGATGTACAATCCGATAAACCCAACGTCCTTTTAGTAGAAGATAACGAAAGTAACCGAATGATTTTCAATAGGTTTTTAAATAATGATTTTATTGTTGATAGCGCAGAGGATGGTATCTCGGCTATTTCAAAAGCCGAGCTCAAACAATATGATTTAATTCTGATGGACATTAACCTAGGTCCGGGTATTGATGGTATAGAAACTTTTCATCGTATAAGTAAATTACCCAATTACACAAATGTTCCGGTAATAGCTGTTACGGCATATGCCATGAAACATGACAAACAAAAATTTTTAGAACATGGATTTACAGATTATATACAAAAACCGGTAATGAAAGACGAGTTGATTTCTCTAATTAAAAGTCATAATGTTTTTTAAGTAAGAACTAAGTTTTAACGCAAACATTCATTGGGGATAAGTTGCTATGAATATTATTAAAAATTTTTCTATCCGTAATAAGCTTTTTTTTATTGTTTTAATACCTGTAATAGTTCTCCTATATATTTTAATATCTGGTCTTGTTGAAAAAGTTGATACAAGAAATAATATACAAGATGCACATAATATCGTCCAAATAGGAGATGCCGTCTCTAACATCATCGTCCAACTTCAAATCGAAAGGGGCTACACTATTATTTTCTTGATAAATAAAGACGTCGCTAAAAGGAGCGATATGGAAAACAAACGCAATGAAACCGATGTCTCTATTGATGAACTAAAACGTTTATTGGATGCTAACAATAAAGACTTCGAAACCTATTCTTTCCTTGACTATCTTCCACAGCTTAGAGATGATATCGATCTGCTACAATTAAGCCCCGATTCTGTTAAAAGTATGTATTCCGTTTATACTACAAAATTATTACAGAATATTAAAAACCAATCTTCTCGATTAAACGATCCTGAAATGAAACATATGTTTAATACAATGATATACTTATTAGAAAGCAGAGACTTTATGAGTAAACTAAGAGCATTTTTAGATGAGGCAATACTACAAAAAGACTTTTCGAGCAACCAATTTGTTCAATTTGCATCCTTGAAAGAAAAATTTGAAAGTTATTTGGAAGTATTCAAGTATAATGCTCCAGCTGAGATAGTAACGGAACTTAATAAAAAGTTATCTAACCCCTCCGTTGAAAAATCTATAGATCTCATGGATGCAGCATATAAGAATGCTGATCTTTCTGTGCTACCGACTTATGATGAATGGTCTACTTATGCTTCTGGACTCACGCCTTCTTTTAAAGACATAACTCAAAGCTACGGAACTTATGTAACTAATATTGCCCAAAGCAAACTTGATGATATAAATAGATCCGTTATCAATAGTATTATTGCCGCAGTTCTTGTGCTTGTAATTGTCGGATTTCTATTGTTCTATACTACTAGGGCTATAGTTACATCTCTTGTTAAAATTAGAGATGCTGCGGAACTTATTTCCGAGGGTAATCTTGATTTAACTTTGTCGGTTACTTCAAGAGACGAAATAGGCAGTCTTGCTTCATCTTTTGAAAAAATGATTTTAGTTACAAAACAATATGCACTAGCTGCCGACAAAATAGGCAAAGGTGATTATTCCACCGAGGTAATAATTAGAAACGACAATGATGGTTTGGGTATTGCTTTAAATAATATGAAAGAGAATTTACAACAACTTTCCGAGGAAAATGAAAACCGAACTTGGCTTCTTACCGGGAATTCCGATTTAAATGATAAAATAAGAGGCGAAAAAAGAGTTGAAGAGTTAGCGCAGGAAATCATAAACTTTTTGACACCTTATCTTAAAGCTCAGATAGGTGCAATTTATATTTCGGAAAACGGTCACTTAAACTTAGTTCGCAGTTATGCTTTTAATCAACGTAAAGGTAATACAAACGTAGTTAAAATTGGCGAAGGACTAGTTGGACAGGCGGCGCTTGAAGCTAAGCCGATAATATTTGGAGATATACCTGACGATTATATAAGGATAAATTCAGGCCTTGGTAATACATTACCGAAAAATATCGTTGTCTATCCCCTGCTATACGAAGGGGAAGTTAAAGGCGTAATTGAAATCGGTACTGCTAAAGAATTTTCAGAACTAGATAAACAGTTTCTTAACCTGGTTTCGGAAAATATAAGTATTGCAATTAATTCCTCACAATCAAGAGATCAGCTAAAAGCCCTTTTAGAGGAAACCCAACGTCAAGCGGAAGAATTGGAAGCACAACAAGAAGAACTTCGTCAAGCGAATGAAGAGCTTGAAGAAAAAACACAAATGCTGGAGAAATCGGAAGCCGAACTTAAAGCGCAACAAGAAGAACTACAGCAAACCAACGAAGAGCTTGAAGAAAAAGCCGACTTGCTTGAATCGCAGAAAGAAAAACTGGAAATAGCTAAAGTAGAAATTGAAGCAAAAGCAAGGGAACTGGAAATAACAAGCAAATACAAATCGGAATTCCTTGCTAATATGTCCCATGAATTAAGAACACCGCTGAATAGTATTTTAATACTTGCACAACTTATGTCCGAAAATAAAAACAAAACTTTGAGTGAAAAAGAAGTCGAATTTTCAAGAAATATTTATAATTCCGGTACTGATTTACTAAAGTTAATTAACGAGATATTGGACCTTTCGAAAGTTGAGGCAGGAAGAATTGAACTTGACATTTCAGAAGTGCAGATCGATGAAGTAATTGAGAATATGCAAGCAACATTTAATGAAATTGCCAACACTAAATCAATTAACTTTGATATTACTTACAGAAAAGAAAATATTAAAGAAAAGTTCTTTTCCGACAGAGAACGTTTAGAACAAATTCTAAAAAATCTTCTTTCAAATGCATTCAAATTTACCAACAGAGAAGGCAAAGTTTCTATGAATATTGGTTTAACTCCAAGTAATGTTCAATTTAACAACGGCAGACTTCAAGAATTGGATAAAGTAATTGAATTCTCCGTTACAGATTCCGGCATAGGAATACCCGACCATAAACAACTAATGGTCTTTGAAGCATTTCAACAAGCAGACGGTTCAACCAAAAGAAAATACGGCGGAACAGGGCTTGGACTTTCCATAAGCAGAGAACTTGCTCATGCTCTTGGAGGAGAAATACACTTAAAAAGTGATGAAGGAAAAGGAAGTACTTTTACATTATACCTCCCTTTAAAGTTTGATGCTAAAATGATAATTCCCCTTGAAAAAGAAGTACAAGTAACCGAAAAGAAGCAAGGTGAAGTTGAAGAAAAAGTGGATATAGAATTTTCAACTCAAAGTTTTAAAGACGATAGGTTCTCATTAAATGAAAATGACAAAATCATACTTATTCTTGAAGATGACGAAAACTTTGCAGGACTTCTTTTAGATCTTATAAGGGAACGCGGCTATAAAGGAATTGTAACTTACAAAGGCAATACCGGTTTAAGTTTGGCGAGACATTATAAACCTGATGCTATAATACTCGACATGAAATTACCGGTAATGGACGGAGCTGAAGTTTTAAAACACCTTAAAAACGATCCTAAACTTAGACACGTGCCCGTACAAATCATTTCCGGTTACGACAGAAGAAAAGAAGGTATTGAATTGGGAGCTTTCGGTTTTCTAAAAAAACCACTTTCTAAAGACGACTTAAGAAACGCTTTTGATAAGATGGAAGATTTTATAAATAAAAAGTTGAAAAAACTGTTGGTAGTAGAAGACGACAAAACTCAGAACAAGGCTATAAAAGAATTAATTGGAAACGGCGATACAAAATCCTATTCCGCCTTCAGCGGAGAAGAAGCCTACAAAATGCTACAAAAAGAAAATTTTGATTGTATTATAATAGACTTAGGTTTACCTGACGTATCCGGCTTTGAGCTTTTGGAAAAAATTAAAGCTAATAAAAAATTAGTCGATATCCCCATAATAGTTTATACGGGAAGAGATTTAACGAAAGATGAAGCTGCCAAATTAAATAAACTTGCCAACACGGTAGTTTTAAAAACTGCAGAATCACATGAACGGCTTCTTGACGAAACCATATTATTCCTTCATCGTGTCGAATCAAAACTTCCTGCTGAAAAACAAAAAATCCTAAGAAAACTTCACAAGACAGATGAAGTGTTAAAAAATAAAAAAGTTTTGATTGTTGACGACGATATGAGAAATATTTATTCGATAACTAACGTACTTGAAGAAGAAGGTTTAACTTGTATCTCCGCTGAAAACGGCAGGGAATCTCTTATGGTATTAAATGACAATCCCGATACCGATATTGTTTTAATGGATATTATGATGCCCGAAATGGATGGGTACGAAGCTACTTCCGAGATAAAGAAAATATCAAAATTTTCAAGACTACCGATTATTGCTCTTACGGCTAAAGCTATGAAAGGCGACAGAGAAAAATGTTTAGAAGTTGGAATGTCGGACTACATAGCTAAACCGGTAAATTTAGAGCAACTATTATCATTAATGCGTGTTTGGTTATATAGGTAAAATATGAATCAATCATTATTAGACAAAATTGCAGGAAAAAGTGTCCTCGTTGTTGATGATGATCAGCGCAACATGTTTGCGCTTGTTAGTTATCTTGAGTCAATCGACTTGATAATACATACTAGCGAGAGCGGCTTTAAAGCATTGGAAATCCTTGAACGGGTACCCATTGACATAATTCTGATGGATATGATGATGCCTGAAATGAATGGTTATGAGACCATCCGGAAAATAAAAGAGAATCTAAAAATAAAAGACATTCCCATTATTGCCGTTACAGCCCAGGCAATGAAAAAAGATAGAGAAAAGTGTCTTGAAGCAGGCGCTTCCGAATATGTTCCCAAGCCGGTTCAGATACCTGAGCTTATAAACAAAATAACAATGTTAGTAAGTTGATTACATGATAAATAATGAAGAAATAAAAGAGTTAATGGAATCAATCCGCTTTATGTACGGGTATGATTTTACAGAGTATTCTGTTGCCTCCATAAAAAGACGTTTAGAACATTTTATGGAAGAGAAAAAAATAAGCTCCATAAGGGAACTTGCAAAAATGCTGCTAAAAGAAGAAGAGTTGTTTGAACTTTTTATTCAGGATCTTACAATTAATGTAACGGAAATGTTCAGAGATCCCAAATTTTATAAAGCTTTGCGTGAAAAAATAATACCGAGGCTGGCAACTTATCCTTTCATAAAAATATGGATTGCCGGATGCGCTACAGGAGAAGAGGTTTACTCAGTAGCTATATTATTAAAAGAAGAAAAACTCTTAAAACGTTCTATTATATATGCAACCGACATTAATCAAAAAGTATTAATGTCTGCAAAAGAAGGCGTCTTTCATGTTACCGATATGCAAAAACACACCGCTAATTATATCAAATCCGGCGGTAAAAATTCGTTCTCAGATTATTACATGGCTAAGTACGATTCCGCTTTATTAGATAAATCCTTAAAGCAAAACGTTGTTTTCTCGATTCATAATCTCGCAGTTGATAAATCTTTCAACGAATTTCAATTAATATTATGCCGAAATGTTTTGATCTATTTCAACCAGAGTTTACAAAACAAGGTAATCGATCTATTTTATGAGAGTTTATGTCCGTTCGGGGTACTTGCGTTGGGAAATAAGGAATCTTTACTTTTTTCCGATAAGAAACCTTATTTTGAAGAAATAGATAAAAGTGAAAAAATTTTCATGAAAAAAAATAATGATACATTCAAACCATGAAAAATATGAAGCTGTCGTTATAGGCGCATCGGCAGGAGGCTTGGAAGCAACTATTCAACTTCTCCGTGAACTTCCGCAAAATTTTCCTTTACCTATTATTATTGTTCAACACAGAGCAAATGACGAACGAACGCTGTTGGAAGAAGTTATACAGTCTAATTGCAAAATTACTGTTAAGCAGGCTGATGAGAAAGAAAAAATTAAACAGGGTACGGTTTACTTTGCACCTGCTAATTATCACTTACTGGTTGAAGAAGATAGCACATTATCGTTGACAAGTGATAAACTTGTCAACTACAGCAGACCCTCTATTGATGTATTATTCGAAACAGCCTCAGAAGTTTACCGAAAAGGTTTAATCGGTATAATTCTTACAGGCTCAAATGGTGACGGCACCGAAGGAATAAAAGCAATTAAAATAAATGGGGGAACAACAATAGCCGAAAACCCCAAAACCGCTGCATTTCCCTATATGCCGCAGTCCGCCATTAATACCGGTTACGTGCAGTACATTTGGGAGATAAAAGAAATAAAAAATTTTTTACTGTCAATATTGAATGAGCACAACCATGCCTAAAACCAAGAAAGCAAATCTTCTTATAGTTGATGATAATCATGCTAATATTGTAGCGCTCGAACAAATACTGCAAAAAGTTATTTGTAATATTTTAACTGCATCAAGCGTCAATCACGCATTGAAAATAATTCTCAACGAGCAAATAGATCTAATTATACTTGATGTAAAAATGCCCGGCATGGATGGATTTGAAATAGCCCAGATTATTAAGTCCAATAAAAGGACACGTGATATACCTATTATATTTGTTTCGGCAGAAAAAAAAGAACACAAATTTGCTATGAAAAGTTACGAAGAGGGAGCTATAGATTATCTGTACAAACCTCTTGACCCGGAAATAACCAAAGCAAAAGTTTCTGTTTTACTTCAATTACAAATGCAGCGTAAGGAGTTGCTCGAAAAAAACCAAACACTTGAAAAATATGCTTTGTTGATTGACAACTCAGCCGATATCAAATGTATAATTGATCCGCGTACTTTCAAATTTAACGAAGTGAACAGAGCTATTAACACAATTTTGGGGTATACAATTGATGAAATTAAAGATACTTCTCTCATGCTCTATTTAACTGAAGAAAGCAAAACAAAAGTTCAGAAATTAAGTTCAACTTCAAAAAATCGCTTCTCATTTGAAACACGAATATATTCAAAGAATAGAAAAATTAAATGGTTACAATGGAACGTTGTATTCAAAGACAGAATTTGGTTTGCTAATGCAAGAGATATCACAGAGGTTAAAGAGGTAGAAGAAATTAGAAAACATCTTACCGCCGTTGTAAAACAATCGGAAGATGCTGTTTATCTTCATGACCCGGAAGGACAAATAATATCTTGGAATGACGGCGCCGAAAAAATTTATGGTTTTTCTGAAGAGGAAGCTTTAAAAATGCACATTTGGAACATTGTGCCTGGACACCTTATGAAAGAAACACAAGAAGCAATAAATAATATCCTTAAGGGAAAAAGAGTGAGGTCTGCCGAAACTAAACGTATAACAAAGTTCGGTAAAATTATTGATGTTTTATTTTCTGCTACAGTAATTACAGATTCTGATCGACGATTAAAATCAGTGGCAATTACCGAAAGAGATATTACCAAACAAAAAAAGGCCGACGAAGAGATAAAACAATTGAACTATAATCTCAAAAGAAATGTTGCCCAATTAGAAGAAACAAATAAAGAACTTGAATCGTTTTCATATTCAGTTTCTCATGATTTGCGCGCACCATTAAGAGCTATTAACGGGTTTACACGAATAATAATGAATAAACATAGTGCAGAATTTAATGAAGAATTGAGCCGTTTATTCGGTATTGTAGAAAATAGCTCTGTGAAAATGGGAGAACTTATTGATGATTTATTGAGTTTCTCAAGACTTGGAAGATCTCTTATATCAAAATCAGATGTCAACTTTTACTCACTTGTTGAAGAAATTCTAGATGAAATTGAAATCGAAAAAAAATACAAAATAAATATCAACCTAAATTCTTCTTTAAATCTTTCTGTTGATCGTTCAATGTTAAAACAGGTTTTCATAAATTTAATTTCCAACGCAATTAAATATTCAAGAAAAAAAGAAAATCCCGTGATAGAAATTAATTCGGAAGAAAAGGATAATGAGTACATATTCTTCGTAAAAGATAACGGCGCAGGTTTTAACATGGATTATGTGGATAAACTTTTTGGTGTATTTCAAAGGCTTCATAGTGAAGATGAATATGAAGGAACCGGCGTAGGATTATCCATAGTTCATAAAATTATTACTAAGCATTTGGGAAAAGTATGGGCAACCGGCGAAGTGGGCAAAGGCGCTACTTTTTATTTCTCACTACCTAAAGATAATATTTGATTAGATCATCTCTACAGTATAAGAAAATAATATCCATTGCTTTAAAACTATGTAGTGGCTGGACGTAAAACGATAAGTGGGGGGAATAAAATAAGTTAAGGAGAAAAAGCAAGCAGAAAAAGAGAGAGAAAAAGCTTTTTTTTGCATAAAAAGGCAAAAATCCCATCAAGATTCGCCG
>JASFMY010000176.1:0-10502 GCA_050117315.1 Ignavibacteria bacterium
TTTTCCTCTTATTAAGTGCACATGTTTTTTCTTCAATTTATTAATTACTTTGCACTTTTTCAGGGTTTTATTCACCTATCTTATTATTTTTTAAGCTCTTATTTGCTTTTCAGCAAGCCCTAATTAAGATTATGAATAAGATTAAGATGCGCCCGTTGACCAACACATAATTAATTATTATTCCTCATATCACGCGCATGTTTATCGGCATGGTAAGAACTGCGTACCAAAGGTGCTGATTCAACTTGTTTGAATCCTAACTTCAAACCATAATCTTTGAACATTTTGAACTCATCAAGTGTAACGTATCTATCAACCGGCAGATGCTGTTTTGTCGGCTGTAGGTACTGCCCGATTGTCATAATATCGCAGCCGTGCGTGTAAAGATCATTCATCAACTCAAGTACTTCGTCTGTGTCTTCACCGATTCCGACCATGATTCCGCTTTTTGTACGTAACCCTTTTTCCTTGAACCATTGTATCAATTTTAAACTTCTCTTATACCTTGCCTGGGGACGAACAGCATGATACAATCTTTCCACAGTTTCCAAATTATGATTTAAAATGTGGGGAGGATTTTCCATTATTATTTCAAATGCGTGTTCTTCGCCTTTGAAGTCCGGGATAAGAATTTCAACTGTTGTATCCGGCATTCGTTCATTTATTAATCTCACACATTCTTTAAATATTGATGCGCCGCCGTCTTTCAATTCATCCCTGTTAACCGAAGTAATAACTACATGCCGTAAATTCAACTCTTCAACCGATTCTGCAACTCTTCTCGGTTCGTCCAAATCAAGTTCATTCGGCAGTCCGACTTTTACGTTACAGAATCCGCAGCTTCGTGTGCATGTGTCGCCTAGAATCATAAATGTAGCTGTCCTGTTATTCCAGCATTCGCCTAAATTAGGGCATTTGGCTTCTTCGCAGACTGTGTTCAATTTTGAGTTTCTCATTAAAGAATAAACATCTTTAAAATTCTGTCCGCTCGGTAATCTTACTTTCAACCAATCCGGTTTTTTGCCCAGGTCTTTCTTTTTGTTTTCTACCTCTTCTTTGTACGCTTTCTGATGTTGGTTGATCATATGTCCCTCTTAATCATACTCTTAATCTTAATCCTAATCTTACTCTTAATCTAATCACCTAAAAACCGAGTAAGATTACAATTAAGAGCAAGAGCAAAAAATTAAATATTACTTACGTCAAAATTTTCTAAAGTATCTTTAATAGACTTTAAGAATCTGCCGCCGAGCATGCCGTCTACTAATCTATGGTCGTGGCTTAACGACAGATACATCATCGGTTTGATTGCAATTGTGTCGCTACCGTCAACCTCAATAACCACCGGCTTTTTGGTTATTGCACCAACTCCCAAAATCCCTACCTCCGGCTGGTTGATTATCGGTGTCCCAAATAACGTTCCAAACACACCGTAATTAGTAATAGTAAATGTCCCATCCATAATGTCGTCTGGGACTAGACCTTTGTTACGCGATTTACGGCTTAACTCGTTTATTGCTTTTGCAAGCCCGACAATATTTTTCTCGTCTGCCTTTTTTATATTTGGCACTATCAAACCGTTTGGTTCTACTGCTACTGCAAACCCTAAATTTATATTTTTCTTAACAACTATACTATCGTCGTTTATTGATGCATTAACATAGGGGAATTCTTTTAATGCTTTTATGCATGCCGATGAAATAAACGGCATGTAAGTCAGCTTAACCCCGTTGGCATTAAAAAATGAATCTTTATTCTTTTTCACATAGTTATAAATTTTCGACATGTCGACTTCTATAACTGCCGAAACGTGAACAGAAGTGTCCCGGCTGTTAACCATGTGTTCCATGATTCTTTTTCTAATGTTATCCATTGGAATAATTTTGGAATCCGCACCGGGCTCAAATTCTAATCCTGTGGTTTTAGGCTGCGGAATGCTTTCAGTTTTTGGAGCTTCGTAAGTTTGTACCGGGGCAGAAGAAACTGCTGACGGTGCTTTCCCGCTTTTTTTACTTTCCAGATATTTTAAAACATCTTTTTTTGTTACTCTCCCGCCTGTGCCGCTGCCTTTAATGTTTTCCAATTCATCAAATGAAATATTTTCTTTTCTTGCTATGTTCAACACTAGTGGTGAATAAAACTTATTTGATTTAGGAAAATCTTTTTTCTCTTCCTGCTCAGTTTGCTTTTCCAGAGCTTTAGCACCAGACAATATTTCTTCAGCCGGTTCTTCTTTTTTGCTTTCTTTTGGTTTCACAATACCGCCGGTAGTTGATATCCTTGCAACAACTGTGTCAACTTCAACGGTGTCCTGTTCGCCGTGAATTATTTCCGCCAAAGTACCTTCGACCGGTGACGGTACTTCGGTGTCGACTTTATCAGTACTGATCTCAAAAATTATTTCATCTCTCTTAACATGATCGCCAACTTGTTTATGCCATTTAATGATAGTTCCTTCCATTACGGATTCGCCCATTTTCGGCATTGGAATGTCAACCAGTTCTCCACCTACTTGAGTAGTAGAGCTTTCTTCCTTCGGCTCATGTTTAACTTCCTCACCGGCTGCTTCGCCGTTAGTTTCAATTACTGCGATCACCGAATCAACTTCTACTGTTTCCTGCTCAAATGCTTTTATCTCAACAAGCACACCTTCTTCAGGGCTTGGTATTTCCGTATCAACTTTATCGGTACTTATTTCCAATAAGATTTCGTCTTTCTTAACAGGTTCACCCTTTTTCTTATACCATTTCAATATTGTACCTTCATTCAAACTTTCACCCATTTGGGGCATTACTACATCAACTCTCATCTATATCTTCCCTCTTTTAATATTCCAATATAGTTTTTAGTTGAGAATAAATTTTATCACGGTTCGGCAGTATTTCTTTTTCAAATAACGGGTGGAATGCAATCGGCGTATCCATTGCCCCGATTCTTTTAACCGGCCCGTCAAGATATTCAAAACAATTGTCGGAAATTCTTGCAGCAATCTCCGCTCCGAATCCGGCAGTTAGTGAGTCTTCATGAATTACAATTGCTTTACCGGTTTTCTTAACAGAGTTAAAAATTGTTTCCTCGTCTAAAGGATTCATTGTTCTAATGTCTATCAACTCAATCGAATAACCTTCCTGTTCAAGTTTTTTAACTGCAAAGTTAGATTCATGCACCATCGCACCGTAAGTAACGATTGTTAAGTCTTCACCTTTGGTAACAATATTTGCTTTGCCGAACTGCAACAGGTAATCCGAATCCGGTTCTGCAACAGTAGCGTGGCTTTGCCTGTAAAGCCCTTTGTGTTCCAAAAATAAAACCGGGTCATTTAAACGAAGAGCTGTTTTGAGCAGTCCTTTTGCATCCGCTGAATTTGAAGGGTAAGCAATTAACAGTCCGGGCATGTGAGAGAAAAAGCCCTCAATATTCTGACTGTGATAAAGTCCGCCGCGTATATAACCTCCCACGGCAACACGTGTAACAACAGGCGCTTCAAATAAATTGTTTGAACGGTATCGATACATTACAAGTTCATCTCTCATCTGCATAAAAGCAGGCCAGATGTAATCGCCGAATTGAATTTCTACACAAGGCTTTAACCCGCTCAACGCCATACCAATTGCAACTCCCATAATACTTGCTTCGGCTAGGGGTGAATTAAAAACCCTTTCTTCGCCGAACTGTGTTGACAAACCTTTGGTCGCTGAAAAGACTCCTCCTTTTTTATCGGCTACATCTTCACCAAATATATAAATCTTATCATTGCGTTCCATCTCTTCACGAAGCGCATGGTTAATGGCGTCAACCATCACAACCGGCTTTTTACCCGGCTTTGATTTTTCATATTCAAGTTTATCTTTTTTGCCGCTTTCGTCTAAAACATACATCGAAACTGTTTTAGGATCGGGGGCAGGTTGGCTTAAAGCCCAATCTGCTGCTTCATTAACATGGTCTGTAATTTCTTTCTTAAATTCTTCATAAGCCAAGTCCGTAAGAATACCTTTTTCAATTAACTTGTTAGAGAATAACCTGATCGGATCCTTCAACTTATCTTCGTTAATGGATTCTTTTGTTCTGTACTTATTTTGATCGTCTGAAGTTGAATGGCTGAAAAGTCTTACTGTCTGTGATTCAATCAAAGCGGGCCCCTTGCCCTGCCTTGCATATTTAAATGCGGACTGTGCAATTGCATTCATTAATAATATATCTGTGCCGTCAACTTTCTGCCTGTAAAGGTTTTCATAACCTTTCATCAATTCAACAATTGAACCGCCTTTACCGGCGTTTTGACTTTCGACCGGGACAGATATAGCATACTTATTATTTTGAATAACAAACACTACGGGAAGCTTTTCACGCGATGCCCAATTTACCGCTTCGTGGAATTCCCCTTCGCTTGTTGTTCCTTCGCCGCTGCTGACATATACAACAGCATTGCTTCCCTTTTTGCGTGCCGCCAGTGCAGCGCCTACTGCCTGCAGAAACTGTGTTCCCGTTGGGCTTGACTGCGCAGGCACATTGAATTCTTTTGACCCCCAGTGACAGGGCATCTGCCTTCCGCCGGTCATTGGGTCATTGGCTTTAGCAAGCTGGTGAAGAAATATTTCATCCGGTTTGATTCCGAGTGCCAGCATAAATCCCATATCCCGGTAATATGGAAAAGCCCAGTCTGTTCTGCCTTTTATCGCGAGACCGAAAGCTATCTGTGTAGCCTCATGCCCGGCAACGCCAAGATGAAAAAACGCTTTGCCTTGTTTTATTAATCTGAATATTTTTTCATCCATCTCTCTTGATAAATGCATGAGACGGAGAATATTCATTAGCTCCTTTTTTGTCAACCCGCCGAACGAGTCTATTTTGCCGGTTGGAGCTTTGCCGTTTTTTTTATCTTCCGTAATTATTGTTTCTTCTATTTTGTTGTTTCCCGACATTTACAGTTCCTCAATTTTTTTTCAGTAGACCTTCTCCCAAATTAGGTATCAATACGTTTTGTCATTTACAGAAATGACAAAGAATGCTTGTCATCTCGAACCCCGTTTTTTGGGGTGAGAGATCTTTCTTTTCTCCAGTTTATAAGATTTCTCACCCCGGCAAACTACACGCCGGGGATTCGAAATGACAGTTATAGATTGTCATTTCAATTCACTTAGAACACAATTTCAAAGATTTAGCTCCTCTGAGCTCGCAAGCTCGGTTCCCGCCCAAAAGACAGCGGGCAGGTTCACCCATAAACGGGTTCGACAGACTTTTTATTTTGCAGTAACTTTAGTTTGTAATAACTGCTTAGCTTTCACTTCTACATTCGCTGCTTCATAACTGAATTCATCAATAAAATATTTTTTTATTTTTTCTTTAACTTCATTTATAGCAACTTTTCTATCGAGTTCTTTTTCTAAAGAAGTTACTTCTTTGTCTGTTATGCCGCAAGGAATTATACCGTTAAACATTTTCAAATCAGATTGAATATTAAATGCAAAACCGTGCATTGTTACCCACTTTCTTATTTTAATTCCTATTGCGCATATTTTTCTATTATGAAGCCACACCCCCGTATACTTTTCATTTCTGCCGCAGTTTAAACCGTATTCCCCGCAGACGTTAATAATTACCTGCTCAAGAGATCTCAGATATTTATGAGTATCTTCAAACCAATCAGACAAGTTAATAATAGGGTATCCAACTATCTGACCCGGCCCGTGATAAGTAATATCGCCGCCCCGGTCAATATCGTAAACCGAAATCTCTTTTTCCTCAAGCTCTTTTTGGCTGAACAGAAGATTGTTTCTGTCTGCGACTTTCCCTAAAGTATAAGTGTGGGGATGTTCCAGTAAAATAAAACAATCATTTATCTCGTCATTGATTCTTTTCTCAAAAAGATCTTTTTGAATATCCCAAGCCATTTTATAATCAACTGTACCGAGATCATATATGTCAAGCTTTCTATATGTGAATTGCTTCGCCATAAGCGTCTGCCGCTGCTTCCATTATTGATTCAGATAAAGTAGGATGCGCATGAACCGTTTTAATAATAGATTCAAACGTACCTTCCATGTGTTTCGCAATTCCTACTTCCGCTATAAGTTCCGTTGCTTCGGAACCGATAATATGTGCGCCTAAAAGCTCACCGTACTCTGCATCAAAAATCATTTTTACAAATCCTTCTCGTTCGCCTATTGCGCTTGATTTGCCGCTTGCAGAGAACGGGAACTTGCCTATCTTTAATTCATAACCTTCGGCTTTTGCCTTTTCTTCCGTTAAACCGATGCTTGCAACTTGAGGCTGGCAGTATGTACAGCCCGGTATTGATCGATAATCAATTGGCACAACATCCAGGCCTTTTATTTTTTCAACACAATAGATAGCTTCATGTGACGCAATGTGTGCAAGCCAGGGTGGCCCGATTACATCGCCGATAGCATAAATACCTTCAACATTTGTTTGATAAGTTTCAAAGTCAACTTTAATATGATTTTTATGAAGCTCTACTCCCAGTTCTTCCAAACCAAAGCCTTCAACATTCCCGGTAACGCCGATCGCATTTAAAACTTTGTCGGCAGTTAATTCTTTTTTCTCACCGTCTTTTTCAATTGCAACTTTTACGGTACTGCCTTCAATTTCAGCTTTCTCAACCTTTGTAGAAGTATAAATTTCTATTCCCCTTTTCTTAAAGCTTGCTTCAAGCTGTTTTGAAATTTCCCTATCTTCAACAGGAACAATAGTGTCCATCATTTCTATTATTGTTACTTTGGTTCCCAGCACCGAATAAAAATAAGCAAACTCAACGCCGATAGCGCCTGCCCCGATAATAATAAGTTCCTTGGGCTGCTCCTCTAAATTCATTGCTTCGGTGCTTGTGATTATATATTCTCTATCGACCGGTATTGAAGGAAGAGTTTTTGACCTTGCGCCGGTTGCAACAATAATTTTATCTGCCGTAACAGATTGAGTTTTTTTTCCCTCTTTGTCTAAAATCTCCAGTTCATTTTTAGAGATAAATTTCCCAAATCCCTTGATGTGATCTATTTTATTTTTCTTCATTAAAAAATCAACACCGCGTGTAATTTTCTTAGAAACATTTCTGCTTCTCTTTATTATTTTGTTAAAATCAAAACTCAAGTTGTCGTATTTGATTCCAAAATCTTTTGCATGATTCTTTATCAAGTCGTATACTTCTGCATTTTTCAGCAATGATTTTGTAGGAATACATCCCCAATTAAGACAAATTCCGCCTAAATTGTCCTTCTCAATAACAGCAGTCTTGAACCCGAGTTGAGCGGCTCTTATTGCAGCAACATAACCACCTGGCCCTCCGCCCAAAACAGCAATATCATATTTTTCAGACATCATGTGCCTTATTAATTTTAATTAGAGAAATAATATAGTTAACAAATTGTTGATAATAAAATTCAATTGGATACAAAGAAATTAATGGCAAAATTTAAATATGCCGCTTCGTAAGATTGTACTTAAAAATACAAAATTAGGATATGTTGTCCAAAAGCATAAAAGCATTTTGTTTCAAAATCATTACTTTTTCAAGATTTTTGTCCTTGAATTTACAGTTTTTTAATATCGGACAAATGGTACAAGAAGGCTTCTTCGGTTTACAAATTTCTCTGCCCAGCCTTATTAAATTTGTATGAAATTGATGAGCAATCTTAGGAGGGAAATTTTCATTTAAATCAAAAAAAGTTTTATCGGGAGTATTTTGTTTTACGATTCCGATTCTGTTAACCGTACGGTGGACGTGCGTATCTACCGGACAAACGTTTCTGTCCATGGCAAATAACAAAACACAGCTTGCTGTTTTTACTCCCACCCCTTTATAATTTGTTAACTCTTCAATTGCAGAGCTTTCATCCATTTTCTTCAAATGACTAAGCGAAAGCTTTCCCCTTTTATCATTTAGTTCTTTTACAAAAGATTTTATAGCCTCGGACTTTTGTTTCCCCAACCCTGCTACTTTTATTACCGATTCAATAGATGTTCTACGGGCTGCTAAAATTTCTTCCCATGATTTATACTTTTCCTTTAGATTTTTATATGCCTGGTACGAATTTTTATCATTCGTATTTTGAGAAAGTATAGTGGCAATAAGCATATCAACCGGATCAGGCAGTTTTTTATTTCGCGGAGGTATACCGAATTGTTCCATTAAAAGGTTATTAACTTTTACTATTAATTCATTTTTTTCATTATTCATTTATCGAAATCCTCCGCTGACAAAGTGTATACTTGCTGCAAATTGGTTTTGGTATTTTGTTTTTTTAGAACTCACCTAAATCCTCCCCGCCTCCCAAAGTCTCGTACGTCGGGCAGGTCTTAAAAAGAGAGGACTTTACGGCAAAATACCAAAACCAATTTGGCTTGTGTGTATATTCAAACTTAGTTGAAATTAAAAAAGAAAAAAAGAGACTCCCGTAGAAATATTAATTGCTATTGCAATAGAGTTTCTGCAAAATAAAAAGTCGGTCATTTCGAACCCGTTTTTGGGGTGAGAAATCTTTCAATTAGAGGATGATTTCAAAGATTTCTCCCTCCCGCCATGCCAATGCTGTCAACTTAAGACTATATTGTTATATATGAGTCATTCCCGAGTGCCTTTATCGGGAATCTTGCAGCAAAATAGATTCCGTGTAAACCCATCACGGAATGTCAATCCTTAAGTTGACAGCATTGCCCGCCATGCCGGCGAGGCAGGCCGGTCGAAATGACAAAACGTTTAGATATCTAATTTTGCAGAAACTCTAATTAACAAAAAACCTAGAGGAGACTCTCTAATCTAAAATAGTAAAATAAAGCGAGGAAATCTTCAATGGTTGATAACTCGGCTAAACGAAGTCCGGTACAGGTTATTTCAAAATTTTGTGGATTTGTCAAAGCTGCACTACAACCAATTGGTAGAAGAATAATCAGAATATTACCGCCGTTTGCATAACCCTCTCCGAGGTACTCGTGAGATTCTTTGGGGTATCCCCCCAGTGGGGTAACGTCCCTATTGAGCTGTTTTAAATATATGCAAAACGGAATAATACTTACTGTAATTTGCTTATACTTGTTAATTGAAAAATCTTTACAGCCGTAATGTATCCGGCAGCTTCCTTGAAAAACCTTTTAATTCTTTCTCCGGAACTTGTCCCGTTCTGCGCAGATATTAGCAATAGCCCCAACTTTTTCAAAATGAATCCCTACGGGGCAAGTTGGAGAAAGAATGATTAGCACACACATCTATGGGCTTTCCCGGTAAGGGATCCTTCGAATAGCCCAAACAGTTTATTGGACTATCCGAAGGACTCCTATGGAAAAGTCCGAAAACTTGGAGATGATATTAACCTCCGGCATGAAGGGTGTGTTGCGGAACTAATAATAGCCCGTGGCTTCAGCCACGGGATTATTAAGATTCTGAAATCTATAGGCTTTAGCCTCATTTAAGCACTCTAAATGGGGCTAAAGCCCGGATTCTATTTAGTTTCTTATTTCCAACGTGCTGAAGCACGTGGCTATTGAAGTACCTAATTGAGCCTGAATGCCGGAGCTATGACAACAATACATTCATAGTTAAGTTTGACGCTTATGCGCTCTGCGGGATTCTGTCCCTGTCCGCCTTTGGTGGATCCTATATTCTGAATTCTTAATTCTTTATTATTTGAGCGATTTGTGGTATTTTTATTCATCTTCTTTCAAACTTTGAGAATAATACATGTCAAAACAGGCTATCCTTCAATATTACAAACGGATTGACAAATACAAAAGACCCGGCGGTACACGGCAAGAAAGCTCAATGCGAAGAGCCTTTGTTAATCTTTTAGTTACGACAGTCAGAATAAAAACCATGGAAATAGTAAAGCAAATGGCTGAGGAAGAAGGGCATGAGTAAAAAAACTAATGATAATAATAAAGATGTCATTTTAGATAGGTTAATTCAAAACAAGAAAGTATTATCAAATATTTTTATTGTTTCAATTATTATTGGAATCGTAATTATCATTTGGTTATTAATCGTACTATATCAAGCTGGTTATAAAATAACACATGTAAATTTAGATTTAATAAAAACTGGTAGTGTTGGAGATTTCATTGGAGGAGTAGTTGGTTCAATTTGGGCTTTGGTAGGTGTTGTTTTATTTTATGGAGCACTTGTACTTCAAAGAATTTCTTTAGAAAAACAAATTGAAGAAATGACACAAACAAAAGAAGTCCTTGAAAAACAAAGTTTTGAATCTACTTTTTATGAATTACTAAATCAACATAGGAGCTTATTAAGCAACATAAAATATGACTACAAAGATCATCAAGACGGTGATAAAAGAAAATTGAGAGAGGGTACTCAGTTCATGAGCGAAAGTTTTTATGAATTTGAAATAAGTTATTATATATCACTTCCTAATTTAGGGATTGCTGAAGTTCTCAGATGCAAAATTCAAACCTATGTTGCTTATGGCACAAAGCTCTCAGTGTATAAGCCATTTTTCTAAGCTTTAGAGAATTCTTGATAAAAAGAAAATAAAAAA
>JASFMY010000177.1:0-10153 GCA_050117315.1 Ignavibacteria bacterium
AGTGATTATGATTACTGACTTACTATATGCTCAGAAAGCGATCCCAAAAGTCATAAACAATTTCTTTAAAAAAATGTTGTCGGTAAGGTATCTTTACTTGACTTTTTCATTAATAGACAGATTAGGCTATAAAGTTTTTATGATTTCTTATAAGCAGTTGATTTATAATAAGTTACCAATTATATAATGCATAATTTGGGTCAATCTAATAATACCTGGTGATCTTCATGATGTGATATTTTACAAACAGGTAAAAATTTTTATACGACATGCTCATCGTTTAATAATACCAAATATACAATTCTTTTGATCTAATGCACTTTGAAGTTATATCACAGCTGTTATCAGCTACTTTTGAGATAAATTATTTTATTTTTTTATTATATTTTATTTTTTTTCTTCATATATTAAAATGTTTTTAATAATCTTGAAACGGTTCAATTGCTATATTAAACTTAGCCAAAAATTTGTTTTGCTCAGGTGATATTCGGTGTTTCAAAATGAAATAAGCAAAAATTCATATGCTTTCTTAAAACTTACTCTTTCAATATTTCTTTTATTGATAATTACTGTAAGGCAAACACTCTAATGCTAACAACAATATAAATATGGAAGAACGACCAATGAGATTATTATGGATGCTGGTTTACTGTTTAATAATATACTTTCAAAATATCTACGGGCAATCAGTTGCATTTGCAACTTATATGAATCCGGTGATACCGGGCGATCATCCGGATCCTACATTGACCCGAATTGGTGATGATTTCTATACCTCAGGTTCTTCATTTAATCCTACACCCAAAATATATCATTCTACGGATCTTGTACACTGGGAAGTAATATCACAACCAGTCTCTGCTTCTTGGTCTGGGTATGGAGACAGTCCGGGTGGAGGTATTTGGGGAGGTCACATGGTTTTTTATAATGGTATTTACTGGCACTTCTTTGGAAGAGGCGGCGGCAATATGTATTTCGTTAAAGCCGATAAACCTGAAGGACCATGGAGTACACCTACCCAAATACATGTTCCTTCGGGTATGTCCGGGTTAGGAGTAGATAATTCTATTTTTATTGACGAAGAAATAGGCAAATGGTATTTACTCACTAAAAACGGACGTGAAAATAATCATATAGTAGAATTGGGTGAGGATGGACAGCCTACAGGTATTGTACTTGATCTTACTTGGCTTAATCCCGATTCTGAGGGCAACCCTTATGGGTGGGCGGAAGGCCCGGTAATGTGGAAATATAATGGTTACTATTATTACAGTTTTGCACAACATCTGGCAGGTAGTCAATATGTAATGCGCAGCGATACATTAACCGACGAAAAATCTACTTGGACGATTGTTGGGAGTAATATTTTTACCGGCTCAAAAGGAGTATATCGTAGTCCCAATCATATCTCTCCAGCAGTTTTACTGGATGATAGTAAAAGCTGGGTTATTACGCATAGTTATAATAGCGATTATTATGCCCAAGGCAGACAAGGATTACTTTGCGAAGTAACATATGATGATGAAGGTTTTCCTAACATTCAAAGACCTTCCGATACTGCCGTATCTGCACCTGATCTGCCAAGTAGCGGTATCCCATGGATGGTCCCGCATTCGGATTTATTCAACTCCGAAAAACTCAACCCAGAATGGTCATTTTTAGGTTACACTTCCACTGACACTTATTCTCTTTCGGAGAGACCGGGTTGGTTGAAATTGTCTATAAGCGGCCGCGGTGGAAAAAATACAATCATAAAAAACGACGGGGAACATAATTACTCCTTAATTACACGAATAGATTTTGAACCTAAAACTACTACAACAGAGGCCGGGTTACGGATAATAAATGGGCCTGAAACACATCAAGCTAAAGTGTTTTCTTCAATGAATACCGATGGACAAAAGATACTTGCGTTTAGTTTTGAAGATACGAGATACGAAGTTGAAAACACAATTGGCTCTATAGTTTGGCTCAAACTAACTAGAAACGAACATAGAGTTTACGGTTATTATAGTTCCGACGGATTTACATGGACTCAAATCGGGGAATATATTAATGCCGCTGCCATTGATGTAGAACAAACACAGTTCAATAATTTTACCGGAAATCAACAGGGCTTATATGTAATAAATAGTACTGCTTATTTTGATCTCTATATTTATAGAGATGCTTATACTCCAATTTTGACTGCTGACCCGGCTAATCAGTATGGTACAACTCTACTTAATAATAGGTATCCTCCCAATTCCTTAACGGATATTCATAACGACGACTGGGTATTGTATGCCGGTGTTGAATTTGGTATCGATGATTACGAGAAACAGCCCGATTCTGTTTCAATCACTGCTTCATGTAATTCTTCCGGAGGTATAATTGAAGTATTGCTTGACTCTCTTACAGGTACCAAAACAGCTGAATTGCAGATCAGTAATACCGGAGATTGGGACGAATATAAGACCTTTACTACCGATATTTCCGAAGAAGTATCTGGCAATCATGATGTTTACCTAAGATTCAAAGGTTCGAGTGCGGACGAGCTCTTCAGATTACAGACAATAACTTTTATTGAAATTGACGATGCACCAACATCCGTTGGAGATATAAATGAAAATATAATACCAAATGATTTTAAACTAGAACAGAATTATCCGAACCCGTTTAATCCGACTACAAAAATCCGGTATAGCGTTGGGAAAGCATCAAAAGTAACGTTGAAAGTTTTTGATATTCTCGGCAGAGATATTGAGACTTTGGTAAACAAAGTGAATTCGACAGGAGAACATACGGTTGAATTTAATGGTAATAATTTGTCGAGCGGGATATACTTTTACCAGATAAGGGCAAATGAATTTATAGAAACAAAGAAATTTATTTTACAAAAATAGTATCAAAAATTCGTTGGTGTTACAATTAACATGCAGCACTTTTGCAAAATAAAAGTTTGTTGTAAATATTTTTATTTACTCAGTTATAGATACAATCACAGTAAAAAATAAAATGAGGAAAGTCTAAAAATGTTCATCAAACAAATTATTGAAAACATTTTTGACAGTGGGCTATTTCGTTCGTTTCAATATCTAACTTATAATACAATAATTTTAGTTGCAGTACCCGCAATTATTATTAATAATTTAAATGCCCAATCCGCATTTTTAAATAAATGGGTTGGAACCTGGAGTACGGCGCCGCAACTAGTTGAAACATATAATAATCCACCTGATCCTGGTTTAAGCAATAACACCATCCGGCAAATAGTTCACGTTTCACTCGGCGGGGATAGTTTACGGATGAGATTTACCAACGAATTCAGTACAAGTCCTGTAAAAATGAATTCGGTTCATATTGCTGTTTCAACAGGTAACGGCACAATTGATACGACCACCGATAAGGCAATATATTTCTACGGGGTGCCGGAGGTTACAATGGAAGCTGGTACTGCAGTTACTTCAGATCCTTTTGAATTTGCATTGCAGCCTCTGAGTGATGTTGCAATCACTATTTATTTTGGAGAAACATCATCTGATGTATCCGGCCATCCCGGGTCGAGAACCACTTCATATATACTTACAGGTAACGAAGTTACCAGGGCGGATTTTTCAGGCGCAGTTACGACAGACCACTGGTATAATATTAATACTATTGATGTATTGGCGCCGGATTCTGCATATGCCGTTGCTATACTTGGAAACTCAATTACTGACGGACGGGGTTCAGGAACAAACAAACAAAATCGCTGGCCGGATGAACTGGCTCGTCGTCTACAAGCAAACCCAAGCACACAACATGTAGCAGTTCTGAATGAAGGAATTGGCGGGAATTGCGTAGTCGGTTCTTGTTTAGGCCCTTCTGCCTTAAGCCGTTTTGAACGAGATGTGATTAATCAGAATGGAGTGAAATGGATAGTTATACTTGAAGGTATTAATGATATCGGTTATGCACGAAGTACGGCAACGGGAGATAACTTAATTGACGCTTACAGGCAAATGATTCACACAGCACATATTAACGGTATGTTTGTTTACGGAGCCACGCTGCTTCCAATTAAAGGATCATCCTACTATTCAGAGTTACACGAGTCGATAAGGCAAACAGTAAATGACTGGATACGCAACAGCGGTGAATTTGATGCCGTCATTGATCTCGATATGGCTCTGCGTGATCCGGCTGATACATTAAGTCTCCTTCCCGAGGCCGATGACGGGGATCATCTTCATCCAAGTGAAACAGGCCACCGGATGATGGCCGAGGCTGTTGATCTAAATCTATTCGTGGGCAATGATACATTGGATTATACAGATGAGAGCAAGACAATCTATTTTGAACCTGAATGCGCAACAGTGGGTGAGAGTTGGGATATATTAAGCGATACCCAAGCTTCAAATGGAAACTATGTAACGGTTAAAACTGGTGTACAAAGCCTCGACGAAGCACCTTCCGGTAGTGAGAGTGCCATTGTTATTCCTTTTTCGGTAGATACTACCGGGGATTTTTCTGTATATGCCAGGTTAAATTGTCCAACTGCCGATGACGATTCATACTGGGTAAAAATGGATGATGAGGAGTTTCAAATGAATAATGGATTAGTGACTAGCGGATGGGAATGGAAAAATCTTAACGATTACACGTTGACAGAAGGTGAGCATACCCTTACCATTGCTTATCGCGAAGATGGAGCCGAACTCGATAAAATATGCATCTCCAATTCTGTTTCTGCTCCTACGGGAATAGGTGAAGAAGCCGAAAATATTTGCACCATAACGGGTTTAGAAAATTCTGTAGAAATACATGCTAATTATGCATTATTACAGAATTATCCGAATCCATTCAATCCTGTGACTAAAATAGAATACTTTATACCTAGATATTGTTATGTATCATTAAAAGTGTATGATGCTTTAGGGAATGAAGTCGCTACATTGTTTGAAGGAACACGGAATGCAGGTAATTATACTGACACATTTTACGGGAAAGGATTATCGAGCGGTGTATATCTTTATCGTCTGAAAGCTGAAAATTTTGTAAAAACAAAGAAGGGAATTCTTCTAAAATAGTATCTGTTTGAAATTAAAATCATAAAATATTGTGAAGAACTAGATATTGCTGTACCGAGCTATTGCTTAGGCACAGCACTGATATTTTTGCGAACACAAACTGTAATAAGATTGAAAGGAATTTTATGAATAAACAAAAAATATATAAAAGCATTTGCCTAATGATAGGACTGTTAATTTTAACAACAAAAGTTTTTGCGCAAGATCCGAATTTTTACATTTACCTCTGTTTCGGTCAGTCAAATATGGAGGGACAAGGTTCAATTGAAGAACAAGACAAAACTGTTGATAGTCGGCTCAAAGTTATGGAGGCTGTTAATTGTTCAAACCTGGGAAGAACAAAGGGTTCCTGGTATACCGCTACTCCCCCTTTGTGTAGATGTTATTCAGGACTTTCTCCTGCCGATTATTTTGGCAGAACAATGGTTGAGAACCTTCCGGACAGTATAAAAGTAGGTATTATTAATGTCTCTGTAGCAGGCTGCAAAATTGAGCTATTCGATAAAGATAATTATCAGGATTATGTTTCAACAGTCACTGAAAGTTGGCTGATTAACATCATCAACGCTTATGGCGGAAATCCTTATGGGCATCTTGTGGACATAGCAAAATTGGCTCAACAAGATGGTGTTATCAAGGGTATTTTATTGCATCAGGGAGAGTCCAACACGGGCGATACACAATGGCCTTCAAAAGTTAAAGGAGTATACGACAGTTTGATAAATGACCTGGGACTTAACCCGGATTCTGTGCCTCTGCTTGCAGGCGAAGTTGTGAATGCTGATCAAGGAGGTATTTGTGCAAGTATGAACTCAATAATCGCAACTTTACCGCAAACTATTTCCAATTCATACGTTATTTCTTCAAGCGGGTGTACTGATGCAGCAGACAATTTGCATTTTAATTCAGCAGGTTACAGGAAACTTGGAACTCGATATGCAGTGAAAATGCTTTCCTTATTGGGCTATGAAATAGAGAACCCTGAAGATTCAGATACTACGTCTGTAGGAACCGTGTCGATCTATTTTGAACCTGAATGTTCAACGGTTGGCGGGAATTGGGATATAATAAATGATGATGGGGCTTCAAATGAAAGTTATGTAACGGTAAAATTTGAGAGAAGACTAAAAAAAGAGTCTTTAACTCTAACTTCAAATGAAAGTTATGTAACGGTAAAATCCGGTATAGAAAGTATTACAGAAGCTCCTACCGGTAGTGAAAGTGCAATTTATATTCCTTTTTCAGTGGATACTGCCGGAAGTTTTTCTGTATTTGCACGCTTAAACTGTCCAAGCTACGATGACGACTCATACTGGGTAAAAATGGACGACGGAGAGTTTTCGATGTGTAATGGATTGTATACAAGCGGGTGGCAATGGTTGACGTTAGATAAATACGAACTTACGGCAGGTGAACATACACTAACCATTACCTATCGCGAAGATGGAGCCAAACTTGATAAAATAAATATTTCAAACTACCCTAACGCTCCTGAAGGAATGGGTGAAGAAGCAGAAAACGTCTGTACACCTACAGCGGTAGAAAATCCAGCAGAAATACCTGATAGTTATGCGTTAGGACAGAATTATCCAAATCCGTTTAATCCAACAACTAAAATAGAATATTTTGTACCTAGGAATAGCCATGTGTCATTAAAAGTATATGATGTTATAGGAAATGAGGTAGCCACTTTGTTTGAAGGAATGCGGAATGCAGGTAATTATGTTGTTTCCTTTGACGGGGGTTTGTTATCAAGTGGTATTTATTTTTACCAAATGAAGTCCGAGAATTTTATGAAAACTAAAAAGTTAGTTTTGTTAAAATAATACTTAACAATCAACTTAATTAGGCTATAAATTATATAGTATGTGATTGAATAACAAATTATAACAGTATTAGAGTAAATAAGCTGGTAACAGTTTTTAATTAATCAAACAATATAACAATGCCAAACTTCTTTGAGCATATTAAGTTTGGCTCAAATTCATTGGCAATTGTAACTGACTTAGCGAAGCCTTTTGGGCGGTAGGTTATTTGCAACGCTATTAGGAGCATCAAGATGAGAATAAAAATAATCCTATTAATACTTCTATTGAACACACTTGTAATCGTTAATTCATTGGCTCAGGAAATGCCCCTAGTTTATGATGTAGAAAATACAGGCGCAGACTGTCCGGAACCCTATTTGCCTTCATTCAGCGAATTGCCTACCATCGAGGCGTTACCCGATCCGTTTGAATGGTCCGATGGTAGAGGCCGCATTTCGAACTTTTCAGATTGGCGGTATCGACGTGCCGAGATCAAAGCTGAGATAGAACATTATGAGATCGGGGAAAAGCCGGATCGTCCGGATAGCATAGTAGCCAGCTACTCTGACGGCACACTCACAGTGGATGTAACTGTGAATGGAAACACGCTCACGCTGACTTCGGAAGTTACTCTCCCATCGGGTGACGGACCCTTCCCCGCTGTGATAGGAATAGGTAGCGGTACAGGTAGCCTACCATCTGACATTTTTACAAGTTGCAATATTGCGCAAATTACATTCAATTATTGGCAGGTAATGGCCCATACGCAAACCAGAGGCAGTGAACCGATCAACAATCTTTATCCTGATCTTACTTATATGGGTGCATATAGTGCATGGTCATGGGGAATAAGCCGTTTAATTGATGGTTTGGAACTTGTTCAATCAGATATTCCTATAGACTTAGAGCATCTAGCGGTAACCGGCTGCTCCTTCGCCGGTAAAATGGCACTTTTTGCCGGGGCATTTGACGAGCGTATTGCTCTTACTATTTCCCAGGAATCAGGAGGAGGAGGCTACACAGCCTGGCGTGTCTCCGAGACACTGGGAGACGTGGAAACTCTTAGTAATACTAGTCATGCTTGGTTTATAGAAGACATGTTCCAATTTGCCAGCGCGGTTCCGAAATTACCACATGATCATCATGAGTTAATGGCAATGGTGGCACCGCGCGCACTGCTTGTAACCGGAAACCCAGATAATGAATGGCTGGCAGATGAATCCGGCTATGTAGCAAGTAAAGCCACACAAGAGGTCTATAATGCACTTGGCATCCCCGATAGATTCGGCTTATCTATAGTAGACGGACATTCTCACTGTTCAGTCCCGGACAATCAAATACTAGAAATTGAAGCTTTTGTAGACAAGTTCCTCCTTGGGGATACGACCGCGAATACGGACATCTCTACAAGCCCGTATAATACTAACCTTTCCCCATGGATTACGTGGGAAACACCAACGCTTTCCAACGATACAACTTTTTTTACATCTTTAATCCATCCTTCGGATCTTGAAATAGGAATGGATACAAGTATAACCTTCAGGTGGGAAAAAGTTGAAGATGCCGAAAAGTATTTTATCCAGATATCAACTGACCCTACATTTACAAATATTGATATAAGTGATTCTATAATAACAGATACATCAAAAACATTAGCCGGTTTAATAAAAAGTAAAAAATACTATTGGCGCGTCCAGGTAAAAAGTTCTGCCGGTTTAGGTCCATGGAGCAGTGTATGGAGTTTTGTTACAACATTATCTTTACCGGCTATGCCGCAGTTGGTTTCCGCTACTTCAAATCGAACCGGTTATATTACTCTGACGTGGAAGAAAGTAGAAGATACCGATCAGTATTTAATCCAGATATCAAGAGTGGAAACATTCTCCAGCATTTTTAAGTCGGAGTCAACATCAGATACAGTCGATACTTCTTCTTGGTTTCCAGAAGGACAAAAGTACTACTGGCGGGTTAAAGCAAAGAATATCGCAGGCTACGGTACCTGGAGCGAAATTGGTGATTTTACTTTACTCAATGCACCGACTGACCTTGTTTTGGAAATAAGTGCACCAAATGAAATAACCCTTACGTGGAATGATAAATCGTCAGTTGAAGACGGGTATGTAATTGAACGCAAACAGAGTCCTCAAACATCTTTTACACTACTCGACACTTTAAAAGGAAGCGGGAATGAATATGTAGATAACAAAGTAGAACAAAATCAGACATATACTTATAGAACAAAAGCATATAAAGGCTCTGTGGAGTCTGACTATAGCAATGAGGCTTCCTTGGTTATAACAGATGTTGAAAATCAAGAAGAAATACCAACGGAGTATTCAATAAGCCAGAACTATCCCAACCCTTTCAACCCGGCTACAAAAATAAAATTTGCTTTGCCGGAACCGGGACTAACAAAAATAATTGTTTATGATTTTCTCGGCAGGGAAATCCAGACACTAATAAATAAAGAGCTTGAAGCGGGCTATCATGAAGTTAATATCAATGCAACCAATTTATCAAGCGGAGTTTATTTCTACAGAATTCAATCCGGAGATTTCATTCAAACAAAAAAAATGATTTTAATGAAATGAAAATCCCGGAATAACAATACTGACGCTAAATATGGATGAATTTTAAAAGGAAAAAATATGTTAACTAATTCACAAAACCATTTTTATAAATTCTTATTAAGAGAAAAGGAATGAAAAAGCTCACTAACCTTCTACAGTGTTTACTTTTTATTTTTATGATTTTTTATCCGGGGAGTAGTTCCGCACAGAATGCGGAACAATCTATTTCGTTGAAAGTAAAGGCAATTCCTTATGCTTTACAAAAATTAAATAATCCGCTAAAAATTGAGATTGAAGACAATTCATCCATAACTATTTTGGCTGACAAGAATACTAACCTTTTCAACAGCCCGGGTGGAAACTTCTATCGCCAAAACGCCCCGATGCTTTTATTCCAACCTGATAGTAATTTTATCTTAAAAGCAAAAGTTACAGCCGAGTTAAAAGAAGTCTATGATGTGGCGGCATTGGTTATCTATCATGACAAAGACTTATGGGCGAAATTATGCTTTGAAAATTCTGCTAATAAAGAGTCATTAGTTGTTTCAGTTGTTACAAGGAAATATTCAGACGATTGCAATTCATTCAGGCTAAGCAATAATTGAACGAAACCGCCAAAGCGGCAGCAGATGTTCTTTGACAAAATGAAAGAGTATTTTTTTATATTCTCTCATCACCAACAAAGAAAAAGGAGTAAAAATGGGAGAATTAAGAGAAAAAATGC
>JASFMY010000178.1:0-10117 GCA_050117315.1 Ignavibacteria bacterium
CAACAAAAAATCTTTTGTCGATATTTTTTTCGGCTGCCTATTGTTAAATTTGCTTTCCTTTGATAATTTCTCCAATGGAATTTTATCTAACTTTTCTTCTATAAAACTTTTCCTTTGCTTTGTGCTATTTGCTTTCATTGAATAGTCCTTTTGGTTTGTCCTAAACAAATTTACTGTTTTTGAAGCTAATAGCACTTTTTTAAGTTGACGCCCAGGCGTCTTCTCGGGTGTGTTGCAGAACTAAAATAAATAATCATAGCCACGACCTTTCAGGTCGTGGACAATAAGTCTCAACAAAAACTCCGGGCTTTAGCCCAATTTTTTCTCATATTTGGGCTAAAGCCCAGACTCTATCTGGTTTCTTATTTCCCACGTGCTGAAGCACGTGGCTATTGAAAAACCTAATTGAGTTCTGCAACAGACCCTCTCGTCCGCCGTAGCGAAGACGGATTAAAATGATTGATATTCAACCCGATCGGTTCCAAAGTATTCACGAGTATACGCGACTGCACTGTCGGCATCAAATTCCTTACACGTAAAAAGCACAACCGCGAAAAACTTTGCAGATGTCCACACATAAAGCGATATGCCTGAGTCAATCAGCGGAACAAATGCATCAAAGCCTTCATTGACATTCTTGCCCCGACCTTCAGGTGCTTGAACTATGGGGGTTCCATATGTACGTAACCCAAGGTGTGATGCAACTTTTACTAAATATTCTTCCACGACCTTTCGATCAAC
The DNA here is from genome assembly GCA_050117315.1 of Ignavibacteria bacterium. GTDB lineage: Bacteria > Bacteroidota > Ignavibacteria > Ignavibacteriales > Melioribacteraceae > JANQIV01. The sequence continues at coordinate 742 of JASFMY010000178.1, forward strand.
ACTAATCGAGTAGTAACCTTCTATAAGTAATCGCTGACGAGTAATTTTCGGTGCCAAATCCTTCAATTTATTTTTCTCCCGGGTAATGAGTAATATTGTATCCGCTTAACTACACGGCTTTCATCCATCTTTATAACGAACAACAGCAAAATTCAAAAACTTTCAAACTGTTTTACAATTTATTAACAAATTTATTGTTTGTTAATAGTGATAACGATTGTCCCGTTAATTTTGCCTGAATTCTTTGATATATTCCGTAATCTCTACCATCGGTGCTACCCAAATTTCATTCTCGTTTTGTTTAAGATAACTTATCAGTTTGTTGTGAACTTCAAGCGGAACGTTGATGGAATGTTCGCCGCCTACTCCGTGAAATACAAATACCAACAGGGCATTCTTTTCAACAGCTTTTTTTACCAGGCCGATAAGTTCATCAGCGAACTGATCGGCAACACTAAAAGCGCAGACACCATATACATCTATTTCGTCTATAGTCTGTAATTTTTGCCCTGCTCCGCCGCGGGCACCGACAAATTTTTCATTAACAACCGGGACATAGGAGGAATCGCCTATCATTGTTTCGCCGCACGGATAAGCAAATGTTCGTTTCGTTTTACCGTCAATTGCACTTAATAATGAATTAGCTGTTTCTATCTCATCAACCATCCGTCGCATGGTGTAAGTATTGAGGTCATATTCCGGCTTTACCCATTCCCTCCCAGGGTAACCGCCTTCACACGGGTGGAATAAAGTATGGTTGCCAAGTTCATTTCCCTTTCCCGCCGCATTCTTCCAATCAGCCAGCCTCGGCTGAACTCCCGGGAAAGACCCTGCGATATAAAACGTTGCTCTAAAACCAAGTGAGTCCAAAAGAGGTACAACATTATCAAGATGCACATTTAACGCATCATCATAGGTAAGTGATACCGCACATTTTTTACCGTTCCAGATGTTTGTATCCTGCCCGTTTAAAGTAATAATATAAAAACAAATTAATATCATAAGCTTTGCTCCCTTTGATATTAATTTTGTGGATGAGTTTCTTGGACGGATCATTTTTTTTCCTCGTTATGAATGAACCTTATGCATGCAATTCATTCCATGCAATTGCGGTAGTTATGAACAAAGGTTTAATATTATTATTCAGTAATAAAAAATAATAAATTTCACGGACAAGTATGACACATACTTAAAACGTTTTCTTGGCGGCAGAGTATTATAAAACTTATTATAGAAAATCGGATAAGAAATCAAATATTATCAAAGAAATTCTTTGAAAGTCTTTAAAGAATTTCTTTGATGGTTAGAATTAATTATTCTCCTTCAAGAATTAATGCAAAATTACTTTTAGGAGCATCACAACTAGGACAGCGCCAATCTTCCGGGATGTCCTCAAATTTTGTGCCGGGCTTTACTCCCTGATCTGGATCACCTTTTTCTTCATCATAGATATAACCACAGGTATGGCACTGATATTTTTTCAATCCATCATCATCTTGATCTAAATTAGCAATAGGTCCCTCTAAAGATGAGTTTCCCTGGTTTCCAAAAATTGCGGAAGAATTATCATTGGAATTAGATCCCAAAAAGCAAAAGAAAGTAATTCCAAACAAAATTAGCAACAACAAAGAATTTGTTTTCATAAATCACACTCCATTAGATTATTATTAATTAAAATACTTTTGCGGTAAAAATTCGGAATGCTTCTTTAATATAAACAAATTATATTCAGATGCAAAATAATTTATATTAAAAAATTAATAATAATTCATCTGCAAAATAGTGTTGATGTCTGACGGGATAAAGTATATTAAATAGTAGAAACTATTTTTTGTAAGAAAATTATTAAGGATCAAACAAATCAATGAATTTAGCCCCTTAGAAAATCCAAGGGGCTTTTTTGTCGGTAAAATTTTACGTTCTACTATTTCATCAATAACATTTTTGCTGATCTAATAAATATATCTATATTACTTTCTTCTAGTGGAGTAATTTTAATTCTATAAATATATACCAAGCAGATTAAAGTTGTTTGGAACATTCCTTGTGTCTTCGGCCTTATATGTTGATTCTTTTGCTAATTCAATTATATTTAAATTAACTCCCCGGCTTTCAACTAACCATTTTGCAAATTGCACCTCTTCGTCTTGTAAGTATTTATTATCTATTTGAGTTAGACTTTTCGTAGTTATTTTTTTAAGTACTCTGTAAAGCCTCACTTGGAAATGGAAAAGAAATAATTTACTTAAAAAAAGGAGAGAACCCACATCCCGAAAATTACATGTGGGTCCCAAATGATTGAAAGATTCTATTCTGCCATCAAAGCAGAAATTGCAACAGTGTTTACGATATCATCAACACTACACCCGCGGCTTAAATCAAACAACGGTTTCTTTAATCCCTGTACAACCGGACCTACGGCTTCAGCACCGCCTAGTCTTTGAGCAATTTTATAACCGATATTTCCGGCATTAAGATCAGGGAAAATCAGAACATTTGCCCTTCCGGCAACGCTACTTCCCGGCGCTTTCTTTTTGCCTATCTTGTCAACTATAGCTGCGTCAAACTGTATTTCACCGTCAATATTTAAATCCGGTCTTTTCTCTTTCGCTATCTTCGTTGCTTCTATCACTTTATCAATTAATTCATGTTTTGCACTGCCCATTGTTGAGAAAGAAAGCATCGCAACATAAGCTTCCTCACCCGTGAGTTTTTTGTGGTTTTCTGCAGTTGTTATAGCTATGTCGGCCAGTTGGGCGGCATCTGGATTCGGTACTACTGCACAATCTCCAAAACTGTATGTTTTTTCGGGAAATATCATCAAGAAAAATGAAGATACAATTGAAATACCTTCCGGCATACCAACACATTGAAAAGCAGCTTTTAGCACATCGCCTGTAGATGCAACGGAACCCGCAACCGAACCATCCGCCATTCCTTCTCTTACCATCATTGAGCCAAAGTACAAGTCGCGTTTCATGGTTTCACGAGCATCTTCAATGGATACGCCTTTGTGTTTTCTCAAATTAAAAAATATGTTTGCAAAATCACTTAATTTTTCTGATTTAACCTGGTCAATTATTCTTACGCCTTGTAAATCAACCCCGTAACCTTTGGCATTTTCTCTTATTTTATTTTCATCTCCAAGAGTAATAACACTGCATATTGCTTTTTTCGTTAATATTTCCGCGGCCCTCAATACGCGTTCGTCGTGTGATTCGGGTAATACAATCGTTTTTTTCCTTCCAGAAGCTTTTTCCTTGATGCTCTCTAATAATTCGAATTCTGCCATCTTTAAATCCTATCTTATTTTTTATGAATAATTATTCAAATATAGCAAATTAGTATTAACTATGATCGCTTCTTGCAATAATTATTTGTTAAAAATGATATTTTTGTCGATATTCATTGATATTTTTAATAAAATTAAAAATATTTTGAACTATTAATTTTACTTGTCAATATTATGACGCCAACAGAGTTCATCTGGAAAAAAACATCTAAAATTCTCTTAACATTACTAATAATTTCATTTATTATTTATGTAGGATATTTGTTTTTTGATATTTTAGTAATGCTGACAATATCGCTGCTTATTGCAATGATATTTAACCCCTTGGTAAGATTACTGGAACAACACGGAGTACACAGGCTGCCTGCAGTGTTTATTGTTTTTATTATAAGCGGCGTATCTATTTTTATTCTTCTCTCTTTGCTAATTCCTAAAATTATTTCCCAGATGAATGTACTTGCCTCACTTTTTACACAGGAAAGAATCCAGGCAATCTTTTCGCAAATGGAAGAAAGCGTAAGGCAATACGTGCCTTTTGTACATTCCACAGACCTGGTAAGCAGAATAAGCGAATTTTTATCATCGGCTTTATTTAGCTGGATAAATAACTTCAGCAATATAATATCCAGTATTGTTTCCGTTGTGGCCATTGCCATAATTGTACCTTTTATGACATTCTTTATTTTAAAAGACAGCAACATGATTATAAAAGGGATAATCAATGTAATGCCCAACAAATATTTTGAAATGTCGTTTTGGGTAATTTGGAAAATCAAGGAACAGCTCGGACGCTTTGTAAGAGGATGGTTAATAGATGCCACTTTTGTAGGGGTTGCAAGCGCCATAGGTTTATCAATTCTCGGAATACAAAACTCGGTTACAATCGGTTTTGTTGCCGGTGTAGGGCATTTAATACCTTACTTTGGTCCGTTAATCGGCGGACTTCCGGCAATAATTATTTCAATTATTCAATTCGGGGATTTTTCGATGCTGCCGGGAATAATCATAATGTTTGTAATTATCTATACTATAGACAACGGTTACGTACAGCCGAATGTTTTTTCAAAAAGCACCGATATTCATCCGTTGTTGATCATTATTTTAATTCTGGTAGGAAGCCAGTTAATGGGAATAGTTGGAATGCTGCTTGCCGTTCCGGTTGCAACAGTTCTCCGTACTGCAGTAATTGAAATCTACCGGGGTTATAAAAATTATAAAATCATCAAAGTTTATTGATAAAAACGTCCCTCCTAATTTCATTGCTATTACATTCATTATTTTATATTAATTAAATTCATTTTTTCTTCTTCTTGGGTAGTAGTTGAAAAATCTTTCATTCAAATTATTTGTTGCAATTTTACTGTTACTAAGTAATTGTAACAGGGAAACAGTTAATGAAGCTGTTGATGACGGACTTCCCCCTTCTACCCCGACAAATTTAAGAGTTTATGCAGCAAGGGACGGAGAAATAGGTATTGAATGGAATTCATCCGGTGAACCTGATATTAAAGGATATAATATTTACAGGGCAGAACTTGATACAAACTTTAAAGCAGCCGGCTTTACTTCCGATTTATTTTTTGTTGATGATTCGTTAGACTACTTTACTGAGTATTCATATAAGATAAATGCTGTTGATGACAATGACAGAATCAGCGGTTTTTCCGAAATAGTTTCAGCAATACCTGAAAATATTTTTCATCCTTTAACACCTTACGGCCTGGAGATCAACGCAAAAAACTGGGATGATTCTATTTCAATAAATTTGAACTGGTTGAGTTGGGGGGAAACTGATATCCTCGGATACGAAATTTACAGAGATACCGCAAATAATTTTGATGCTGATTCTGCTAAGTTAGTTGGATTTGCTAATCTTCCTACCTTTGTTGACAAGAGTAATATTAAATTATTAACTGAATATTATTACTGTGTCATAGCGGTGGATAAAGGTTATTTAAAGAGCAGCCAGAGTTTAACTGTTTCCGACTACGTTTTAGACAAACCCGAATTGATTTTTCCGGGTAGTAATTACAACGGGAGCGACTTTAGCGAACTAAAATTTAGAACTTCGTCCAAAAAAGCTAACTATAAAATTTTTATATTAACAAACCAAGTTACAGGAAGTAAATATGAAATTGAAGTTAATACAGTAGGGATAAATGAAATTGTCTCAGTCTCATTCGACAGTCAAAATCTAATTATCCCTTATAAAGAATATTTTTGGAGAGTAGCAGCATTTACAGAAAATGAAGATGACCCGAATACATTTACCGGACTAAATTCTTTTACAATCATACGGAATTGATAAAATAATTTTGAGAATCAAAACACTATTATTATTACTTCTTTTAGTTTCCGCAAAGGCTCAAACTGTGAGAGACAGCCTGAGTTTTTTAGCTAGTAATTATCAGATAAAAGGATTATCCACATCTTTCAACAAGCAGCTTAATACTTATAATTTTAATTCCGTCTTCAACTACAGCTTTTCTAAAGGTAATTATTTTATCGGTTTAAAAGAAAATTTCAACTCAACAATTGTTAGATCAACAATAAAAAATATTAGGGATGAACAGTTATTATCAATAATTAACGAATATAAGTTCAGCCCGATGCTTCAAATAGGATTTCTGTTAAACAATAATATATTTTCAGACGACCGTACAACTGAAATCAATAAAGCATCCATCTTTAATACCTCTGCATATATGAAATATACCCCAACAAAGGAACTAAAGTTTATACCTTTCATAGGTTTTTCAAGAAATGAACAGATAAGTGAAAACGATAAGGGTGTTATTTACGGAACCGAAGCATCAGTTAACAGCTATAAGCTGAACGAGTTTGAAATTAACTCGAACTTTAAATTTCAAAACGAAGATATTTCTCCAAGGAAAAACACACTTCGTTTTTTCAATTTCAACGTACGTAATGTTTTTGAGGATGACTTTTTTAATAACATAACCGGTTCGGTTTCACAGAAAAGAAAAGATTTCTATTTTAATGCAGATTCATCTTTAAAATACTTATTCTATATTAACAACAATATTCAAAGCAGGATTGAGTCGAATTATTCAATACAGGAAGCTTTTTCATTTGTTTCACCGGTTACTGCAATTTCATTTGACGTAATAGGAAAACTAAACTGGCGCGAAATAGACCGTGAAACCAGATACGTTGATTATAATAATCTTTCTACTTCTTCATTTGATTCAAAAGTAGAAGAAGTAAAGCTGGAGTTCTCCGGTAATTTAAGATACGTTTCAAAAACTTTTATATCATCATTTAAACTATCATTTAATGAAAGAGAGGAAAAACATATTGCTAAAAATATAGACGGAGCAAATCAGATTGATTACGAAGAAAGAAAGGATACGGAATCAAAAAAAAATAACCAATCCAAATTAGCAACTGTTGCGCTAACCAACAGTTTTAATATTTCAAAAAAACACAAAATATCACTCAGTTTATATCACAGGAAACTTGTTTACGATACACCTCACGAAGAAAATTACGACGACCGCGACGAACTGATGTCTATAGGCAGGCTACTCTACTTTTACAAGTTTAATTATTTATTCGATTTTTATCTAAACCTGGAAGGGAGTTTCAATAAAATAGTTTATATCTTTTCGGAAAGAAGTGCAAACAATAATATAAGAAGAACCGTTAAATTTTCCGGCGGAGGTATTTACAAAGGAAAGAATTTCAGAAACAAACTCGATGCAGAAATTAGCGCCAACTATACTTCATTTGATTTTGAGGACCTTTCGACGAGTTTAAGAAGTTTCTCCTTCCGCCAGTTTGCAGTTAGAGATTCCTCCACACTAAGGTTTAACAAAAGGTTCGGTATTAATTTCGACGGGTATGTAAAATTATCAGAACAGGGTGAATTTGCTTGGTCGTCTTTCTCGAGTAAACCGGTTAGATTTCTTGAAGAAATCTATACCGAGCCGAAGTTTGTTTATTATTACTCCAGTCTTAAATTTGCAGTTGGCTTCAGGTTGTTTTCACTGAAGACATTTAATTATAACTCGAATAATAAAAAAGTCCTTAACACGGAATATACAAGCATTGGACCCGCAACAGAATTCACCGTCAGCATGAACAATGAACTGTTCTTAAGACTTTACGGATATTTTGAGTTTATAAATAACGAAAATAATGAAACCAGAAAACAGGCAAGCTTAAATGTAAGAATGGACTGGAATTTTTAAAAATTTGGAACTATATACAATTTATATCTTGCATTCTTTTTGGAGTAATTATATTTTTTATTTAATAATCTTGCATCAAATCTTAGGAATAGAATTTGACACATCAAATATTTGAAAAAGATTTTCCGAGTAATCCCGAAGTACTTCCCGAAGTAGAACAATACGTAATTGAAATAGCTGAAAAAGTAAATTTGAATCCAGATAAATTTAACAACTTAGCACTTTCTGTTTCCGAAGCTGCATCAAACAGCGTTGTACACGGAAATAATTCCGACCCTAATAAACTGCTAAAAGTCAAAATAACCGTTACGGAAAATGTAATGGAGATTTCCTTGAAAGACCAGGGAGGCGGTTTTGAATTATCCGGGGTTCCCGATCCTACAAAACCCGAAAATATTTTAAAGGATAGCGGCAGAGGAATTCATATTATCAAAAATTTTGTTGATGATTTAAAATATAATTTTAGCCCGGAAGGAACCGAGGCTATATTAGTTTTAAATCTGAAGTAATTCCTATTTTCCTTTAACTATAGAAGTATTTTTTCCATGTCATGTTATTAATCAAAATATCATTAGATTTTTTAATTAAAAATTTGGAGTAAATTATTATGAGTAGAAAAAAAATTGCTTTAATAGGCGGCGGCCAAATTGGCGGAGTGCTCGTCCAGCTAATAGTTCAAAAAGAATTAGCCGATGTTATGCTTTTTGATATTGTAGAGGATATGCCACAGGGCAAAACCCTTGATATTGCTGAAGCTTCCAGGGTTGACGGCTTTGATGCACAGTTATCAGGCACTAATGATTATAAAGACATAGCAGGCTCAGATCTTGTAATTATTACAGCAGGGTTGCCGAGAAAACCCGGGATGAGCAGGGATGACCTATTAACCACCAATGCCAAGATAATGAAACAGGTTGCTGAAGGGGTTAAAGAAAATGCACCCGGTGCTTTTGTAATTGTGATTTCCAACCCGCTGGATGCAATGGTTACCTTGTTCCAAAAAGTTTCAGGCTTCCCCCATCATAAAGTTATGGGGCAGGCTGGTGTTTTAGATTCATCACGGTTTGCTACTTTTATTGCATGGGAACTGGGAGTTTCCGTTAAAGATGTTAATGCTATGGTACTAGGAGGTCACGGCGATACAATGGTTCCTCTTGTACGGTATGCTAATGTCAACGGTGTACCTGTTATGGAATTGTTGGGATTAAAATATAACGGCGATGCTGCAAAAGCTAAAGAAGTAATGGAAGCAATGGTTGAAAGAACTAAAATGGCCGGCGGTGAAGTAGTAAAATTATTAAAAACCGGTTCCGCCTTTTATTCTCCGGCTTCTTCCGCAATTGCAATGGCGGAATCTATTATTAAGGATCAGAAGAGATTATTACCGACGTGTGCTTATTGTGAAGGTCAATACGGATTGGACGGTTTCTACCTCGGCGTACCTGCCGTATTAGGCGCTAACGGAGTGGAAAAGGTAATAGAATTATCCTTAGACGAAAATGAAAAAGCTATGCTTGAAAATTCAACCAACGCTGTTAAAAAAGTTGTTGGTGATATGGAAAGATTAGGATTTTAATCCGCCTTCTTCGCATTCGCTACGGCGGACGAGAAGGCGGGGTTTAATTCCCCGTCGCTTGCGGCGGAAGAGGGTTCGGTTCGCCACGGCGAATTGCCCCGAGTTCATACCATTGATTTTCAACTTAAATGCAGTTGAAAAACCCTCCCATGGAGGGTTTTCTATTTTAGAGTTTCTGCAAAATAAAAAAATTGTCATTTCGAACCCGTTTTTTGGGTGAGCCTGTCCGCCGTCTTTTTGGCGGGAAATCTTTCAATTAGAGTACAATTTCAAAGATTTCTCCCTCCGGTCGAA
>JASFMY010000179.1:0-10085 GCA_050117315.1 Ignavibacteria bacterium
GAATTCTCTAAAGCTTAGAAAAATGGCTTATACACTGAGAGCTTTGTGCCATAAGCAACATAGGTTTGAATTTTGCATCTGAGAACTTCAGCAATCCCTAGTTAATATAATATGTATTGGAGCACAACCCCAATGGCATGAGTTATTTAACTCAAAAGACTTCGAAGGCTGGACGCAATTAAACGGAACGGCAAAGTTCTATGTTTCCGACGGGATGATTGTAGGTGAAACTGTTTTAAATTCCGCAAATAGTTTTTTAGCTACGGAGGATGTTTACTCCGACTTCATACTTGAACTTGAATACCGCGTTGATGCTAAAATGAATTCGGGTATACAATTTCGCAGCGAATATAAAAATGATAAGGTCTTTGGATACCAATTTGAAATTGATCCCTTGGAAAGAGCATGGTCCGGAGGTATTTATGATGAAGCACGGCGCGGATGGCTTTATACATTGGATGAAAATCCAGGATCAAAAAAAACTTATAAAGAAAACGAGTGGAATAAAGTTAGAATAGAAGCCGTTGGAAGCAATATCAGAACATGGCTAAATGGAATACCATGTGCAAACATTCTCGATGATGTTGCAAAAGGAGGATTTATTGCACTCCAGGTGCATGATATAAAAAACGATAAATCAAAAGAAGGTAAGAAAGTATTCTGGAAGAACATTAGAATATTAACCGATAATGTGAAGAAGCATATAACGCATGATAATAACGAAATCCCCCAGAATAATTTCCTACCAAACAGATTGAGCGAGAGAGAAGAAAAAGAAAATTGGAAACTCCTCTGGGACGGAAAGACCACGGAAGGCTGGAGAGGAGCTAAGCTTAATAACTTCCCCGAAAAAGGCTGGGTTATTGAAAACGGAGTTTTAAAAGTCCTTTCGTCAAGCGGAGCGGAATCCCGAAACGGCGGGGATATTATCACAACCCAAAAATATAAAGATTTCGAACTGCTTGTAGAATTTAATATTACCGAAGGCGCTAACAGCGGAATAAAATATTTTGTTGATCCAGAATTAAATAAAGGCGAAGGTTCGGCAATAGGCTGTGAATTTCAAATATTAGATGATGTAAAACATCCTGATGCTAAAAAGGGTGATGCAGGCAACAGAACGCTGGCTTCCCTTTATGATTTAATACCGGCTGATAATAAAAATTTCAGCGGTGTTGGGCAATGGAACAGGGCGCGGATAATTGTGAAAGGAAATCATGTTGAACATTGGCTTAACGGGAAGAAAGTAGTTGAATATGAAAGATATAATCAAATGTGGAGGGCTTTGGTAGCCAGAAGCAAATACAAAGTATGGCCCAACTTTGGTGAAGCGGCTGAAGGAAATATTCTTCTCCAGGATCACGGAGATGAAGTTTGGTTCAAAAACATAAAAATAAGAGAGTTGTAAGGAGAGTTTTTGTAGAGGTAAATATGGGAGAGTCCAGAAGAGAATTTATTAAAAAAGCTTCTTTAGCGGCAGCGGGTGTTGCATTAAGTGCAACGGGGTTTACCGCCAAAAGTTATGCTAGGATTAAAGGGGCAAACGACAGAATCTTTGTAGGAATTGTAGGTTTTTCCAACAGGGCAAAAAATGCACTCATTCCGGCATTCATGAAACATGCAGAGAAACTTAACTATGAAATAAAAGGTATTTCCGATATTTGGAACAGAAGGCGAAAAGAAGGTATTGAGTTTATGTCCAATACGTACGGGAAAAAAGTATTATCCTATATAAACAATGATGAATTATATAATGATAAAGATATTAATGCAGTTATAATTTCTACCGCTGATTTCCAGCATGCGCTTCATTCAATAGAAGCTGCTGAGAACAAATGTCATGCTTATGTTGAGAAACCGTTTGCCGAAACGATGGAAGATAACCGTCTTGCGCTCAATGCAGCAAAAAATTCGGGAATCATTTTACAGATTGGTTCACAACGGAGAAGCGGTGTTAACTACATTGCCGCCAACGAATTTATAAAATCCGGGAAATTCGGCGATATAAAAATGGTTGAAATGACATGGAACGTTAACCAACCCGGGAGATGGAGAAGACCGGAACTTGTTGCTGAGATAAAAGAAACTGATACCGACTGGAAGCGTTATATAATGAACAGACCGTTCGAACCTTGGGACGCAAGGAAATATATAGAGTATAGATTATTCTGGCCTTATTCTTCCGGTATCCCGGGACAGTGGATGTCGCATCAAATTGATACGGTTCATTGGTTCAGCGGGTATAAAATCCCGAGAAGTGTTGCCGGAAACGGCGGAAATTATATGTGGATTGACGGCAGAACAAATTACGATGCAATGACGGCGGTATTTGATTATGGTCCCGAAGATGATCTAAATAAAGGGTTCCAGGTGCTCTATTCATCGCGTATGTTTAATTCCGCGGGAGGAGTTAAAGAAATATATTATTCCAACGGCGGCGAACTTAATCTGGATTCCAACAAAGTTACTCCAAACGGCGGTTTAACTCAAAAATATGCAGACGAGATGGGAATGAAGGAAAATCTTATTGAAGAGATGGATATAGCTTCCTCTAAACTTAAAGCCGAAACCTCCGCGAATACTGGTGTTGACGACATGGTTTCGCTGCACATGTTAAACTGGATGGAAAGTGTACGTTCCCTAAAGCAGCCGAACGCTCCTGTTGAAGCCGGTTATTATCATTCGGTTGCAAACATAATGTTGACGGCTGCTTTGAGAACAAAAAAATATGTCATATTTGATAAACACAGACAGGAAGTACTCGCAGACGGTGAAGTTTTTAAATATTAGTAAGAAAAGAAGACTGTATCTCAATAATGGGAAGTTGGGAATAAATATTAATCTACTGATTTGAAATGGAACAATGACGGCAAAAGCTCTATTGTTCATAATTTTTATTTCAACAATTATGTTTTGTTTTTATGGTTATTCTCAAAATAAGGCGACAAGAACAATTTATGTTTCCCAGGCTACAGGTATTGATGAGGATAACGGCGGAACGGACAGTACTAAACCTCTCCGCACAATTTATAGGGCAGTTGAATTAGCAAAAAGCATTTCGGTAGATACTTTTAAAATATTGCTTAGAGGTGGAGAAGTATTTGACCAATTCACTTCTTATTCAAATTCAACCATGACAAATTACGATAAAGATAGAAACCAATACGCAATGATTTGGGATATTAACAGGCATCTTATACTTTCAACTTACGGCTCAAATGAAAAGGCGGTTTGGTATTCTGGCAAATATACATACGAAGGCGGTCCGCAGACGGCGATTGTTGTTAACGGTACATCTGCAACTGTAGTTATTCAAAATATGCATTTCAAAAGATGGCAATGCTCGGCTATAATGGTTTATAAAGCAAATAATGTTTCCATCATTAATAATACGGTTGAAGAAATAGGTTCGTTATATTTTCCCGATGAGAAAAGTACTATGTCCGACGGCTCTCCTCTTTATGCTGCCGGGGCAATCTATCCTAAAAATTCATCTAATATTTTGATCAAAGGCAATTATTTAAAAAACCTTCATAATGAATGGGGAACGTTAAGTCAACTTCACGCATTCTATATGACACGCCTGGCAAATTCCGAAGTAAGTAATAATGTTATAGTAAATGCCAGCGGTCCGCCGTTGAAGGTTAGGAGATCAGGCGCCAATAATATTTACATCCACGATAATGAATTTTATTACACAAGTTCTTCAAAACAAATAAACGCAACACAGCAGGGGTTCTTGAGATATAGCGGGGATGCCGATGAAGGTTGCCCGTATAACATTACAATTGAAAAAAATAAATTTTATTACCCGTTTGTTTGGGAAGATAAAGAAAACGCTCAAACAGCAGTTGCCCTTAAATATTCTATTAGTAATACAACGGTTTGCGGAAGCAATGCGTGTGAAGATACCTCAAAGGTAAAATGGATTAATAATGATTTTAGGTTTAACTGGGAGTCGGGTCAACAACCAACTCCAATAGAAAACAGTGGAGACAAAATAGTCCCATCGTTTAAGTTATTTCAAAATTATCCCAACCCCTGCCATGCCGGCCGGCAGGCGTTTAATCCGTCGACTAATTTTTGTTATCAACTTTCGGAAGCCGGATGGACTAGTCTTAAAATTTATGATTTGCTCGGAAGGCATATTGTAACATTGCAGAGCGGTTACAAACAGCCCGGTTATTACAGTGTAACCTGGAATGCAAAAGGAAACAGAAGTGGAATTTATTTCTATCAATTGATACACGGGAAAAATACAATAACGAAAAAGATGTTGTTGTTAAAATAGTATCAAATGATATCCAAGGAGAATAAAAATGAAAAAAATAATAATTGTAATATTAGCTACCCTAATTAATATTCAAGTAGTAGCGGGTAGTAATAATACAGTATATAACGTAGCTGATTACCGAGTAGCCCCTGATGGTATAACTATAGTAACGAAAGAGATACAGCAAGTAATTGATGAGTGTTCCGGCAATGGGGGAGGCAGGGTATTCTTCCCGGCGGGTAAGTATTTGACGGGCACTTTGATATTGAAAGACAATGTTTACCTCGAGATAGGAGCCGGAGCAACAATACTGGGAAGTCCGGACATAAGAGACTACAAACGTGAAACACCTTATACAATTTACGGGAAGCAATCAAAGAACATAGGTATAATAGGCGAAGGTACATTAGACGGCAACGGCGAATCATTTTGGAAAGGAAAACAGCGCCCGTATATCAGACCGAAAAGATTTATTTTATTTGAAGAGTGTCAAGATGTTAAGATAAAGGATGTAAAAATTGTTAACTCTCCTAATTGGAATATAGAACTTCTTTTTTGTGATTATGTATGGATAGACGGAGTATCGATTATAAGTTCGAGGGAATCCCCAAACACAGACGGGATAGACCCTAATTCTTCAGCAAATGTATTTATAACCAACTGTTACATTGATACGGGTGACGATGCAATTTGTCCGAAGTCCCGCAGAACAAGGCCGACTGAAAACGTTGTAGTTGAGAATTGTATCCTCGTAAGTGAAGATGCCGGGATAAAACTCGGAACACGTTCCGAAACACCGATCAGGAATTTTGTATTTAATAATATAATAATTCGTAACACCCAGTACGGCATAGCATTCTTCGCAAAAGACGGAGGAACATTTGAGAATATAAGATTCTCGAACATCATGATTGAAACCGTTCTGGATGAAGAACTAAAAGACGACAAACCGAGCGGTAGTTACGCAATCTTCTTTGATATAGAAAAGAGAACTTCTGAATCACCTATGAGCAAGATTCAAGATATTTATTTAAGTGATATAACAATAAAAAGCACGGACGGCAACTGTATGATTCTAGGTCAGCCGGATCAGAAGATAGAAAACATTTATATGTCGAACATATGTTATAGTCAATATAAACATAAAACTTTTGAAAATAATAAAAAACCGCGCGGGGTAAGATCTTTAACTGAAAGGGCTGCCAATGACTATTCAAATGTTCCGTCAAATTTTACCTTCGCATATGTTAAAAATCTCAATATAGATAGACTAACAGTAAGAGATTATGACAAAAGCGGTAAATATGAAAGACATATGATATTGGGGAAAAATGTTGAAGAAGTAACGATAAGCGGATTCAAGAATTATTTAGCTACTCCTAACTTAGAAAAGGCGCAAATGTGTTTTGAAAATTCATCCGGTATAAAAATTATGACATCGACATCGGGCAAAACAAATTCTCCTTTTTTAAAATTAAGCGGAGACAAAACATCAAAAGTAAGCTTGCTTTATAATGATTTTATAGGCTTAAGTGAAATAGTAAACACAAGCGAGGAAGTAGATCGGGATGAAGTTTACATGAATTATAATAGAAAGTAAATAAACTTAATGGCACCTCGTTAAACTTTGTCGCCTCGAATTTTATTCCGGGGCGGCAAATTTTATAAAAATATGAAAGTATATCATAATTCATTCTTTGCAATGGGGAGTCGTTTTAACATTGTACTACCGTTGGATAAAAAAGAAAACGGTAAAGAAATATTTCATTCAGTTCAAAAGGAAGTTTTACGAATTGATAAAAAACTAAGTTACTTTAACGAGGAAAGTACGGTATACAAAATAAACCAAAATGCTTGCAAAACATGTATGGAATTAGACAACGAAATGATAGACATCATTCAAATATGTATTGATTATTCAAAACTTACTTACGGTGCATATGATATTACACTCAGACCGGTAATTGAAAAAACAGTTAAAAGCGGTAATCATGTTGGCGCGGATGATAATGAAGGTAAATCATATCTTGATAAGATAGTGTTTAATAAAAACAAGAAGACAATATTTTTTGAAAGCAATAAAGTGAAAATTGATCTCGGCGGATTCGGAAAAGGCTATGCGCTCGAAAAAATTAAGCCGCTTCTTGATAGTGCGCCTATTGAGAATGCTTTTGTCAGCTTTGGCGAAAGCTCTATTCTCGTTAAAGGGAAACACCCCGGCGGGAAAAACTGGCAGGTAGGGATAAAGGATTTAACTAATAAAAAAGAACCTCTACATACATTTCATCTTTTTAATAATTCCATTTCTTCGTCAAGCAACTATTATGTGAATGATTCCGGTCAACTGTGCAGAAAGATAAATGTTATAAGCCCTTTCACATATAAACCTGTTGAAGAAAAAAAGGTTACGAGTGTGCAGTCTGTTTCACCACTGCAAGCTGAAATATTGTCGACGGCTTTTCTTGTTATGAACGAAAATCTAATTAATAGAACATTGAAAAAAGTTAATAAAGTTGAAGCGGTTGTAGTTAGCTACCATGGCAATAAATCTTGCAAAAAAACTTTTAGGGCATAAGAATGGATGACTTGTTTATACTCAATCGTAGAGAGTTTTTGCGGAAGATTTCTTTTGCTTCATTAGCTCTTGCATCTATGCCGTGGTTAAAAGTGTTGGGTGATGAATCATCTGTTAAATCTGCAAATGACAGGGTCCGTCTTGGTTTTATAGGGATAGGTAATAGGGGAAAAGCATTACTGAAAAATGTTTTGGTATTTGCAGATTTATTGAACGTTGAAATTGCAGCAATCTGTGATAATTATGAACCAAACTATCAGCGGGCCTTAAAGTTAACACAGGGAAAAGCCAAAGGATTCTATGATTATCGCAATCTACTCAACATGAAAGATATTGACGGTGTTGTTATAGCTACTCCGCTTCACGAGCATGCTCATATTACTATTGATGCTTTGGACGCAGGAGTTCACGTCTTTTGCGAAAAAGCAATGGCCCGTACATTAGACGACACAAAAGAGATGTACGATAAACATCTAAGAGCAAAACGAATTTTACAGATTGGACATCAAAGAGTTTTTAGCCCGGTTTATTTAAATGCCATTGAAAAAATTCGTCGCGGAGATTTGGGACAAATAACGCACATGAGAGGATACTGGCATAGAAACAGCGATTGGAGACGTCCGGTACCCAAGGACAAGCCTGAGCTGGAAAGAAAAATAAATTGGCGTTTATACGATGAATACTCCGGAGGATTATTCACGGAGTTACTTTCACACCAGCTCCAGGTAATAAACTGGGTTAAAGATTCCTTTCCTATATCGGTTGTGGCAAACGGGAATTTGATATACTGGAAAAATAAAAGGGAAGTGTACGACCATGTTTCATGTATATATAATTATCCCGACGGTTCTCAATTCCTCTATGATTCAATTAACAGTAATAAACATTACGGTTCGGAGGAACAAATAATAGGCAGTAAAGGAACACTGGAACTTGAAGACAATAAAATTTACTCTGAAACACCTCCTACTCCGCCTGCCATTCTTCAGCTTATTCATGACATTGAGAATGCTGTCTTTGATACAATTCCGGTAGGCGGAGCAAGCTGGGTCCCTGAAACGGCAATAGATGATAACGGTGTAGCTATATTTGACGACCACAAAATGGATGAAACCAGACTTCAACTTGAAGCATTTGTCCGTTATATAAGAAAGGGAGAAGCCCCTGAAGAATTGCCGGTTCAGGGGTATTATTCATCAGTTTGGTCGTTGCTTGCCGAGCAAGCTGCCAAAACAAATGAACGGGTTACTTTAGATAATAGGTATATGATATAAAATGAAAGATATAACAATTCCGGGACAACTAATAAAAAAAGAAATAAGGATTTGGGTTTCTTGTTTAGTTATAGCAGTACTGGTCAATATATATGCGATTGTAGAATATAATGCGAGCTGGGTAGAGGTTATTTCCCAATTACATACAGAGCTTTTATTGGCGTTCCTCTTTTATCTGGTTGCAACCTCGGTAAGGATCATATTGGCTGGAATAAAGGGTTTTATAAGCTACTTGAAGGTAAATAAATAGTAGGTCAATGGAGTGGCAATCTACATTTGAAAATAAAATGGAGCAAATCGAGATGAAGAATACACAACTATACTTTTTGATGTTGGTATTATTCCTAGCGGCTAATATCTACGCACAGGAAAAGGTAATCAAGCTTTGGGACGGGCCTGCGCCTGGAACAGAAACAAGAGAAAATAAAGAACACTGGGATGACTCAAAACGTGTTTACGAAGTATATCAACCGGATTTAACAATATTTCTACCGGAAAATTATTCGGAAAAAACTCCCGCCCTTATAATCTGTCCTGGCGGTGCTTTCAGAAGAATAGTAATGGAAAAAGAAGGTTATAAGGTTGCACGCTGGCTTAATGAAAACGGTATTGCCGGTTTTGTTTTAAAATATCGTCTTCAGTTTGATGAAGCATTACAGGATATTCAGCGTGCTTTAAGTTATGTAAGGTATAAGTCTGATGAATTTAATGTTGATCCCGACAAAATCGGGGTAATTGGTTTTTCAGCCGGAGGCCATGTTGTTGGGAATCTGTCCACACATTACATCAAATCGGAAATGAAAGATGCAATCGATTCGGTTAGCTGTTATCCCAATTTTATGATAGGTATTTATCCCTACATAGAACCTAGGGATACAACACGAAGCCACTACTCTTATTTTACACCGTTCCACGAATGTGTTGACAAAAATACTCCGCCTGCATTTTTGGTCCATGCTATGGATGATACCAGTGTGCTTGTTGAAAATAGTATAAATTATTTCTCCGCGCTAAAGAAATACGGTGTCCCGGTTGAACTCCACCTCTATGGATACGGCAAACACGGCTTTGCACTTGAAGAAGATAGAGGACCGGTTTTGAGTTGGGCTTCCCTTTGCATCGATTGGCTAAAGGAGAGTGGAATTTTGGTAAAAGAATAATTGCCCGTAGAATTAACTTGATATCGCCGTCACAAAAAATAGAAGTGGAGAACAAAAAATGAAAAACATAATAATTATGACTTTATTAACCATGTTGACTATCCAATGTGTAATAGTTGGAAAAGAAAATACAGTATATAACGTTATTGATTACAGAATAGCCTCGGATGGGAAAACAATGGTAACGACGGAGATTCAGAGAGTAATAGACGAGTGTTCGCGCAACGGTGGAGGAAAAGTATTCTTCCCGGCGGGCAAGTACTTGACGGGAACTCTGGTTTTGAAAGACAACGTGTACCTTGAGATAAGTGCCGGTGCAACAATACTGGGAAGTCCGGATATAAGAGACTACAACCGTGAAACACCTTATACAATTTATGGGAAGAAATCGCAGAATATAGGGATAATAGGTGAAGGTACATTGGACGGTAACGGCGAAACATTCTGGAAAGGAAAACAGCATCCGTATATTAGACCGAGAAGATTTATCTTACTAGAAGAATGCCGGGACGTTAAGATAAAAGATGTAAAAATTGTCAACTCTCCCAGTTTTAATATCGCACTCTCCTTGTGCAACTATGTATGGATAGACGGTGTGTCGATTATAAACTCGAGAGAATCCCCAAACACAGACGGAATAGACCCTAATTCTTCATCGAATGTATTTATAACCAACTGTTGAACGAAACCGCCAAAGCGGCAGCACCGTGTTCATTGAAATATTGAGTGAGTATTTTTTATATTCTCTCATCACCACAAAAATTAAGGAGTAAGAAATGGGAGAATTAAGAGAAAAAATGCTG
>JASFMY010000180.1:0-10038 GCA_050117315.1 Ignavibacteria bacterium
AGGCGGGCAATCTTTCGTTTTTAGCTCAAAATAGAGATCACTTCGCTTCGCTCGTGATGACAAGCATACTTTTGAGACACCTTCAATGGTCCGTGACGACCCTGTTCTAAAGTTATGCAACACACCCTTCATACCGGAGGTTAATATCATCCTCAATTTACCGGACTTTGGTCCAGAGTATTTAGGCTATCCGAAGGATCCCTTACCGGGAAAGCCCATAGGTGTGTGCCAAAACATCCTTTCCCCAATTTAAAAGTTGGGTTTATTGCAAAAAAAATAAATATTTCGCATTAAGTTGACGCCAATGAGTGAACGCCGGAACGGAATTATCCTGAAATCAAAACCTATTATCCTATTTGTTAAAGATCACAAAGATTCATATTCAATCCAATTAATGTAAAATTAACTTGAAAATTAAAAATCAATAATTATATTGGTTCTGTGATTCAATGAAAGAACCAACAATTCAATTTTAACTTAAAGCCTGTCCGTGAAGGCTTAAAAGCATTTGTAACAGTAAGATTTTATAGTATTTATAGTGAATGTGAATATGATGCTTGAGGTTTTCATTCAATTAATTTTTCGATATCAATAATAAAAACTAATTCATTAGAGCAGTATTAATACAAAACAGGAAGTATTGTAAATAAGAAATTACAACTCTTATGAAATCATTATTATTATAACGCAGTCTATTTCTTGATCATAATCATTGTAAATAAATAATAAGGTTAAAATGCATTCAATTTCTCGTATTGTTATTTCCGTATTACTTTCAATTCTTTGTCTAATCCAGGTAAAAGCTCAATCCGCTCCAACTTTAATTACTCCGTCGGACGGGGCAACAAATGTTTACACCGATCAAGTTTTTTCGTGGTCGTCTGTTGAAGGAGCAACTTCATATCATATTCAAATTTCAACATCATCGTATTTCGGATGGAATCAAATTGACGAAAGCGGAATTACAACAACTTCTTACCAGGCAAGCGGACTTTATATTTATACTCCTTATTACTGGCGTGTAGGTGTTGTAACCGCAAGCGGGACAGTATATTCATCCGCCCGGAGTTTTACAACAGGTTCATCAAGCTGGGGCAGCGGAGCAGCCGGGCCGGAATTAATAGCTCCTGCAAATAACTCAACAGAAATTCCAACAACTTATACATTTAGCTGGAATGAAGCACAGGGGGCTGATTCATATAGCCTGCAAGTCTCGACTGTTTCGAGTTTTACAAATAACCAGGTTGATGTAACCGGGTTAACAGATACTTCATACCAGGTAACGGGACTTTATTATGCCACAACTTATTATTGGAGAGTCGGTTCGGAATCAACTTCGGGAACAGAATATTCGGGAACCTGGAGTTTTACAACAGGACTTGCCGGCGGCGGGGGAGCCACGGGCCCGGAATTATATTCTCCGGCCGACGGTGCAACCGGTATTTCCACAGATGCAGCTTTCACATGGGAGGAGGTAACCGGCGCAACCTATAGAATCCAAATTTCTACATCGCAGTATTTTGGTTTAAATCAATTTGATGAAGACGGTTTAACATTACCCAATTTTACGGCAAACGGTCTGTATATACTTACGCCTTATTACTGGAGAGTAAATGCAACAACGGCAAGCGACACAAGCGACTGGTCCGAAACCTATAGTTTTACAACAGGAACTACCGGGGGCGGCGATCCTCCCCAGGCGCCGACGCTTGTTTCTCCTAACGATAATTCAACGGGTATTTCTATAGATACTGTTTTGCAATGGAACAGTTCTTCCGGGGCTGATTCGTATGGTATCCAGGTTTCAACCGACAGCAGTTTTGCATCCTTTGTTGTAAATCAAAGCGGGCTTACGGACACATCTTATAATGTAACCGGACTGAATAATAATATTATGTACTTCTGGCGTGCCAATGCCGCGAACTCGTACGGAACAAGCGGGTGGTCTTCGGTTTGGAGATTTACGACAGAAGAAGCAATTTTACCGCCTGTTTTAACATTAACCCAACCCGAAGACAGTACCGTTACAAACGACAGTATTATTGTTGTAAGCGGTTCCGTAGAGGATTCAAGCAACACGGTTAAAATAAACGGAAGCAGCGTTACGGTCAACGGTGACGGTACGTTCACAGGTAATGTTTTATTAACCGAAGGCATGAATGAAATAAGAGTAGCGGCGTATAACTCCATTAACGACAGCGTAATTGTAATAAGAAATACTGTTTTGGATACTACCGCCCCGTTTATCACTATTACAAATCCGATAGACAGCTTGATTACTAACCTGGACAGTATTGATATTACGGGAACAGCTTATGACATTAGCCCGTTTCTACTGACAATTAATCATGTAGAAGGGGATGGGATTGATACTTTAATAGTGCAAACGGATAGTACATTCACGGGAAGTTATAATTTATTGGAAGGAGAAAATACCTTTATAATTGTTGCGGAAGACTCATTGGGCAATAGCAGTCAAATCATTAGAAAAGTTACTCTTGACAGTCAGGCTCCGGTTATTAATATAACCGGCCCGTTAGACGGATTGACAACGGAAGATTCCCTGGTAACCGTGGAGGGTATAGTAACCGATTCAACAGACATTGAATTAAGAATAAACGGGATTGAAACGGCAGTTGGTACCGGCGGATTATTCAGCAAAGAGGTTGCACTTTCTGTTGGATTGAATATTATCTATATCTCTGCAGCAGATCAAGCCGGCAACAGCGCATATGACAGTGTTAATGTTACGAGAGTTCTTGTTCTGTTACCGCCTGATCCCGCAACGGTTGCTACACCTGTTGATACAACAGTTTCTACCTTAATATATGAATCCACCAAATTTTTATACACAGGTGACGACCCGATTATTAAAGATGTTGACACAACGGCAATAGAGGAATATAGGCTTTCAGTTGTGAGGGGTGCGGTTACGGACGATGACGGTAATGCTTTACCCGGTGTAAAAGTTGAAATACTTGACCACCCGGAATTCGGTTATACACTATCGAGGGCAGACGGAATGTTTGACCTTGTGGGAAACGGCGGCGGATTATTTAATATTGATTACGGGAAAGAAGGTTATATTGGAGTTCAAAGAAAAGTTGAAGTCCCCTGGAGAGGATTTTCTTTTGCAGATACTGCTGCTATGATTCAATATGACACTACCGTAACAACTATTTCGTTTAACGATACAATTGAAATTGCTAAAGGCAGCACGGTTACAGATAAAGACGGCACAAGGACAGCTTTAATGATGTTTAAGCAAGGTACCAATGCAACGATGACATTACAGGATGGCTCCGTTGTACCTTTGGAAACTATAAACGTAAGAGCAACAGAGTATACAGTTGGCGAAGACGGTCCAAACAAAATGCCGGCTCCTTTACCACCCACGAGCGGTTATACTTATTGTGTTGAATTAAGTGTTGACGAAGCTGTTGAAGCCGGGGCAACAAAGGTTGAATTTGACACACCGGTTCCGTTTTATGTTGATAACTTCTTGGATTTCCCGAGCGGTGTTGCTGTGCCAACTGGTTATTATGATAAACAAAAAGCAAAATGGTTACCTATTCAAGATGGTGTTGTCATTGACATCATAGCCATAAGCAATGGAGTTGCCGAATTGGATATTAATGATGACGGATCTGCTGATGATCCGGATACCCTTTTCAATAATCTGGGCATAAACGAATCTGAATTAAAAAAAATTGCTCAAAATTATTCGCCGGGAAATTCTGTTTGGAGAGTGGAACTTGAGCATTTTTCACCTGTTGATTTGAACTACCCGGTTGAATATATAGACCTCGGTGATAATAAATCAACAATATTATCCGAGAAAAAAGTTGATGAGAACAAAATTAAAACAAACAATGAACCTGTAATATGTGGTTCGATAATTAATAGTCTGAGCCAATCAGTGATTGAAGTAGCTGATATTACAGGTGTCCCTTTTTCATTGTATTACAGCAGTCGTAATACAAAAGGATATACGGAAGATTATACTGCTGAAATTCCTCTAACCGAAGATAGTATACCGTCATCATTACAGTACATTTCAGTAAAAATTAATGTTGCGGGAAAAGATACTAGCATAATTATTCCGCCTGCATCTAACTTAACTACTGAATTTGTCTGGGATGGGTTAGATGCTTATGGAAGAGAACAAAATGGTGAACTTGTAATGGCAATTAGAATAGGCTATACATACTTGCCTACTTACACTTATATTAGTAGAGATGCTGGTGCTCTGTTTTCATTTGCCAGAAGACCCAATACATATTTTATAGGCTCCGGGAAATTAACGAGAGAGCCTATAACTTCTTATAGATTCACCGGGCTTAAAGTAGGTAACTACAAGACAAAACACATAATAGGCGGATGGACACCGGATATTTTACATCACTACGATCCGGCAGCCGAAAAAATATATTTTGGTAACGGGAGTAGCAAAAAAGCTGAAGAACTAGGATTAATATATCAAACAGTTGCAGGCAAAAAGACTTCGGGCAGCTCCGGTGACGGAGGGCCGGCAATTGATGCCGAGTTTACGGTTCCTTATGTTGGGGATGTTGGACCGGATGGAAGTATTTATATTGTCGATCTTTTTGACAACAAAATAAGAAAAATTTCTCCTGATGGAATTATTTCAACGATTGCCGGAACCGGTGAATATGGATTCAGTGGAGATGATGGTTTGGCTGTAGATGCAAAATTAGCTTTTCCATTAGATGTTGCTGTTGATGAGGATGGTAATATATACATTGCAGACACGGAGAATTATAGAATAAGAAAAGTTGACACCAACGGGATTATTACTACAATTGCCGGGAATGGAGATGACGGTGTTTCTGAGGATGGGACTTTTGCAGATCAGGGACCGTTATCATATTATTTTAATATTGATGTTGATAAAGAGGGGAACATTTATGTAGCCGATCATGAAAATTTTATAATCAGGCAGATTGATAATAATAATAGAATATTTACAATTGCCGGCACGGGCAATGTAGGATATAACGGTGAAGATATTTTTGCAGTTGAAGCAGATTTAACTTTGGGAGGCGATATTGTTGTTGATAATGAAGGTAATATTTATTTTACAGATGTCGGGACTGCAACAGTTAGAAAAATTGGGGTTGACGGTATATTAAATACAATTGCCGGTACCCCGTTGGAATATGGTAATGACGGTGACGGCGGCGAAGCAACTGAAGCCAAACTGAGCTACCCTCTTGGAATTGATATTGATGTTAACGGTAATATTTATATAACGGATTTTGATAATAATAATATAAGGGTTATTGATGAAGGCGGCATTATATTTACTGTGGCCGGTGAAGGTTTTTCAATTGATTTTGATGATGACGATATAATGATTACCGGTGTTTCTTCAATAACCGGAACGAAAATCAAAAAAGTGGGAATTAAATCCTCGTTCAAAGAAATTATTAAACAAAAAAGAATAGGAAAAAAAGCTGCTCCTAAATCATATTCCATCAATGCATTAAACGATGAAAGTGACGAAGCCGATCCTTACGAAGGTTACCCTGCAGAAAGAGCAAGGTTTGAGTCTGTGAACGGTTTGGCTGCTGGCAAAAACGGTGAGTTGTATTTTTCACTGGAAACCGAGATCAAGGAGATTGGGAAATTATATGAAAACTTCACTTCAAGTAACTATATTATTCCGTCGGAAGACGGGTCGCAGGTTTTTAAATTCAACAAATTCGGTAAACATATTGAAACGCTGAACGCACTTACCGGTGAACCAATTTTCAAATTTGAGTATGACGAACAGGGATTAATTACAAAAATAATTGACGCAGACAGCCTCATTACAATTATTGACAGGGATTCAAACGGTTTTCCCGTTTCAATCACTTCACCTTTCGGGGAGGTTACTACACTGAATTTAGATGCCAACGGTTACCTGGCATCTATTACAAACCTTGCAAACGAAACTTATACTTATAATTACACAAGTGACGGACTTTTAACCGAAGTAGAAGACCCGAATAACAACAGTACAATATATACTTATGATAGCAAAGGATTTCTCATTAGGGAAGATGATGCAGCAGGCGGATTTATTGAATTAGCAAGAACGGAATACTATAATGGTATGAGTGTTAAAAAAACTACTGCCGAAGGTTATGAAACAGATTATTTATATGTGAACAGAAGTGATGGAAGTATACAGGTGATTGAAACAGATGAAAGTGAATTAGAAACGGAAACAATAACAGATAGGGAAGGAAGCATAACCGTAAATACCCCTGACGGAACAATCTCAAAAACATTCTATAAACCGGATCCGCGCTTCGGTATGGAAGCCCCGCTTATTGACACGTTGAGAATTGCTACGCCGGGACAGCTTGAATCCAATTTCAGCCAATCAAAAACAATTACACTGTATACCGGGGATCAAATTACCGGACTGGTTGATACTATTACGATAAACGGTAAAAATACGGTTATACAATATGACGGAATTGCAAATACTTTTACAACGCAGACCCCGGAGGGCAGAACTTCTGTAATGTCAACAGACTCTCTTAGCAGGCCCCTGCAAACTTCCGTACCGGGAATTGAAGCTGTATCATATACTTATGATGACAACGGATTCCTAACTTCTGTAACGCAAGGAACAAGAACTTCTTTGTTTGATTATGATTCTACGGGAAGGCTGGCTTCAACTACCGATCCGATGAACAGAACTGAAAGATTTGAGTATGATGAAGCCGGCAGGGTAACAAAACAAATTCTTCCTAACAATGAAGAAATACTTTATACTTATGACGACAAAGGCAACCTGCTTTCAATACAGCCTCCGGGAAAACCTGCTCATTACTTTAATTATACCCCGGTTGATTTTACAAGCGACTATACTCCTCCGGCAATTCCCGGAGACAGTTCATCTACGATTTATAATTATAACCTCGATAAGCAGCTTACAAGTATTCAGTTCTCCGACAGTACATTTGTTGAATTTGAATACGACACAACCGGCTGCGGATGTGCCGGCGTAGGCAAACCAAGCAGAGTTATTTTTGACCGGGGAGTGTATTTATACAACTACGATTCTCAAACCGGTTTACTTGATTTAATATCTACGTCCGACAGTAATTCGTTATTATTTGATTATGATGGTTCTTTACCTAAATCCGTTGAATGGGTTGGAGATGTTAAAGGCAAAGTATCAGTTGATTATAACAATGATTTCCAGGTTACCTCCCAGACTATTAATGATACAAATACGATTTCATTTAATTATGATGATGACGGGTTATTAACTAACGCCGGAGGTTTGACATTAAATTATGATTCTCAGAACGGGTTACTAACTGGGACAGCAATCGACTCAGTTACAGATAGTTACTCATACAATAATTTTGGTGAGATGAGCAGCTATGAAGCCTCTTTTAATGGTAGTAGTCTATTTAATACGGTTTTCACAAGAGATTCACTTGGAAGAATTACAAGTAAAACTGAAATAGTATTGGGTGATACAAATAGGTTTGGTTACAAGTATAACAGCGTTGGATATTTGGTAGAAGTAGAAAGAAATGATACCTTAATTTCTAAATATGAATACGATGCAAACGGCAATAGAACTAAGCAAATTTTACTAAATCAACAAACAACACTTTACGATACTGTAACAGCAGATTACGATGACCAGGATAGGTTACTAAGATACGGTAATAAATATTATACTTATGATAAAAAAGGCAATCTCACATCTCAAATCTCAGATCTTGCTTGCCCCGACTCTGTTTGCGGGGATACTACATACTATGCCTATGATAACTTTGGAAATCTTGTTGAGGCACTTGTCCCGAATGTAGGTGTAGTATCATATATAATTGACGGACAGAATAGAAGAATCGGTAAAATGGTAAATGGTGTAGTAGAAAAAAGATGGATATACGAGGACCAATTAAACCCAGTTGTAGAAGTAGACAGTGCAGGTAATATTGTTGCTAGATATGTATATTGTAGCAGAATAAACGTACCTGATTACATGATAAAGAATGATACAACTTACAAAGTTATCTCAGATCATTTAGGTTCGGTCAGATTAATCGTAAATTCACTTACAAATGAAATTGTTCAAAGAATTACGTATGATGAATTTGGCAATATAACTTCGAATATTGAAGAACTATTTACACCATTTACATATGCCGGAGGAATTCACGATGAACAAACAAATTTAGTAAGATTTGGAGCCAGAGACTATGATGCAGCTACTGGACGCTGGACTGCTAAAGACCCAACTTTATTTGGTGGAGGAAGTACTAATCTATTCAAATATGTTATAAATGATCCTATCAATAAATTTGATTTTGAAGGAAAGCAAGGCGTTGACAAAGAAGATATAATTGATATAATTGAAATTATGTATAATGCCTATAGTGAAGGGAAAGAACAAAAAGAAGCAATGGAATATTGGGCAGAATTAATAAATGATCCACAAAAAATGAGTAATACTGAATTGATCAGATTGCAGTATGAACTTAAAAAGATTAAGGCTTTGGCTGATTATGGTGGGCCGGCAGGTCAAGTTGAAGCTCTTAAAAGATTTAATGAATTAATTGAAAAATATGAAAAGAAAACAAATAAACCTTGTCCAACATTAATAGAAAAGGAAAAACCATGGTGGAAAATATGGTAAGAATTTTTTTTATTCTAGTAATCCTCATTTTTTTATCATGCTCACAAAGAGAAATTGATGAAAAATCAATTTATGAAATTGCTGAAATGAAAATAACAAATATTGATAAAGACGATATAGTAGATAAAATTAATGAATTAACAAAAAATATAGATTCAAATAGGAAGTTACCTGAATCATTAGTGAAACGCGGCCTATATTTTACTAAACTAAGAAAATATGATAAAGCAAAAAATGATTTATTTAGTGCATTAAAAATAGATTCGACATTTGTAGGACCTTATTTTGGTTTAGGATTGGTACTTCTTGATAAAGGTATGTATGAACAATACATGCTTAAGTCTTCTAACAAATTAATGGATAATGATAGTACAGAATATAAAAAACTATATGAAAGAGCTAGGTTATATTTTACAAAAGCAATACGCAGAGATAGTACATTAGATAATGTATTTGCATACAGAGCATTATCTAATGATTTGTTAAACAATTATAATTCCGCATTGCTGGATTATAAAGAAGCTATTAAAATAAATGAACGAATCGATTACTATGTTGATCGAGCTCTTTTATTTTTTAAATTAGATTCAATTGAAAAAGCCAATAATGATTTTAGAAGCGCTATTGCGTTAACTGAAAAAAAGTCTGATTTATATTTCTTGAAGGCTTTTACTAATTCTGAACATGGTAATATAAATGAAGCAATTAAGGATTATACATGGCTAATAGAAAATGATTCTCTTGAAGATTATTCTCATTATCTCGAAAGAGCTAATTTATATAAGAGAATTGATTCCAATTTTCTTGCTTTAAAAGACTTGAAGACAATCAGTAAAATTGATCCTTCTATCAACTTTCAGAACTTTGATATAGCTGGTATATATGCAGAAATGGGATACAACGATTCAGCACTTGTTTATATTAGAAAAGCTCATATTTTCGGTGGTAATGAGAAAGAAGAATTTATTAAAGATGAAAGATTTAGAAATATTATTAAATATCAAGAATTCATTGCCATTTTTGATTGACTATTCTTTTTTTAATGATTTACTGCCAATGATCTCTTAGTGGTCATTGGCGGTAATTTATTTGGTAGCTTAATTGAAAGTTTATATTTGTTTATGTTAATTTTTAGTCTCTATGGGTTCAATTCTCCGCTGTTTGAGGTGAATTGGAAATATATTTAGCCGAGATATCCCCGACCGCGTGCGGCGGGGTAGTTCATTTATATAGCATTGTATAGTCCTGAAATAGGTTGACAAAAAAAGTCAACCAAAAACAGGACAAAAAATGAAAAAAGAAAAATCACAACATTACAGCGAGCAGTTCAAAAGGCAAGTAGTCCAAGATGTATTAGAAGG
>JASFMY010000181.1:0-9329 GCA_050117315.1 Ignavibacteria bacterium
GTCTTGCTTTATGAACAACTAAAAAGCAAGGGTATGAGCGAATATAAAGCAAGACATTCGGTAGCACGTTATATATTGAAGGTCACCTATGCAATGATGAAAAACGGGACAGAATATAAATCATATTCATGGAGAAAAGAAATGTCAGCATAGAGAAAACAGAGAGGAGATATGCTGTCGTATGAAAAGCAAAACCAACAGAAAAAGGCAAATAACTAAAAGAGAAAGGGGAATAGGTTCAATCGAAATGATGCTACAAAGAGAGCCAAGTAATGTCGAATAACCATTCCCCGTTATTTATACTCAAGAATTTACCATAGCCCTAAGAGAGTGAATAAATCAGCTTCATAGAGGCTCAAATAGACGCGTAGAAAAAATTCAACAAAAATTAAGGTAAAGAAAGTTATCTAAGAAGCCGGAGTGTTGAAAAGATAAAAACAAAAGAAAAAAAGTGACAGTGTATAAATTGCCAGAAAGTGAGCCCAAAAGCAGAGAAGTAAAAAATTGCAAATTTTTTGCTAAGGGGAAGATATTTTCTCTTGACTTTTTTCTTAATAGACTTTTCGAACCCGTTTTTTGGGTGAGCCTGTGCTCCTTTGGCGTATCTTTTTGGCGGGAAATCTTTCAATTAGAGTGTGATTTCAAAGATTTCTCCCTCCGGTCGAAATGACAAAACGTTTAGATATCTAATCTTGCAGAAACTCTATTATATATGATTTACCTGGTTATATCGGTTTTTGTATTTTTAAATTAATTCTTTGTACATTATTTGCACATATTTTTACACAATATATTTGCAATAGAAAGGTGATAAAATACAAACCGGTCAAGTCTCAAATAAAAACAACGCTTGAGTTTTTTTGTTAACTCGGATTTATCTGATAAAGTCAATAGAATTTCAAAACAGAATAAAACTACTGTAAGTGAAATAGCTAGAAAAGCTCTACAATATTATATCGAACAGATTGAGATAGAAAGTATTGAAAGAGAGCTTGAAAATGGATACAAAGAAAACTATGACTATTATCTAAAATCTCAAGAGGATTGAAAACATGCAGATTCGGAATAAAAACGGAATAGTTTATCCACTTCTCAGATGAGATGTATATTTAGTAAATTTAGATACAATAGTCGGAAAAGAAATTGGGAAAGCAAGACCGGCGGTGATAATACAAAATGATATTGGAAATAAATTTAGTCCGGTAACAATAATTGCACCTATTTCAAGTGTAAAAGAAATAACCAAACCTTTGCCGATAATGATCCTCCTTTCAAAAGGAGAAGGAGGCTTAAATGAAGAATGTTATGTTGATTGCGGACAAATTAGAACCATTGATAAAGATCAGCGGTTAATTAAAAAATATGGAACACTTGAAAAAACAAAAATGCAAGAAATAGATAAAGCTCTGAAGATTTCTCTTTCTCTATAATAAATCAAAGAACATTCAAAAACCATTAATAGTAACCAACCGGTATAACGGCGTGCGAACAAAAGCTAAATTAAAAGAGTTTGGCTCAACTTTGTAATCTTTAATATCATACTACTTCTTTACCAAAAGGTACTAGTGCTAAACTTGCCAATTTCATGTGTTGTTTGGCAAATGGTATCCCAATAATTGTAATTGCACAAATAATTGCGAAGACAAGGTGAGTTAAGGCAATCCAAATCCCACCAATTAGTACCCAAATAAGATATAGTAACCCGGCAAGTCTTGCAGTCTTTTTGAGTGGATTCAAGTTTGTTTCCATTCAATTTCTCCTTAATGTTTTTTTATATGTAAAACTTTTATAACAATGCTTGCGGTATAACTGGAAACTCACAGGCGCCCGCTGTTTGGCGTCCTGTGAAGTGTCCGGTTAAATGCCTCATAAATTATATACAGATAAATATACGAACAATAAAAATGAAAAAAACTGCAAAACTGCATAATTGCCCTGCCAAAATAAGCTGTTTGCCGTCTTACGACTGGGGGCGAGACGGTCTGTGAGACCTAAGTAAAAATTTTATTTATCGTTGCCCAATTATCAAGAGCTTGCTTCAAATTTTGTTTTGTATCATCCAATTAGAGCCTCCTGTGTGCATTTAACGGGTAGCCGGGAGATGGTCACCACCGTCACCACCTCCAAGTCCCCTAAGAACCGTACATGCCGGAATCGATCCCTGTTCGGGAAAAGTTTCCCTTCATACAGCTCAAGCTCTTTTCTAGCCTTTCCCCTTAGGGAAGACCCGACAAGCAATAATAAAACAAATCGACTTTGATGGCAAATATGAATATTCACCGGAAGTTGAAGTCAGCATAGAAATTCGGTTGGATTATTCAGTCACACAGAATTTTCCAAATCCCTGCTTTGCCGGCAGGCAGGCGTTTAACCTTACTACAAAAATTGAATTCTATATTCCTACAGCCAATAATGTGGAAATAAAAGTATTTGACATTCTCGGACGGGAAGTTGCAACATTATTAAACGAACAAAAACAAGCCGGTATACATAGCGTAGAATTTAATGCTGGCAATCTTTCAAGTGGAATATATTTCTATAAAATAGTAAGTGGGAATTATTCTGAAATGAAGAAAATGATACTACTGAGATAGAAGCGTCATATACATTATAATCACTATTTGCAGTTACAGACAACTATTATTTTAAGGATATGCTTTTAGAAAATATTTGTCAACACCGGAAATGTTATTGTTTAAGGTTGTAATAACTCCAAAGAAATGCTATAGATACTCTCAATAGAAATGTCAGTAGAAATTAGATCTGGGAAATCAGAAAAAAGTAGTTTTCCAAATTGAAGGAATACCGACAATGAGTCAAAAAGTGAATTTACAAACCGGTTGCTAAAACTTTTTTTTATTGGCATTTTAGTATTAGGACGTACTTAAAAAACTATACATGTATAACCATTCTTATATATGAAAAATAAAATCTCCAATAACTTCGTTTTTAATCTACCGGCAAGCATCTTTTTAATAGTAATTCTTACAAACTGTGTTCAGAATGAACAAGCCCTTTTTTATGTAACAGAAGGGTTATTTGATTTTTCGCAACCCGAAACATTAGGATTGGAAACAGCTCCGGGAACTGAAACATTTACAATATTTTCACCTGCAGAAAGCACCGATAAATACAGTCACGGCGTTGCATTAATAGGTTTTAAAGGCAGCTTATATGCACAGTGGCAAAGTTCGGAACAGGATGAAGATGCCCCGGATACAAAAGTAGTTTACAGCCGGAGCAGCGACGGAGCAAACTGGACAGAACCGGTAGTTCTTGCACCGGCATGGGAAAATGGAATTAGTACAAGCGGCGGCTGGCGGACTTACGATGATACACTGATTGCCTATATCAACAAATGGCCTAAAAACCTTAATCCAAGGGGCGGATATACTGAATACGTAACCAGTCCGGACGGTATTAACTGGTCGGAGCCGAGACCGTTAACCATGAAAAACGGTTCGAAAGTAAAAGGCGTTTTTGAACAGGACCCTCATGCCCTGCCTGACGGAAGAATTATCAATGCCGTTCATGAACAGCCCGGAATGATTGTTTCTCCATATTATACTGATGATCCTAAAGGTATTGGCGGCTGGGTAAAAGGAAAGATGCAAAACCTGCCGTTTGAAGGAACCGTAAGCCGCGAGATTGAACCAAGCTGGTTTTATCAGTCGAACGGCAATATTGTAATGATATTCCGCGATCAGGCAAGCACTTATAAAAAACTTGCATCTGTAAGTAATGACCGCGGCGAAACATGGTCTGCTCCAGTCATTACAAACATGCCCGATGCACGTACAAAACAGAGTGCGGGAAACTTTCCGGATGGAACTGCCTTTATGGTAGGAAATCCGAACAACAATAAACAGCGCATTCCGCTTGTAATCACATTAAGCAAAGACGGTATTCTGTTTAATAAAGCATACTTGTTAAGAAAGGGAGGTGAAGATCTGCAGCCTTTAAGATTCAAAGGATTATATAAAAGAGCGGGATACAGTTATCCAAAATCTTATATCTGGAAAGATTATCTATATGTGTCATACGCCACAAACAAAGAAGATGTTCAGGTAACAAGGGTTCCATTGTTGAGTCTTAAAAAATTAATAGAATAAATCGAAGTGCCGCCGTAATGACCGGCTGGGGGCGAGTTATTTTACTTAGGGCTTTTTATCGAACGTAGATAAAATAATGAACTTTGCAAAAAGAAATATTACATTGTTATAATAAAAAATCTATCCATCAATTCATTTTATTTGAAAATTGAAAAACTTTTTAATTGTTATAATTACTGCTTTTTGTTTGCTTCTTTTATTTTCGGTATTAAAGAAGGGCGACTTATTCAATAAAGAAATTATTCCTATTGCCGAAGGTTATGCTCGCAATTCAATTAACACCGTAATATTCAGAAAGAATTCTATTGCTTCGCACAAAGATTATCAAATTGTTTCTTTTTATGACGGGAACGGAAATGTTATCCTGGCAAAAAGAAAATTAAGTTCATCCGGTTGGGAAGTTCACAAAACTCAATACAAAGGCAAAGTAGAAGACGCGCATAATTCTATCAGTATTATGATAGACGGCGACGGATACCTTCACATGGCCTGGAATCATCACGGGGATTCTTTGAACTACTGTAAAAGCATATCCCCGGACGGGCTTGAATTAACATGCAAAATGATTATGACGGGATATAAGGAAGAAAACGTGACTTACCCCGAATTTTACAGGCTTCCCGGCGGTGATCTTATTTTTGCATACCGCGACGGCTCATCCGGCAACGGGAATATGATAATGAACTATTACGACACGAAAAATAAAACGTGGTCAACTTTACATGACAACCTGATTGACGGGGAAGGGCAGAGGAATGCATACTGGCAAATGACTGTAGGCGCCGACGGTACGCTGCATCTTTCATGGGTATGGCGTGAAAGCTGGGATGTTGCAACAAATCATGATTTATGTTATGCAAAATCTTTGAACAATGGTAAAACCTGGCGGAAATCAAACGGTGAAATTTATCAACTACCTATTAATGTAAAAACAGCCGAGTACGCCGCCGTAATACCACAGGGAAGTGAGCTGATTAATCAAACTTCAATTTGCGGTGATTCGGACGGACATCCATACATTGCAAATTACTGGACGCCGGAAGGAAGTAAAATTCCGCAGTACCATTTAGTTTATAATGACGGTAATGAATGGAAAACACAACAAATCTCTAAACGGGAAACTGCTTTCAGTTTAAGCGGCGGAGGAACTAAACGTATCCCGATTTCGCGTCCACAGATTGCGGTTGATGACGAAAATACTTTTTATTTAATTTACAGGGATATTGAACGAAACAATCTTGCGTCTGTTGCTGTCTGTAAAAATCTTGATGACGGTATTTGGACTGTTGCAGATTATACACAGCATACTTTGGGTCAATGGGAACCGACGTTTGATACTGAACTATGGCGGTCACAAAACAAATTACATATATTAATCCAGAATGTTGGGCAGGGAGATGCCGAAACCCTGCAGTATGTACCGCCGCAGATAGTTGCGGTTCTTGAATTGGAAAAGAAAAATTAATGGCAATAAAATCATACATTACAGTGAGGCAGAATGTTATTGAAAAAAATATCTACCACGTTGAGCTTAATTGCATTAATTATTACGGGCTTATCCTGTGAATCCGGTTACATTACAAAAAAGAATACTGGAGCAGTAAAAGAAGCACAGGAATATGCACTATCACAACTAAGAGAAAGTTTGGATGAAATTCCCCTTGGTAAATTTCCAATCCGTACCAAAGGTTTGGGAGAATGGGAATTAACAAACCCCGATGCGTGGACATCAGGTTTTTACCCGGGTTGCCTGTGGCTTGCGTACCAGTTGTCGAATGATCCCTTCTGGATTGAGCACGCAGTTAAATATACCGAACAACTGGAAGAACAGCAGTACAATACCCATACACACGACATCGGTTTCATGATGTTGAACAGTTACGGGAATGCATTGCTCTATAATGATAACGAGAAATATAAAAATATTGTTTTGCAATCCGCTAAGTCTTTGGCTACCAGGTTTAATGAAAAAGTAGGCTGCATACAATCCTGGGACGGTGAATACCAGGTTATAATTGATAACATGATGAACCTCGATATTTTATTCTGGGCAGCAAAAAACGGGGGCGGGTCAGCTTTATATGACATCGCTGTAGCTCACGCAAATAAAACAATCAAAGAACATTTGAGAGACGACGGCAGTTCCTTCCACGTTGTTGTTTATGACATGGCAACAGGGGAAGTAAAAGAAAAAAGAACCGCCCAGGGTTATTCCGATAACTCGGCATGGGCAAGGGGGCAGGCGTGGGGAACATACGGCTTTACGGTGTGTTTCCGAGAAACAAAGGATGAAACGTATCTAAATACAGCAATTAAAATGGCGGATTATTTTATTGAACATCTCCCGGCAGATGGAATTCCTTACTGGGATCTTACGTTACCTGATAACAGTGAAAAAAAATATAAAGATGCTTCGGCGGCTGCTATTTTTGTTTCTGCCCTGCTTGAGCTGCGGGAGTATGTTGATAATCCCCAAAAGTATGATGAAGTAATT
The DNA here is from genome assembly GCA_050117315.1 of Ignavibacteria bacterium. Classification (GTDB taxonomy): domain Bacteria; phylum Bacteroidota; class Ignavibacteria; order Ignavibacteriales; family Melioribacteraceae; genus JANQIV01. The sequence continues at coordinate 6,607 of JASFMY010000181.1, forward strand.
GAAAACATGTTAGGCATTTTGATAGATGATTATTTATCTGCGGGAACAGAATCAAACGGCATTCTCCTGCATTGTGCTTATAATGCTAACAGCGAAAACCCTTATGATTGGGATGCCGCAACAAGCTGGGGAGATTATTATTTTTTAGAAGCAATAAAAAGATACTTGCAAATGAACTAAAGATATTTGTATAACTAATATTGAATGAAAGATAATGTTTGAAAGGATTATTGATGGGGTTAACCGAGATAAAAAAGATTGAACTGAATTTTCTTAAGATAGAAGACTATAAAGAATTAAAGACCGCAATGATTGAGGCATATACAAGTATGCCTAATTCTTACTGGAAAGAACACCATATTCAAACATTGATTGATAAATTCCCGGAGGGGCAGGTTGTTATAAAAGCTAACGGAAAGGTAGCAGGTTGTGCCCTGTCAATAAAAGTAAATTATGATGATATTGACGATCAGCATACATACAAGGAAATTACAGGGAATTACAGTTTTGATACTCATGTTGATGACGGTGATACATTATATGGAATTGATATATTTATTAAACCTGAATTCAGGGGATTAAGATTAGGAAGAAGATTATACGACTATAGAAAAGAACTTTGCGAAAAACAGAATTTAAAAGGGATTGTATTCGGCGGCAGGATACCGAACTATCATAAATACATTGATGAGATGTCGCCTAAAGAATATATATCTAAAGTAAGATCGAAAGAGATACACGACCCGGTTTTGAACTTTCAAATGTCCAACGATTTTCATTCCGTGAAAATTTTAAAAGGATATCTCGAAGGTGACGAGGCATCAAATGAATATGCGGTACTGCTTGAGTGGAATAATATTTATTACCAAAAACCAAGCAAGAAAGCAGTTGAAAAGAAAAGAGTAATACGGTTAGGATTAATCCAATGGCAGATGAGACCTTACAAAAATTTCGAGGAACTTATTCAGCAAGCAGAATATTTTATTGATGCTGTTTCCGGCTACCGTTCGGATTTTGCACTATTCCCTGAATTTTTTAACGCACCTTTAATGGCGGATTATAATCATTTAAATGAAAGGGAAGCAATTAAAGAATTAGCTAAATATACATCACTTATAGTAAAGAAATTTTCTGAGTTTGCTATTTCATACAATATAAATATTATTTCCGGCAGTATGCCTGAGATAGTGGAAGATTCTATTTATAATGTCGGTTACCTGTGCAAAAGAAACGGTGAGATAGAAAGGTATGAAAAACTGCACGTTACCCCCGAGGAAATAAAATTCTGGGGCTTAAAAGGAGGCAGTAAATTAAAAACTTTTGATACCGACTGCGGTAAAATCGGGATTCTCATTTGTTATGATGTCGAATTCCCGGAATTGGGCAGGTTACTTTCCGATGAGGGAATGGACATTCTGTTTGTACCGTTTTTAACCGATACCCAAAACGGTTACTCAAGAGTTCGTTTTTGTGCGCAGGCACGTGCAATTGAAAATGAATGTTTTGTAGCTATAGCCGGAAGTGTGGGCAACCTTCCTAATGTTCACAACATGGATATTCAATTTGCCCAGTCCATGGTTTTTACACCGTGCGATTTTCCGTTTCCTACGAACGGCATTAAAGCGGAAGCAACTCCGAATACCGAGATGATTCTTATTGCAGATGTTGATGTTGACCTGTTGAGGGAGCTTAATGAATTTGGTGCGGTAAGAAACCTAAAAGACCGGCGGAAAGATATATTTAATCTTGTTAAGGTTCAGAAAGATTAGCCGTTAAATTGGATTTTATTTTCGATAGTTACTTTTATAGGTTTGACTTAGTTTTATTGATGCCTTTACTAATTTTATTAAAAAATGTTTCATCGATTTGTACTCATATTTTTAATCAGAAATATCTTCACCAGAATATTTTTTTTCACGTTCTGTATTATTTAAAATATGGACTTAACTATGCCGGAGATGACATTTTGGGTGCTGCAAGCTATATTAGCTCAATGTTTGTTAGAAAAAACAAGAATAGAAGCGGATCGGTAAGTATCCAGATTATCCCAAAAGTTGGACGAAGGGGTAGTAAAAATATCCGCAGTACAAGCAGAAGATAACGTTGCAATAACTATTGAAGATTCAGGTATCGGTATGGAAGAAGATGTTAAGAATAAACTTTTCGATATAACAGAGAATGTTAAAAGAGACGGAACACTGGGTGAATCGGGTTCCGGCTTTGGACTCATTATTGTAAAAGAATTCATAAGTAGAAATTGCGGCGATATTGAAGTTGAAAGTGAAGTTGGTAAAGGAAGCAAATTTAGGTTTACTCTTCCAACTCCGAAGTAAAATCATTTGTGATGTCATTCGAATCCCCGACATCACAAATGTGACACGTCAGTAGGGACGGAATATTTTTCCGTCCCTGCATTCAAATTGCTTAGGCATCTTCCGTTTCAGGTTCCGTTTTTTTGCGGCGTTTTTTTACTTCCTCGTTATTATCATCAATTATTTTTCCTAAAGTAACTGTTATTTCTCCGTATTTAGCCTCATCCATTGTTACCATAGCGCGTAAATAAACAACCAGCTTTTCATTGACTATTGCTGTGACCTCTTTCTTTAACTCCGTTGCGTTTTCTTCATTGGCATCAATTGCGGCTTCCTTTTCGTATGCTAATCTTGCATTTTCAAATTCCGTCTGTGCCGTTTGTAATTCGGTTATTGCCTGGCTCAAACCCG
>JASFMY010000182.1:0-9053 GCA_050117315.1 Ignavibacteria bacterium
TTAAAGATAAAAATGAAAACGAGGAATAAAAATGAAAACAAATTTATACAAACTAGCATTGCTATTGACGGTAATAACCGTACTAATAACTGTTTCATGTGATGACGATGATAATCCTCTATCGTCGGCATCCGAAAGCGGAGAAATAGCTATTGTTGCCGCCGTACCTAACCCTGACGGGCAATCGGGCGCCATCTATCTACAATTGATAGACGATTTAAGCTCTAATACTTATGACAATGAAACAGCACTGCCTTTTACATTAAACAGCGACCAACTTGTTATGAGAGGAGAAGATATATATAGACTGCCTTTTGCCGAGAGCGATGTAATTGAAAAATACACGCGCGGATCCGATAAAACATTAAGCATAACAGGGCAATTAACCATGGAGTCCAACTCATCTCCTTCTTCAATAGTTATTCAAAATGAAACAAAAGCTTATCTAGCCCTAATGGGAAGACCCAAAATATTAATTATTAATCCGTCAACTATGGAGAAAACAGGAGAAATCGACATAACCGAATATGGCGTGGGTGACGACAACCCCGATGCGAATCAAATGGTTATCAGGGATGACAAGTTATATGTTGCCCTGTCCCAAATGGTGGGAGGTTATTATGCTTCCCCCGACAGGGCCAAAGTAGATGTACTGATTATCAATACCGAAACTGATACAGTGGAAAAAATGATTACAGAAGAAAGTACGGGAATGTCCCAACCAACAAGGCCTACTGAAACCAATCAAATATTTATAGACGAAAATAACGATATATATATCGTATGCCAGGGAGGTTTTGGAGCTGTAGCCGGCCATAAATGCGGAATATTGAGAATTAAAGACGGTGAAACCGAATTTGACGCCGGTTATAGTATTAATATAACGGATGCCGCTATTACGGGGGAAAACAATAATGCATCTGCATTATTTTATGTGCAATACGGCGGCAACGGTAAACTATACGGGCACGCTGCCGTTTTTGCATATTACAGCAATCCGCCAAGTTATATCGAAGATAGAACATGCGTTCCTGTAGAAGTTGATCTAAGCGCCGGGACTATAACAGCACTTGATTTACCACGAAGTAATTCTTACGGTTCCACCGGTATCTATAATGATAAAATTGTATTTGGTTTAGCTACAGACAGCGATAACGGATTTTTTACATATGATATAAATACAGGTGAAACAAGCAGTGAGGCTATAATTAAAACAACAGGCACACCACATTTATTTAAGCATTTTGGTGAGGAGTACTAATATTACTATAGTGAGCAGAAAATGAAAATTCAACAAATCAACACTTTCTTTAAGAAAATGGGGTCATTTCAAATCAGACACCGCTGGATGTTTATTCTGCTGGCACTTATTCTAACCGCGTTTGGGATAACCGGCATCGACAAGATAAGAATGAAAAATGATCGCGATAGCTGGTTCGATGACACTGAAGCCATTGAAATTGCAACTGAAAAATTCGAAGATCAGTTTGGCAACAATGACAATATCGGTATTCTCGTTCAGGCAGACGATGTTTTTCACCCCGAAGTGCTTAAAGCAATTAAAGCGCTTGGCGACTCGTTGCTGAAAAAGGTTCCTTATACTGATGAAATTACATCACTCACGGAACTAGAAGTTTCGGTCGGGACTGAAGAAGGTATTGAAATCATCAATCCGTTTGAAGACGGTATCCCCGGTGATCCGGCTAAGATTGAAGAAATACGCGAGCTTATTCTATCACGAAAATCAATTGCCGATAAACTTGTTTCTGCAGATAGCAAAGAGACCTGGCTTACGGTTGAATTATTGGAATATCCCGAATCCGAAGTCTGGGAAAAAAAGACCAATATCGATCCGATGTTTGAGGTTGGCGAAGCAGCCATTGAGATTGTTACCGATTCAATGTGGAAAAGTGATCTTTACACGCTGAAAGCCGCCGGTATGCCTTACTCCGAGACTGAAGAGCGGGATTTCTTCGGCAAGGAGGCCCCTACTCGAGTATTATCAGGCTTTGTGGTAATGATTATTTTGCTGATCTTTTTTCTCAGGTCAATTACCGGCGTATTCGTGCCTATATTCACAACTGCGATGGGAATTATTGTCGTTTTCGGCGGTATGGGCTGGCTTGATATCGGCGTTGAATCCATGATGATGACGTTCCCGGTCCTGTTAGGTATGGCGCTTTCAGTAGGCTATTCCATTCACCTGGTGAATGCGTTCAAGCGATTTTTCAAACAGACCGGCAAGCGAAAAGAATCGATGATCTCTGCTGTGGAAGAAACCGGCTGGCCGATTTTTTTTACCGCGATAACTACTATTGGATCAGTGATGTCATTTGCTTCAACCGGTATTATGACGATTTCATGGCTTGGTTTTACCTGCGCGGCTGTTGTATTGGCCGTTTACCTGTTCGTGATGAGCCTGATTCCGGTAATGATGAGTTTTGGCAAAGATCGCGAGATTGCGGCTGATAAAAAAAATAAAGAATCTTTCTTTGACCGCTGTATGTCGGGATTGGGAGTATTCGTTTTAAAGCGAAAAGGTATTACCCTGTTCATAGCTTTCATCTGTTTGTTGGCGCTCATTCCCGGTATTTTTAAAATCTCCGTAAATGTGGATGTCTTTCGTATGATGGGGCTCAAAATTCCCTATATACAACGTCTGTATGACGTTGCCAATTCTCAGCTTGGTTCGTATCTAACCTACAATATCACCATTGATTATGATGATGAAAACGCGATCAAAGATCCCGAAGTGATGAAAAATTTTGACGCATTCGTCGATACGCTGAGCGCTTTTAAATTGACCAAGAAAAATGAATCCGCTTCTACGGTATTTTCTATTCTGGACATTATCAAGGATATGAACCAGACTTTTCACAGCGATAGCGCTACATATTACCGGGTTCCTGATAATCGGGAGCTGATTGCCCAGCTACTGTTTTTATATGAAATATCCGGCGGTACAAAAACATTTCGCTGGATCGACGAGGATTTTTCCATGCTTCGTGCGCAAGTAAGAATCAGTAAATATGAAACCAACGAGATTGTTCGAGAGATGAATACCATCCACAAAATCGGTCGTGAGAATTTCCCCGGCGCCAAAATCAGTATTGTCGGCTCCGCAATACAATTTGCTGAATTGAACAAAAAGATCGTCACCGGCGAGCTTAAATCATTGCTCGCGGCATTGGTGACTATTAGTGTGCTGTTAATTATTGTATTCAGCAGTTTCAAAACCGGTCTGATCGGGATGCTCCCGAACATTTCGCCGCTCATTGTAATCGGTGGTTATATGGGTTATCTTAATTCATCGCTCGACATGATTACAATGACGATTATGCCTATGATGCTCGGTATCGCGGTGGATGACACTATACATTTCATCAATCACATTAAATGCGAGTTTGAATTGTGCGGCAATTACGGACAGGCGATTCTCAATTCATTCAAAAAAATTGGTAAAACCCTGACGATGACCACCATTATCCTGTCCGCTACATTTGGGATGTACATTTTTTCACCAATGACAGCTATGGCTCGTATGGGTTTGTTTGCCGCGATGGGCTTGACTGCTGCGCTGGTGATCGATTACCTGATGACACCTGCATTGATTATGTATACCAAGCCGTTTGGTAAGGAAACCTCTGGTTAAACTAATAAGAGATAATGAAGCTACTTTTTTTGACGGTTATTATAATTCCAGGAATGGTTCAAAACCGGAATCATTGTAACATTTTATTTTATAAATGATTACATGAATTATTCATTCTCCAATGCATAGGGTGTGTTGCAGAACTCAATTAGGTGCTTCAATAGCCACGTGCTTCAGCACGTTGGAAATAAGAAACCGAATAGAATCCGGGCTTTAGCCTAAATATGAGAAAAAATTGGGCTAAAGCCCTGAGTTTTTGTTGAGACTTATTGTCCACGACCTGAAAGGTCGTGGCTATGATTATTTATTTTAGTTATGCAATAGACCCCATAATCCGGGGTAAACCAACTTCCTTGGAGGAAGGTGGTTTATTCTATAAAATAAATATGTTAGCTGCTAAGGTTTGAGCTACTTGAAAAGTTGCTTTGTGTCTGAAACTTCGTGAAGTTCTTCACCATTTTCGGATTTGCGGAGAGTTTCTTCTGTTAATTTGTTGGGGATTTTAACTTCAAAAGGAATTCCTTTATTCAGAGAGACTTGTGTCAAGAAAATGGAGATTGCTTCAGACATTGAAATATTGAGTTTGTTAAGAATCTTCTGGGCTTCGCTCTTAACGCTAGGATCAATTCTAGCTTGTATTGTTGCAGATTTATTCATTTTATAATCTCAAATTATTGTCATTACAATTACAATACAAGGGTACTGAACAAAATTATAATTCTCAAGAACAATAAATGATGCAACTAACGCTTTCCACCCGACCGCGTTTTCATTGTGGGATTGTTTAGGGCGTGAGATAGAAAAAAAGCATTGTTCTTTGAATTATTAAAGAGAAAGAGAGACTTTCAAAGCTTTGTCAACCTCTAACATTTTACTTTTATCCGGCGTCACAAATTTTGGGATTAATCTTTGATAACCATCTACTGTTCTTATTTGACCACAGTCAACGTAACTGTCTCCAGATAATCCACCTTCACCTTTCTGAAGAAATATCATTACAGGCAGAGGTTTGGTTATTTCTTTTACACCGGATATTGGGGTAATAACAAAAAGGAGTAATAAAATTGGGAAAATAATTTTTTATATACACAAGCCAAATTGGTTTTGGTATTTTGTTTTTTTAGAACTCACCTAAATCCTCCCCGCCTCCCAAAGTCTCGTACGGCGGGCAGGTCTTAAAAAGAGAGGACTTTATGGCAAAATACCAAAACCAATTTGGAACAAGTATAGAATTTTATCGTAGAAATAGCCCTATGTTCTATGATATAGAACATATTTTTATTTTGTCCGTCAAATGTTCTACAAATTAGAAGAAATGGAGGTGTTTTGAAATATTTATCGAGACCGGAAGAATTTGTGCTTCTTGTTTTGTACCAAATGAAAGGGGAAGCATATGGAAATAATATTAGAAAACAACTTGCCGAAATTACCGGGAAATACTGGTCCATAGGTTCTGTTTACGTCCCGCTGGACCGCCTGGAAGACAAAGGTTTGGTAAAATCCTATACCGGAAAAATAACACCGGAAAGGGGCGGCAGAGCCAAACGCTGTTATGAAATTACTGATGAGGGACTAAAAAGTTTAGCCGAACTGCAGAGAACACATACTACCCTTTGGAGCAAAATGCCGGATTTATCATTTGGCAAGGACAAGTAATGCCGCAGTTCTTTATAAATATCATAAACTTTCTTTTAGTTAATAATCACCCTGAGGCCATAATTGGTGATACTGAAGAAGAATATCTTTCAAGGCTTTCAGGTAAAGGTAAATTACATGCTCTTATTTGGCTCATTGCACAAATCATAATCTTGATACCTCTTCATTACACAAACTCGTTACATTGGAGTATAGCTATGTTTAAAAATTACTTTAAAATCGGTTATAGGAACCTGATCAAAGAAAAATTAATTTCTATAATTAGTATGGCAGGATTAGGTATTGGAATAGCTGTTGCCGGGCTTATAATTATCTATGTTCATTTTGAGACCAGCTATGACAAATTCTTTGATGACTCGGATAAAATCTATAAGGTTTATTCCAAATTCGATAATCCTAAAGGGAATGTTAGAGGATGGGATATTGTCATAGGTGCACTAACACCTGCTTTACGAGAAATACCAGAGATCGAATCAGCCGCACGTTTGTATAAACTTCACGGGACTGATGTTAAGACGGATGACGAAAGATTTAATAATCTAAACATTTACACTGCAGATTCGGGTTTCTTTGACGTATTCAGTTATCAATCAATTGCAGGTAATATTAAAAACACTTTAATGAACCCGTCTTCTGCGATAATAACCAAAGATATTGCATTAAAGTTATGGGGGAATACTGATGTAATCGGAAATAATCTGCAGCTTTTAAGTAATGCCTTCGAAAATAGGATTTACAACATTGAAGCTGTAATCGAAAACCCTCCTGCGAACTCGCATCTTACATTTGATATTTTACTCTCACATTATTCGCAACCAATGCTTGAGAAATTCGGCGGTGATGAATTTTTAACTTACTTCAAGATAACCAATACCGCTAACCCGGAAATGACTTTAAAACTGGTATCGGAAATCTTCGAAAAAGTTAATGAACCAAGACGCGCAGGCGGCTACGAAGGTCATGCGGGAATTATACCTCTCGAGGATATCCATCTAAAAGCCTCTTCCCTCTTCTACAGTGATTCCGGTAAAGGCAGCTTGGTTTTTGTTTATATTCTTTCCATTGTAACTTTGGCTATACTTTTTATAGCCATCTTAAATTTTGTAAACTTATTGGCGGCAAAATTTCAAAACAGGTTTAACGAAATAGGAGTTAGAAAGGTCGTCGGCGCAAGTAGAAATTCAATATTACTACAATTTGTTAGTGAGGCAGTTCTAATTGCCGGTATCTCGTCTATAATAAGTCTTATAATAATTTTTCTAAGCATGAAAGAGTTTGGTCTTCTGGTTGACCGTAAATTGGATATTTATTATAACTCGTTTTTCTGGATTATCTGCGGCATATTTCTTCTCTCCACCTTTACAGCAATTACTTCCGCTGTCTTCCCGGCTTTGAGAATTTCAACAATAAAATGTGTCAACATTCTGAAAAGTAAATCCGGCGGCGGAAAAGTCAACCGCTTACTGCCCATGACAGTAATGATTCAATTTGCCGTAGTAATTATGTTGATTTCATCTGTCACTGTTATTTATACTCAAGTGGAATATATGAAAAATCATGAGCTTGGTTTTAACCCTGAACAACTGGTTTATTTTAAATTTACCGATTCGAAAAAATACGAGGCTGTTAAAAATCAACTTGAGCAATATCCCGACATAATATCAGTGACTGCGTCTCAAAGTATTCCAGGATTTGGAAGAAGCGGTCAACTCGGTAAAATACAAGGCGTTGAAGGCGAAAATATTTCATTTAACGAAAACCGAATTCAAACCGAGTATATTAAAACTTTCGGAATGAAACTAATAGCCGGCAGAGAATTCAAAAAAGAACTAGGCTCAGATCGTGAATCGGTTATTCTAAATGAAAAATTTGTCAAAACAATGAACCTGACACCGGAAGAAGCATTGGAAAGAAATCTGGAATGGCACGGAACTCAATCCCCTATCATAGGTGTTGTAGCGGATTACAACTATTCTTCTTTTGAACAAAATATCGCTCCCCTGGCACTCTCCAATTACACAGACAGAATACAATGTATTACTGTAAGAGTAAGTTCAGGAAATATTAAAAACACATTAACCAATATTGAAAAAACGGTAAAACAATTTTCACCGGGCTTAATTTTCGATTATTCTTTTGTTGATGAAATATTCGAACAAATGTATAGAGATATTGAAACAAACAATACCCTACTGGTTTATTCAGCTTTGCTGGCAATTGTGCTTTCGGTAATGGGGCTTTTTGCCGTAACTCTTTTTGCTGTTTTGAGACGAACGAAAGAGATAGGCGTAAGAAAAATACTCGGAGGGTCGGTAACTAAAATTAATATTCTCTTATTGAAAGATTACTTGGTATGGGTGTTAATTTCGAATATTATTGCTTGGCCAATTGCGCATTATGCTTTGTCTTCATGGCTGCAGAATTTTGTAATAAAAATTGATTTACATCTGGGTTACTATTTGTTAGCCGGAGTTGTTGCGTTGTTTATTGCCGTGATAACAGTAATTTATATAACTACACGCGCTGCATTACATAATCCGGTTGAAAATCTGCGGTACGAATAGAGTTAATTTAAGAATGAAAAATATGGTAAGATTTATTTTTTCAGTAGTTTTCTTTGCAAAAGCATAAAAAAACCCTTCTAAACTTTAGAAGGGTTTTTAATATCTCTATTAAAATTGTTTTACGCTTCGTAAACGTTGATAAATTTTCTGTTATCTCTTTTGGTTTCAAATTTAACTACGCCGTCAATTGTTGCGAAAAGAGAATCGTCACCGGCTCTTTTCACATTTTCACCGGCGTGAAACTTCGTTCCTCTTTGTCTTACAATTATTGAACCGGCAGTAACTTTTTGCCCGCCGAATCTTTTTACTCCCAAAAATTGGGGATTACTATCGCGACCGTTTCTTGATGAACCTTGACCTTTTTTATGAGCCATTATAAAATCTCCTGTTAACCTATCTCAGTTACTTCAATTCTTGTTAATTGCTGCCTGTGGCCGACTTTCTTTTTAAATGATTTTCTTCTCTTCTTCTTAAAAACAATTACTTTATCGTCTTTAAGATGTTCCAAAACTTTTGCATGTACTTTTACGTCAGCCAAACTCGGTGTACCAATTTGAGTTTTTTTACCATCCGACAAAAGAAGAACGTTGTCAAAAGTAATATCCGAATCTGTATCGGCTTTAAGCTTGGGCACGTAATACTTTGTATTTTCCGAAACTTTAAATTGTTGTCCTGAAATATCAACAACAGCGAACATCAAATCCTCCATAATTCGTCCAATTTAGACCGGTAAATATAGGCGAACAATTTTAATAAGTCAACAATTTTATTAGAGTTTCTGCAAAATTAGATATCTAAACGTTTTGTCGGTAAATTAAGAAAAGGACTCACTTTCTTTAGGAAGTTAGTACCGTAAAGGAATGGTATACTATGAACATCAAAAAAGAAAGGAGACCTAAAGATGAAAATTAAAAAAAGAAAAAAGGAAAACAAACTAAACAATTTATATCAATAAAGGGCTATGATTATTACCTTGGTTTAGACTGGTCGCAAGATGGTTACTCGTTGGCAAGAATAACAGCTAAGTCACAAAAACCAAAGTATTGGCAAGGAGAATCGAGGATCGAAGAATTGAAAAAACAAATAGAAAGGCTAAAAGGGAAAAAGATATTAACCATAGAGGAAACAACCAGTACACACTGGTTATACGTAGAGTTGAAAGACTATGTAGATAAGATAGT
>JASFMY010000183.1:0-8926 GCA_050117315.1 Ignavibacteria bacterium
TTTTCCTCTTATTAAGTGCACATGTTTTTTCTTCAATTTATTAATTACTTTGCACTTTTTCAGGGTTTTATTCACCTATCTTATTATTTTTTAAGCTCTTATTTGCTTTTCAGCAAGCCCTATTTATAGACAAGAAAACGCTTGATGAGATAGAGAAACGTACGCTGTCCGTCAAAGGCAGGTAAAATAAGCGGCAATTCGAATCAGCACCTCCGCAAGGTATTTCTAAATCTTAGATTCAATCTATAGCTAATCTATTTTATTAACATAGAATTTTGTTAAATTAAAATTCACCTTATAATTTATTAACATGAGTTTTTTCTTAAAAAAGGAAGACGGATATATATTATCCAATGTAATAGTATTTTCATTTGTGATAGTATCACTTTTAATTGGTGTTTTGTTTTTTTATTACATACTGAACTCAATTACCGTTAAAAAGATTAGTAAAAAAGAGCTGGATTTAGCCTGTTACTCGGCAGCACAGCTTTTCATACAAAATATTACAAATTATAATACGGATAAAGAAATTTTAATCAATGATATCCCGGTTTTAATTTCAAGCAGGTTAACGGGTCTGTATTTAAAAATTTCGGCAACGGCTAAGTCCGGTGTAGACTCATCTAAAGTCTTCTACCATTACGGTCAGAAATCTGATTCACTATTTGATAATGCGCTGATAATGAGTACTCCCCAACTGCGGGCATCTGTTGCAGGCAATACAAAAATAACCGGTAATGTTTTGGCAACCAACGATAATTTTAAAAAGGGAAATATATTCGGTATCACTCGTATTAAAGGTGATTTTATTGACGGTAAGATAATTAAAGAAGATAATATAGAACAAAAAGCTTTTACGGATTCGTTGCTCCATGCAATTTTTTACACTGACGAAAAAGATACAACAATAGTAATAAATGATAACGTGCAGCTAACTGAAAGGAATTTTAACGAGTTTATTTACGAGCAGTATAAAATAAACGGCGACTTAAGCATAAGCGGTGATATTATTTCAAAAAAGGATTTGGAATTTATTGTATCCGGCAGTACGGGAATTTCCCGGAATACCAACCTGGACTTGAACTTAGAAATTTTAACAGATTCTTCGTTGACAGTAAATTCCGGCTGCAAAATAAAGAATGCTGTTTTTATCTCGAGAAAAGATACTTATATTAAAAAAGATAACATTTTTGAAAATGTAAAATTATTTGCTGAAAAAAACATATCTGTTGAAAATAGTATGTTCCTATTTCCCTCAATCATAGCTGCGTATTCGGATGTAAGTGATTCCTCAAATCTCAACAACACAATTGAATTAGAAGCAACCGTAGTAAATGGTTCTGTTATTTTAATAAATTCTACAGTCGGCTTAAACAACAATAAAACAATGATGTCGATTGATAACAATAGTATTGTTCACGGGTTAATATACTGCGAAAATTTACTTGAACTTGAAGCGCCGGTAAAAGGTATAGTTTATACATACAAATTTTATTTTTATAAAAAGCCGACGACATATATTAACTGGCTTGTAAATGTAAATATCAATCGTAGCGAACTGGATGAGTGGTTCCTTTTCCCGGCCGGATTTACTGAAAAAAATAATTTTGAACTGCTAAAAGAAGAATGGCTCTATTAGAAGAAAAAGGATTCACAATAATTGAAACATTGGTTTCAATTTTCATGTTGGGTTTAATTTTAACTCTCACAATTATTTTCTTTAACAATACATTACTGAATTCAACATTTGTATACAAAAACGAAGCGTTTTATTTAGCTAATAACGAGATAGAAAGAACAATCAATTCCGAATTAATAAGCGATACAACATACACAAACAAAAGCGGGAGCTTGATAATAAAAAGGGAGGTACTTCCCGGAGAAAATATGCTGGAAATTATTGTTACCGTAACGGCAAAAATAAACGAAAAAGAAATTGTAGTTTTAACGGCAAATAAAAGAAATGAAGAAGTTATCAAATGATAATGGTTTTACTATTATCGAAATATTGGTTGCGATAAATTTAAGCTTTGTAATTATCGGATTACTTTTCACGTTTTATTTGTTCACAATTAAGTTCGTTTCAACAAATAATAAGAAAGTTGAAGAGAAACATTTTGTAAATAATGTGCTCTTTAAAGTAAACGAAACATTAAAAAAATCGGAAACTTTCGAATTTATTTTTATTGATGAACATAAATATTTCACTACTAATAAAAATGATACAATAATTTTTTTCAAGGACAGCATCGATGTAAATAAAGTATATTCGCTTAATGAGCTGGACAGTCTTAATCTTGAGATAAATTTATTTGAAGGAAATAACTACATATACAGTAACGGCCATGAGTTGTTTTTCGACAGGTCTGCAGAAGGTGTAATACAATCTAGTTTAATCGATAATATCAAATTGTCGTTCATATACAAAAATCAAAAATATTTTTTTGACTATGTTAACTCTCAAAATTCATCAAAAAGATTTAATAATACTTACAAAGAATAAATAGAAATACAAATGCTCATTAAGAAAATAAGTAATAAAGAAATTATTGAATTCAACAGGGTATTCAGTTTACTGCTTTATTCTAAAATTCCGATTATAAATTCAATTGAATTAATACTTAAACAAACCAAAAACAAACATCTAAGTGAAATACTAAAAAAGATACTGGTTGATTTAAAGAGGGGGAATTCTCTTTCAAAAAGCTTTGCAAAGTATTCGGATATTTTTAGCGAAATTTATGTGGCGAATTTGAGAGTTGCGGAAGAAACCGGAAATATTGCAGAGGTTATTTCCGAATATACTGACTACCAGGAAAAGTTTTCCGAATTGAAACAGAAAATTACAAACGCCAGCAGGTACCCGGTTTTTGTAATTTTGGTTTCGGTGGGAGTAATTTTTTTCATGATGTTTTTTTTGATACCCTCTTTTGAATCATTATTTTCTTCAATTAACTCCCAACTGCCGCCGTTAACGGAATTTATTTTATCATTTAGTAATTTGATAATTGAAAACGGTGTGATAATTTTTTTATTTTTATTGTCATTAATAATTCTCGCTAATTTTCTTTTGAAGAACAAGTCTTTTCAAGAAAATGTAATTGATAAATTGGCAATAAAGCTGCCCTTTGTTTCAAAACTTTATAAACTTAATTTATTGGCTAGATTTTCATTGAGTATGTCGATATTATTAAAGAGCAAAGTCAGCTTACTGGAAGCTTTGAAGATTTCTTCAAAAATTTCCAACAACAATTTCTTTCAAAAAGAAATTAGCGTAATGATAAAAAAGCTTATTAAAGGTGAGAGTCTTACGTTAAATGTAAAAAAATCCGATTTCTTTGATATTACTTTTTCAAAGCTATTGGCAGCAGGCGAAGAAAGTGCGGAGCTTGACAGGGTTTTTAATTTGATAAGTAACTTTTATAACAAAGAATTTGATTACAACCTGAGCAGCATAACTTCTTTAATAGAGCCTGTTTTAATTTTATTTGTCGGGGCTATTGTTGCGGTCATACTGGTAGCAATGTATTTACCGATGTTCGAAGTAGTAAATTATCTCGGAGTTTAAAATGATAAAAAAAATATTACTATCCGAAAAAGGTTTTTCAATGACCGAATTGATGGTCGTACTGGTTATAATAGGTGTTTTGGTTTTGCTGGCGCTTCCCAGGTTAATGCCGGTTGTAAGCAAAGCAAAAGCAACCGAGGCTAAATTGGGATTAAAACAGGTTTACATGCTTCAGAAAGCTCATAAGTTTGAATATGACAAATACAGCGATAACCTTGCAGAGTTGGGGTTTGAGCAGGAAAAATTAATTTCCGAAGGCGGAACTGCCCGTTACCTAATTGAGATTACAAATGCAGAAGTCGCTGCTTTTACAGCCACGGCAACCGCTAAAGTTGATTTTGACGACGACGGTACTTTTAACGTTTGGGAAGTGAAAGAGGACGGGATTATAAAAGAAGTGGTACCGGACTAATTATGATTTTAGAATTATTGGCTGTTTTTTTTTCTCTGTTTCGGTAGGAAGTTTCAGCAATAACGTCATATCGCATTTTGTATTCAACAATAAATTCGATTTACTAAGGTCTACTTGTTTCTGCGGTAAATATAAACTATCGTTTTTAGAATTGATCCCGCTTTTCAGCTTTATATATCAAAAAGGGATCTGCAATAAATGCAAAGAAAAAATTCCGCTCAGGTATTTAATTGTTGAAATTACCGTTACAATTATTGGTTTTATGGCTTACCTCACTTACGGTTTTTCCTTTCAATTTTTTAGTGTCTTCCTGTTATGCAACATACTGTTTATAATAGGAATAATCGATTTCTGCATTTTCAAAGTACCCAACAAATTATTAATTATACTATTGCTGTTTTCATTAATAAAAATAATTCAAAATGATATTACATTATTCAGTAATATCATTCCGGCAGTTGCTATTTCTATTGTACTGATTTTGATTAATATTATTTATACTAAATACCGCGGGATTGAAGCAATTGGTTTCGGGGACGTAAAGCTGATTGCAATATTATTTTTAGTAATTAAATTCCCTTTATCCTTTCTAGTGTTATGGTTTGCTTCGCTGCTGGGAATTATTTTTTTTGCGATTAAAAAATATTTTTTTCAACCCGAAGATACTTCCAGACAACTACCCTTTGCTTTTTTTATTTCAATTTCATCCATTCCTATAATTATATTCAAGAATACAATTCTTAATATAATTTTAGACATAATATCCTATAGCTAAATATTAATATAAGGATAATATAAAGTAACTTAGAAATATATTGTAAAAGTATAAATTTTTATTTATCATATTAGCACTATAATCTTGTTTTACAATATATACTGTGGTGTATGGAGAACTCACCTTAATTGTATTTAATGAGCAATAATTTTTAGTAAAATTTTTCAATGAGTTTTTGAATGAGATGGCGTATGCTTAAACGTCACTTCTTTTAACTCGTTTATTATAAAATCTAAATCAATGATAAAAATTAAGGTGTAATATGCAAAAAAACGTATTCCGGTTTTGTTTACTATTGAAAGTAGTTCTTATTGTTTTTATTACTGCTGAAGTATTGAAGGCTCAGGCTACGAATGATGAAATGGAGGAGATGTATAATTCCTCTTTCAATTCGTTAGACTTAATAAAATCAAAAATATCTTCCGGTTCATCGGCTGATTTTATAGAAGGTCGGATGAATATTAGTGATTTCAACGGGTCTATATCAATATCGCATACCCAAAATATTGTTTTGCCGAACAATCTAAATACGGATTTTACACTAAACTACTTGTCCAATTTAGCTCATTCATATAATCATCAGTTTACAGCACCGGATGATGGATTAGGAATGAGCATACCGGGCTGGATAATGGGATTTCACGGATTCGGCCTTCAAACTTTGAATTTTGAGAAAAACTATTTTATACTTGAAAAGTCCGGTACCGATTTAGGCAGTTACCAAGAAGAGATTACTCTGCAGGGAGACGAAATCCCCTTATTAATACCCGGTTATCATTATTCCAACAAATATTTTTTTGATAATATCTTTTACGATTATTCAAAACATAGAACCTCTGTTGGATCAACGTTCTGGGATGAGATAAGTATTTTAAAATCTGACGGCTCAGTATTGGTACTGCATAATACCAACGGAATAAAACGCAGGTATGATGAAGTCCAAGCCGATGATAGTCAATATGAAATAGGCTATACGGGAATTTATGCAGACGAGGAGGAAGAGAGTAAAGGATATGCAATTGTTGAATGGAAGGCTGATGAATACGGCTGGAATGACGGTCTTTGGGGACTTCGGGACATATATTATAAACCCGGGAATGGATTAACATATTATTTTTCAGAGGAATATGTTGATTTCGAAGATTACGAGCATGATTATGCTATAAGTACGGAATATGGTAATGGAGAATCTCCCTATGATTGGTTTGTGTATGGTTTTTATGCACAATCTTCTTTTACCCTTGGCAGACGAACTCCCAGAACATGCTACCTCAAAGAGATAACTTCACATTTTGGCGATAAGGTTACTTTTGAATATGATAATACGGGATTTGGGAAAACCTGGAATTACGGAAGAAAGTTCTTAAAAGAAATAAAGTATATAAGTAATGATGATGAAACAATTAATATAATCAGCATCGCATATAATGATATAAACCCTTCCGTGTCAGCTTATCAAGATAGATTTAGAATTATTATTACGGACCATTTAAACAACGATACTTTTACATTATATCTAAGCTGGAATAAAGATGGTGACATTTCCGGCCTTGGTATGACCGGTAACATGGACTCAGGTAATATTTTACAATTAGATAAAATTGTTGACGAACTAAATAGGGCGGAAGAATATACTTATTCGGTAAATTCAAACTATAATAGGAAAAGCCATTTCAGGTATATAACATATGACCCTGGTGCTAATCCTAGCTATAGCATGCCTATTACAGACATATATAAACTGCAATACCCTGTTAGTTTATTGGATAAAAAGAATTTTCAAAACAAAATAGTTGAGTTTACGTATTGGGATGATAGTGAATTGGACGGTTCTGTTTTTGATACAGATTACTACACCTGGAATAAATTATTTTTAGAGAAAGAGATCATAGGTAACCTTGCCCAATATATTGTAGGAGCTCAAAATTGGGGATTTTCACCAAGACCATATAGTTCCAACAATATGAATAATACAGCTCGAGATAATTATACAACAACTATGGTTAAGAGCGTAACTAATAAACTTTACGATTCAGCTTCGTCACAGGAAATTGAGTTGTCCGAAGAGGAATTTACTTACACATGGGACGGCCCCAACAACCTCGGATGGGATGAATTAGATGAACAATATGATCCGGAGGCATCAATACATGCAAATATAAAAACAGTAAGAAAGGTTAGTGATAAAGATTTAACAAATGATTCTTCACCCGACTACATGATTTCTGAAAAATATTATAATACTTATAAACTCCATCCGGTTAATAAAGAATGTGCTTTAGGTGTAGGTTATTTATCCGCGGTAAAGATAGCAAAAGAAAAATTTTATGCAGCAAATGCTGATGATGGGACAGTAATAAAAGAATATGATTGGGAAGTAGGGGGTAACACATGTATAAATAGCGGTAGCGATGCAATTTTAGGAAACAGTCCTAGGCTAAACTCCATCAGTGAGTATATCTATAAAACCTCGTTACCGGATCATGTCCAGAAATACACTACATTTAACCGGGAATATGAGACCATGTCGTTTCCTTTTACTGTAAGCGGTAACCAATTATTTGACCAGGTAGAAGATGAAAAGGATGTATTGTTAAGTGTTGCCAAAACCATTCAAGGGCATGTAAAAGATGAAGATACCAACGGGGATCCGGTATTTGACAAATCTATTACTGAGAGCACTACTTATGAAAATTATATACCGGCAACTGGCGATTTCTCCGGCAATACTTATAATTACTCTATCGGTAAAGTTAGCAGGGTATTGGAGAAGAACGAATCATTAATTAAAAGTGATAGGGAATTTCAATACTATCCGGCGACAAATGCTATGTGTGGTAAACTGGAGAAAGAAATTATACATAGCAATGATGGCTCACGGCAAAGCACAACCGGTTACATCTATGAAACAAGCGGTAAATATAAAGGATACACAAAAACAATTACTGATGATA
Organism: Ignavibacteria bacterium; assembly: GCA_050117315.1. Classification (GTDB taxonomy): domain Bacteria; phylum Bacteroidota; class Ignavibacteria; order Ignavibacteriales; family Melioribacteraceae; genus JANQIV01. Next base: position 7,710 of record JASFMY010000183.1, read on the forward strand.
AAGGCTTAACTATAAATCATTTTTACCCAGATGATGTTCAAAATACTGCTACAGGAAAAGTTATTCACAGCGATAACAGTGAAACGGGAAATGTTCAAATAACACATACCGGTTTTCAAGTACAGCCTTTTAAAACGGAAACTTCCTTTGGAACAACATCTTTAACAAGATTTACGGCTTATGATACAAGAGGTAACCTGCTTTATGAAGTAGATGAAAACGGTTATATAAGTAAGTTCTTATATGATGAAGCAGGAAAAATAAGAAAAACGTTTGAACCGGGCAGTTTCCCCGTTGGAATTACCGATCCCGGAATTAATGACGGGTACGGGTCTGTTGAGTATTTGTACGATGATGCAAATTGGATACCGGAAGTTACAACATATCAATATCCGGATCTGTCGGTTGGCTCGCCTCAAAAAATTGAAACAAAAGAATATTTTTCAAATGACGTTATCTCGTTTATTAAAGAAACTAAAAATGAAAGTGATGTATTTGTAAAAAAGTTAGCTGCTGAATATAATTACTTAGGACTTGTATCAAGTGAAGAGGATGGTGAAGGAAGAATAGCATATAATTACTATGATAATTTATCCAACTTAAAAGAAACGAGATTCGGTAGTACCGGGGTAAATGCTCCAAGCAAGAAAATCACTTATACATACAATAAATATGATCCTGATGATTTAGATTATAGTTGGCATGTTTACCGGGAGTTGGAAGATGAAGAAGGTAAAATCAAAAAAGTATATTCGGATATTTTCGGAGATGTAGTTAAAGAGGTTCTTGGATCAAACGACCCGACAATTTTTGAATATAATTCCATAAATCAACTTGAACAGGTTGAGTCACCCGGAGGTATTACAACAACATATACATACGATGATTTTGGCAACCTGGCCTCAAAATCAAATCCGGACTACGGTACCTACCAATATAAATACGATAAATTCGGAAGACTTCGTTATCAATATCATATAGAAGCAAATGAATTGGTATTTAATAATTATGATGAATTAGACAGGCTGCTTTCCATGGGAGTGGTTAATGATTATAGCCAGGAGAATTTTACTTCACTTAACGCGGATAATTATAACTTTAAAGAATTTTATCTGGAAATGAGAAAAAAATATAAAGGCGGATAAAGCTATATTATGTCATTTACAGATAAAATTCTGTTGTGCGAAACCATCTCCTTATTCTATGGGGATTTAATA
>JASFMY010000184.1:0-8488 GCA_050117315.1 Ignavibacteria bacterium
TGTTAATCTTGATACTCTATCTACACTGCTTCGCTGATATTTCATCCCTAAAGTTAATCATTTCTAGAAGCTTAAGCGACTTGCACTTAAGTGCATAGTTTTAACTCCTTCTGTGACCAATAAAAATAATATGATGCAAAGGACTAAAAAACCACTACTTGCCGGAATAATCTTATGTATTTTGAGCAGTCTTCTTCTATTAAGCGGAACCTTTCCCGGCGGATCTGAAAATACCTATAAGATAGCTGCGACAGATGATTTGATTGAGCTTTCCAACACAAGCGGAGATTGGGATGCATATTTTATGGAAACCGCGCATATTTGTTTTTCTGCCGACGAAACCCGGGTTGACCAGGTCAGTGACGGCATCGGCGACCATGATTCTTCTATCCCATTGAATTACAAAACCTTTACCGGTACCGGCCGGGATTTTGTTCCCGGGGACACCAACGAAACAGATGATTATCGGAATATGGATAAGCCGGGCACTGTAAATAACGGCTACCCGGTTTTAGGCTGGTAGGACGGCAAGGCTGCACTTACCCGGCAGCACAGCCATGGAAGCATTTTAAGAATGTTTCCTTTATTTTATTGTACACTGGTTAGAATTTAATTAACTTATAATTGAAAACATATAGATATAAGGCATAAACTCTTTTTGCTAATCTAAACAGTACTAAAACGGAAATTTCAGATACAAACGATAAAATTATATTTCCCGCAAACGAAAAAACGCTTTTATATAAAAGAGTTTCTGCAAAATTAGATATCTAAACGTTTTGTCATTTCGACCGGAGGGAGAAATCTTTGAAATCATCCTCTAATTGAAAGACTTCTCACCCAAAAAACGGGTTCGAAATGACCGACTTTTTATTTTGCAGAAACTCTAAATTATTTTTAATCACGCGTAAACATACGTTCCGGACAAAAAACACACCGGTGAAGGCTGGAATAAGTGTTCCAACCAGAAAAGACACACCGGAGAGCATTGGAACATATGTTCGCATAAAAAAAGTTTCATCGGCGGAGTCTAAACATTTTTCTCAACGGGGAAAGACATGTCGGCGGAGCTTAAACATTTTTCTCAACGGCAAAAGACGCGTCGGTGAGCGTTGGAACGTTTGTTCAACGCCCGGTGAATTTATTGCTTTGAAAAAATTTGTTCATAAGTCCCTAAAAATGATGCCGTGATCATTTTTTTCACTCAAAAACGCTAACAATTCTCCTTTTAAGGAGATTTATATAAAACAGTATCGTACAATAAAATCAAATTATTAACCGGCTTCCGGTAAATAATATTGAAAATTACGGGAGCTAAAAAAACGGAGGTATATATGAGCACCTTAAACAAACTAATCATCTCATGCCGTATAACTGAAACTAATGGAGCGGCAAATCGTATTATCATCAAGTTTGATGAAGGAGATTGGAGTTCCGACACCCACCTAACGGGTATTTTTACCCAATTAAAAAATACCAAAGAAGCACTAACTACAGCAATAAACCGTTCAAAAGCTCAAAGCAATCTTGATGAAAAAGACGAGATAAGAGATACGAAAGTAAGAGGAATTTATTACCTGCTTCAAGGTTATCTCCATTATCCCGATGAAGAAATAAAAGAAGCGGCTGTAAATGTTGAAGAAGTATTCGACAAATACGGTGTTAAAATAGTCAAAGATAGCTATGTAACGGAAAGTTCCTTAATTAATTCGATGCTGGAAGATTTATCAACAGCCGAAATGCAAACTGAAATAGCAAAGCTGCCGGGTTTGGCAAATCTTATAACAGAGTTAACAACAGCTCAACAAGAATTTGAAACCGTACGAGTTGGATTTGAGAGCGAACAGGCCGAAGAAGGTACGGAAGAAAACGCAACAAAGCTTAAGCAAGAAGCAGCATTAATAATTAACGAACAACTTATAGTCTATTTACGCGCGATGTTGCAAGTAGACGAAGAAACATATGGTACTTTTGCTCGCGCTGTTGGTCAAATAATAGACGATACGAACGAAGAAGTTAAAAAGCGGCGCAAGAAAGAGGAAGCTGTTCCGGGAGAATCATAACGGGATATCCGGTATCGAGTATCAAGTATCCGGTATCAAGTATCAAGATAAAAGCAATAAGATGAGGCCCGCAGTTTTTTGAATTGCGGGCTTCTTTTGTTTTCCGTGGAGATGCATTATAAGTCGTCTTTAATGTTAAAAACAACCGGTGAGGGTGAAATCTCTACCAGACATCTAGAACGAAAATATTAGAGTTTCTGCGAAGTTAGATATCTAAACGTTTTGACATTTCGACCGACCTGCCTCGCCGGCATGGCGGGAGGGAGAAATCTTTGAAATCACACTCTAATTGAAAGATTTCTCATCCCGCTCTGCGCATAAGCGTCAACTTAACCCAAGTTGATAGGCAAAATTCTAAGTTGATTCAAAATAATAGGTTATAATTTCTTCGGGGATCAACAAGAACAAATACTTGGCGGCAAATTTATCAACATGGGTTAAAAATGAATGTAGTGTTTGATAGCTCCGGCATTTAGGGTGTGTTGCATAACTTAATTAGGTGCTTCAATAGCCACGTGCTTCAGCACGTGGAAATAAAAAACCGAATAGAACCCGGGCTTTAGCCCAAATATTAGAGAAAATTGGGCTAAAGCCCTTTGGTACCTTCCTCTTTTTTCACCGGGATGAATCCCGGTGCTAGTCATAACAGGGTCGTCACGGACCATTCCGTGACGAAAAACCTTGATATTGTTCTCAATATGAAGGGGCTCAGTCGAGCTATGGGACCTCGACTGCCCTGTCTTGAGTTCTGCAACACACCCTAAATCCCGGTGCTAGTCATTCCTTTTTTGCAGATTCCAACACTATCAAACGGCTAAACCCGGGTTACGGTTGTCTAAATTTTGATATTTACCTTTTATTGGAGGAAATATTATTCGAAGTCCGGTGGGACTTCCATTATGGTAGAAAAATATAAACCAAACCTCCCCCTTAAGCTTCGTAGATGCTTCATTAAATGGAGGAAATGAAGATAGTCCCGCCGCTTAAGAGGATGGCTATTGTTATGTGTTCAAAAAAATGACCCGTAACGCAGATTGTTAACAATCTGCGTTACATTTAAGACACCTTCACCATTCCGTGAAGAAAAACCTTGATATTGTTCTCAAAATGAGGGGTCTCAGTCGAGGTATGGATCTCGACTGCCCTGTCTTTGAGTTCTGTAACACACTCTTAAAGCCGGGGCTGCTTAATTCATAACACAATTATTTTTCTTATCCGAATAATGGCACTTTTTACAGTGCTCTAAAACCGGCGTATAATCTTTGCTCCGGATTTTGTTTACCATATTTTTTATTTCATCTTTGAACCCGGTTAATTCTTCCCTGTTGAATTTTGCTTCAAAATAATTATCCGGGTGATTTAAGAAAATAAGTTTGCAATGAATTTCATTGACTTTTTTATTCATGCTTGCAGCAAGAAGTGAGTAGAATTTTAGCTGCGGCAGATAGTTTTCCGCCCGTTCGTTTATTTCGTCAACTTTAATGTTATCCGTTTTGTAGTCTACAATCAAAATTTTGTCGTCGTCAAAAATTATTTTATCGATTATGCCGTAAAGGTAAAAGTCATTTATCATCGAATAAATTTCATACTCGTTTTTAACCAAACTGAAACGGGAAAGTTCATTATAAATATTTGAAGAAAAATATTTATCCAAAATGCCGGATATTTCTTCAATAGAATTTTCACTAACGTTTTTGCTTTCAAACTGATATTCATTTTCGAGCAAAGTAATTACTTCATTTTTATAATTTTCTTTGTCAAAATTCTTCTCCAAAATTTTGTGAATTATTCTTCCTTTAACGTCTGCCGCAATTTGAATCTCATCTTCATCCGGTTCTTCAGTTTCAAAATCAAAGCCGGAAAATTTATTATTAATAACTTCCAAATATTTTGAATAACCGAGGTCGTAAGTCAGCTTGTATTTTACCGGGCATTGCGAAAACATTACAACTTTAGTTGCGGATATAAATTCAGTAGATTCGCTGTGTTTAATCTTATCTAACAAAATTTCTTTTGGGGATTCTTCTTCTCCTGCTGTTTCAGCAATTTCTGAACTATCAACTGTTATATTTTTGGTTATCGGGATATTGAAAGAAATTTCCTTTGTATTACTTACTCCCTGTCCGCCATCGTTTTCCCAAAATTCAAGGTCATAATTAAATTCGTAAAAATTTTCTTCATTATTAAAACCCAGGCTTGTAATTATATTTTCTATAAATGAATTTTCTTTAACAGATTTACTTAAGTCCGCCGATACATACAAATATTTTACAGCTCTTGTTAAAGCAACGTACAACAGCCTTTTTGATTCGGCTAAATTTTTCCTGTAGTTTATATAATTGTAAAGACAAACTACCGGGGGCGAAACATAATCTTCAAAGTAAGAATTTTGGGGTACTTTAAAAAGCAGTCCGTACTTTTTATCAACGGCAACCTGCTTTGATCTTATACGCGGGTCTCTCATTGACTGGTTGCAGTTGAATACAAACACAGCTTCAAATTCCAATCCTTTTGATTGATGAATTGTCATTATTTTAACAGAGTCTTCTTCGTTTATTAACGCAGCCTGACCTTCGTCGTCTATGGTATCAATAGCGGTTTTGATGTATTGTGCAAAATCAAAAAGGTTTTTAAAACTTTGCCCGGAATAATTTATCGATATATCAACAAGCTTTTTAAGGTTTGCAATTTCCTGTTCGGAGTTGGTTTTGGAAGCAATAACAGCCCAGTAAAATGTATCCTTTAAAATTCTATTCAACAATTCGGGAATATCGGTTTTGAATGCAATTGCAATATGTGCGTTCAGGGTATCAACTATTTTTTGAAAGTATTCATCCTTTGATGAAAACTCCGTGAGCTTGTCGAAAAAGGCTCCCCCGTTTAATAAAGAAATTTCGAAGAGATTTGCATCTGAGATTGCAAAGAAAGGCGAACGCAAAATTCCAACAAGGGCAAGATCGTTTTTGGGATTTATTAAAAACGAAATATAATTATGAACATCAAAAATGATCTGCTTTTGATAGTAACCCTGTCCTCCAATTATTGAAAAAGGAATTTTATATTTTAGAAAAGATTCTTCAAGTCCTTTGAATGAGCTCCTCTTTCTGCACAGCACTGCTATGTTTTTAAGACTTATTTCTTTTTCATTTTGCTTTAGCTCTATGATTTTTTTTGCAACTAAATCACCTTCGGTTATTTCACTTTCTTTACCGGTTAACAGGAACTCAACACAGCCTTCATTTTCAACCGCCTTTGTACAGATTAATTTTTGCGGCTTAACTTCGTTAAACCGGGGATTAGTTTCGGCAAACAATTTATCGAACAACGCATTAACAAAGGCCGCAACCTGCGGGTACATCCTAAAGCTGTGCGGTAAAGTAATTACCTCCGATTGATCGGGTGTATGCATGAATTGCTCTTTAGTGTTTTCAAAAACTTCAAGGTCGGCATCTCTAAACATGTATATGCTTTGCTTTTCATCACCCACAACAAACAGGTTGCCTTTTTCCAGGTAAGAAAGAATCGGCATAAAAATTTTATATTGCAGATCGTCTGTATCCTGGAACTCGTCAATCATTATATATTTATATTTTTCGGAAAGCTTTTTTAATACATGTTCATTGGAAAGTATTCTTTTTGTAAATAAAAGTATATCTTCAAAGTCAAGGTATCCTTCTTCAAATTTCAGCTCTTCGTATTTATCTTCAACTAATCTATAAAAGGAAAGAAGTTTACTCTTTAACTCAATCATTTTCTTCAATGCTTCATCATAACTTTCAGGTATATCAAAAAATTTAATCCACGAAAATGTTTCTTCAAGCGTTTGAATTTCACCCGGTAAATTGGGAAACTCTTTTTTATTCAAATAACCTTTTTGCCTTAATTTACCTTTGTCCGTAAGTACAACAGATAGAATTTTATTAATATGATTTATTTCCCGGCTTCCTGTTTCATGCATGTTCTTCAAAAGATCAGCCGCTTCAACTGCGCGTTCATTCCGAGGATCATTTTCAAGTACTTTTGAATTGATTGACGATGCAGCCTCATAAACGTTTTTTATTTTACCGGAAAACAATTCATTGAATTCGCTTTCAAACAAATTTTCATAATATTTGCTTTCGTTTTGAAGGATATCATTTCCGCTTTCAAGCAATTTTCGTTTAGCCAAAATAATTTTAAGCTGTTCAATTAAATTTGATTTCGATCCGAACAATCTTATTAATTCTTTTAGATTTTCCGAATCATCGCTGTCAAGCAGGTTGTTGTTTATTGTTTCTTCAATAGCAAAAACGGAAATCTCTTCTGCTGTTTCCTGGTCAATAGGAGTAAAGTTTGCATCAAGGTTTGCTTCGGGTGAAAACTCTTTTAGTAAATTTATACAGAATGAATGTATCGTTGAAATATTTGCTGAAATTAATTGCCGTCTTATTCTTTCCAGGGTCCTTAATTCTTCATCATTCTTTGCAGATACAATTCTTTCATTAATCTCTTTATTGATTTTTGTATAAAGTTCACCAGCGGCTTTGTCGGTAAAGGTTATTGCAACAATACTGTTGACTTTGTTTTTTTTATCTAAAGCAATTTCTACAAACCTTTTGGACAAAACAAACGTTTTGCCGCTACCCGCATTTGCAGTTACGGCAATGTGTTTTTTATAATTTAATGCTTTCTCTTGATCCGGCGTTAGGTTTGACATTATTTGTTAAATTTTAATTGTAATGTAGTTCCTTTTTCCGAAGTTTCAACCAGTTCAATTGCACCGCCTATGGAGTTCATAAAATTTTTAGCCATATTTAATCCGAGTCCCATTCCCCTGTTTTTAGTGGTGAAATTTTTGTCGAAAATCTTGTTCGCTATATCAGGGTTTATTCCTGAACCGTCGTCCTTTATAAGTATTAGATGGCTCTCTTTATCATGCTTGTAAACAATATTTATATTTTTTGCCGAAGCTTGAATTGAATTTCTAATCAAATTAATAAATACCCTATTTAGCTGGTCTTTATCGGCAGTAACAGTTAAGGTTCTATTTATGTTTTCAACAGTTATTTTAATTTTTTCATCAAGAAACAAATCACAAACTTTTTTTACAATATTATAAATTGATACGTTTTCCATTTTTATGTTCGGCATCCTTGCGAACGCGGAAAACTCCGAAGCAATGTTTGTTAATGTTTCTATCTGCCCTATAACCGTGCTTGTTACTTTCTTAAAAATTTCATCAAATTTTTTAGACTTATCATCGTAAACGGCGATGAGCTGCTGAACTGCCAGTCTCATAGGTGTTAAAGGATTTTTAATTTCGTGAGCAACCTGCCTAGCCATTTCTTTCCAAGCCATTTCTCTTTCCATGTCCGTAATGGCAACCTGGTTTTTTTTCAGTTCGCCGACCATATTGTTGAAGCCGTGCACAAGGTCCTTTACTTCACCCTGGTAGTTTTCTTCAACTCTCACATTCAGATCGCCGCTTGCAACTGATTTTGTGGCATTGGTTAATTTCCTAATGGGCTGTGATATCCGGCTTGCCATTAACGTACTTACAATAACTATAAGTATCACTGCCAGGGAATAACTGCCGAATAGGAATGTATCTAGTTCGATTGCAGATAACGGAAGAAGAACGTTGTTAAAAGCATTGTTCACTTTAATAATATATTCTTTATCAAAAATTTCAGATTTATAATAAATAGAATTGCAAACATAGTTCTCAATCTGTTCTTCAATTTCATGCTCTTTGTTATTAAGAATGTTAAGATGAATATATACTTCCGGATTAAGCAAACTTGAGAGCAAACCTGCGTTGTAAAAATTTTCGGATGAAGTATAAACCAGTTTTTTACCGAGGTAAACGGAATAATCAATTCCCAGATCTTTGCTTGCTTTCCGGAATATGTTCGGCAATTCAATATTGGAACCGCTTGTGTAATCCTTTATGTATTTTTCTATTTCTACCGCGCGTTTGCCGAGTTTATAATTTAACGCATAATTGTTTTTTTCTTCGGTAAGTTCACGGAAATAGGTAGCCAGGAATATAAGGGGAATTATTGCAATTACAAGAAAAGCCGTAAGCAGTTGAAACCGGAATGTAAAATTTATTTTCCTGTACTTACTGATTTGATATATTACAAAACCGATAAGCACTACGAGAATCAATAATGAATGAATGAAAAATACTTTGAAGAAATCATAAAGATTCCACGACAAATCTTTCTCATGAAGTGAAACGGCTATAATTTTGTTTTCAAAATTATTCTTCAGCACGTAGGTAAGAAAAATTCTCTCATTATTATCAATGTTTATATAAGCATCTGATGAACCGGAAACCGAACTTTTAATTAGGTTATAATTATAGTCATTCAGAATATAATCCCCGTATTGAGCAGATAACTTATCATCAATAAAAATAAATACCGAGGTCTTGTCTAGGT
>JASFMY010000185.1:0-8176 GCA_050117315.1 Ignavibacteria bacterium
CGTATTAAATCCCCATAGAATAAGGGGGATGGTTTCGCACAACAGAATTTTATCTGTAAATGACATAATATAGCTTTATCCGCCTTTATATTTTTTTCTCATTTCCAGATAAAATTCTTTAAAGTTATACCTCTTATTAAAAATGAGGAAAGTATGCATCTGCAAAAAATATTCATTAAAAATTTTCGAAATTTTTCCGAATTTACTATCAATTTTGATGATGGATTTCAAACAATAATTGGCGAGAATAATGTTGGGAAAAGCAATCTATATCATGCAATACGTCTTGTATTAGATACAAATTTATCCTATAAGGATCGGTTATTAGAAGAACAAAATTTCCATGGATTCAAAGAACTTCAAATAGATGATCATATTATAATAAGTATAGAGTTTTATGGCGACAATCTAGCATCCTTTCCTAATCTTCATGCTATTAAATCTTCAGACAACACAGCTCGTGTTACTTATCTATATGCCCATAAATCATTGTTAAAAGAAACTGATGAAGTATTCGAATCGGTTGATATTAAAGATTTTCGATATAATCTATATGGTGGAGGCAATTCATTTGACTTTGCAGATTTAATTGAGTTAAACAAAATTTCCTTTAAGGAACTTGAAGGAATAAATCTCTTCTATATTACTGCATTTCGCAATATTTATAAAGATATACATGGTTCAAATAATTCTCTATTAAGTCAATTTTGCACATCAAGGGAAAACTCAGAAGAAGAGTTAGAAGATATAAATAAAATTCTTGAATCATCTTCAGAAGACTTAAATAAACTTGACTTTATTCCTGAAATTCTTGACACTATAAAGGAAAAAACAAGCGAGATAGCTGGGAGTTATTTTTCTTTCCCTATCTCGTTGAGTTTTCTTTCCAATTATCAATCTGATTCATGGAACAAACTAAATTTATTTTTTAATCCAGAAGAAGGAAAAAATATTAAGCTCAATATATTGGGATTAGGGCAACGTAACTTGCTTTACTTAAGCTTATTTGTCGCCAAATTAATAAATTCTCAAAATAATCATGAATTAAATTTATTATTAATTGAAGAACCTGAAGCTCATTTACACCCACAATTGCAAAAATTACTTTTTGCTAATTTAGGGGGCCTAAATAACACCCAAGTTTTTATGACCTCACACTCCACACATATTGCGAGTGATTGTGAATTTAAAAATCTAAACGTTCTATATTGGAATATTAATAAAATTGTAAAATCATTTTCTCCCTTTTCTAACGGTCTTTTATCCCCCAGAGAATCTCTATTATTAAAAAGATACTTGGATGCTACACGATCTGAGATCTTTTTTGCATCTGCCGTGATGTTTGTTGAAGGAACAGCAGAACAATTTTTAATACCGGTTATTGCAAAAGAAAAATATTCACTAAATCTTACTGAATATAATATATCAGTAATACCAATCCACAGTAGATATTTTGATCCATTTCTTAAAATATGTCAGCAAGATAACTTGGAAATCGTTGCATGTGCAATTATTGATGGTGATACCAAAGAATTGAAACGTGATGATGAGGAGACAACTGCTGTTCAGAATGCTAAGTCATTGGAAGTTGATGAAAGAGTGAAGGTATTTGTCGGATCCCAAACTCTCGAAATAGACCTCTTTCCCCGAAAAGATGTTAATTCAAGCTATTTAAAAACTTGTTTCGAAAATCTGGGTCATCAAAGATCATACACAAATTTAATGGAAACAGATGATAATTGGGCTGAAGAATTATTGAATCGTATTGACAACACAGTAAAAAAAGGAAGGTTTGCTCAAGAATTAGCGACATTAATTGATGATGATTTTGTTGTTCCAAAATATATCGAAGATTCAATAAAATTTATTAGAGATAAAAAAGGTATCGCACAATAGTGCTAAACGATGAACAAAAATACGCTGCTTTTGAGATGCACTCAAATAGTATTATAAGTGCTTCACCTGGGTCTGGCAAAACAAAAACACTAGTAGCTAGGGCGGAACAAAAACTTGATAGTCTTCCCTCTATGACTTCTCTAGCCTTAATTACCTATACAAATGCGGCTGCTGATGAAATTGCTTCAAGGCTCGTAACACACAAAACTATCTTTATAGGGACTATTCACAAATTTTGCTTAGAATATATTCTCCGTCCATTCTCATGGATTTATGGTTGGGAAAAGCCAAGAATAGTTACATATGATGAGCTTGTTGACTTTACTGAAAATAATGAAACATTGAATTTAACTATCGATGATTTGAGTTTATTAAGAAAAACGACTTCTGGAAACATTGATGTGTCAGTGGATTGGAATAATCCCAATGATATTACAATTGTTGGTAATATTTATTATATGTATTTACAGTCTATTAAAGCACTGGATTTTAATGAAGTATTATACCGATCGTTTAAGCTCATAAATGAAAATTCATTTGTTGCTGTTTCCCTTTCTAACAAATTTTATGAAATATTAATTGATGAATTTCAAGATACTAGCAATTTTCAATATTCTATTTTTAAAATTATTAACGATGCTGGTCCAATTACATTTTTCATGGTTGGTGACGAAAGGCAATCTATTTATAGATTTGCTGGAGCATTAAATCACCCATTTGAAAATGCAAAAGAAGATTTTTTATCAGAAGAACAACTACTGACTAAAACGTATCGTTCAACAAATATAATTGTAGATACATATTGTGCGCTGTTTGATGATCATCCGACTATTGAAAATCTATCAGACAATAGAGATCTTAATATTCCTGTTATTATACAAGAGACAAACAATCAAAATCATTCTAATATCCTAGAATATTTAATCAACCAATTACATAATGATAAAAACATATCTTTAAATGAAATAGCCATATTGTCGGCAAGATGGTTTGATTCATTCAATTCTAGTTGTGTTCTTCGTCGGAATTACAATGTCGTAGGTTTGGGTGCATTACCGCATCATTCACGTAATCTAAATAATTCCACATACAATTTGCTCAGAACAATTGTTCGTTTTATTTATTATCAATCCATAGGAAGATTGCGTGCAATTAAGAGGGGCATTGATTTACACTCACTTGAAAATAATCTTTCCCTTGATGATAAGACAATTTCTCTAATCCAAAATCAAATACTAAATAAGTTTTCAATGCTTAATTTATCAAATAGCTTAAATGAAGGATTATTAAAAGTAACTGAGATATTTAACGATGCATTCAAAATTGATCATATATTGTTTAAAGAAATTATAGAACGTATTTCTGATGAGGAGTTGCCACTATGGTCACTTGAGAAATATTTTAAAACACTTTCTGGAGTTGATGGAATTACTATAAATACGATACATCAAGCTAAAGGATTAGAATATGATGCAGTAATATTGGATCAAATGAACGTTGGTAAAATTCCATATCAATTCTGGGATCGAACTAATAGAGTATATTTACCATTAACAGAAGAAAGTATCGGTGATGGGAGAAAACTATTTTATGTTGCGCTAAGTAGAGCAAAAAAATATTTGATAGTATTGCATAATTGGAATCCTTCTATGTTTATTGAACAAATTCGTAATTGAGGTAACAATGGATTTTAAAATTTATTTAGATATCATTATTTATATATTTTCCATATTAGGTGGAGTGGTATCCGTCATTACTATTTATAGATATATAATTCCTCACAAGTTCATAAGTTGGAAAAGATTGGAGAAGGGTATTCTCAAAATTCGAGACAAACTGATTTCTGATAATTACGTTCCAACTTTGATCGTTGGGATTGGTAGAGGGGGTGCAATTTCTGGGGCATTGCTTTCTGGATCACTTGGACATATTCCAATATTTGCGATTGACAGAGTTTATGATTGGGATACAAATGGAAGACACGAAAAGTTATTTGATGAAATCAAACTTGCTGCCGCCGTCCACACGGTGGCACACTGGCTGGGTTTTAAGAAAAGGAAGTAAAAGATAAAAATAAAATAATCCCGTTATCCCGCAAATTAAGGGTCGTAAATTTTCTAAATATATCTTCATGAAGTTAAGGTAGGATTGTGATGTGAGTAGTGAAATAATTTTCACAATTGGATAATCAAATGCATGAAATACGGAAAGTTATAATTATAATATTGATGTTTTGTACGGGGCTTGTTCTATTCTGGGAATGTTCATCTGACATAACTTCACCGGATGATCTTGTATTGTTAAAGGATTTTAGTGAAATTGCGCAACAATTAGAATACGCCTACCAACAAGGATCACAAAGCGCGTTAGATACAGTTTTCATAGCATGGCAGCAAACCATTCGCCCATATTCATCTGATAAAATTACTGATACCCTTCGACATGTCTATAACGCTTTCCAAGTTTTCTATTCTCCAACAGATTTAGATAGAATCACCGGGGGCGAACATGAAAACTTCGAGACAGATTTTCGATATATTGTAGCACAGAATAGTCTACACTTTGCGCTGGTGGATACAAATCCCCGGTTTTATTACTATAAGGGAGTGACAAGTTGGGAAGGGTCGATTCCAGATTTCCGCCCGCTGCCAAATGAGTCACTTTTTCCTGTTGTTTATCTATCTTCCCAGGCAGATTCGATGATTTATCAGTATTTATATGAATCCGATGGAACACCAAAACAGGATCATGAGCAGCGAGTAACTTTTTTACGAGAGGCGATGCAGCTCACCCATCATCATTGGATTAGTGATTATCATAAAGCCACGATGCCAATCGTTTCACATATCTACATGAATGAATTGTTCACACAAGCGCTGGTTACGTTTCGCGTGTTTTATCAATTTGGTCAATCTTATTTTGAACGATCTAATAATGGATGGACTTTAATTCATTCGGAACTAACGGGGATCGAGTAACTGTTGAATCCCTTTGGGACAGGTTGGGGCTATTGCTAAAAATAAATATTTCGTATTAAGTTGACGCCTATGTGTAATATCGGGATAGCAACACATCGTAATACTATTAAAGAATAAAAACTAATTCCTTTTATTGGAGACCAAATGAATACGATTTATGCAGGAACCTTTAATAATGTTTCCTCAGAGTACGAGGACGGAAGACCTGGATATCCGGAGATAATTTATGAAATTGTAAATTGCTATAAACAATTTAATAGTAATTCCGAACTATTGGAAATAGGAGCGGGCAACGGTGTTAGTACAAAAGAAATTTATGAAAAATGGTTATCGAATATAACAGTAATTGAACCCGGGAAAAATCTTTGCAATATTATGCAATCAAAGTTTGGCGATAAAGTAAAAATATTTAACGGAAAGTTTGAGGAATATAGTGAAGGAAAAAAATATGACGGAATATTTTGTGCGACGGCTTTTCATTGGTTGGATGATAATAAATATCGGAGAGCAAGCGGGTTGTTAAAAGATGACGGAATTTTGATTCTTTATTGGAACAACTATATAAGTGATAACAATGAAGTATATGATTCAATACAAACTATTTACGAGAAATATCATCCCGCAGTTAAAGCCGCCAAAGATTATAGAGACATTCAGAAACAAAAAATACTGGAAAGAAAAGAATCGTTACAGAACTCAGAATATTTTAAACTGGTTGGACATCACGAAGTAATTACAACCAAAACATATGATTCAAATAGATATCTAAACCTTCTAAAATCCTTTTCGGAAAATTCAATTCTGGAGGAAGAAAAAGTAAAGAACTTTTATAACAAAATAGAAGAGTATATTAAGCAGAACGGAAATAAAATTGTTATACAAATAAATACTAATATGGAAATTGGTATAAAGAATTAAATTTTTTAGTCATGGAGAAAATATTATGTTAACAAGAAAAATCACTATTCTGATTTTAGCAGTTGTCGTTTCTTTGCTGGCATATTCTTGTTCGGAAACCGGCGTAATTGATGCAGATAATCCCTACATACAATATGTCGGACGGTTTGATAAAAGTAATCCTGAAAGAATAGTATTTGATTGGCCTGGAGTATACATCCGTGCAAAGTTTAAGGGAACAAGTTGCTCAATAAGATTAAACGATGGAAATAATTTTTATTCGGTTACTATTGATGATCAACCACCCCGGGTTTTAGAAACAGATACATCAACAGTTTATTCCGTAGCATCAAACCTGGATGATACTATACACACTATCCTAATTCGGAAACGTACTGAAGCAAACATAGGCAAAGGTGAATTTCTCGGATTTATACTTGATGAAGACAAAGGATTAGTAAAACCGGATTCACCTCCTAATAGGCGAATTGAATTTATTGGTAATTCAATTACATGCGGTTATGGTGTTGAGGCAGCAAGCGCAGATGAAAATTTTAAACCGGAGACTGAAAATGCAGCGCTTTCTTTTGCAGGAGTAATTAGTAATGAACTAAATGCGGATTACTCATCGGTTGCATACTCCGGCAAGGGTGTTGTACGTAACTATGGTGATCCGAATAAAACATCTGCTGATCCTATTCCTTCTCTTTATAACCGAACGTGCTGCTATGACTCTACTTTGTTTTGGGATTTCGCAAGTTGGGTTCCTCAAGCAGTTGTAATTAATCTAGGCACAAATGATTTTTCAACAGAGCCGTACCCGGATAAATCAGTTTTCCAGGAAGCTTATACACAACTAATTAATCGTGTTCAATCGAATTATCCCGGTGTAACAATTTTTTGTATATGTGGACCGATGATCGGTGAACCGTGTGCAAGTTATGTAGAAGAAGTTGTTAGTCAATGTCGGCAAGAAAACACAAATAAGAATGTTTATTTTATTAATGTCGGTGATGATCTTCTTACAATGTCTGATAGAGGAGCAGACTGGCATCCAAATGTATCGGGACAACAAAAAACCGCGGATGTAATATTACCGGTAATAAAAGAGGAAATGAGTTGGTAGTATTTTAGATGATTATCCTATCATCTCCTAACGGTATTGACTAATTGCTGTGAATCCCGTTGCCGCCACAAACCCACGCCAAAATACGGGCGAGCAGGCCAGCCTTCGTTAAGACTACAGCGGGGAACACTAGCTAAGAAAAGGCAGTAAAAGGTAAAAATAAAATAATCCCTCACTGAATACTTGTCCCGCAATTCGCATAGGCCTAAGGTAAAATATTCATTCTTTTGCAATAGCCCCAACTTTTTCAAAGTGAATCCCTCCGGGGCAAGTTGGGGAAAGGATGATTGGTACACACTTATGGGCTTTCCCGGAAAGGGATCCTTCGGATAACCCAAGTCATTAGTTTTTTTGGACTAAAGCCCGGGAATTTTAGGGTAATATTAATCTCCGGCATAAAGGGTGTGTTGCATAACTAAAAATAAATAATCATAGCCACGATCCCCGCCGCTGCGGGCAGGCTTCAGGTCGTGGACAATGAGTCTCAACAAAAACTCCGGGCTTTAGCCCAATTTTCTCTAATATTTGGGCTATCCATAGGATCCCTCGTGGGAAAGCCCTGAGTCTATTAGGTCTTTTATTTCCAACGTGCTGAAGCACGTGGCTATTGAAGCACCTAATCGAGTTATGCAACACACCCTTTATGCTGGAGCTATGAAACACTACATTCATAGTTAAGTTGACGCACATGCGACGAGTCGAGAGAAGGCGGGCAATCTTTCGTTTTCAGCTCAAAATAGAGATCACTTCGCTTCGCTCGTGATGACAACCGTACTTTTAGACACCTTCACCACTAGTGTTATGTCAACAATGAAGTGCCGTGTCATTCCCGAATTCCGCGCGCGGATTATCGGGAATCCCGGCATAATTAAACGGGTTTACGGTTGTCGAAATTTGGGTAATTACCGGTAATTGGAGTAAACCCTGATTATACATTAGAGGATGAATAATTCCTGTAATTATTTATAAAACAAGAGATTTTGCAGCAATTCCGGTTTTAACCATTTCTAATGCATAATTCGGGGTAAATATTATTTGAAGTCCGTAGGACTTCCATTATCATAGAAAATAATAATCACATGCAATTCAAGCTTCGTAGATGCTTCATTCCCGTTGCTGCCGCCGACCACTGTGTTACATTTGCAATAATGGAAGTCATTCCCGAATGCCTTAATCGGGAATCCTGAAGCGTCCTGAAAAAGGTTGACTGTATTATTAGATATTTTTGTTAAATAAATATAGTCATTATTATATTTTTATTCTAACGATCAGACAGCTG
>JASFMY010000186.1:0-8155 GCA_050117315.1 Ignavibacteria bacterium
CGCAGCATTTTTTCTCTTAATTCTCCCATTTCTTACTCCTTATTTTTGTGGTGATGGAAGAATATAAAAAATACTCACTCAATATTTCAATGAACACGGTGCTGCCGCTTTGGCGGTTTCGTTCAACAATGATATAAGCTATTATTATTAATATCTTTAAAAGAGACAAAATCATGCCTTGATAATTAAATACATTGTTTTAGTTCGATAAATGAATGATTTTTAAATCGAATTGAAAAAGTAACTTAAGTAATGTTTCAGTGGGGGAATCTAATACTTAAGTCATGAGCTGTTTTTAGCAATGAACTTATTTGTATGAGTAACTATATTTGTTAGTTGGATTTTACAGACTATTACCCAACCTTAGATTTTCTCCCGGCAAGTTTTGAATTTAGAAATGACGCAAACCTATGTATTTGCTGTTTCGGTAAGTTTCAAATTTTTCAACAAGCATAAAAATCTCCTTGTTTGTTGAAAGGGCTAAAGAGTCTGTTCGGTTATGGGGAGCCGGACAGCTCTTTTTTATTTAAAAAGCAAACTGATTAACGAAATTTAATTTAAATTAATTTTAAACTTGACAAAACGGAAATTGTAGACTATCTTTACTTTGAAAAACAAAGTACTTTATTAAGAGGGAAAAATGGAGCAAATGAATCCTCAAGATGATTTGGCGTTTATAAAAAAAATAATGCAGGACAGCAGAAGAGTCATAATTGACGACGGCAAAGGTTTTATTTTTTGGGGTATCTTTATCGCTCTTGTACTGCTGGGTAATTATTTTATTGTTTTATATAAGATTAGAGTAGAACATGGCTGGCTTTACTGGACTTCTTTAATAATGGTTGGATGGGTATATTCGTTTATTACGGAGTATAAGAAACATAAAAAAAGAAGAACTAAAACATTTGCCGGCAAGATGCTGTCTGCTGTCTGGTTTTCAGTTGGAGTAACAGCTTCAATTGCCGGTTTGGTCGGTTCATTTAGCGGTGCAATTGACGGGGTTTATATATCTCCGGTTATTTCCAGTATCCTCGGAATCGGGTATTTTCTAAGTGCTGTAATTTATGGGTATAGATGGATAATCTATATAGCTGTTGGATGGTGGCTTGGAGCCATCTTTATGTTTATTTATCCCGGTATGCATACATTTCTTGTTATGGTATCAATGTTGATCTTTTTGCAGACAATACCTGGAATCATAATTTATAAAAAATCAAAAAAAGAACTGGAAGTGGAACAGAATGGCAATTGATTTTGATTATCAGCAGCTTGATGATATGATTCATTCCCGGATTAGGCTGGCAATAATGTCCGTGCTTGTTTCCGTTGAAGAAGCAGAGTTTGTTTTCTTAAGAGATAAAGTTAATGCAACGGACGGTAACTTGAGCACGCACTTAAAGAAGCTGGAAAGCGCAGGATATGTTGCCGTCAATAAAAGTTTTGAAGATAGAAAACCCGTTTCAAGGTATGTACTTACTCAAAAGGGAAGAAAAGCATTTGAAATTTACGTGCAGAAATTAGAAAACCTGATTAAAAAGTAAAAATTTTTTGTCCGCTTACTTTGTAAAGCAAAGTACTTTATATAAAATAAATTCTAAAAAATAAAAGGAGCGTAAAATGAAATCATTCAAGAATTATTTAAAACTTGTTTTTGTAGTAATACTTGTTTCACAAACAATGATTGCAGGGAACAAAGATGAACTGTTAAAAGAGATAAAAAATCTCACCTATGAAGGGTACTTCCAATTTGAAAAGTCTTACTTTATCAAAGCCATAGGCTTGTGCGAAAGGATTACGGCAATTGAACCGGATAATGCTGAGGCGCTTTATTACTCGGCATACAGTGGTTATCGTTTACTTAACATAGGCATGATCAATGAAAAATTCGATTTATTTGATTCATATTTTAATAAAACCATGAGTGAGGCGGAAAAATTGTTTGACAATGAAAAATTTTCATCCGAGGCATATGTTGTTGCCGCGTCGGCTCTTATGATGAAACTTGCAACCGATTATGCGGACGCACCGAATATCTCCGCGAAAATTCACGGTTACCTTGATAACGCTGAAAAACAAGATCAAAACAATCCGAGGATTTATTTAACAAGAGGAATTATGTTTTACAATACCCCCGTTCAATTCGGCGGAAGTATCGAGAAAGCGTTAAAGCAATTCGGGATAGCATTAAAATTATTCGAGTCAAATAATTCCGGACTGAAAAAAGTTTCGTGGGGGCATGCGGAAACCTATGCATGGAAAGGCCAGGCTCAATTAAGGAATAATGAAATAGAAAAAAGTAAATCTGCTTATGAAGCCGCTTTAAATTTGGAACCCGATTTCGGCTGGGTAAAATTTAAATTGCTCCCGCTTTTGGAAAAAAAATCAGGGGACTCAAGCCGGCAGACTGAGAAAATAAAACAAGTGAAATATGAAAATGATTCGTTAAGCGGAAAATTGACAATAATATTTCATGGTTTTGATTCCAATTCAGGCCTATTAAAAATTGCTTTGCACAATACAAAAACAGGTTATGATAAAAACAGTCCGTTTAAAACCGGCGCCGTTGAAATAAATGATTTAAAAACAAGCTTTGCTTTTGAAAATGTTCCATTTGGTGAGTACGCAGTTAAGTGTTATCACGATGAAAATTCAAACAATGAATTGGATACTAACATATTGGGTATTCCCTCCGAAGCGTACGGATTTTCAAATAATGCAAGAGGAAGCTTTGGGCCGGCTGATTATGATGACGCTAAATTTAATTTTGATCACAGCGGCAAGGAAATTACTATTAAAGTAGACTGACTTGGGGGAAATTAAAGTGAATAAATATTTTTTCATAATGATTTTATTATTGCTGATTTTTATTGTTAGTACAATTATGGCTAATGATAAAAAGACAATAACAGGAAGT
Source organism: Ignavibacteria bacterium (assembly GCA_050117315.1). Lineage (GTDB taxonomy): Bacteria > Bacteroidota > Ignavibacteria > Ignavibacteriales > Melioribacteraceae > JANQIV01. Next base: position 2,915 of record JASFMY010000186.1, read on the forward strand.
GTAATTGATTCCGACGGTAAACCAATCCCTTATGTAAATGTTTTTATTAAAGATACATTTACGGGATCAACAACAGATGAGGATGGTAATTTTAAATTTGACGGTAAACTTACTGAAAATTACATTCTAGTTGTTACCATGGTCGGTTTCAAAAAAGAAGAAATTGACCTGAGTAAATATTTGGAAAAGTCAAAAATTGAATTGGAAATACGTTTGGAAAGAGAAGCCGTAGAACTAGAAGAAACGATTGTAGTCGGCAGCTCATTCAGTACGGACAAAGAGAAAGGAGTTGTTGTTACTTCAATGGACGTAATGACAACTCCCGGCGGTGCGGCTGATGTTTTTCAATCCCTCAAAACATTGCCCGGAATTACGCAGGTTTCCGAAAGCGCCGAGTTATACATTAGAGGTGGAGACCCCATTGAAACAGTAACTTTGCTTGACCAGGCTACGTTAAATCATCCGTATACACTTGAATCGTCATACGGAGGTTTATTTTCAAATATTAATACAAACTCGGTTAAGGGAATGTTTTTCTCAAGCGGCGGTTTTACAGCCAAATACGGTAATGCGCTGTCCGGGGTTTTATCGTTAGAAAGCAAAGACGGACCCGAATTTCCTGACTACAGTTTGGGGTTATCTATGGCTGCAGTAGAAATTAACTCGGCATTTCCTTTATCGAATAAAACCGGGATAAGATTTAACGGAAGGCAAAATTATACCGGCCCGATTTTCTGGTTGAACGGCGGCGACGATGATTTTATAGTTGTGCCTTTGTCAAAAGATTTTAATGCCACACTTTCACACAAATATTCGCAAACCGGAAGAATAAAATTATTCGGCTATTTTGCATCGGATAACGAGGGCGTGAATGTTGACCTCCCGGGTTATACTGACCAGTTTGACGGCCAATCGAACAGCGGTTTTATTAATCTGCAGATGAGCGATATTATTTTTTCAAACGTTGTTGTAAAATCAAGTTTATCAAAATCATTTTATTCTAATGATTGGGAACTTGGTATTCTTGATTTGACCAGAGAAGATGAAGGATGGAAATCACGGACTGATTTTGAATATGTTGCCGGTTCAAAATTAAAACTGCTTTCCGGGTTTGAAATTGAAAACAGAAATGCAACTTATAAAGGCGTAATTCCCAAGGAAGATTACGACTTAAGGGAAGAAGGAGAAGGTGAAATACTCAATGCGGAATTTGATGTAACCAGAATCGGGGGGTATTTCGAATTCGAAAAGAGTAACGTTTTGGGAATCGATAATTTTTATGCCGTTGCGGGAATACGAGGAGACTTCATTGACCAGCTCAACTTAAATTGGATTGATCCCCGCGCTACGCTCGGGTACAAATTAAATGATAAATCAACAATAAGTTTTGGATGGGGTATTTTTCACCAGTTCCCTGATCCAAGGCTTTATTCTCAGACGGACGGCAATCCGAATTTAAATTCAATGAGAGCAGACCACTATATTTTTTCTTATAGTTATAAAATCAAAGATGAAGATAATTTTAGGATAGAGGCTTATTATAAGGATTATTCTGATTTACCTCTTGAAGACTACGAGCTCTTTTATAATAATAACGGTTACGGTTATGCTAAAGGTATTGATATTTTATTTAAAGGAAATATAACAAAAAAGTTATCGGGCTGGTTGTCGTACGGTTTCATCAATACAAAAAGAAAGTGGATGGACTTTGAAGAATTGTCTTCAAGCGATTATGATATTACGCATAACCTTACAATAGTTGCAAAATATGACCTGCTTCCAAATTTGCAGATTGGAAGCAATTTCAAATACGCAACCGGCAAACCGTTTACACCCGTTGTAAACTCTGTCTATCTACCGGATTCCGATGTTTACGAACCCATTTACGGTATAGACAATTCAGAGCGATACCCTGACTATGTTAGATTAGATTTGAGAGTGACTCTCCTGCATACCCTTTTTGATAAATGGTTTTCCGTATTTTATGTAGAGGCATTGAATATACTGGATGTAAAAAACATTTTTGACTACAGCTATAATTTTGATTATTCCGAGCGAAAAGATGTGCGGAGTTACTTCGGCAGTAGAATGCTTGTGTTCGGAGCAGTTATAAATTTGTAAAATTTTATAACCCTTGATCTAATAACGGGTTACTTTAAACCAACCAGTGAACAATAACCGTTTTATATATCTGTCTTTGGAGGAACAGCTTAGATAATTATAATGATCAGTCCTACCGTCAGGACAAGTTCATAGCCTATTTTACCGCTCATAAAATTCTTAAATATTATTCACGGAATTTATGTTTTCGATCTCCAAAATTTGTAAGTTTTGTTATGCTTTTTAATCATTTGAATATCATTTGCATTATGATTAAAATAGATGAGGATAAAAATGAAAATCAAAAACATTATGAGGTTAGTTTTGGCTGTATCATTTATAACATCAAATCAAAGCAATGTTAAACTGTTCGCACAGGAAGACGGCTCAGGTTTGCCGTCAAGAGATCAAATTGAAGAACAAAACAAGTGGAATTTAACAGATGTTTACAAAAGTGTTGAAGACTGGCAGAAAGATTTTGACTTTGTAAATTCCAACAAAGCAAAGTACTCACAGTTTGAGGGAAGAATAGGCAACTCTGCAAAAGACCTGCTGGCATGCTTAAAATTTGATGATGAAATGGGAATTAAGATTTCCAGGTTATTTTTGTATGCTATGCTTTCAAAAGATTTGGACCTGGCAAATTCGGAAAACAATGCAAGGTATAACCAGATTGTTGCATTAAATTCCGAAGTAGCTGCGGCAAGCTCGTTTGTTAGGCCGGAAATTTTGTCCATCCCGGAAGAAACACTTAAAAAGTACCTTAGTGAAATTGATGAGCTGAAAGTTTACGAACATCAATTGAATAACCTGTTGAGAACAAAAGAACACACGTTATCAAAAGAGCTTGAAGAAATGCTTGCAATGACGGGCCCCGTAACGCAAGTGCCTTACGACGCTTTCAGCGTTTTTAAAAATGCGGAAATGGGATTCCCGAAAGTAAAGGACGAAAATAACGAGGGTGAAATTCAAGTATCGGACGGAAGATACTATGCGGCAATGTATTCAACGGACAGGGAATATAGGGAAAGAGTTTACAAAGGGTATTACGAACCTTTCATGAAATATAAAAATACTTTTTTAACACTCTTTACCGGGAACTTAAAAGCTATCGGTTTAAATGCAAAAGCAAGAAAATATAAAACCAGCAGGGAAGCTGCTCTTGACCGGAACAACATTCCTTTGTCGGTTTATGATAACCTTGTAAATACTGTTGAAGCAAACCTTGAACCTTTGAACAGGTGGTGTTCCCTTAAGAAAAAAATACTCGGTGTTGAAAAGATGCACGCTTACGATACCTACGTTACGCTGTTCCCGTCGGTTAAAAAAGAATACACTTACGATGAATCAAAAGACATACTGCTTGAAGCGTTAAAACCTCTCGGCAAAGATTACTTGAAAAACCTGCAAACTGCTTTTGATAACCGTTGGATTGACGTGTACGAAACAAAAGGCAAAAGAAGCGGTGCATATTCTTCCGGCACAACATTCGGCGTTCACCCCTATGTGCTGCTTAACTGGAATGACCAATTGAACGATGTGTTTACTTTTGCGCATGAAATGGGACACAACATGCACTCATATTACACAGGGGAAACACAACCTTACCCTTACGCAGATTATTCAATTTTTGTTGCCGAAGTTGCTTCAACAATGAACGAAGCGTTTCTGCTCGATTACTTAATTGAAAACGCAGAAACAAAAGAAGAAAAACTGGCTCTGATTGAAAAACATTTAAATAACATTACTACGACTTTTTACAGGCAGACTCGCTTTGCTGCCTTTGAACAAATGGCTCATGAAATGTATGAAAAAGGCGAAGCGATTACTCCCGAAATCCTGTGTGAAAAATTCGGCAAATCCTACCAGGATTACTGGGGCGAAGACATGGTGGTTGATGAAGAAGAAACATACACCTGGGTAAGAATACCGCATTTCTATTATGACTTTTATGTTTACCAGTATGCAACAAGTTATGCCGCATCTGCCGCTCTGACTGAAAAAATAAAAACCGAAGGACAGCCTGCGATTGATAAATTTATGAACTTCTTAAAAGCCGGAAGTTCGAAGTACCCGATTGACGTATTAAAAGATGCCGGTGTTGACATGAATACCAAAGAACCAATTGCTGCGGTCGTTAACAAAATGAACTCATTGCTCGATCAAATGGAAGAGCTGCTCGCTGAATAATTGATATTTCAAACCTCAGGGGTGCCCGGCCGGCATCCCGGGTTCATTGTAATCTCCTTTTTTTTTATTGGAGTGGTGTCAAAACAAAATATTTTATGAAGTGTAAAGTTTATGCGCCTTTGGTGGGACGCAATTTAATATTTAATTTCTTTCCCTCGGAAAGAGAGAAATCGAAATACATCATAATACACATATAAAAAAGGAATAAGAAATGATGTTGGGAAATGGAATAGAAGAATTTACCAAAAGGATATTATCAGTTGAAAAAGAAGACAAAGCACAATTTGGTAGGCTAAATGCAGCTCAAATGATTTGTCATTGTACAGACCAACTCAGAATGTTGTTTGGAGAAATTAAGGGACTAAAAAGACAAGATGTGGATCTTAAAAAACTTAGAGAAATGATGATGAGAAAAGAAACCGTTCCAACTGTCGAAGGACTGGATCAATTAGCCGGTGACGGAACAAAACCAATAGATTTTTCTAAAGACAAAGACACATTATTAGAATACTTAAATAGATTTAAAAATTGTGATGATGAGTGTCAATTTCATTTTCACCCATATTTGGGTGATATAAGTGCAGAATACTGGGAAAAGTTGGTAATCCAACATTTAGATCATCATTTGAATCAATTTGGCAGGTAAGTCCTATCTGTATAACGTTAAGTTTCCAATCAGTTAAATGTTGTTTCAAATTAGTCCTCTAATTGAAAGATTTCCCGCCAAAAAGACGACGGACCGGCTCACCCCAAAAACGGGTTCGAAATGTCTATTAAGAAAAAAGTCAAGAGAAAATAACTCCCCCTTAGCAAAAAAAAAGCAATTTTTTACTTCTCTGCTTTTGGGCTCACTTTCTGGCAATTTATACACTGTCACTTTTTTTCTTTTGTTTTTATCTTTTCAACACTCCGGCTTCTTAGATAACCTTTTTTACCTTAATTTTTGTTGAT
>JASFMY010000187.1:0-7947 GCA_050117315.1 Ignavibacteria bacterium
AGCTCTTGATATAGGACTACTTGTATTGCAATAGCCCCGGATTTTGTTTTAACTTCTCTTATTGATAGCAAGTACAAAAATAGCCATTAGTGCGGTAAAATCAATTAGGTCAAAATTTATTTCCTTATAATTCAATAGGTTACACACAGCATTCCCTTCTTTTGGGTCTCACGTCAAAAGTCAAGAGGTATGATACCGGATCAATTTGGACTGAGCGCGAACAGATCCGGTTCAAAGATTTCAGGCACGGAATAGGCGGCACCTTTTCTTTGGATACTCCCGTGGGACCGGCTGATTTTTCTGTTGGCAAAAGTTTTGATTTTAGAAACCTGCTTCCGGATAAATCGATAAGCTGGGGTGAAACTTTCTTCTACTTTTCGATAGGATATAAATTTTAATTTCTTTTTTTGTTTGCTTTTTCTGCCATTGCAAAATACTTCCTGCTCATAGCATCATTATTTGTTTTTTTATACAGATCGGCTAATGAATAATAGATAAGACTTTTGTTCTCGGCTTTTTCAATTCCCTTTTCTGCAAATTTTATAATTAAGTGGTTTAGCGGTGTATTCATATCATAATCATACAATTCCAGTGCTTTTAAATACGGTTCAAAACTCAAGTTGTCATTTTCAGACGCTTTTTTATAATAACAGAAAGCTTCCTCCAGGCAGCAATAATCGGTATAATTGTTTTCGAATATACTTGCTGCCCACAAATTAATGTCATAGTTTAGATCACTAAATTCTTTACATAATTTATCAGTGTACATTTTTATTTCATCGGTAGATAACAGCGGGTTGCCTAACAATATTTTGTAAACTTCTATATCCGTAATATTGTTGGATATAGCTGTTTGAAAAGCGTCAAATAGTTCGTCTGAATTTGAAGAATTGCGGAATGTGTTTTCTAAATTTTTTAATAACGATTCATCCATAGTTAAATTTAATTAACTAACCGCTAATCTCAAAAGAGAAATTATTGTTCATTAATAAAGTATTTATGAAGTTAGCTTTATTAAAATCCGGCAATTCAAATTGAAATTCTACAGTTCTATTTTTATCCCACTGTTTTTCTGCTGATTGTTTGTAACTATGATTTCCGACTAAAGCAAATTTCCTTCCGGTTAATTCCATGCTCTCATTAAAAACAAAAAAAACAATTATAACAGGAACGTTAAATTTTTCACTCCATGCCTTGTAAGATTTTATTGCTCTTTCGTTAACAAGCCATTTGTTTTTTCGTTTTCCTTTCCAGTCGAGAAAAGCCGGTTTATTTTTATAACTAATAATTAAATCCGGTTTATCTTCACCTTTTTCCCAGACTTTCGAATACCTTTTATCTTCACCAAAAGGATTAAAGATTATTCCCCACTGGGTTAATAGATTCTTACCGGTATTTTCAGCGGCATCATGAAGTTGATAATTTTTTCTAAAATCCTCGGTTGATTTAAAGGGATTAAAATTTAGATTCTTCATTCCAATAATTCATAAATATTCTCTTAATAATGTTTATATAACCAATCTAAACAGCAAAATTAGCAATTATTTTCGACTAATTAGTTAAAAACATGTCCAAGGTAAAATTATTATAATAGAGAATCTTTTTGATTTACTTAACCCCTAATTATGCATTAGAGGAAAACAAAAACCAATAACCTGTAATAAATAAAAAGGTTGTCGCAACTTTCTATTTAACCTTTTTTTTGATCTTAGATATTGTTTGTAACTCATTGAAACAAAATGTATCTCTAATTTCTTTCTTTTCTATTGTATAATCTGGGTTAACAACACTATTTTCATGATAAATATTTTTATCCTAAATTTATCTTGGCAAATTTTGATAATTACCTTCGTTTTTATGATCCTATTTTATTTTGCTTCTTTTTATCTTTGCTAAGACAAACAGGACTTTTTTTGAAAAAACGACCTTTATCATTCCCGGAATTATTTATAGCAATTACGTTAACATGCTGTTTTTGCAAGTTAAATGCGCAGGGAGCAAAGTACGACGGATTTATAGAACTCGGGGGAGACATAGAATATAACGACCTCTACATTGAAAGCTTCTACAAAGCTAAACTTGAATTTAAAATTAAACTGAATGAAAAAACCAAAGTGGAATTGGATATCCGAGCCGAGTCTGATGAACAGCAGATTGAATTACGCGAAGCTTCTGTTGACTACGACTTGAGCAAAACATTTAGAATAAGTGCTGGAGCTCTAAAAAAACGTTTTGGGAGAGAAGAGCTTGTAAGCCGGGAAAAATTACATACAATTCAAAGAAGCATGATTAATCGTTACCTTTCCCCCCTCGGTTATGTAAGCAGGGATCCCGGTATTCACCTCAGATGGAAAGATGAATTGCATGAATTGATAACCGGATTTAATTATAACGAAGCGCACAGCCTTACCTTTATGTCACGTTATTCAGTTGAGAACATCTGGATATTTGATGACATAGGCGGAGGCTTGCATTTCGTAAAACATTTAAACAGGCAGGGAATAAATAACTCTTATGCTATGAGTTTGGACTTTGCCCGTAAATTTGGAAAATTAAATTCCGATCTTGAGTTTTTTTACGGAATGGACCCGGTTGAAACAGGATACCGCAAGATTGCGGGAATTGAAGATGATGTGAATTTTTTCGGTGCAAAAATCCAAACCGCATACAAATTCAAATTTGACAATGAGATTCTTACCGGGCTTGAACCCCTTTTAATTCTGGGATATATTGCGCCGGACACTGAGTTGATGGATGTAAACAAACTGGAATTATTGATCGGCTTTAACGTTTATATTGATAAACACATCAGGTTCATGATTAACGGGGATCTGATCCTTACCAATAACAAACTTAACAAAAGCGAAAGATCATATAATGAAAGCAATGCAATAGCACAGTTCCAGATATCATGGTAAAGTTTTGCAAAAATATTTTTTTACTCTTTTTTGTTTTTTTCTTTTCTTCATGTGATGAAATTACCGAACCCGAAGATAATTCCGGTTACGGGCTTCCGGTTTACAAAATAGAAATTGACGACGAAGACTATGCCCAGTTTAAAGCTAATATTTTTACAAACTATTCCGTTGCTGCAGAATTAAATGCCGACGGGAAAGACTTTAAAATAAAGATTGAGCACCACGGGTATACTTCACGCGAATTCTTAAAATCATCTTATGAAATTAATTTTGTTTCATCCGGCAAAGACCCGCATTTGAACAGGAGTGAAATTATTTTAAGCTCCCAGGTAATTGATCCGAGCATGTTAAGAACACTGCTCGCCTGCGAAGGTTTTAACGCTGCCGGTTTAATAACTTATAAAGCACAGCCTGTAGTAGTTTATATTAACGACTTATTGGAGGGACTTTATCTTTTGGTTGAACCGATAAATGAAGAATTTTTTACCGCACGCGGTCTGCAGGTAGATCAGCTTTACGAAGCAATTAATACAAAGGCACAATTTACAGTTAAAGACGGATTTTACGTCCGTGACGGTTTTAGAAAAAGAATTCCCGATGATGAAAATTTTTATACACTTAAAGAATTAATTTATTTGCTGGATACCGAACCTTTATCTACTTTGCCGGAGAAGCTCGAAGCAAAACTTGATGTTGACAGTTATTTAAGATATTGTGCAATCACTTATTTGACAGGAAACTGGGACGGAATAATTCACAACTTCCATCTCTTTAGAGATAAAGCAACAGGTATATTCGAATTTGTGCCATGGGATTTGGATCGTACTTTTTATACTTACAACGGCGACATGAACTTGAATAAACTCTTTGATAAAGTTGTTTCAATTGATAAATACAAAACCATGTACGAAAAACATCTTAAAAATTTATCCGGAGAAGAGTTTTCAATACAATTTTGCGAATCAAAAATAAACCAATTTAAAGACGTCATTAAACAAGCTTACAATGCAGATAGATGGTTTGAAGCAAACGGATATGAGCTTGAAACCGAAGCCGGAAAAATAACGGCATTTATCTCTTCGAGGAATTTATAGAAATAATAAAGTAGCCAAAACAAAACTGCATGAAGATAGCTATTCGGATTATTTATGTGCTATCCCACAAACTGCATCGCGTAATATTTAGGAGTCAACTCATCACCTGTAGATTTTTCAATCAGCTCACTCCAATGATACATTGCACCTGGAGAGAAGAATAAATGTTTTAAATATTCCCCGGCTTCTTTTTTGTTTGCAAAGCTGTGGCTTGCGCTGCCGTCTTCTTTTAATACTTTTTCAGTGATGTAAAAATACAACTGTGAAGCAAGCAATTCTCCAAGCATGTAATTATGGTAATAAGCCGGGTAAAGAGCTACGTGTATTTTTGCCGCCCAGTCGGGTTCGTTTCTGCCTTCGGGCTTCTTAATCATCTGGTAATTTTCGACCAGGTCCCACCAGAGTTTATTCAAATCCTGTTCCGGGTTGGAGTACATTTCTTTTTCGAACCTAAACATTACCTGTACCCAGCGGGAAAAAACAAGCTGCTCTAATTTTAATGTTTTGTAGCAGTTCACTTCAATTTTATTTTTTTCTTCCTGGCTTATACCGATTACGTCCCTCAGCCATTGCGGGTTTGAAGCCATTCTTCCGAACAGCATTGCAATTGCTTCTGTTGTAAAAATGTGTGCGTGCTGTCTAAGTGTCCATGGGAGTTCGCGTTTAACAAACTTGTCGTACACCGCATGCCCGAATTCATGCAGCATTGTGCCCATCCATTTATAGTTTTGTTTTACGTTGCACAAAACTCTTATGTCGCCCTCGCGGTCAATGTCAGTGCAGTATGCGTGCTGGTACTTGCCTTCCTTTTCATAAAGGTCGCTTTTCCCAAGCATGTCGTCAATGGGCAGCCCTATGCTTTCAAAATAGTGTTTTGTTATTGCTACTATATCTTTCCCTTCAAAATATTTGTCCAGATCAACTTTATAAATGCCGGGGCCTTGTTGGAAAAATTTATCCTGGTAATGCCAGGGCATCAGATCATCTTTTGAAATGTTATATTTTCTGGAGAGGTGTTCGTCAATTTCGTTTTTCACTTCGATGAATGAATCACGCGTCAATTCATCAAGTTCGTCAAAAAGCTTTTCAATATCGTCTGCATTCTGTTCGCTTAATTCCAAACTCATTTGATGATGATTCTTGTATCCCAATTCCTTTGCAGCTTTGTTACGCATGTTTACAAGCCTTAAAACATCGTCCGCTACTTCTTTGCCTATTTGTTTGCTCGCTAGCCAGAATTTATTGAGCTTCTCATTGTCGGTAGATTTTTCAAGCACTTCATCAATTTGATTGTCTGTGTATTTTTTGCCATCAACTACAGCGCGGAAAGTTGAGAACCTTTCTTCAACTTTTGTGGAGAGTTCGATAATCTCTTTTAATAGAGTTTCGTCAAACTGGTTTTCGGCATAAGCGTTATAGATTAATGTCAGCATACGTTTTAAAACATGCTCTTTAATTTCACCGGAATCTTTGAACTCTTTTAGCTTGGCAAAATCATCCTTATTTGTGAAAATTATACTTAACTTCAATTGCAGTTCGGATGCTTTTTTAAAATCTTCTTCTTTGCCGCTGATGGATGCATCAAAGTATGCCAGCGATGCCTGCTTCGACAGATCAGCGACTTTGGTTTCATATCCTTCAACAAATTTCATAAATGAATTTTCCATGAACATCTCCTTAAAAAAGAAACCGGGTCAGACCACTTACTTAAAATCCGCCCGGTTGAAATTAACTTTTAGTAATTGTTATGTAAATAATTCTTCGTCTCTAATTATAAGCAAAACGCTGTGTTGTGCAACGATAACCATTTTTTCTTTTTCCAGCTCCAGTTCAATTGCATCCTTACGCAGAAATAAAACAAAGTCACCGACCTTTGCCTGTAGAGGAATATATTTTGCCGGTTCTTTATCTTTCCATGGTTCGTCATCTTCTGCGGTAGTCGGAATAACATAACCGGGACCGGCTTTAATTACGTAACCGCCCTGCACCTTTTCTTTTTCGGCAACACCCGGCGGTAAATAAAGCCCGCTGGTTGTTTTATTTAGATCGGTCTCAGGCCTTACCAATAGACGATCGCCAACTACAATAATTTTGTCGGTATTAATCATTATGTCCTCAAGTAAATAATTCATAGTGCAAATTTAATAAATAGAAGGCTCCGATAGAATAAAAAGTTAAGATGAAGTCAACATTGTCATGTAAATTTCTATGTGTCGGGGTGTAGCAATCTCATAAAATAGTTAAGCCTAATATGGGATTTCCTGACATGGCAGGACTGATAACTGAAATAATTAATTATAGCCATGACCTTCTGAAGCACGTGGCTATTCAAAAACTTGATTTGGTACAGACATGCTTAGCTATCTGCTTTCGTTCGCAACGACAAACTCGAAATTATGAATTGTATCTAAATTTTATATGTTAACCTCAAAAAGTGTTCCTTCACGTGTTAATAATTTTTTCGGCACCGATTTTTTTATCTCGTTTATAAAAATATCTATAATATGTTTCTTCAGTTTTGCACGCTGGAATACCATGCTTATTTCTCTAATAGGCACCGGGGGTTCAAACACTCTTATGCGTTTATAGTTTTCGGTATTCTTTAATTCATAAGTTGATAGGAAAGGAATAAGTGTCATCCCGAAATTCTTCTCAACCATTTTTTTTAGAGTATCGAGATTACTTCCTTCAAAAGTTATTTTTCGTAAACCGTCTTTGTTGTCTTCACGGTATTTGCTGCAAATTTTTATCACCTGGTCCCTAAAACAATGCCCTTCTTTTAAAAGGAATAAATCTTCCAACAACAAATCGTTGGGAGATAATTTTTTCTTTTTCCACAATCTATGTTTTTGTGAAAGATAGCCTACAAAAGGTTCGTAATATAAAGGGAGTTCAACTATGTCGCTTTTATTTATGGGAGTGGCAATTATGCCGGCGTCAAGTTCATCGCTTCTTAGTTTATTAATTATCTCGTTTGTTTGCAGTTCGTTAATAATTATTTCGAGTTTTTCATACTTGGAAATAATAGACTGAATAAAAAGAGGCAGTAAATTAGGTGCGATTGTTGAGATGATACCTACTTTGAAAGTTCCGGCTATTTCATTTTTTTCCTGTTCAATAATATCGGTTATACGTGTAGTTTCATCGAGTACAACTCTTGCCTGTTCAACTATCTTCTGACCGATATCCGTAGTCTTTACCGGCTGTTTGCTTCTGTCGAAAATCAAAAGCCCGAGTTCTTCTTCAAGTTTATGAATCTGCATACTAAGCGTGGGCTGTGTAACAAAACATTTTTCAGCCGCCTTTGCAAAATTTTTGTGGTTATCTACGGCTACAATATAATTAAGTTGTGTTAAAGTCATTTTCCCTAATAGATTTTGCCTATAAAATAATAAATATTATCGATTTGATAAATAGTTTTATTTGAATGATTTTACTGAGCAAATACCAAATTACTTTTTCCTCATTAAAAGTGTAAATCAGATGAAATCTGAAAATGTTAAAAATGATTTAAGCAAAATAAAAAAAACTATCTTCTTAATTGCAGGTATAATATTCTTAGTAACAGGAATACTCGGAATATTTCTTCCTCTTTTACCGACTACTATATTTCTAATTTTCTCTTCCTACTGTTTTATGAAAAGTTCGCCTGCGTTAAATAGCTGGCTTACAAAGCATAAACATTTGGGCGTATATATAAAAAATTATAGGTACCGTACAGGTGTTCCTATGAGTTCTAAAGTTTCTTCCATACTCATGCTGTGGATTTCAATAACGACATCAGCACTTCTCTTTACTGAAAATATTTATATAAGATTATTATTGCCGGCTATTGCAGTAGGGATAACTTTAAAGAATTTTATCTGGAAATGAGAAAAAAATATAAAGGCGGATAAAGCTATATTATGTCATTTACAGATAAAATTCTGTTGTGC
>JASFMY010000188.1:0-7805 GCA_050117315.1 Ignavibacteria bacterium
AATCATTTTAGGAAGAGAATTTCATGACTGAAGTTAATCAATATCGGTATATATTCTATCTTCTATTTCATAAACTGTTATCTTTTCTGATTTGCCTTTTACTGCAACTTTATCCCAGGCTTTTGTTGTAAAACAGTCTGAAATTTTTTTGTAGGTTGATTCGCTGACTAATATTTTGCTGGGATCTTCTTTTGTAAGCATTTCAATTCTTTTCCCCGTATTAACGGTATCCCCGGTTAATGAATACTCTATTTTTTCCTGGGTTCCCAGGTTCCCGGCAACAACTTCCCCCGAGTTTATACCAATACCCACTTTTAATTCACCGCCGAATTTTTCGCCGTATCTATTATTTAACGTTTTTAATCTTTCCATCATTTCAATTGCGGAATAAACTGCATTCTTTTCATTTTCTTCAATTGCTTGGGGTGCGCCAAAGACGGCAAAAATTTCATCACCTACAAATTGATTAATACTTCCTTGATATTTACGTATCGGTTCTTCCATCGTTGAGTAATAATCATTCAGAAATGCAACAATCTCTTTTGGAGAAAGTTTTTCGCTGAATGAGGTGAAACCTCTTATATCACAAAACAGCACTGTCACATATCTTTCTTCACCATCAAACATAGTTTCTTCAGTTGAGGTAAGTGTTTTTTCAACAACCTGTTCCGGTACATATTTCATAAATAATTTTAGTGTTTTTTCTTGGTCCTCAACTTTTTGTTTCAAATCATACATTAACTGGCTGTTGTTTTTTTGAAGCTCATAAACCTTCCTGGCATTTTCTATAGTCATCCTCAGTTCATTTTCATTCCAGGGTTTATTTATATAACGAAAAACCCGTCCGGTATTTATTGCATCAATAATAGCATCTATGTCGCTAAAGCCTGTAAGCACCATCCTGATTATTTCGGGGTACTGTGGAACTATTTTTTCAAGAAACTGGATGCCAGTCATACCCGGCATTCGTTGGTCTGTAATTATCAAATTAACATTATTGTTTTTAAGAATCCTGATTCCTTCTTCGCCGCTTAGTGCGGTAAAAATCTTATATTCCCTTCTAAAAACAGCCTTAAACGAATGAAGATTGTGTTCTTCGTCGTCCACGTATAATATGTTAAAATCTTTCTTTTCCATTTTTTAGTTTTATTGTTTGTTTGGGAGTGTAATTATAAATTCCGTTCCTTTGTTAATTATTGATTTTACATCGATCTTCCCGTCATGGTCTTGAATTATCCCGTAACTTATGGACAAACCCAACCCTGTTCCTTCACCAACATCTTTGGTTGTAAAGAATGGTTCAAAAATTTTTGATTTGGTCTTTTCATCCATGCCTTTCCCGTTATCTTTTATCGAGACGAATATGTTCCCTTCATTATTCCATGTTTTAATTTTAATTTTTCCATTAGTGCTGATTGCCTGTCCTGCGTTGATGAGCAAATTCATGAATACCTGGTTAAGTTTCCCCGGGTAGCATAAAATGTCCGGGATATCTTCGAATTCTTTTTCAATTTCAATTCTATTTTTGAATTGATTTTTAAGCATCATTAGTGTTGAATTGATGCACTCGTTAATGTTGGCAATTTTCTTTTCTTCTTCATCCAAGCGAGAGAAATTACGCAGGCCTTTTACTATCTCCGCCGTTCTGTTTCCGCCTTCTTCAATGCCGTCCAATAGTTCGTCAATTTCGTCTAAAGTATAATCATAGTCTAATTTATTTTTTAATTTTTCTATTTCCCGAAAATGTTTTTCAAGATTATTGGATTTGATTAGTTCCTCGTATTTTTTTTGTATACCTATTATATCTTTAATATCTCTTTTGAGAGGGTTAACATTGGACAAAACAAAATTTACAGGATTGTTTATTTCGTGCGCCACCCCGGCGGTTAACTGTCCAAGTGATGCCATTTTTTCAGACTGAACCAGTTTATTTTGAGCGTCTTTAAGTGAATGTGCCATGTTTATAAAAGAATCGCTAAGTTCTCCAATTTCATCTTTATTTTCTATATCCACGTAGATATCATAGTCGCCTTTGGCTATATGTCCGGCCGCTCTTTGTAACTGGGCGATAGGTCTTAATATCATATTTACCAAAGCGCCCGCAATAAAAATAGACAGAACTATTGCACCGGCCGTTATGAGGGTGGTAAAACCTTTTGCCTGACTGAAAGTTTTTTCTGCTCTTTGTGCAGCATCAAATGATTCTTGCTGGCTTAAATTAACAAGTTGTTCAAGTGCGCCTCCCCCTATTAAGGCAGCTTCTTTTGCTTCGTTGTTCAGCAGGTCAATTGCTTCCTGTTTTTTGTTTTCGCGTGAGAGTTTGAAAAATTGAAAACTTAAATCCTGGTATATTTCCCAGTTGTTTGTAAATAATTCGTATAAATTCTTTTCGGCTTCGGAATAAATTTTTTTTGCTTCGAACTCTGTTTTTAGTTTTTCGTAAGTGTCGATATTTTCGGTTATGTGGTCTATCAATTCAATCATTTCCAATTCTTGCTGCCGCATTTTTTTTTCGTCAAAAGTATAGGCATGCTCAAATTGGCTTATTCTCAAACTCAAAGTATTAATGTTGAGTTCCGAGAGAGCAACGGCACGGGGCAGCCAGTTGTTGGATACTGCATTTATTTCTTCATTTAAATCGGACATCCTTTTAATAGAGTAAAAGTATACAAGTATCAGCATTATTAAAATTGCTCCAAATCCTATTAGCTGCTTGGTGCGCAGGTTTTGATTAGATAATTTCATAAACGTAACTTAATTGTTAATAATTGCGATGATTTTAACGGAACTATCAATTTTAGTTAAACTGATAAATCCGATTGCGCCTTTAGTATTGGAAACAAAATGAAGCATCTCTTTTTCCGAATCCAATGCATCCGGCGGGTCGCCTTCACCCGAAAGCATTTTCTTCATCCAGATTGTTTTCATTCTTGAAGGAGTTTTACCTATAAATGAGTAAAAGTCGGATTTTATATCATCATTTTTCTTTAGATCAAATATAATTACCGGTTCACCGTTGTCCCACCATTTAATATCACCTGAATATAAATCGAGCAGCTCCGATTTGCTTATACTTTTTTCGGGGACGGATTTATTTGCAATAACAGCAATCTGAGCTTTACTGTATATAGACGTTAGTATGATTAAAGAAATAATTAGTAAAAATTTTCTCATTAAGTAACCGGTTTCTTAAAAAAATACTGATATTGCCAGACCAAAAAAAGTAAATGAACTGCTAGCATCTTCCGAGCCGGTAGTTTTATATTCCACCGGAGCAAATTGTAATTTTAGCCTGGTTCTATCGTTTAAATCATATGAAATCCCAAGCCCGGGTATTTTTAATGTTGAATAAGTATCGGGATCGGATTCATTTGATTTCGAGGTTTTATATTCTTTTGTACGCCAGTATGTTATATATCCTATAATATCTTCGCAGAAATTATAACCTACTGTTGCGTAATAAAATGTTTTATCTAATTTGAATAACGGATGCTTATCGTCGTAAATTACATTTATAAATTCACCTTCAAAGAAAAAGTTATCAATAAAAAATGATAAGTCGGAGCCAACCCTATATCTCGGCAGTTCGTTCCGCAAATCATCCGGTAAAACAATACTAGAAGAAGCTGATTCCACAGTTTTTTCTTTATAGTTATTCAGACGATCATACGAACCCGAGATCCCAAATTTTAAACCGTTTTTTCTAATTCCGAGTCTTCCTCCGTAAGAAAATAACTTTGTTGTATCGGTACCGCTTTGCTGCCCAATTTGATCCCTGCTGCTTATATTCGGGCTGTTGCCGAGATGAAAAGCATAATCAAGTTTTATGTCGTCAAAAGTAAGATGTCCGTATGCCTGAACAAAAGTACGCTGGGGAACGTATTCCTCTATGTCAATAAATTCACCGAAGGAAGTTTCATAAGCAATAGGTCTGATTATATAAGGCATTACCGGGGTTTTATTATTTATTTCGTTAAAATTATTAAAGATAGGTACTGACAAACCGAGTTTTAAAATAAGCCTTGAATCATGCCTGTATCTTACCCAAACTTCATCAAGATTAAAATCACCCCAAAGTTTGCTTGATGAGAATGTATTGACAAATTCAAGGTTTGTAAATGCAGTCCACTTTTTCGCCAGATCTTTTTGAAGAATTATATTTAGCTGCTGTATGTTAAACGAAGTTGATTCGGATTTACCTACATCTTCCCGTGAATGAGTAAACGTAGTTTGAAAATACCCGAATACTTTAATAGGAGTTTCACCGACTTGGGAGACGATATTTAAGTTGAAGATGATTAAAAACAAAATAGGGATAGATCGGAATTGCATAAAAACCTCATTCCAGCTAAAATTTATTTAGTACTGCAAAATACAAAATAATTGATTTATATAACTTTTTTTGAAAAAATGATTCTCTTTGTTGAATTGAAATCATCTGCTGTCGTTATATTCATTATTTAGTTCATAAGTTTCTTATTAAGTAAACTTTGTCCTTATTGATTTGTTGTGTAAGCAACAAATTTGATTAGCAGAGGAAATTATAAGTTTTATAGCTTTTTGAAATAAGGCCGCAATTCCAGTATATTGAGGAACCGGAATTAACCAACAATACATTTGTACTGCAATTCCATACTTGGTATTAAAGATTCTGTTTGTTTTTTCCGGTTTTTCATTCAAGACGCAAGAAACTTAGTAGTAATTTCATATTATATTATTAAGAGTTTTGGGATATTTTACTCTTATTAATAAAATATTTCCTTATTTTAAGGATGTGTTTTATTTGGAGATTATTGGAAAAAAAGGAGAAGAATTCTGAAAATTGGTATTTCCAAATATTCGAGGAGACTTAAATTAATTCAAAAAGTTATTCTCTTTACCTCGTTCGTGTTTCTTATCTTTCTTTTTTCCATTGGTTATCTAACTCAAAATATTCTTGAAAAAAATATCCACGATGATATAAAAAATTCCATGAATACTTTAATCATGGAAGAAGCACAAGATATGAACCTGAAGTTCAGGGAATTTGAAAAAATTGGAATTAATTCTGCAGAAACAATTACAGAATGGATAAACAGAAAAGTTGTTGTAGATGATTTTGAATTTAGCAAACGGTATCAAATAATAAATAAAGCTTTGAGGACCAATTTAAATAGTTTTGAGAACGATGATATATCCGGAGTGTTTTTATCCAATAAAACAGAATTAAATGATAGAGTAAAAAAAATTATTGTAGCTACGGAAGAAAAATTTGACAACTATGTTAAAGCTATTGCCCCTTTTGTTTCTAATATGTATTTAATTACAAAGGAGCAGTTGATAAGAATTTACAGGAAAGATTGGGCTCTTGAAGTTGAACCCGACCATGATTTTAGCAAAGATCTATTTTATAAAATTGCCACTCCGGAAAATAACCCTGAAAGAAAACCCTGCTGGACAAACCCTTATTATGATTCGATCTGGAAACACTGGATGACGAGTTTAATTACTCCCATTTATATTGATGATGAATTTATAGGTATTGTTGGGCATGATATTTTTTTAGACGACATTTATAAATCTGTAAAAGACAAAAATTATTACAACTCCGGGTATGTTTACCTATTTGATTCAAAAGGAAATATTATTGTCCATCCCAATTATCTCGACAAATTAATTAAAACTGCTGAAATGGGCACTCCTTTGAATACAAAAAACCTTAACAAGGAATTTGACAAAGTAATAAGCGAAATAATAGAAAACGATAAAAATAACAGGAAAGAATTAAACCTTGCGATATACAACTTAAACGGCAAATCCTATTATTCATTCTATAATAAACTTGATATACTTGATTGGTATTTTGCCATTGAAATACCTGAAGAGGTTGTTATCAAACCAATAAACAAGTTTAGAACTCAATTTATAATAGGCTCGGTTATAACGGTTATTTTTTTATTCGTGGTAGTTATAACGTTCATATACTTCGCAATTATTGTTCCTATCAAAAATCTTACAATAGTTTCCAACGAGATAAGACAGGGTAACCTTGATACAAAAGCGAGGGTAATTTATAACGACGAGATTGGAGGATTGACCCTTTCGTTCAATGAAATGGCGTCAAATTTGAAAAGAAGAATGATTGAATTAAAAGAAGCCGAAGAAAAGTACAAAACAATTTTTGATAATGCTGTTGAAGGGATTTACCAGACAGGGATTGATGGTAGAATTCTCAACGCTAATCCTTCATTAGCAAAAATACTCGGTTTTGATGACGAAAAAGTACTTAAGCAACATATGAGCAGTAAGCTTTACGTTGATCAGGGAAGGCGCGACGAGTTGGTGAAAATCTTTAACGAAAACGATACGGTGGAAAATTATGAGATCCAGCTTTATAAAAAAGATAAATCAAAAATCTGGGTATCGATAAATTCCAGGGGTGTTAGAAACGAAAAAGGAGAGCTGGTTTATATGGAAGGATTTATTACCGATATAACCCGCCGCAAAAAAACCGAAGAGTCGTTGAATTTTTCCAATTCGCTTTTGAGAACACAATTGAATACATCCATAGACGGAATTTTAATAGTTGATACAAAAGGGAAAATACTTACACTTAATAAAAAATTTATTGAAATGTGGAATATTCCGGGTGATGTAATAGAATTAAAATCGGATGAACTTGCACAGGTGGCCATTCAAGATAGTTTGAGAGATAACGAAGATTATATGCAGAAAGTAAAATTCCTCTATGATAACCCTTCTGAAAAAAGCTATGATGTTCTTCACCTGAAAAATGATAAAATTTATGAAAGGTACTCTGTTTCGATCATCAGTCCTGATGACACATATTACGGAAGAGTATGGTATTTCCGTGATGTTACCGAACAAAGAAAAATTCAAAAAGAAATAATAAAATCAAGAGAAAAGGCTGTAGCTGCAAATAAACTTAAATCGGAATTTTTAGCCCAGGTATCACATGAAATCAGAACACCTATAAACGTAATTCTAAGTTTTACGAGCTTGCTTAGGGAGGAATTAAGTGAGAAAGTTGACATGGAGATGCATACAAGCTTTCATTCAATAAAAAATGCAGGCAAAAGAATAATCAGAACTATAGATTTAATTCTTAATATGTCCGAAATACAATCCGGCAGCTATGATTACAATGAAAAATCAATAGATATTTTGGAAGACGTAATTTTAAATATTTATGCCGAATATAAACATGCTGCCAAAGATAAAGGACTGGAGCTAAGTATTATAAACGAAGCCGAGAATACTATAATTACGGCGGATGAATACACCGTATTCCAGATATTTCAGAACTTGATAGATAATGCGATTAAATACACGATTGAGGGTAAAATAGATATCGTTTTACAACAATTTGAAGATAAATTAACTATAAAAATAGTTGATACCGGTATCGGTATTTCCGAGGATTACCTGCCGCAGTTATTTTCAGCATTCAGCCAGGAAGAAAAAGGGTACACCAGGAAATTTGAAGGTAACGGCCTGGGGTTGGCTTTAGTTAAAAAATATTGCGAACTGAATAACGCTGAAATTGAAGTTAAAAGCCGGAAAAATATCGGCTCTACATTTTCCGTAAGTTTCCAAACAAAAGTTTATAATTATAGCTAGAGTCATGTCAAGTATATATTTTACAAAATTTACCCGAGAAATCACCAAAACGAAGGACTAAGTTCGGGCTTGCTGAAAAGCAAATAAGAGCTTAAAAAATAATAAGATAGGTGAATAAAACCCTGAAAAAGTGCAAGAGAAATAATAAATTGAAGAAAAAACATGTGCACTTAATAAGAGGAAAA
>JASFMY010000189.1:0-7692 GCA_050117315.1 Ignavibacteria bacterium
AAATTATTACGGCAAAAATTATTCTATCGATCAGCTAGCTGATCGATAGAATAAAACTATAAGAATGACTATATTTATTTAACAAAAATATCTAATAATACAGTCAACCTTTTTCAGGACGCTTCAAGATATCTAATTTTGCAGAAACTCTATTAGAAACCCGTTTTCTTAAAGAAAACGGGTTTCTCAAGTAAGAAATTAAAAAAAATTACCGGAGAAATATTATGCCTGTATTTGAATACCAGTGCAGCGACTGCAACAGCAAATATGAAGTATACCATAAATCATTAAACAGCCGGGAAAAAATCGAATGCCCGTCATGCGGTTCAGAAAAAAGCAAAAAGTTGTTTTCTTCATTTGCTTCCGTTGAATTAACACCTTCGTTTGACGGCGGTTGTGCAAACGGATCATGCGGGGTACCCTCGGCACCAAGCTGTGCAAACGGAATGTGCGGACTGAATTAATTTTCTTTATCAAAACTTCGGGATTCTGAAAACCTCCCACGTTAAGAAACTCGGCGGAATTTAGTTTGGGGATGTTATAGACGTTATTACGCTGCTAATAAAAGGTAATGCTCTAATATCTTCCCGCTAAAAAGCAGTGGACAAAGTAAGCACGCCTATGATCTCACAAGAATTACAGAGATCAGCCGACGGGCAATCACAATTCTATGAACAAATCTAAGTAGGAAGAACGGAAAAGAGTAAGCTAATTATATGTAGTTAAAGGCTTATGCCGACTTACACTTTGCAGTACACAGTGCCTGGTTCTGATCTTGCGGATTCATCCATTATTAGTAATTTAAAGTTGCTAATTTTGAAAATTTCCCAGTATCCTTTATCATGAACTCCCAAACACCACGATGTTCCCACTTAGAAAATTCACATTCTTCTATAATACTTGATAAGGAAGTAATTGAAAATTCTCATATTGGAATAGTTACAATTAATACCTGTAGTGCAATTATATATATATCCGAACCTGCCTGTAAAATAATGGGGATTCGGAAAGCGGCGGGAATAGGTAGAAAACTATCGGAGTATATATCCCATTCGTTTTCAGATATTTATTATGAGAGACTAAAAAGATGTTTTAAAGGAGAAAGGCTTCCTCCCAAAGAATATTTGATGCAGCGGGAGGACGGAACTTGTTTCTGGAGTGAACTGTATGCCCTGTCGCATATTTTTTCAAATGATAAGATTCAAGGACTTAATGTAGCAATAAGAGATATAACCGAACGTAAATCTGCCGATATAAAACTTGGGGAGACCGAAGCAGGTTTTACTGCTTTCATTGAAAGTATTGACGACCTAATATTTAGTATAGACCCAGAAAGATTCGGACTCTTGAAGTATAATTCTGCTTTTAAGAGATATATACTTAAAAATTATAAAATGGAAATACGTTCCGGGAAAGGAATAGATGAATTATTGCCTGAGACTAATGCAGAAAAAATCTCCGCGCTTTGTAGAAAAACTTTAATAGAAAAAAAAGTTCGGCAGAGATTAGAAGTTGAATCGTCAAACAGGATTTTTGACATTGTGTCGAACTTGATTTTATACAACGGAGCATCTATAGGAATTTTAATAGTTGCGAAAGATATAACGAAACAATTAAAAAAAGAAATTAAATTGAATCAATACATAGAAAAACTGAAACTCAAAAGAAAAGAAGAAACTGGAGAAAAAGAACAGGATGAATTAAAAGCCGGTTTAATTTCGTTTATATCGCACGAATTTAGAGCACCTTTGACAACTGTTTCTTTGTCTGCACAGCTTCTCGAAAGATACAGTAACAAATGGGATAATGAAATTTGCAATAACCAATTGAGTCGTATTAAACATAATATAGAATATCTTAACGAAATGCTCGATACCTTAGTTGCTTTATGCGGTACTGAAACAAACGGTATAAGCTTTGACCCGCAAAATATAAACTTACGTCGGATTTGTGACAACGTTATCGAAGATATCCGTTTGCTTCTTGTTCCCCGGCACATTTTTTTGCATGATATCAATCTCGATTGTAATTACTATTTTTACGACGGAAGGATAATCAAACATATTTTAATGAATCTATTGTCAAATGCCGTTAAATATTCTCCCGGAGGGGGGAAGATAGAATTAAAAGTATCTGCAAATAAAGAGAGTATTTTTATTGAAATTTCGGATGAAGGTATCGGTATACCTCCCAAAGACAGGGCATCGGTTTACAGAGCTTTCTTCAGAAGTAATAATACAATCAATATTAGAGGAACAGGACTTGGACTTACAATAACAAAAAAAATAATTACCCTTGTAAAGGGACAAATCCATTTTGAAAGCAGGGAAGGCATCGGAACAACATTCAAAGTAATATTACCTCTTTGGAAGAAGTAAAAACAAGACGGTTTTCGGATAAAGCTATAACAACAATATGACAGGCTTGCCTTCAAAGAAAGTAATGTATGAAATACTGCATATTTTTTCTCTAATTAATTCCTTCTCCTTTCGTTTGGAACCCAAAATAACCTCTTGAAACCTTTTCCTTAATAACTCTGAATTCGGTACGATTATATAAATAATGGGGAATTTGTGATGTTTGAACAAAGAAAGTTCTAATAGAAAAATCATGTCCGAATCGGGTGCGGTTATGAAAAAAAAAATTTTGGTGATTGAGGACGAAGAGGAAATAAGAGATAACATAAGGCTGCTTCTTGAAGCCGAAGAATATAAGGTAGAATTGGCTCCCAACGGAAAGGAAGGGATAAAAAAAATTGAAGAGTGGAAGCCCGACCTTGTTCTATGCGACATTATTATGCCGGAAGCAGACGGATACCAAGTTATTAAAAATCTAAAGGTGAAGATACCTTTCATATTTCTTACGGCTAAAGTAGGGTACAAAGACTTCCGTAAAGGAATGTGTTTAGGTGCCGATGATTACCTTATTAAGCCGTTTCATATCGATGAACTGCTCACGGCAATCGAAACTCGCCTTTCCAAATATGAATCCATTACTAATACACAA
This sequence comes from Ignavibacteria bacterium, assembly GCA_050117315.1. Lineage (GTDB taxonomy): Bacteria > Bacteroidota > Ignavibacteria > Ignavibacteriales > Melioribacteraceae > JANQIV01. Next base: position 3,007 of record JASFMY010000189.1, read on the forward strand.
TATTCTCCAGAAAGCAGAATATTCTTTAAGATACGGAATCGTTCCATTCCTGTTCAGGTGGAAAAAATTATGTATATCTCAGCCGAGCGCCAGTACTCAAGTATTTTTGTGGAAGGTGATAAACAGTTCTTTATAAAAAAAGCCTTAAATAAATGGGAAAAAATACTTCCTTCCGGCATGTTTATCCGTATTCACCGCTCTACTTTGGTGAACATAAACTATATAAAAAAAATGCAAAGAGGCCCCGGTACATCTTACCAAATATACCTCTGTAAGTCCGATACAGTTCTAACAGTTAGCCGCAGGTTTTATAAAAAATTCAAAGATGTCAATTACGAATTTTTGATGATATAGACCGTACGTGATACTAGATTGACCTCTGGAAACATTCTTGCTTAAGCCCAATTTTTTTTTGTCGAGAATACCGGTAACATATAATATAATTGTTTACTATGATGCACGATAGATGGGTTTTAGTTAGCCCGGAAAGTATTTTAAAATCAGAAGAGGAATATACAAAACAGGAAAATATAATTAGAGATTCACGTTCCTCCGTCGAAAGTATTGGTCACTATCTCGCACATGAACTCAGGACACCTCTTGCATCTATTATGTCGTATTCTCAAATGATTATGACAGATAAGGAATTGACAGAAGAAGAAATACGAGAAATGGTGGGAAGAATAGAAATGTCCTCCAATCGCTTAACCGAGGCCATTGAATCAATCCTCTTGTTTTTTGAATATCATTTTGGGGGAAGAGAAGACACAACCGGCAGTTTATTTGCAACCGGAAAGTTTAGTGATAGTTTTTTTTGCGAAATAACAAAGAAAAACTACTACGTAAATTCTCTCAATTTGCACATCGTCTCCGTAATTGAGGAAGTAACTTTAGGTATGCATGAAGATTACCTTCGCATCTTGATTGCGGAGGTATGGAAATTCGGAGCAGAATATTTTAGGCCGTCGTCAAAAGTTACGGTAGGAGGAAAAAAGCATAACGACCGATATTTCCTGTTTATCAAAGCTGATAAAAATCCTTCAATTAAACAGAAGATCAAAAGTATAAATGATCTGAAACAGACAAACAGTAGGTTTAACAACCAGAGGATTACAGAAATATTAAAGATATTAAATTTAGTTAAAGGTGAACTGAAAATAGAAGATAGAAAATTATCTTCTATCGTTATCAAAATCATATTACCCGTTGCGGGTAATAAATAATACTCGATACCAGTTTGTATTTCAAACGACGTCTCCTTTTAACTACACTGAAATTAAGTATATCTACAAATATTAAACATTGGAGAAAAAATGAAAACGTTATTTAAGAACATGCACCTAAGAGCTAAACTCATTGTAAGCATAAGTTCTATTGTCGTTTTAAGTTTTATATTGGTACTGTACGTAGTTTTCAGCGATTGGCAGAATAATGCTCAAAAAGAGGCCCTTGATCATGCATGGGAACTTGCCAGATGCAATGCGGAAAAAATTTCAAATGATTTGAACAAAGCTTTATACACGGCAAAAACGTTGGCTTCCGGTTTTGAAGCATTTGAATCAATACCAAAAGAACAGAGAAGAAATGCCTTTATTCAAATTCTACAAGCAACACTAAAGGCAAATACAAGATATTCAAGCATATGGACATGCTGGGAAAGAAACGCTCTGGACGGCATGGATGACTATAACAAGTTTAAAGAAGGACATGATGAAACGGGAAGGTTTATTCCCAATATGGTAAATGAAAACGGAGTAATAACACTAACTCATTTAAATAGCTATAAAAACGAGAGTACGGATAATTACTACTCCATTGTAAAAAGCAAAGGGAAAGAAATTATTACCGAACCGGCCATACATACTTTTAACGGTAAAAAAGTTCTAAGTACAACGTTAGCTGTGCCTATTATAAAAGACGGATTGTTTGTAGGTGCTGTTGGTGTTAACCTAACCTTGGATTATTTCCAGGAACTGGTTGCGGAAATAAAACCTTACGATGTTGGGGTAGCTGCATTGTTTTCAAACCTTGGTATGGTTACCGGTCATTTTGATACGTCAAGAATAGGGAAAAATGCGCGCAAAACCGAAAAAGATATGGCGGGAGATAAAATATCGGGTTTCGTAGCTGCTATGGAAAAGGGGGAAGAAATTCATTTTACTACATATGTTGATATATATAAGTCCGATACTGAAATTTTAGCTAGCCCGATTAAAGTAGGAGATACAGACACTCCATGGAATTTAACCATTGCAATACCTGATGACGTAATTTTTGCCGATATGAATAAAGGCATTAGGAATTCCCTTATATTAGCGGCGGTAGCTCTATTTGTAGTTATTGGTATCATCTACTATCTATCCAGGATTATAATTAACCCGATCTTTAAAGCAAAAGAAATGCTGGATGAATTAAATCAGGGTAGCTTAAAAATGCGGTTGAGCGACTATCCTAACGATGAAATAGGAGAAATGTCGAAATCCCTAAACAAGTTTGCCGATACGCTGCATGGCTTTGTCACATTAATGTATAAGGTTGCAGACGGTGAGGTCAATCTTCAAGTTCCAATACAAAGTTCTAAGGATGAAATAGGACCCAGCTTACAGAAAATAGTAACCACGCTCAACGAACTAAAAACAGAAACAGATATAATGATAGAAAAATATCAAGACGGGCATACCGAATACCAGGGAGACGCAAATAAATTTAAAGGCGGTTACAAAACTATTGTAGAAGGATTTAATAAATCGGTATTTACAATACTTACCGTAATCCGCAAAGGTACTACTGTTCTGGATGAAGTTGCCAAAGGTGACTTAACGGTTCGAATGACGGGAGAATATTATAATAACTATAAAGGTTACCAGGGACAAATAAATAATGTAGGAGAATCTTTAGAAAATATTGTTAAACAGGTTACCGATGCAGTAAGTGCAACCGCAAGTGCAAGCGAACAAATTTCATCTGCGAGTGAAGAAATGGCTTCGGGAGCTCACGAACAAAGTTCGCAAACTAATGAAGTAGCCACTGCCGTTGAAGAAATGACGAAAACAATTATTGAAACTTCCCAAAATACTGATAATGCTGCAAATGCTGCAAGGAAGTCCGGCAATGTCGCCAAAGAGGGCGGAGAAGTAGTAAAAAAAACGGTAGAGGGAATGATAAGAATTGCCGAAGTAGTAAAACGTTCTGCTGATACGGTACAGGAACTCGGTAAAAGCAGCGATCAAATTGGAGAAATTGTCCAGGTGATTAATGATATAGCCGATCAGACAAATCTGCTGGCTTTAAATGCAGCTATTGAAGCCGCTAGAGCGGGGGAACAAGGACGCGGTTTTGCAGTTGTTGCAGATGAGGTAAGAAAGTTGGCTGAAAGAACTACAAAGGCTACCCAGGAAATTGCGGATATGATTAAACAAATACAAAAGGATACAAACGGCGCAGTAAAATCCATGGAGCTTGGAACTGAAGAGGTTGAGAAAGGAAGACAATTGGCCGATAAAGCCGGTAAGTCTCTTACAGAAATTATAAGCGGAGCCGAAGAGGTCGTTGATCTTATAACTCAGGTTGCTACTGCAAGCCTGGAACAATCCAGCACTGCTGAACAAATAAGTAAAAACATAGAATCGATAAGTAGTGTAACTGAACAAAGTGCCGCAAGCGCCCAGCAGGTAGCCCATGCCGCTGAAGATCTGAATTGCTTAACCAACAGCTTAAACGAAATGGTCTCAAGATTCAGACTAAGCGAGAATTCCGGCTATACTTCAAAAGCTGTCTCTAAAGGAAATATGTTTTTTGACGACGACAAAAAATATTTGGTAGAGGGATAAGTTGAATTTACAAAAGAGGAAGCAATGGAAAATCAAATAGAAAAACAAAGCGAAGTGCAGGAGATACTCCAACTTGTAAGTTTTCGCATAGATACAGAAGAGTTCGGAGTTGATATTCTTAAAGTACAGGAAATAATTAGAATGGTACCGATCACAAAGGTTCCTAATGCTCCCGATTTTGTAGAGGGAGTTATAAATTTACGGGGAAGAGTAATCCCCGTAATCGATTTGAGAATAAAACTAGGCCACCAGAAGATTGAGTATAACAACGGTACCCGAATAATTGTAGTTGAAATTAATAGTACAACTCTTGGTTTTGTAGTTGATTCGGTTAGCGAAGTTTTGAGGATTCCCCAAAACATAACCGAAGCTCCACCGGAAATGGTTGCAGGTATTGATTCCGATTTTATTACCGCCGTCGGTAAGTTGGAAGACAAACTTCTTATTCTTCTTGACTTTGAAAAAATTCTTACTGCCGACGAAATTAAAGCAGCAACGCTGTAAATAATTTTAATAAAGGATAAGCCGTATCAATGTTATGAAAACCTCGATTGCTTGAATGTTTTGAGGTTTTACAAAACGGCTTTTCCTTTTCCGTTGACATTTCGAAGGAACGTTTTATGTGACTGTCCCAAGGACTCCTTCGGAGAGAAATCTCTATCTGTCCGGGTTTCAGATTTCTCTCCGTGGGAGTCCTATGGACATCCCGACAAACAACGTCGGGGATTCGAAATGACATCATCTCTGTATAGTCCTGAAATAGGTTGACAAAAAAAGTCAACCAAAAACAGGACAAAAAATGAAAAAAGAAAAATCACAACATTACAGCGAGCAGTTCAAAAGGCAAGTAGTCCAA
>JASFMY010000190.1:0-7626 GCA_050117315.1 Ignavibacteria bacterium
CGCACAAAGACTTTCAAAGGAATTATGTCAATTGAAAAAGTTTACATAGGAATTTGTAGTTGAAGATCAAAGGGAAACTTTTCCGGATACTATTAAAACTATACAATATAATTTGACAGTTTCCCTTTTGCAAATGTAACTTTTACTAAAAACTAAACTCGATTCCGGTACCTAGCTCAACAGCCTTTTGATAAACATGGTGTGCCGTCGATATATCTTGAATTGCCAATCCCACACTCTTGAATAAGGTAATTTCCAGGTCATTTTCTCTTGATGTAATTTTATTTGTTATTACGTCGCCGAGTGAACCGTGAACTTTACCCCAGTTCCATTTACCTTCCTCAACGGGAATAATCAAGTCTCCTGCTTCCGCTTTGCATGCATCAACAAAATCACATACTATTTTTGAGTTTGCAACTGTAGCCGTATCAATTTCTCTCATTGCCGGGGCATGCGCTCCAATACCGTTAATATGCGCTCCGGGCTGTATCCATTTAAAATCAATTATCGGTTCTTTGGCTGTTGTAATCAAAGTAATAATATCGGATTCTTTAAGCGCGCTTAATGGTTTTTCTACAATTTCGATTTCACTGGTAATTTCTTTTTGCAATTCTGCTTTAAAGTTCTCTTTCTTTTCTACCGTGTCCAAAGAAACCAGGTTGAGTTTTTTAATATCTCTAACAGCGTCTACTGCAAGAACATGTGTTTTAGCCATACCGCCGATTCCGAATAAAGTATGTACCTCGGATTTTTTTCTTGCAAGGTATTTTGAAGCGAGTCCTGCTACTGCGCCGGTTCTCATTGCCGTTATAAAGCCGCCGTCCATTATTGCTTTAGGCGCACCTGTCTTTTCATCTAAAATTAGAATTGTTCCCATAACATTCGGCAGATCAAATTTTACGGGATTGTCTTTATAAACCGTTACTACTTTTGTACCTAAAGCACCCATTCCTTCCAAATATGCAGGCATAAACAATGCAAGTCCGTTATAGCCGGGTGCCGTTATCGGCGTGCGTTGAGGCATATTTGCTTTGCCTTCAGCTAGATCGATAAATGCTTTTTCGAGGATATCGATAGTATCCCTGATTGTAAGAATTTTCATTACGTCATTTTTTGATAATAGTTTTGTCATTTTTTTAAGCCTTATTTTCAATTGAGTAATATGAAAAATACAGATATATCCCGTTTGATTCAATTGTTGAGAGACTTTCAAAATAATATAATGTAATAATTCGTCAGTTTTTCAACAAAGCTGTCAATATGGGAACGGATTTGGTAAACCGTTTATTATCCGAAAGATAGAAAAATATCTTGATACTGTCTGAGAAAAAGTAATAAAGTTCCTCATGACAATTATTTTAAACGGTTTATTTACATTTTTAGAAAAAGGAATCAAACTAAAACATATAAATAAAGTATGACGTTACGAACGGGTCACCGGTGGTTGTAAGCCTGTTAATTTAATTCAAATTTTAAATTGAAAATAATGATTGGAAATGATATAATATATATATAATTTTTACTCAAATGAAATTTGAATTTGACAAAGAGAAAAGTAGGTCAAACAAAGAAAAACACGGGATTGATTTCAAAGAAGCTCAATTAATCTGGGCGGATCCAGATAGGATAATAATTCCTGCCAAAAATGTTAATGAGCCGAGATATCTCCTGACTTGTCCAAATTAGTGCGACAAAGATTTGTTTTGCTCGTTGTAACATATTGAAAAATAAAGGCAAAAAAGTTTACTATGAATTTATTTTATTGAAAACCTTGAAAACGTTGAATTTATTAAGAGTTAGGGGGTGCGAGCCCCTTAGTGCGACAAATTGCTGCTTTTACATCCGTAACTTATTTAAAAACAATAACTTATTTTTGGAAAATTTTGCCCCGGACAAGTCAGGAATTAATCTGGGCGGATCCAGATAGGATAATAATTCCTGCCAAAAATGTTAATGAGCCGAGATATCTAATAATCGGGAAAATAAATAATATTTGTTGGTCTGCCATTTATACAATAAGAAAAGAAAATATCAGAATTATTTCCGTAAGGAGATCAAGAGAAAATGAAAAAGAAATCTATGAAAGCTGAAGACTTTGACAAAAAATTTGATAATAATGAAGAAATAATGGATAATCTTGATCTGTCAAAATTTAGGCCGGGACATGAAACAAAAAGAATCAATGTAGATTTTCCCGTTTGGATGATTTCTTCTTTAGATAAAGAAGCAAGAAAATTAGGCATCACGCGGCAGGCAGTTATCAAATTTTGGATTGCAGAAAAACTTGGGTACTAAAGCCATTCCTTTTTATATAATTTATTCATTTCTTTCATTGCAGAAGGATCGCCGATAATTGTAAGCCTGTCGCCTGCTTCAAGTACTGTGTTCCCTTTTGGAATTATCGAGTGGTCTTCTCTTCTTAATAATGCAACAAGGCATCCCTGGGGGATGGTAATTTCATGCAGTTGTTTTCCAATCATTATTTCACTTACATCATCTTTGGTAATAGTGAGTGTCATAAATCTTTCGTCATGCAATAATGCTTCCTTTAACTCGTTTTCATTCTCAGCGTTAATCCATTCTTTGGTAAAGCTTTCTTCATCAACTCTTCCGGCAATTCTTGCAAGTATGCGCAAATGCTGTGCAGGATTACTTTCAGGGCTAACAAGAAAGAAAATAGCGTTAACTATTGTTTCATCTTCTTCTTCCTGGGTGAGCGGATTATAAATTTGGATTTTTATTCCTTCTACCGCCCTTACCAAAACCATGTATGCGTGCAAAATTCCTTCAACTCTAAAATGAGGAAGCGCCACCCCATGCGTTACGGGAGTTGCACCGACTCGCGTACCGTCCATAATTTGTTGTATGATTTCTTTTTTACTTAAAGGTAATATCCCGGAAAGTTTTGATGAAACTTGATCAACAACATTTTCGAATTCTTCCGGTTTAGTTAAATCCAGTACCATGCTTCTTGTAACAATTTCGTCAAAAGGATCTTCTTCGCGTAACCCTTTTTCTTTTAATATTCCGCGCAGTTCGGAATCCAGGCCGTCGTAACGCTGGTGACCCAATCTTTCAAAAACATGATAAATAGCACCGCTGCGGGATACTTTATCTTTTGCGTAATAGTAATACCACAATAGTGCAATAATTATCAAGGCTATAGAAAATAAGGCAGGCATCCAGCCCATTTTGAAGATTAAATAAAGAGATGAAATAATACCGAAAATTTGAAGCCACGGGTAAAACGGGGATTTGTAACCGGGGTCATATGATTCTATTAAACTTTCACGCATTACAATAACTGCCAAACAAACCAGGGCAAACATAAGCAGTTGAAAAGCACTTGCGAGTTTGGCTATTCCTAAGGGATTAAGAAATAAAAGAACAAAAATAATTATCAAGACAGTTATTAAAATAGAATAGAGAGGTGTGCCTGTTTTGGAAAGCCTTAGGAATAATCTCGGCATTATATGATCTCTGCCCATTGCAAGCGGGTAACGCGAAGCGCTCATTATCCCGGCATTTGAAACAGAAATGAAGGCAAGTAGTGCCGCAATAGTTATAAACATTGATCCGACTTTTCCGAAAATTGCTTCTGCCGTTGATGCTGCGGGAGTTAAGTTCCCCGACAATCCTCCCGGGGATAACACGCCCACCATTACAGATATACCGAGTACATAGATTATTACAGTAATTGAAATAGCTATAATTACACCTTTGGGAAGGTTTTTTTCCGGGTTTTCCACTTCTTCCGAAAGGCTCGCAACCTTTGTAATTCCTACATAACTTATATAAACCAATCCGGCAGTGGATAAAATATTTTCAAAGCCGGAACCGAAAAAATTATTAAAATTAGATAGGTCTATTTCAGGCATTCCTCCCGATACAAAAATCATTATTAAAAGTATTAAACCGGCAACAAGAAAGACCTGAAACTTACCGCTTTTTTTGGTTCCGAATGAATTCAAAATTCCTAAAAGAACTGCAAGAATAACGGCAATTGGTGTAATTGATAATTCCGGGAAATATAAATTTATATAGGCTCCCATTCCTACAAGTGCAAAAGCTACTTTTAAAATTAGAGCAAACCATGTGCCTATCCCGCCTATAGTTCCGAATTGCGGGCCAAGTGTTCTATCCAGAAAATAATATACGCCTCCTGCGCGGGGCATAGCAGTTGCAAGTTCAATTATACTGAACATTGAAGGTATTAAAGGAATAGCAGCAATAACGTATGCTACTACAAGAGCCGGACCTGATTGTGTGACGGCAATACCCGGGAGTAAAAAGAAACCTGCGCTAAGCGTGGTCCCCGCAGCAATTGCAAATACATCTATCAGCTTTAATTCTTTTTTTAAACTTTTTTTACCGGAAAGCTCAGCCATAAAGTCTAGTCTTTATTAAAACATTGAAAATAATAAAAAAGAATTAATTTACTAATTGAAAATTGCTGGCTGTTATTTAATTAATTTCCGTCTGTAATCTTTTTTGTTTTAAAGTATTAAACGTACTGGGAGTTTTTAACAAAGAAAAATTTGTTATCAAACATTTGGATTGATCATGAAACTTCTGAGAATTGTTTTCAGCAATTCAGAGCGAAAATTAAAAACCCGAAAAACAATGACTTAGAGGAATAAATAAAAAAATGAAAACATAATAGGGAATGGCGAAAATTAAACAAGAACTTATTTGATTGGGGAGGAACTATATTTTAACATATTTTTCCTAAAGTCTCTTCTTTTTTATACCCGAACTTCAACTAAGTTTGAATTTACACAGTTGAGAGATGACAAAGACATTATTTTAGCAGAGCAGCGGTATTTTTATCTTGGTTAAATATAATTGTAAAACTTTATAACTATATTTGTTTTCAATTTTAGGATGTCACATGGACTTAAGCGATCTACGGAAAAATTATACTAAAGACGGATTAACAGAAAAAGACCTTGATAAGAATCCCTTCAAACAATTTGAATATTGGTTTAAACAGGCAATTGAAACAGAAATAAATGAACCGAACGCATTCAGCCTTGCTACTGCTTCAAGTGAACTTGAAGTTACGGTAAGAACTGTTCTGCTGAAAATGTTTGACAAAAAGGGGTTTGTTTTCTTCACAAATTACGAAAGTGTCAAATCAAAACAGATAGAAGAAAACCCTAATGTTGGGGCTGTATTTCCATGGCTGCTGCTTGAGAGACAGGTGGTCATTACCGGTAAGGCGGAAAAAGTCTCAACAGCAGAATCGCTGAAATATTTTTCAACCCGCCCGCGGGGAAGCCAGGTCGGCGCATGGATTTCGCAGCAGAGTTCGGTCATTACTTCGCGTAAACTCCTCGAAATAAAATTTGATGAGATCAAAAGAAAATTCTTAGATAAAAAAATTCCCCTGCCAAGTTTTTGGGGCGGTTACCGTATTGTTCCTAAAACAATTGAGTTCTGGCAGGGCCGGCCAAACCGGCTTCATGACCGTTTTAAATATACTTTACAGGAAGGCGGTTCATGGACAATTGAAAGACTGGCGCCTTAAAGTTGATTTAGTATTTTTTTTGTGTAACAATTTTCAGCTAATTATCGTCCGTACTTATTTATACGGAATACTATGCTTTTTAAAAAATACATCAAAATATTTATCAGCCTCTCCATAGCTTCTTGTTTTATATATTCTCAATCATTTAAAGTAGAAGGGAAAATAACCGATAGTGGAACCTCTTTGCCTTTATCTTATGCAAGCGTAAGAATTGCCGGAACAACAACCGGTACCTCGGCTAACTACGACGGTCAATTTTCATTAAAACTGAAGAAAGGAAGCTATAAATTAATTTTTTCTTTTATAGGTTATAAAACAGATTCACTTAAAATCAGCGTACCGTTAAAAGAAACAATAAAAATCGGTCTTGAAGTACAATCAATTAAACTGCCCGAAGTTGTTGTAAATGCTGACGAAGATCCTGCTTACTCAATTATAAGAGAAGCAATAAAACGCAAAGAAGAAAACAGGAAAGGATTAAATAATTTTGAATACAATGCATACTCAAAAAGAATTATAACCTCAGCGGGTGAAGTCGCTGTAATTGAAGAGGTATTTTTAAAGGGATACAATAAAGTAAACGAATGGGCAAAAGAATTTATTCAATCAACTTTTAGGACCGAGAATATTAAAAAAAGTAACGAGCTTTTTGACTTTAGGGCTTCTGATAATTATTATATTGATTTCTGGAGCGATACTTTATCATTAGGCTTGAGTCTATTTTATTTGCCGTTAGCTAAAAATGCTTTTGATCATTATGATTATAAATTATTAAAAATCATAGAAGCTGAAACCCACCTAATATATTTGATCAAAGTAATTCCAAGATCAAAAATTCAGCCTCTGCTTGAAGGTGAAATTACTATTGAGAGTGATAACTATGCAATGACGAGTGAAAACTTAAGAACAAACGAAGGTCTTCGCTTCCCGTTTCTAAATAATTTTTCCATGGGATTTGTTCAGCAATTAGGGAAATACAATAATTACTGGCTTCCTAATTATGTGGAATCGAAAATAAAGTTTAACGCAAGCTTTCAAGGATTATTAACAATTGAGCCGATCGAATTTCACCAACTGAGCAGTATAACCGAGTATAAAATTAATGGGGTTATACCTGATTCGGTTGAAAATGCAGTTGATATCAGATACGGTTACTTTACAACCGATACCACAAAAACGGATACTATTTTACCTGAGATAAGCAAACATGAAATTGAAGAAATAAGGCCGATTCCTCTAACGTTGAGCGAAGTTGAAGCTTATGCTGAACTTGACAGCACAAAAAAATTAGAAAAGATGATTAAATTCGGCGGGCCGCTTTCCGGTTTTATCCCGGAAGAGGACGAAGAAATGGACACAACAAAAGGATTTTTATTAAATGGTCTGGAAGCATTAAATAACTACGGATTATTCAGAAACAACAGGGCCACGGGAATTTTACTCGGGACAAAATATGAAGATGAGTTTTTTGAGGAAACCGTAAAATTCAATTTACATTTAGGTTATTCATTTGACAGGAAAAAAGCAGAGGGTAAGCTTCTATTGAATTATTTCCCCAAAAATATTTTTGTTGATAGCTTTGAAGCAGAAATTTTTCATTATACAAAAAACTGGCAGTCGTTAACCCCTTACCCGGATATTGCAAATAGTGCGGCTGTCTTGCTGGGATTTGATGATTACTTCAACTATTATCTATCAACGGGATTTGCATTTGGTATCGGTTTTGATTTTGGAAAATCTTTTTCAGCGGGTATAAAATTTATAAACGAAAAACATGAATCGTTAACGGATTTGCACCACCATAGTATATTTAATACCGGCAGAAAGGTTAGGGCTAATCCTGCGGTAACCGAAGGCATGGATAATAAGGCTTCATTGGATTTTATTTTAATGAAGAATCCTCTCGAGATTCAGTTGATTCCTGAAAACGGGATTATTACCCGGGTAGACATTTCCAATCCATCACTAGACAGTGATTTTAATTATAAAAGTTACCGCTTAATCGGGACGTTCAATACAAAAACTTTTTATGACGAATTATTTATTGCTCCTTATCTTCAGCTCACCTTGGATGCCGGTATTGTAATCGGTGAATA
>JASFMY010000191.1:0-7353 GCA_050117315.1 Ignavibacteria bacterium
TTGGAAAGACAGAGAGCCTTAACCACAAGAGTGGTTAGCTTATTGGAAACCGCCTTGGTACGAAGAAACGTATGCCGGGTGGTGTGGGGGGACGGCGGATTACTCCGCCTCCTACCCGATTAGAAAAAGGATATTCCCCCCAAGAGGCAAAACACCGTAGGTGTTTCATTATTAAATACCGGCATAAATTGTTATTCTGTTGTAAAAACAATCAATACGGCAATAATTTAATTTTGTGAACTATATTTAATGAAGCATCTACGAAGCTTGAAATGCATATGATTATTATTTTCTACGATAATGGAAGTCCAACGGACTTCAAATAATATTTACCCCGAATATGCATTAGAAAAGGTTAAAACCGGAATTGCTGCAAAATCTCTTATTTTATAAATAATTACAGGAATTATTAATCCTCTAATGGATAATCTGAGTTTACTCCACTTACCGGTAATTACCCAAATTTCGACAACCGTAAACCCGTTTAATTAAGCTATGAAAATTCCCTACGGCGAAAAACTCCACAAAAAGAATTAAATCATCGGGACGCCGGAGACTACATTCATGTTAAGTTGACGCCTATGCGACACGTCGGGCTTAAAGCCTGCCCGTAATGTATTACTACGGGGATTACCGGAATAACAATACAGAATTGACATGACACTAGTGATCTGTCACATTTGAGACATTTCGAACAACGGGCGCTTCTAAATAATTAAGAGTTTGATGTTTCGGATATCAAATCTACTCATTTGGGTAGTTTTGTAATTAATAATAGTTCGGTAAATTTTAATGTTAACACTTCTAATTAATACATAAACATATTCTTGAGAATTGAAATTAAAAAATAGCTCGTTAAAAAAATTAATCTACTCAACGTAGATTAAAACAAACAAATCATAAACTAAAAAAAGGAGGGCTGTTTGAAGTACACCAACAAAGATATCTCTGAAATGTTTGAAGAGATAACTAACAATGAGCTGGTTAGCGGTCACGCTTACTGTACCATTTCCAGCGCCCTTGATTTTGATGTAATCTCATGGTCAAGCAACACCATGCTTACTGAAGATGGTTGGATGAATGCACCGTGTGAAGACAGAGATCCTCCCTGGGAAGACGGTTGTTAATACTCTTCCGTAAGGATTTTTGATGCATGTCTTCATAAGACTACATCTTAAATCATTGATGTTTATGGCGAATCGGCTCGGTTCAAAATTAGATCGGGCTGATTCGTCGCTTTGTTTAATTAAAACGAACTATTGAATAAATAAGGAGCGACTAATTGGACAACATTCCTGTTAAGAACTTAAGTGCTGAAGCAAAGCAAAACAAAGTTTTCATTTTAAACACACACATACCCTATGTATTGAAGGAAGGAGAAGTTTTTCAAGAGCAGGAGAACTGGATATTTGAATCAATCACAGAAACGTATATCCCGGTTCTGGAAGTCCTGTCCGAGATTAAAGACTGCAATACCAACGGGAACGAAATCATTTTATCCTTTACACCGTGCACTTTAAAACAAATGGTTGAAGGTAAAGAGAGATATTTAAAATACCTTGAAATACTTAAAAACGTTGCTTTAGCCGAGATAGACAGAACACAAAGCTTAGAAAGCTTTAATAAAGTTGAAAAGAACAGGCAGAACTTCAGCGAAGAAGAAATGAAAAATTTGAATAAAACTGCCGGGTTTTACCTTGAAAGAATAGAAAAGTGTATTTCGTTTTACGAAAACAATGATGTCCTTAAATTCATTAATAATTTAAAAAATATTCAACTGTGGACATCAACTCCCAACCACAACTTTCTTCCTATTTATAAAAAAACAACTGCCGAATATTTTATAAAAAGAGGGATAGAAGAATTTGAGAAGAACTTTAACAGGAAGCCCGATGGTTTTTGGCTGCCCGAATGCGCTTTCTCACCCGGCATAGAAAAAATTTTAACCGGCAATAATATTAAAGCAACAGCTTTGAATATTAACAGCATTGCTTTTTTTACAGGCAAAGAAAAAAGCGGCATTTATTCGCACAACGGCTTAAGGCTTTACATACATGATTTTAGGATATGTAAATACCTCTGGAAAGCGCCGGAAAAAACTATTCCGGCTCACCCGGTTTATAGAGAATTTTACCGCGATTTAGGTTTCGACGTATCACACGATTACCTTAAAAGTTTAGGTGTTCCTATCCCTGAAAAAAGAAAAAATTCAGGAGTATGGACCGGGTTTAAATACCATGCTGTTTCGGAATCTGAAACGAGATTGGGCGACAAATATATTTACAATATTGATGAAGCCAAAAAACAAGTTAAAAACGATACACAGAATTTTTACAATATTCTCGAAGAGAATAAACATTACACAAACGATAATCAAACCTTTGTACTGGCTTTTGACTCGGAATTTTTCGGTCACTGGTGGATGGAAGGTCCGTGGTGGTTAAAGGAGGTTTTCACTAATGCAAACTGAATTAACTAAAACAATCGAGATACCAAAATTATTTTACTCAACCTGGGGTGAAGGCTTTTACAGCAAAGTCTGGATAAACCAGGAAAACTGCTGGATGTATTCCATGCTGAAATTTATTGAAGAGAACCTTGATTTTAAAAATGATAAAGAAGCCCTGCCTTTTTTCGAAAAAATGGCGGCAAGCGATTATGAATTTATGTACCGGAATCCCGATCAAAGCCTATATGCAGCGGACGAGTTTATGCATTATCTAAATGAAATTATTAAAAGAATTGAGATATCGAAAAAAGAAGTGATTTCCGCTTTCCCGGTTGATCCTTTCTGGACTTACTTTAGTTACGCGGTAATGCTTGATGAAGAACCCGATCCCGGTCAATTGGAAGATGTTGATTTTGTAGTTCACAAGCTCGGACATGAATTGGATGATAACCTTGAAGACAAGAAGTACAATACGTTTACTTCATTTAAAATAAATCACAAAAATTTTGTTGTTTACTCGCAGAACTTTATACTTTATCCGAACCTTTATTACAGGTTCAGCATACATGGTAAAAATTTATCTACTACATTTAAAACACCCGAAAGAGGAATCCCTTTTGTTATAGCTAACAAGCTGATGTCTGTTTATGTTTATGATTACGAAAAATTGAGTAAAAAACTTTTCCAAGCCTGGGGTTTTGCCGATGAACTTCCTGCAAGGTATGAAGAAAACAAAGGAAGCAAAAACAATATCTACAGCAGGAAGCAACTGCTTGAGATTTTGCCGGATAATCCCCGGACTGCGATCTTCAAATATAACAAGGAATGTTACAGTTTAATAAGATTCCGGGATTTATCACCGTTAAACCCCATAGTTGTTTTTGATGATAAATTATCGCTTGAAGATGCAGCCGATTATATAAACATTCCGAAAGCGTCAATCCTAGTTACAAATAATTTAAACGACGTCAATAAATATGATTTTAATACCCTTGTATTTACATGTAATATTAATTTTGAATCCGAACTACCCTTGGTTGAGAAATTAATTTTCAAAGCCTTTGAAAAAAATATGCCGGTAATATTATTGTATGACGATATATTCAAACTAGAGACACTGCAGAAATATTTAACCGATGAAATTGCTTCACGGTTGTACAGGATATCCCTAACTCAAAGTGATATGGACAAAATAGAATTAAACGGGCATAAATACGAAGTTCCGCAAAAAGTGATCGGCGTATTCGGTACGGACTCGGTGCAGGGAAAATTTACAACGCAAATATTGCTGAGAGAAAAACTCAAAAAGCTTAATAAAATAATTCATTACGCTACGGAGCCCACCGGCATTTTGGTCGGTGCTGATATTAGCTTTTCAAGGTATGAAGAATACACTCCCGAAAAAGCAATGACATACCAGCAAAAGCTTATTGCAAGCCTTGAACTGGAAAGCGACGCAATTTTAACAGGCGGTCAGAATTCGATCATTTTCGACCAGATGAGAGACGGTGATTTAACCAAAAACGTTTCAACAAGAATCTTCCGCACTTTAAAGCCTGACTACATTATACTTACAACCTCTGTTGACACAGAACTTAAAATAATACTTGATGCGTTGGCATATATTGAAAAGCTGAACGCGCTGTATGCCTACAATGCAGAAGTTGTTGCGTTTACAATGCTGGTCGGGAGAAAAATTCACGGCGAAAGATGGACGGAAACTTACTTTATAGATATTGATGATAAAATAATTGAATCAGCCAAAAGGAAAGTGGAAGATGCTGCAGGAATTAAAGTTTATGTTGTACCTGAAGAGGCAGGGGATTTAGCCAAAGCAATATCACTCTGTTTAGTGTAAAATTATAAGCAATTGAAAAAAGATCATTAGCATCGTGTCGATTTTTTAAAAATGACAATTAATTAATATGAATCATCGTTGGATAGTTCTATATTATTTAATAACTACACTACTGGGTAGTTAAATTATATGATTTTATTTGATATATTCATCCGTTACATTTAATAACATCCACCTCATCTTTTTATGAATTACGGCGATAAAATTTTAATCGGAGTTATCGACAGCGGGATAGATATAAATTTTCTAAATGAGTTTAGAATTTTACCGGAGAAATCGGCTTACTTCAAAATAGACTACGACAAAAAGTTATTAGAATCCAGGGTTTACAATACCATGGATTTAAGCGACTGGCTGGAAGGAAAAGTTAATCTGCAGCTTTTTGATTCGAATTCGCACGGTACTTCGGTAACAAGCATAATTCACCGGAATGTAAGCGACAACTCAAGAATTAAATTCAGCTTTGCCAAAATTCTTGACGAAACAAACTTAGCCAACGGTTATTGTTTAATTGAAGCACTTAGGTGGATGATTGACGAAGTAAAACCGCATTTTATAAATCTCAGTCTGGGCGGGGAGATTAACAAGCAGAAAGATTTGTTGAACGAAGTTTTGCTGAAAGCCCAAGAATCGGGAATTAAAATTTTTTGTTCGGCAACCGGGACAAAAACATTACCCGCCGAACTGCCTTTGGTAACTACAATAGGAGATAAGGGACTAACTGTATTTAGAAGGGAAGAAACAAAAGTAGATTACTCTGTAGACGATGAAGTTGTTGATACATATGAAAACGGTGAATGGAAAAAACTAAACATGACAACAAGCTTTGCATGCCCGCTTTTTTTAGCGAGGTATATAAATGAAAATATTTTACAGGTAAAATCCGGGTAGTGTTATGTCAACAATAAAGTATAGTAAACTCCAAGATTGACATTTCGAAGGAGCGTTTTGTGTGACTGAGAAATCTCTATTTGTACGGGGGTAAGATTTCTCACCCCGACAAACTACGTCGAGGATTCGAAATGACATCACAAATGTGGCGCGACACTAGGGATACTTTTATAATAGTGTCGTTTAGCAGAGCATTAGGTTATAACTATAAAATAGATAAAGTAGGTAACTAAATTGAATATTGACGTAAAATTATTAGTTGATTTGTCACGGTATATAGTGGGAGCCGTACTAATTATATCGGCTGTCGGCAAGTTGATTACTCCCAATTTTTTCGTGTCACAGGTTGCAGAATTATATTTAAAAAATGTAAAAAAAAGAGTTCCGGTTGTTCTTGCTGCTTTTTTTACAAACGGCATTGAATTAATGCTTGGCTTTTCGCTGATTCTTCAATTCTATACATCTGTTACAATTATTATTACAACTCTGCTTTTAATTTCATTTAGTATAGGCACCTGGTACCACCGTAAGGAATTAGATAACTGCGGATGCTTTGGAGCTTTAATTCACAGATCCCCGGCTCATTCAATTACTGAAAATATCATAATGATATGCATGCTTCTTCTTTCATATTATTATGGTAATGTTAATTCCAATTTTGTTTTGTGGAAATTTCTGGTAGTTGTTGACATGCTTTTTATTTCACTCTTCCTTTGTACTTTGTTTCTTTATTTCCCTTTTTCTTACCCAGTTGTAAAGTTTTCAACTCTGCGTAAAAGAAATTCAATAAGTAAAATAAAATATTTTTCCGAGTTTATTGGGGCAAATAGTGAAGTGTTAATTATAGCCAGCAGTAATTCATGCCGGTTTTGTGTTACACAAATCCCTTTTGTAAACGGGTTATCAAAATTATTTAGGAAGATCAGTAACGGAACAACGGTATATCTAATTTCCGAAAATGAAGAAGCACGGCTTCCGGAGTGGATAGATAGTGAGATAAAAGTAAAATATATAAAGAACTTCCATCACTTTGGATTAATTTCCAACGGCAAACCGGCGAGTGCATTAGCGGAAAACTCTAGAATTGTAAAAACATGGAATTATGTTATCCCTTTCCTGTGGGATTTGTACAGACCGGGAAATATAGAAAATTACCTGGAAGAATATTTTAATCATGTTTTTGAATGTTACTCAAAATATTATGACTTTACCGACTACCAGTATTTATTAACAATACTGTTTGAACAGGCAATCAAACTGGATAACAAAGGTATAAGAACAATACCTTTGCGCATCTTTGATTTTATTGCCAACAAAGCAAATAGATGGATAAACGTTCCTGAAGATTTCCACGCAAAAAGTTATTACAATCTTGCAGTGACCCAGATGAAAGACGGAGAAAAACTATCTTCCGCGGAATCTTTTGAAAAAGCTTCTTTTTATTTACACAAAATTAAATCCGCAGAAAAAATTATTGAAAGTCTTGCGATTGCGAATGCATTAAATCCCGGGAGCAACGGGCAGTACCCGCCTAAGTTAATTGAATACTCTTCAGGTTATCCGGGGATAGATTTCAAAACAAAATATGATGAAGAATTTAAGAAGCTTAAAGGGATCGGCAGCGAATACCAATCCGAACTTAAGTTGATAGATCCCAAAGATAAATTGGAATAGTTACAACTTTGCACTCAAGTGCATAAACTAAATAACTAATCTATTAACTAAGGAGGAATGTATGGAATATAATACAAAGGACATTTCTGCCATATTTAATGAAATTTCAGACTCGAATATGGTAAGTGCAAACAGTGCTTGTGTGATGTACAGCGGAGCATTACCCGCAGATTATTGGTCGCCGTCCTGTTACTGGGTATGGATAGAGGACAGAATTATTGGGCCTTTATGTGAGGATAAACCGTCTTGGTATGACGAATGCAACGGTTGTTGAAAGTAATTTTGGGTATCCTAATAAGCTACCCTCTCATTCAGTATACGTATTCTTAATTATGATGACGTATCCTAATCTTACTCATAATCGTGCTCTTACTCCCTGTGGATTAAGATTAAAAGTCAATGCGTCACCGTATTTATGAATTAGAACACTTAGCAGATAATTATTGAACGTAAGTATTGCTTACAGAAAATAAGTACTGTT
>JASFMY010000192.1:0-7337 GCA_050117315.1 Ignavibacteria bacterium
TTTTTTATTTTCTTTTTATCAAGAATTCTCTAAAGCTTAGAAAAATGGCTTATACACTGAGAGCTTTGTGCCATAAGCAACATAGGTTTGAATTTTGCATCTGAGAACTTCAGCAATCCCTAAATTAAATATTACCCTCTGAGCATCATCTATTATTTCTAAAGAGATACTCTGCCCAAACACATTTTTTAAACTATTATTTTTAGGATCCTTTATCCATGCAACGGAATTATTCCAATCTAATTTTCTCAAATAATCCTCGATAAGCCTCCGGATATCATTTTGAGTACAATTTAAAAATTCTTGGGGCAAATCAACTCCAATTGAGTCAAAAAATAAAGTGATTTTTTGATAAATAAACTCTTTCAATTTGGCAATTAAAATCGACTTTAATTTGGATTCATTCATTATGATCTCCTCAATATATGAATATTTTTTTTGTAAATATTTAGAATTAAGTAAACGTTAAATTGGTATTCGCTATCTTAAACTTCAAGTGCAAATGTATTCTCTTTAAATTTTATCGCAGAATTTTTGTAGAAAATCCTTTCAAATGCGATATCATCAATATGAAAAGGTTATTAAATAGGATGAAAGTGAATCTACTGTTGGAGGATGGATACTCTTTAATTACTGTTATGATAATATGCCAACTGCTAATAATTCTTGTTATTAGCTTTATAACCTTTGCCTTAATTACAGATATGAGCAATGCAAAATCCGTTGGTAAGAAAAGGTTGGATTTGTTGTGTATATCGGCAGTAGAGATGGATAAATTACATTATTTAAAGTATCCAAAAGAATCCTACTCAATCGAAATTGATTCAACGGATATCTTGGTTGAGAAACGATTAAAAGGGCTTTATGTTGAAACTACGGCAACAGTGAAAAACTCTACGGACTCATCAAAGCTACGTGCTGTTTTCGGAAATAGCACGGTACCGCAATTTGTTAATGCTCTTACTCTTTCCGAACCAAAAGCGAGATTAGCCGTAACAGGCACAACATCTATTATCGGAGATATTTCCTTTACAGGTAAAAAGGTTGTTAAAGGAAAAATTTCAGGTATAGAAAATTCGTCTGCTAATTATCACGAAGGTTCCTTATATACTAATGTGTCGCTGGATACAAAGATTTACAATGATTCATTATTTATTATGTTGTTTTCTAATAAAAAAGAAGGTTTTGATACAACTATTAATAAACTAGAATTCACTTTTTCAGAAAAAAATCTTAAGCACTTAATTGGCAAAAAAGTCTTTATTTCAGGGAATCTTTCAATTGAAGGGGAAATTTTTTCCGATTATAAAGCTGCCGGAACTACTTTAGTAGTTGGCGGCAAACTAATAATAAAATCTCAAGTAGAATCAACTCTTAACTTAGAATTGTATTGTGACTCATCTGCGACCGTGGCGGAAAATGCAAATATTCAAAACTGCATAATCATTTCAAAATCGGGAATTAATATTCAAAAGAATTGTCTGTTTACAAATACCCAACTAATATCTAAAAAAAACATTACAATACAGAAATCCCAATTTAATTATCCTGCCGATATTGCGGTTTATATTGATGTTTCACAAAAAGAATTACTAAATACGTCGATTCAATTAAATTCTTCAATAATAAACGGTTCGATCTTATTGCTCTGTAGTACTATAGGCACTAACGATAATAAAAGCAAAATCGAGCTTAATAATAGTATTGTTCACGGTACGGTGTATAGTGAAAACTATGCCGAAGTTACCGGTAAAATAATCGGCTCATTATATACTTACAGACTACGGTATTACAAAAAACCAACAGAATATATTAACTGGATGGTAAACCTAAATATAGACAGAAGCAGCCGGGATAACTCTTTTCTTTATCCGATAGGTTTTAAGGAAGCAGGTAATTATGAAATATTGGAAGAAACATGGATATATTAGCAGAAGATAGGGGGAGCACCATTATTGAAACACTAGTCGGCATTATTATCTTGGGAATAATAATTACCCTATCGTTTTCTCTCTATATGAAAATTTATACGAATACTTCGATTTTATACAAATCGGAGGCGATCACGCTGGCTAATCAAGAAATTTTCAACTGCATTCGTAATAAAATCACTACTGATACTCTATATAATAATATCAATAAAAATTTAACGATAACTAGAAAAATCACTGTACAAAACAATGTGCATACGGTAATAGTGAAAGTATCACACTCTTTAAAGGAAGAAGAAATATTAAGCTTAACTGGAGTTTTCATAAAATGATACTAAAACCGGCGAACAGGAATAGAAATTTGAACGTGAATCGAGAAGAAGGTTATACATTAGTCGAAATATTAGTTGGAATTAATCTTTCTTTTATACTAATATCGTTGCTAATCTCTACCTACCTATTTGCTTCGAAATTGACATCTTCTTCAATTAAGCAAATAGAAAATAAAATGCTGATCAATACTTTTTTATCAATGCTGTATTCAGGGCTGCAGAAATCGGAGACTTACATTTTGCAGGAAAAAGACAATTCTTTTATCCTAATAATCAATCGGACAGATACAACATATTTTTCCAATAACGGGGTATTTAACAATGGATTGATAAACATAGGTAAAGTTGCTAGTAATGAATTATCTCTCTTTAATGAAGAAGAAGAAATTGTCATTAGTAACGGCGTTTTATATTCAGACCCGGTAAACGGCAGTATCTTTAATTTTACTTCCTCAGATATTAAGCGTATTAGACTTACCATAGAACTGGCAGGCAAAAAGTATGTAATGTTTTATGAAAATCCCAAGTATTTAAAGAACAATTTTAAAAATGTGGCTGAAGATTATGTTCAATAGAATTACAAATAAAGAAATTATTGAATTAAATAGAGTACTTAGCTTATTGCTAATAGCAAGAATTCCTATAATTTCCGCTCTCGAATTAATCGCAAGACAAACACAAAATTCCAAATTAAAAGATTTACTTAAAGGCATAGAAAAAAATCTCAAGGCAGGTAATTCGCTTTCAAAAAGTTTTTCCAAGCATCCCGATATTTTTTCCGATATCTATATTTCTAATCTAAAAATAGGCGAAGAAACAGGAAATATAGCGGATGTACTTACACAGTATACAGACTACCAGGAAAAATTTTTTCTTTTAAAAAAGAAAATCTCGCAGGCAAGCCGGTATCCGGTCTTTATACTGCTGGTGTCCATAAGTGTAATTGCCTTTATGATGTTTTTCTTGATTCCAACTTTTGAATCTTTGTTTAAGTCCGTAAAGGCTAAGTTACCTCCGGTAACCGAGGTTTTGCTTTCAACCAGTAATTTCTTCTTGGAAAATTCAATTACTGTTCTGATTACGTTTATGATTTTATTCGTTATCATAAGAATTGCTTCCAGATCGAACTACATAAAAATTAATTTTACCGACAAGTTTATTATACATTTGCCGTACATAAGTGATTTATTTGTGAAAAACCTGCTTGCCAGATTTTCATTAAGCATGTCGGTTTTGTTAAAAAACGGCATCAGTCTTTTGGAAGCGTTAAAGATATCAAAAAATATCTCAACGAATTCCGTTTTTCGAAATGAAATTACAAGCCTGGTAAAGAAAATGATAAGGGGTGAAAGCATGGCATCAAATATTGGAAACTCTATTTTCTTTGATATGACATTTACGCGTTTGCTTGCCGCCGGGGAAGAAAGCGCCGAGCTAGGCAAAGTCTTTTACTTAATCAGTGATTATTATTCTAAGGAATTTGATTATCGCCTGGAAAACATAATGAGTTTGGCAGAACCAATACTAATTTTATTTATAGGCTCTATAGTCGCTGTTATTCTCATTGCTATGTATTTACCGATGTTTGAAATAATAAATTATGTAGGAGTTTGAATGAAATCAATTATAATAGAAAATGAAGACGGTTTTTCAATGACCGAGCTAATGGTTGTCTTAGTGATCATTGGAGTTCTGGTCTTATTGGCTTTACCCAGGTTAATGCCTGTAGTTACAAAAGCGAAAACAACCGAAGCTAAATTAGGACTTAAACAAGTTTATATGCTTGAAAAATCTCACAAATTTGAATATGACACATTTTCATTAGAATTGACGGAAATTGGTTTCGAGCAGGAGCTTTTAATAACGGAAGGAGGAACAGCACGCTACCTTATAGAAATTAAAGAAGCCGATGTAAAATCTTTCACTGCGACTGCAACTGCTGTTGCTGATTTTGACGATGACGGAACCTATAATGTTTGGGAAGTTAATGAAGACGGTATTGTTAAAGAAATAACTCCGGATTAAAGAGGGTGTGTAAAAACTGTAGTGCGAAATGCTGTTTCGCCCTACTTATTTATTATTCTTTCAAAATTTGTATGGGCGATTTACCAAATCGCTCTACAACTTGAATTATCACACACCCTCTAAATATGATAAACAAAATAGTTGAGGACATAAGTTGCGCGAATGAATGAGTTAATTGTAATTATTACTTCTATTTCTTTTGGGAGTTTTGCTAATAATATAATTTCCTTTTATTCCGGGGGTTCTAAGTTCGATTGGCTCAGATCGTCGTGTTCATGCGGTGAAAGAGAACTGCGGTACTACGAACTTATTCCTTTGTTAAGTTTTTTAATACAAAAAAGCAAATGCAGAGGCTGCAATAGGAAACTCCCTTTCCGTTATTTTCTGATCGAACTTATTACCGGCGTAATGGGCATAACTTGTTATATGAAGTTTGACTTAACTTTTAGTTTGTTCTTCCATTTCTTCTTGTTTTATGCACTGCTCCTCATTGCGGTAGTAGATTTTAACGTTTATAGAATTCCGAACCAATTGGTTTCATTTCTATTGTTATTGGCTGTAATAAAATCATTTATGGTGCAAATTGATATTTTATGGAATATAATTACGGCAGTTTCCATAACATGCCTGTTTCTGCTAATAAATCAATTCTATTTAAAAGCGAAAAGGAAACTCGCGATAGGTTACGGGGATATTAAATTAATTGCTGTTTTGATGTTAACATTTGATATCCCAACGGCACTTATTGCCCTGTGGCTCTCTTCCTTAATTGCTGTCCCCGGATTTTATCTGCTAAAAAAAGTCTCAAAACATAACATTCGCAACGAAAAAATCCCTTTCGGGCTTTTTCTAGGTTTGGGATATGGCTTTATAGCTTTAGTTTTACGCGATATTCTGCCTTTTTCCCACATTTTTGAGTCATTCTAAATTTTTTGAAATTTTTTTCTCTCCCTTTGTATAAAAACATCACTTCTGCGATATCACTCTTTAGATAAGTCACTCTAGTTAAGACACAAGGACATTTATAAGCAGATAATTTTCTTGTGTGTTCTTAAACAATAACTAAAAAAAGAGGTGTAATATGAAAAATCCGACTTTTTTCGCTGCTTTTATTTTCTTTTTTCTCATTTTGTCAAACAATAACGTCTTTGCTCAATGGGATACTACAGCTACGGGTATTTATTATAATTCCGGGAATGTAGGAATTAATTTGGAAGAGGCCAACTACCTTTTGGACGTAAACGGTACTATTCATACCTCAGAGGTGATTATTGATCAAAATTTCACCCAGCCCGATTATGTCTTTGAAGAGGGCTATCTTCTTAAATCACTTGCAGAAGTGGAAGAATTTATAAAAGAAAACAAACACTTGCCGGGTATTCCATCTGCAAATGAAGTTAAGGCAAACGGTGTTAACCTTGGTGAAATACACACCAAACTGCTTCTGAAAATTGAAGAATTAACCCTTTATCTAATTGACCTAAAGAAGCAAAATACATTTCTCCAAAACCGTTTGAACAAAGTTGAAGGAAAATCTAAACAAGGAGAAATGTAAAATGAGAATAAAAAAAATCATAAAATATCTTTCGATTATAACAGCATTATTTATAGCATTGGCTAACCATACTTCGGCAACAAGCTTGTCGTTTAGTGCCAGCGGGGGTAGTCAAACTACAAATGTAAATTTTCCACCTGTAGCCTGGTCGTTGAGTTCGTGTCCAAGCTGGCTAAGTGTAAGTCCTGCAAGCGGCACATCGGCTGTAGAAGTAACATTTACATGTTCGAAGAATACAAGCACAAGTTCAAGAAGCGGAACAGTAATATTTTATAGCCCAGTGGGCAACATTTCAGTCCCTGTAACTCAAGAGGGAGCTGATCCTTATTTAGTTATTAGGACTTTATCTTTTTGGCTAAGTTCATCTGCCAGAACTCTAAGCATAACGGTAAGCTCCAACACAAGCTGGACGGTAAGCGAAAGCACAAGCTGGTTGGCTGTAAGTCCAACTTCGGGCAGCGGCTCGGGCAGTTTTAGCATATCAATAACAGAAAACACCTCAACAAGTTTAAGAAGTGCAAGTGTCACCGTATCGGGCGGTGGAATAACAAAACCAATCTCCATTAATCAAGAGGGAGATGTACCTGTAACCCATATAATTCAGTCAAGCGCAGGCAGCGGGGGAAGCATCAGTCCAAGCGGCAACATTTCGGTTAACGACGGTTCAAGCCAAAGTTTTACAATAACTCCGTCTACGGGGTATCATATATCAAATGTAAATATAGATGGGGCGTTGAAAGGAGCCCTTAGTACTTATACATTTAGCAACGTAACGACGGGTCATTATATAAGCGCAAGTTTTGCTATAAACACCTATACAATAACAGCAAGTGCCGGCAGCGGCGGAAGTATAAGCCCAAGCGGAACTGTTTCGGTCAACTACGGCTCAAGCAAGACGTTTACAATTACACCGTCTAGCGGATATGAAATATCAAGTGTAGTAGTAGACGGGACTTCGCAAGGAGCAATAAGCTCTTATACATTCAGCAACGTAACGTCAAATCATACTATAAGTGCAAGTTTTGCTATTTCGCCGCCTTCAACACCGGAACCATATATAACTGAAATCACAAATAGATTTATTTATGTTGGATGGACCCCGGTTACAGGAGCTACAGGTTACTATATTTACAGAGCAACTTCTGCCAGCGGAACATATTCCAAAGTAGGAACCTTAACTAACGAAAGCGAATACGAAGATGAAGACATAACTAATGGAGTCACATATTATTATAAGGTTCAAGCATATAACTCAAGCGGGAGTTCTTCACTTTCCGATTATGTTATAGCTATAACTTATCCCACCACACCCACCGGTCTTTCCGCGACTGCAAACAGTAATTCCTCAATAACAGTTACTTGGACAGACAATAATTCAAATGAAACTCGTTATTATATACACAGAGCAACATCTTCATCTGGTACTTATAGTCAACTCGGATACGTTGGAGCTAATGTAACAACCTATACGGATACGGATTTAAGTTCCGGGAC
>JASFMY010000193.1:0-7319 GCA_050117315.1 Ignavibacteria bacterium
GATGATTATTCGATTTGCCGTTCCATTAATTTCTGTTGTACGGCACGAGACGATTAGTTTGTTTAGAACGCTCATTGATTCCTCCGTTTTTTTAGCTCCCGTAATTTTCAATATTATTTTCCGGAAGCCGGTTAATAATTTGATTTTATTGCGATACTGTTTTTTATAAATCTCCTTAAAAGGAGAAGTGTTGGCGTTCTTGTGTGAAAAAAATGTTCTTGTCATCTTTTTTAGAACGTATGAACAAATTTTTCAAAGAAACAATTTTTAAGTGGTATGGAACATTTGTTCTAAGGCTCCCCGGTACGTCTACCTTGGAAGATTTGTTCCAATCCTCCCCGGTGCGCCTACCTTGGAAGATTTGTTCCATCCTTCTCCGGTGTATTTTTTGTCCGGAACGCATGTTTACGTGTGATTGAAAATAATTCATATAAAAGTTTTTTTTCGTTTGCGGGAAATATAATTTTATCGTTTGTATCTGAAATTTCCGTTTTAGTACTGTTTAGATTAGCAAAAAGTGTTTATGACTTACATCTATATGTTTTCAATTGTAAGTTAATTAAATTCTAACCAGTGTACAATAAAATAAAGGAAACATTCTTAAAAAAAATGCTTCCTTGGCATAATTTATAAAAATAAATACCGCTGCCGAAATTGGCTGCATTCCATGTTTCATCATAAATTTCTGCCTCGCGATCTTCCTTTACTAAAAATAATTAGTCAAAATCAAATCCCCGAAATTTCAAATATTCCGGGGATTTAAGAGAAAACCTCCGGCTTTTCAACAGCCTGAGACTCGTCTCTGCTTTTTTATTTCAGCAAAATCATTTTATATGATTTTACCAATTTTGAACTCTGGAACCTGTAAATATACATACCGCTTGCAACCCTACTGCCATGGTTATCCCTACCATTCCATACAGCTTGATGATAACCGGCATCAAACTCTCCTTTAACGAGTGTTTTAACTAATTGACCAAGCGAGTTATAAATATCGATCCGTATATTGTCTGTTACTGGAAGCTGGAAGTTGATAGTTGTAGATGGGTTAAACGGGTTCGGGTAATTCTGTTCCAACATATACTCCTCAGGTAGAACAGTCTCAGCCGCAGCTTCGCTGCTGTTTTTCGCCATATTTATAGCGGGCAATTCAACATCACCTCCGTTAAAGTAACTATCAAGGCTTAACTCGGTTCCAACTCCAACCTGAACATTTTTAGCCCAGAAAGCTCCTGTAGCTTTCGATTTAAGTGTAATCCATATTGTTCCGTTAGGCGCATAGAAGTTGGCAAAAACCGTATTGCTTATACCGATCTGAACGGCCTTATATCTCGATAGTACCCATCCGCTGTTTTTGTCTGTTCCCTCAACATAAAATATAATATCAGATGCACCAATAGAAGCGCTTTCCGACGGCCCTATGTAAGCCAGCAAATCGGAATCGAATCTTTCTTCGACCCTTATTTCAGTCGGTGCTAGGAACAATAATTTTGCTCTGATACATGCTTTAATACTTTTTACATTGTAGGTGCCGCCTGTAAATATGAGCACTCCTTTATAATAAACATTTATATCTTCGTAATTTCCGGCGTCAATTACTAATGTGTCTTTTGTTCCGACTTTAACGTCGTCATTTCCCGGTTCAGCTTCATAGAACTCCGGCAATGTTGTGAGAATCGGCAATTCTAAAGGTGATATTTCATCTCCATTAATAGCGCCTTTGTTATCAAGTTCGTTAAAATATACATCGCCGTCTACTACACTTTTTTTCTTTAGTTTTACTCTATTTGCTTTTATTTCATATTCAGCCGGTGTAGTTACTTTACTCCCAACCGAAACTTCAACTCCTGCATTCAATTCATGTCCGTCACTGATATTGTTAACAAAAACGTTTCCGGATAGAATTTTGGAATATGTTTTAAGCCATACACTATTTGTTGCGAATATTACAGTATTAGCAATTTGGTCGGGCGGCTGTAAGAACAAGACCAAACCGTCATGGTCGGAGCAGCGGAGAGCAGTTGTGTAGTCACTGTCGAAAGTATAAGGCACATCTGAATTGCCTCTTGAATAAGCAGCACCTGTAAAAAAAGGTTCAAGGGTTGATGATGTAAGTATGTGATCAAGAACCTGTGCGTCGCCTTCATAACTATAAGAATATTGTTCGGCCGGCGATAAAGATGTTACTTGATTGGTTAAATTCGGGTTAACAATATCAACACCGGGTAACAGCGCACCGAGTGAATCAAGATTACCAGTTAGCTGCCCTAATATATCCGCATATCCGTCCGTGAATTGATAAGCATTAAAATCCCCTGTTACAACAAGATGAATATCCGGGCGATCGGTCTGCAGCTCTTGTATTCTCTCCGAAATCCAATATGCCTGTTCATATCTTTTTAATCTCACGCGTGTACTGTCGGAACCGTCTATACCGCTGAATGAACGGTTGTGTATTACCATAACGGTTATAGGAAAAGGCGTGCCGTTCGACATAATATCCGCCTCAAGAATTAACGGGGGCCTGTCGTGCAGCAATGAACCGTCATAACTGAAAGTAACATCTTTCCCTATCTGCGTTACGGAATCAACAACAACCGAGCTGCGCACCATAAATCCCACGTCAATTCCGCCAACGTCATTCCCCTCTTCAAGATAAGGAGTATAAACTATAGACGGGTCGTCGGTGCTTATTCTATTTGCCAATGCCTGTAATGTGCTCAAGTTTTCAACTTCCTGTACGGCAAGTATTTCGGGAGCTCCCAGAACTTCACGAATCTGCAGCGAGAGTTTTATTAACCTGTCGTTAAAATCCGAATCGCCCTCAAACAATCTATACATATTTTGAGTAGCAATTGAAACTTCGCCTTCTTCTTTTGCCCTAACAGGGACTAATTCGCTCACCCCGCTGTATGTAAGAGTGCTCGGCAGCAGTGTATATTCACCGTATGCATATGTTAATACTCCTTCTGCATTTATAATTTCGGCTTCTGCAGGTATTGATACATCGGTAAAACCCAGCGCGTCGGGATTCATATAAAAGACTTCAGGGTTTCCGTCCCAAACCGGAAGGCCCGGTAAACCCGGGTAAACAATACCGGGTTCGCGGTAAGCCCTATCGGGCCCGGCAATAACGGGTACATCGCCGTATTGATCGGTTGGTCCGCTGGCTATTCCGTCACTGAACCTAACAAGCATACCTTCATATCTCTCAATTGCATTTGCCGGCTGCGGCTGATTGGGTGAAGGAGTGTTTTCATCAAATACAATATATGACGGCAAGGTTATACCCGAAGCTGTAACCGTAATTTCCGTAACATCAATAATTTCAGTTAATTCGTAATATTCCGTAACCGTACCGGTTACGTTAACTAAATCACCAACAGCAACTGTTGGAGTAGAACCGGTATAAACAAATATTCCGTCCGAGGTTTCCGGATCATTATCGGTACTGTCAATTTGTGTCATCATAAAGAACCCGTTGTATGTTACGCCTGTAACAACATTGCCAGCTGTAATTACGGTACTATCTGCAAAAGGAGATACAAGACCGCTTCCCTGGATTTCATAAATTCTTGCAAATACCGGCGGCGGCGGACCAACATTCTCAGCCCCGGGAGTCGGGACGTATTGACCGTACGTGCTTGTGTTTCGTTTACCGCCGTCCCCGTTTGGAATTCTTTGGTTGGAATGATTATCCTTATCACCGGCAGAGTTTTCATTTACCTGCGGCTCACCGCTGTTTAAGAGTATAAGCAAGCCTGAATCATCGTCATCATCGGTGTCATAAACAATAGCATCAACTAAGTTGTTGGTTGTTACCGCCGTTCCGTTCGGGAAGTCATCGGCATCACCTTCATAAAGAGCTGCAGCGTCTGCACCGTTTTGCAGCACACCGTTTCCGAATATTAAACCGGGTGTAGGAGTAACCCCGCTGTTCCCCATTAAGAAATAACCGTTTGCATCGGTTGTATAACCGTCAAGATCAAATGCCGAATAAGAAACATCCCCGTTACCATTAAATAAAACAAGAACAAGACCGTCCAGCGAAGTATTGCCAGTTCCGCCGTCAAAGAGTTCAATGAATTCGAGTACATCCGAACTTGGCGTATCGGAATCCAATTCGTTAATTACAACATCTGTAGCAATCTGAACATTGCTCGCCCCGGGAGTCGGCAATTGCTGAACATAGGTACTAGTAACAAGCGGATCTCCGCCGTTCGGTACGCGGGCATTGGAGTGATTATCTTTATCGCCAGCGCCAGCTTCATTCACCTGGGACTGCCCAGGGGTTAGTACATCCAGTAAACCGGAATCATCCGAATCATCTGTGTCATAAACAATTGCATCAATAATATTCGAAGCGGTTACGGCCGTACCGTTGGGAAAGTCGGCTGCATCGCCAAAATATAAAGCCGCTGCATCCGCACCGTTCTGCAAGGTATTACCGGAAAACGTTAAACTTGGAGTGGGTACAACATCCGGATTACCAATCAAGAAATACCCGTCTACATCTGTTGAGTAACCGTCAAGGTCGTAAGCCGCATAAGACACATCGCCGTTCCCGTTATACAGCACAAGAACCAGGCTGTCAAGCGGAGTGTTGCCCAATCCGCCGTCATATAATTCTATGAATTCGAGTGCATCGGTGCCCGGAGTATCGGAATCAATTTCATTAATTACAACCGTGCTTGATTGAATTACGTTTGAAGCTCCGGGAGTTGGAGCCTGCTGAACGTATGTATCCGTATCAAGCTGAACACCGCCGTCCGGAACACGTGAGTTTGAATGATTATCTTTGTCGTTTTCACCGTCCTCATTAACTTGCGGCTGGCCGGAGTTTATTAATATTAATAACCCGGCATCGTCGCTGTCATCGGTATCATAAACTATAGCGTCAACCAGGTTGTCTGTTGATACTGGAGTATCGGTCGGATAATCCGCTGCATCACCAACATGAATAGCAACGGCATCTGCCCCGTTCTGCAAAGTGTTGCCGGGAAATGTTAAACTTGGAGTAGGAACAACATCCGGATTACCCATCAAGAAAAACCCGTTTGCATCTGTTGAGTAACCGTCAAGATCAAAGGCTTCATATGAAGCATCGTCACTGCCGTTATAAAAAACAACAACCAAACTGTCCAGCGCCGTATTCCCCACACCGCCGTCATAAATTTCTATGAATTCCAGGGCATCCGTTCCGGGTGTATCGGAATCAACTTCATTAATAAAAACGAATGTTGCCGGGCCGCCTGTATCTACCGTATGCGAGCCTAACCCGTCGAATGTATCTTCTGCATATCCGTCCCATTCAACGGAAGGATCGAACGTATCTGTTTCATCCGTATCACCTGCAATCACATTGGATTTGCGCCGGAGAGTATTATTCTGCGTAGATACGAGACCTGAGCCCCATTCTGAACCGGGATCGGTTCCAACCTGCCCTATCACGTCTATTATTGTAGCGTCTTTGAGCAGGACAACCGCATCATCACCGTTAAACCAGCCGGAACCGTTTTGCTGGTCTGCTTCTGCAATAATCGCAGCGTCTGCCGACGAATGAGCAATAACAAAAACATCGCCGTCACTTATCGTCCCGGTTAAATTTATAGTTAAACCGGGAGAAGAACTGCCGTTAAAATACATCTCTAAAGTATACGATCCCGAAGCAAGATCAATTGATGCTCCTGTACCGTTAAAAATTTCAATTGCTTTGTTGTATGAACTGCCTTCAATATATTCCGAAATGAACAGCTCCGATTGTGCCAATAACGGCAGGGGTAATGTAAAAAGAATAACAAGCATTATAAATTTTCTAAATTTGAAAGATATTTCCATTAGAACCTCCTTTTGGTTTGGATTATTAATTAATTGTTTTATTTACCTTCTACATGAAAAAAGTAATCCCGTGAAACGGAATTAACCGGGAAATGAGAAAAAACAAATTTTATAGCTCAATGAACTGGATTAAAAGTGGTATGATAAATTTGCTATAAGTAAAGCTATATGCAATTTAAATTATTATTAATAATATATTAATTTATTTAAAACTCAGTGGAAAAGCAATTTTACCGACTTTACCGGGATTATTGCAAAAGTTAAAAAGCTAAATACGGGACATATAAAATCCCCGAAATCTTTATGCTAACGGCACAAATAAAGATTCCGGGGACTTAGTGAACTACAATTTTTCTTCTGTCTCCTATCTACTATCTCCTATTTCAAAAGCAACATCTTCTTGGTTAACATTCCCCGCGAAGTTTCTATTCTGTATAAGTAAACTCCGCTGGGTAAATGTGAGGCATTAAATTCTACGCTGTGTGTGCCGGCTGTCCTAATTTCATTCACAATCGTTTCTACTTCCCGGCCTAAAATATCATATATCTTTATGCTTACTCTGCCTTCCTCGGGAAGCGTGTAGCTTATTATTGTTGCCGGGTTGAATGGATTGGGGTAATTTTCTATACTTAATTCAGATGATTCATTACTTAAATTTTCACTTCCCGGCGTTTCTTCTGATTCAATGCCGAGATTCTTTAATTGTATTTTTGCATATTTGGCAAAAATGTTTTCAGGATAGTTTGATAATACTTTGCTGTAATCCTCTATAGCGTCATCTGGGTTATTTAGAGAAAATTCATGAATATAACCTTTTGATATAAGGGATTCGCACACTAAATTTTCATTAAATGTTTTTGAGTCTTCTTCGCCGTATGAAAGAATTATATTATCTAATGTCTCTAACGCTTGGTAATAATTTTGTTGACTGGTGTAATAATCTGCTGAATATAGCTCAGCGGTTCCGTGCAGATTTTGCAAGTCATTATTTGTTATAATTTCATCGAGGAAGGTCTTCATTCCTTCGAAATCACGATTTTGTTTATAGGAGTCAGCCGCAAGTTTTATTGCTGTTGGAGCAAAATCCGATGCGCTGTTGGATAAGATAAACGTTTTGCATCCTTTAATTATTGTTTCAAAATCTTCAACATAATTTTCTTTGTTGAAGTTTTTTTCCAATATCGCTTTGTTGACTTCTGTTAGAATAGCCTGGTAATTATTATTAAGTGCGCTGAATTCTTCGTAGGCAAAATCTTTTTCCCAATCTTCGGTTTGTATACTGCCCGCGCCGCGTTTTGATGCGCTGCAAACTGAATAATAATTCCATGTTACATTTCCGTATGTAGTTTCGTTAGGATCGCCGCTGAAGGTATTGTTGAACGAAACCGCCAAAGCGGCAGCACCGTGTTCATTGAAATATTGAGTGAGTATTTTTTATATTCTTCCATCACCACAAAAATAAGGAGTAAGAAATGGGAGAA
>JASFMY010000194.1:0-7319 GCA_050117315.1 Ignavibacteria bacterium
TTTCTGTGGTAGTGCTTTAACTCTGCCTTTTCTATATTGGTTAACTCGATTTTCATTCTAACAAACTTAACCTTTTTCTATCTCTTTAAACAGTCCCAAACTTAATTTTTTTTTCGGATCGTGTATAATATTCTGCAGAGATTCTTATGAAGAACAGAATCTTTGTTTCTTAATTCTTCATATTTTTCCCAGGTTCGGCCCTCAAATATTATTGATCTCATTAAGTTGTTCTTCGGTTGGTTTATAACCTTTACCACTATTGTAAGTTTGCTGTGATTCTGCAATCTGGCTTATAAGAGAATGGTTTTGAAGAACATATAAGGTTTCTTGTTCCCTTTCCCAATCTTCAGCACTTACTACAATAAAATCTCTGCCTGCTCTCCTTTTAATCCGCAGAGGAGTGTGATCGGAAATTGTTTTTTCAATAAACTTTTTAAGGTTTGCCGAAATTTATTTACCGATATTTCTTCCATTTTTCACTCAATCTTTTATCAAAATGTACTCAATTATAGTACATATCACAAAGAAAATAATGAATAAAAAAGGCTGCCTTATAGCAGCCTTTCAACGAGATTTGCAGAGGTAAATATGCATCGCAAAGAGGGTTGTTATTTAAGCAGATTCATTTTACCCACAAATCTCTCGGAACCTATTTTAAGCTCGTAAAGGTAAACTCCGCTGGACACTTTTCTACCTGCATCATTTTGCCCTTCCCACCTTGATAAATAATTCCCGGAAGGCAATTCCTTTTTAATAAGTGTCGCAACCTCTCTACCCTGGATATTATAAATCTTTAATTCCGTAAAAGAATTTGACAAACTCTGCGGAACTGAAAAACTAATTATTGTTCCGTTGTTGAATGGGTTCGGGTAATTTCTTGCCAGAATAATTTTTTCGGGAACAGAATTATTCGAATTATCTTCTTCAACTGATGTTATAAGTTGAGCCCCTTGACCAAGTGAATTACCACTTGCATCGGCAAGGTAAATGTTAACCCAATCCGGTCTTAAAGACATTTCAAGATATGTTTTTTCCCATTCACTGTCCGATATTCTTTCGAAATTTGTAGTTGTATATTCGTAGAGGCTATAGACAGGTCCTATGAAAGCAACCTCTTTACCTTCCGGCAAACTTGTTTTTATTACCGCCATGTCAATTGGTCCGGTGCCGGAGTGTTTAACCCACCCAACATAAGCACCGCTTGCATCTGTTGGTGCGGTGTGGTAATCTGCCACCAGGTAATCTTTTTTCAATAAACCATCGGTTGCTTCTCTTTCAAAGTACATATTAAAATACCAGCCGTCATAAACTCCCCCGCAAACTAATTGTTCAGAGAGCATTCTTTGCAAGAAATTTTTATCAGAATCCGAGAATGCTGTTCCGCTTAATTCTTTATCGGCAATGTTTGCAAGGGTATCACAGTATCCTCCAAAATTTTCAAAATAATTATTTATACTTGCTTCATCTATTCCAACATTATTTAATTTTTCTTTCATAACATCTGCAAGTAGGCTCATACTTTCAAAAAACTGGGGTACAGGTTCAACATAGCTATATGGATATACACAAGTTACTCCCCCGGTATAAGATTGTTTAGCATAAAGCAAATTATCATGACGGAGCTCAGTCCATGCGGCCAACTGGCCGTTCATTTTCTGCTGCCACCAGGCTGCGGTCTGCATAAATTCAGGCAGGTTGCTTTTATCACCGGGAGGATTTAAAGCCCGAATTGAATTAAGCCATGAGTTGTATATTGAAGAACTCCAGAATTCCTCATCGTGATTATCAATTAAATAACGCAGCGATGCGAGATTTGTTGAATATTTATATTTTTCAAGCTCAGTCTCCAAAAGCTGGGCTGCGGCATCGTTTCCCAAAGCAAAAAGCATATCAAGAGATGAAGGCAGCATTCGCCTTATAAAAACATTATTAAATTTAATTTTATCAAAGACTACGTTTGCAGTAACGTATGAGTCTATCACAAACCTTTGCCCGAACAACAGGAATGCAGATGCCGGTTTAATTGAATCAGGTGTGCGCGGATCATTCATTAAAACCTGTGATAATATCATTTGCTCTGCATATGATTTTGAGGATAAAGTTGCCTGGAACTCCGCCACTGTGTCAGAATCATTTAATTCCGAGGCATCGCTGATGGTTAATTCGCCGGCTAGGCTTATTAAATTATTCAAGGTAACATTATCCTGCTTGCCTACAAATGAAGAGACAATTTCTTCTATTTCATCATAATCGGATTTTATTCCTGCTGCATCTATTAGTTCATTTATTAAATACGACATTACAATTTGCCGTTGAACATCTGCTGCAGTAGGCTTGTTTTCAGCGGTTTCCGGCGCTATTAAATAAAGCTCCATTTTCCCAAGCCAGATCATTGCTTGAAAATATTGTCCAAGCTGAGGATAATGCGAATCTTCGTAATGGCCTCTTATCTTAAACTGGCTGAAATCAAGTTTACGGGGAACTTCCGAAAAGAAAGGGATTTCCTTGAGAGTTTCAGATTCTATATACCCAAGAAAATTATTAACAGTACTGGTGTTATCTTCAAAATAAGCCTGTGCAGACTGATCTAATATAATCCTGGGTACGGTTAAATAAACATCAACATCTTTCAGATAACCGATCATATCGGCATCGGATGAATACTTGCTTTCCAGGGCAGCAATTTGAGCGTAAGCTGAGTTTAATAGATTTTTTACTTTGTCAATCAGAATTGACAATTCAGTTTGTTTTAGAATTAAATCATACGATGAATGAAACGCATGAAGAACAGCATCGGATGATACGTAGACAGGCAGGTCTTTGTGATAAATATCCAAAAACTGCTGCCCGAAAGTTTCCCCTTTTAATCTTTCCGTTACCATAAAACCATGCTGGTTCAACAGTGTTTTTTCGTGATCTGTTAAACCGTATTTAATTTCAATTGAGTCGAGATATAAAGGATCCGAAATTACATTGTTTACTTTGTCTTTGAAATTTCCGGCCGGATACATGTTCAGCAACTCTTCATTCGACATGTTTTCATTGTTTTCAAGGAAAGTTTTATAAGCCTCTAATTTTGGATCTGTTTGCTGGGCAAACGAAAAGCACGCGAGCAAAATTAAAAAAATAAAGAATAGTACAAATTTTAAGTCCACTTTTCCTCCTGAAAATTATTTAAAATAATCCTTCAGATAATTACAAATAAGTACAAAACTTGTACCAGTAAAAGAGTTAATTTATTTGGGAAAAAAGAAACATTATTCGTCTTTAGTGCGAAAAATCTGCACAGCTATGAAATATTTGCACAACTATCTTTTCTTAAAATATTTTCTTTTTAGTTCTTCAAAATGCTTTTTTGAAATTACACGGTAATGCGGGTTATAAATTTCAACAAATTCTTTGCTGTGATGGACTACGTATTTGTTTTCAGAAAGAAGACTGTCTATAAATGATTTATCTTTTTCATAGTTTTCAAATTTAATCCCAATTTCATCAATTACCGACAAAACCTGATCCCATTCCTTTTTCCAGTCTTCTATGTTTGGTTTATCAATACTGTTTGCACTTTGAATAAAGCTGTTCAGGTACTCGTCTTTCGGAATTATATTTTCTTTCACAAGCAAAAGATTCAGTCTTAAAAATTTATCATAATGCCCGAGCGGCTGGTAAATTATCGAATCATATTTTTCCGCCGTTTCCAATTCGTAATTAATGTAATTTAGTGCAGACGAAGTATCTTTTATTAAATGCCCCGGTCCCCAATAACCTTGGAAGTAAGATTTGTATAAATCAATTAACCTTTCTTCCGGGTAGTATTTTAATTCATTCATTACCGCCGTTTCAATTTTGCGTTCATCTTTGATTGATGAATTACATCCGGCAATTAATAAAACCAATATTAAAATTGTGATCCTCATTTTCTTCCTTGCTCTCAAACTAGTTATTTAATTTGTTCATTCTTCATCCATTCGCTGATTAACCTGAATGATATTGAAGAAGTACGGGGCAGACTTATTTCTTTTGAATCTATCAAGCTGTTCAATTCACTTATTGAAAACCAGCGGCAATCTTCAAGTTCCTCTTTGTCTATATTTAATTCAGGTGAAACAGCTTCTGCAAAATAACCGAACATTAATGAAGCCGGGAAAGGCCAGGGATCGGAGTACTTGTATTGAATGTTTTTGAGTTTTAAACCGGTTTCTTCGAACACTTCTCTTTTTAATGCCGATTCAACCGACTCACCAAGTTCAACAAATCCCGCTATAGTTGAGTACATTCCCTTAGGCCATATTTTCTGTCTGCCCAACAAACACTTCTTCCCATAATAAATCAATGTAATAATTGACGGATTAATTCTCGGGAAATATTGTTTCTTACATTTTTCATTTATGCAGATTCTCGAAAATCCGCCTTCAATGGATTTTGTTCTGTTGCCGCAAATTCCGCAAAACTTTGTTTCGTTATGCCACAGCAATAGTGAGCGGCTTAAGCTTAATAATGAACAATCAAGCTTATTTAACAGCGGGGATATGTTAACAAGTTCTTTAAAGTCTATCACACTTGAAATCAAGTTCTGTTTTGTCTTTTCATCTACTTCAAAAGTGAAATAGAAACTATTGTTAAACTCTCCCAGAAAAACAAACTTCTCTTCGTTATAATCTTTATTCAACTCATCCTTTCTTAAATAACGGGCCTGATGAGGTTTGCCTAAACTCAATAAAACCTGAGATTCAAACATAGGAATGAATAAAGCGCGGTTTGAATTGAATATTTCAATTAACCAGTTTTTATTTTTTCTTTTGTTATTATGCCGGTTTAACCCGGCGGCATCAAAATAGCTGATAATTTTATAATCCCCTTTCTTTTAAAATATTTTTGAATCTTGTTTTGCTTATATAGTGGTCTGCTATGAGTTCTCCGTTCTGCAACATACCGTAAACACCATAACCGGACGGAGATGTTTTTGCTTCTTCGGAGTTTTCAATTTTCTTTACCTGTAAATTCACATCATTAAATTTGGCAACCGTTTCTAATTCCGGGACCGACTTGGCAATCATGGGGCATTGATCCGCGTAAACCAAATTTAACCCCTTCAGTTTTTCCTGTTCTTTTTCCCATTCAATAAATTTAGGAAGCTTCCCTTTCTTTAGTTGCAATACCAACAACTCATACCTGTCTTTTGTATCAACTACTGTAAACCCGTTTTTCTCAAAAATCTTTTTACCCACCATCCAGGGTCCGTCGCTTGTTAACAAAGCTACTCCGAGTTTGCTTTTTTTCTTTGCGTCCTCAATGCAATCTTTAATCATCATTGTACCAAATCCTTTCCCGGATATTTTTGAATTAAGGATCCACAAACAGTGAATAAACAAGTATCCCTTTGCATCAACACTCCGCCAGCAGTGTTCACCATCAATGTATTCAAGAAACCCTGCAACTTTATTTTTTTCATTGCGGAGTTGTTTCATAATAAGCCCGTTTTTAAATTGGCTCATTGCCCATTCAAGTTTAGGTAAATACCCGTCATGCTCGGGATTTTTAAGACATCCCAGTCCATATTCGTCAATGTTTGATTCGTCAACGGTAATAATCTTGTAGTTCATATTTGAATTCCATTTGCAAAAAATTCATTGAAATAAATATAGTAATTACATCTTTAAGAATATGACGAAGTTGAAGGAAAATAAGTTAAAGGATAGCTTGCCTTACAAAAAAGTTTCAAAGCGTTATAACTTCATTTTCTTCAAGCGTTTTTGTGAAATGAATATAAAAAGGATTAATACCGTTTCCCTGATGAATCTATCATAGGAACAAAGCGGACAGGGAGAACACTTTTTTTTATCAACTTGTTGTTTACTTTTTTTATATGAACCAATTC
This sequence comes from Ignavibacteria bacterium, assembly GCA_050117315.1. Taxonomy (GTDB): domain Bacteria; phylum Bacteroidota; class Ignavibacteria; order Ignavibacteriales; family Melioribacteraceae; genus JANQIV01. Next base: position 5,879 of record JASFMY010000194.1, read on the forward strand.
CTGGTAATAAGAACCATCAACCGGGATTATCATTCTACCTCCTTCTTTTAATTGCTCTTTTAAAGGCTCCGGAATATTGGAAGGTGAACAGGTAACAATAATAGCATCAAACGGGGCATAATCTTCCCAGCCTTTATAGCCGTCACCAATTTTTACTTTTACATTTTTGTATTCCAACTTTTTTAGTAATGAGTTTGCTCTATCACCCAAAGTTTTGTTTATCTCGATTGTAAAAACGCTGTCGCATAGTTCCCCTAATATCGCTGCCTGGTAGCCTGATCCCGTTCCTATTTCCAGTACTTTTTCAGTCCTCTTTAATTTCAATACGTCTGTCATAAATGCTACAATGTAAGGCTGCGATATGGTCTGCCCTTCTCCGATCGGCAACGGACGGTCTTCATAGGCAAAGCTTTTTAGATTCTCCGGGACAAAAAGATGACGGTCTACTTTATAAAATATGCTTAAAATATTACTGTCGGTAATTCCTCTTGCTTTTATCTGGTATTCAACCATGTGTTTTTTTGCAGTTTCGTATTGTGATTGAGCAGTTTTCTGTGCATGATTTTTATTCAAATTGCATGCAATGATAAAAATCCATGAAATCAAAATTAAAGTCTTATAAAAAAATTTTTTATAACTTTTCATTTTGTTAACAACTCGTTTGGAAAGATTTTATTATTAAAATACAAAAATATTTTGGAGCTGGAAGAATTTATTTCGAGTAAGCGATCTGCACCAATCCGGTTTCGAAAGTTTTTACACTTTTTGTGATAAAATTTTTAGGCGTCCTTAAATTCTGTACTAGCGGAATTCCTTTGCCAAGCAGCACAGGATGAATTGACAATATCATTTCATCTATTAAATCCAAATCCAGAAAAGATGAAATCAACATACCCCCGCCTAAAAGCCAGATATCTTTTACCGATTCATTCTTAACTTTATTTACGAATGATTCCAGATCTGTATTAACAAATTTTACTTTGTCATTATCAGTATAGCTTTTGGAAGAGGTGATTACATAACAATCTTTGCCCTTGTAATACCATTCATCAAATTCCAAACATTTGTCATAGCTTTTCCTGCCCATAATTATTTTGTCAACCGAATTGTAAAATTCCGTGAAGCCGTAATCCTGGTCTGTAAAAAGCCAATCTATTTCGCGGTTTGGGCCGGCAATGTATCCATCAAGGCTTACAGCAATATTCAAGATAATTTTTTTCATTTATTGCTTTAACTGTTTTTTTACTAATTTATCAAAAATAAAATTGGGAACCATTGAAACAAACTTAGCCCCGAGCGCTGTTTGCCAGGGAAATTCTATAACTTTTTTTTCTTTTTCCATTCCCTTGATAATAATACCTGCTGCTTTGCCTGCATGCATTAGAAAGGGCATGTAAAATTTGTGATTAGCCGTCATAGGGGTTGCAACAAAGCCGGGTTT
>JASFMY010000195.1:0-7205 GCA_050117315.1 Ignavibacteria bacterium
TAGAGGCTCAAATAGACGCGTAGAAAAAATTCAAAAAAAATAAGGTAAAGAAAGTTATCTAAAAAGCCGGACTGTTAAAAAAGAGAAAAACAAAAAAAAGACAGTGTATAAATTGCCAGAAAGTGAGCCCAAAAGCAGAGAAGTAAAAAATTGCAAATTTTTTGCTAAGGGGGAGTTATTTTCTCTTGACTTTTTTCTTAATGGACATTTCGAACCCGTTTTTTGGGTGAGCCTGTCCGCCGTCTTTTTGGCAGGAAATCTTTCAATTAGAGGATGATTTCAAAGATTTCTCCCTCCGGTCGAAACGACAAAATGTTTAGATATTTTATTTTACAGAAACTTTAATTATTAAAGAAGGAAGCAATATAACTAAGAACGCATATAACGTGTCTCAAGCTGAATGCCCGCCAGGCATATAAACTTCAGTAAATTCTAACACCCGCCAATGCCGAAGGCACTTCTTCGGAGAAAGGCGGCGGACAGGCATTAAGTGGCAGTTTCAATATGCCACCGAATGATCGAAGAACAACGTCAATAATTTATCAACCCATGGGTAATCATAAGTGGAGCCCGCACAACCGATAGGACCGCCTAGGGAACGCTGCCTGTAATTAATTATTTTTCATAACGAAATCACAAAAATGTGATTAACTAAAACTCAAGACTCACACCGCCCATAAAAACGGATTCGCTTTGATATTCATAATCTGTTTTTTGCTGTGCACGGTTCCAGGTATGTGTTAGTACATTCTTGCGATTGAATACATTCTCAAATGTTACATACCAAACAAGTGTTCCAAAAGAATAGTACTCCCTGCAGTCAAGCCTTACATCGAATCTGTTATACGACGGATATGTTTCCGAATTAATCCGTGTCAGATCAAGCCTTCCTTCTCCGGCTTCAATAGATGCTTTGATGTTAAAAGGAGTATACGGTCTTCCTCCCGCATACCTCCATTTAATGCTTAACTCCCATTCTTTATACCTATAGCCGAAAACGAAATTAAATACGTTTTTATTATCAAATGCACTTCGTCTTGAAATGCCGTCAAGTGCTTTTTGCTTAATATCGGAATAAGAATAACTGAGCAGCCCGTAAAAATCATTAACCATTTTTTGTTGAATAGTTATTTCAAATCCTTTTGCACTTCCCGTTCCTTTGCTTAACAATTCCCTTGCTTCTATGTTGCTTCCGAAATCAGCACCGGCATTTGCCATTGTGATCATTGAATATCCTGAGTCTGCCGAAACCGCGTAATCAGAATACTTTTTGTGATAAACCTCGGCAGTTAATTTTGTTGAAGGTGTAACAAATATATTCAACCCGCCTATAACATGTTCGCACTTTATATCTTTCAGATTTTGAGCATTCAAAGGATCACTTGTAACCCATATAAATTCGGGATTCTGATAATAAATTCCATAACCTCCTGTCAGCGTTAACCATTTGGAAATATTTAGTTTAAAATTTGCTCTCGGGCTTATGCTTTTGCTTTTGATTAAATCAAAATAATCAATTCTCATCCCGGCATTCACCGTCAGGCGTTCAAATAAAACCCGCTTTAAATTTACAGAACCTCCATACTTAAGAGTATTTCTTAAATTATTATTTACAAATAATGATTTAACCGGATTTCCAAACTCGTCTTTTTTATCATGTGGATACGGCATATAATTTATCCGGTGATTGAAATTGTTGTTTTTAAAATAACCGCCAAAGGAAAAAGTTGTAGATTTACTCAAAAGCAAATTAGCTTCTACCTTAGCATGAGTTATCCTTTCTATAGAATTATTATAATATTGTTTTTGTCTATTTATCGAATTTTCATTTTGAAGTTTATCATCACCGGGTTTGTGAAAACCTTCAACCTCAACCGCAAATTGATTGGTTGAATAGTCCGTATAATTTTGTAAAATAATTATATCAGTAAAAAAATTTTTTGTCCATATAGAACGAAGACTCCCGCCTATTGTTAATTGATTGGAAACTAAATCAACATCGGTATATACGGCAGTGTCGATTTCGGCTATTTTATAATCATCTATTTCAATTTCATGTTCAAACGATATTTTATCTATTCCTCCAATCCAAATTAGTGAGATACGGTGGTTGGGATTAAAATCATAAACTACCTTCCCCTGAATATTGGAATAAATAGGTACGGCATCGTCTTCAACAAATCCTTTATACAAATCCAGGAAACTGCGGTGAACACCGATCAGATAAGAGCCACTCCCTTCATCAAACGGACCTTCAATATACCCGCCTACACCGCCAAAGTTCAAGTCCACTTTACCGGCAAGCTTAGAGCGGTTTCCTTCACGGAACTCAATATCGAGCACGCCCGAGAGTTTATTGCCGTATTCGGAACTGAATCCTCCCGTAAAAAAATTGGTTTTCTGTATAAGCTCGGCATTAATCATATTTATAGGTCCGCCTGTGGAACCCTGGGTTCCAAAATGATTGGGATTAGGAATTTCAATTTTATCAACACAAAACTGAACTTCGGTTGGACTTCCGCCCCTGATAACCAGATCGTTTCTGTCATCCTCTGTGAAATTTACCCCGGCAAAATTCTGTATCATCCTGCTTACATCTTCTCTTGCCCCGGGCGAACGTCTTATCTCTTCATAATTTAATGTTTGGGCGCTCACGGGAGAATTATCCGGTGTTTCAAAATATCCCGATAATACTACAACCTCGTCCTGTTCAATTGCAGAACTGCGTAAATTGCAATTGAGATAATTACTTCTATTAACTTTAACAAAAACATCAGTGATTATTCTCTTTTCATAACCGATGTAAGAAAACTGAACCCTGTACATCCCGGGAGGTAATGATTTTATTTCATAATTTCCCTCAGCATCTGTTGAAGTTCCGTATTCGGTGTCAAGGAGTAGGATGTTAGCCCCTACAAGAGGCTGAAAAGTTGCTGCATCTTCTACCCTGCCCTTTAATGATCCCCCGCCTGCAAAAACAACTTTGAACGAAAGGAAAAATAAAACAAGAAATATGAATACCCTTATAGCCTTCATTATTATAGAATCCTTAAATTTGTCAAGAAATTTTTATCCGGCAAAAATATTATAGAAAAATGATAATGATGGGTTTTTGGTACGAAAAGCGTTGTTTGAGGGATGGATAACAACAAGCAGGAAAGCAGGGATTTGTTTTTTAGAAATAAGGCTTTATATCCGTTTGTTTTTATTTATCCCGTCTTTGAATTTTTTTGCGTAACTCCTTGAAACCGGAACTACATGCCCGGAATTTTCGAAATGAAGAATATAACCTTGTGAGTTGCCTTCTATGTTTTTTATGGTTTTCAGATTAACGATATATGCCCTGTGACAGCGAATGAGCTCCGGATAATCCAATAGTTTTTCTTCTATTTTCTTAAGACTATTCCGGACTAAATTTGATTTTATTTTACCTGATTCCAAATAAAATACTTCAACATAATTTGAAGCTGATTTTATAAAGTGAAGATTTTTACTGTTTATCCTGAAAATCTCATTCTTATTTTCCGAATCAATTTCAATGACAGTTTCATCTTCTTTTTGGGAAATCAACCTTTCGTTTAGTCTCTGAGCAGAGCGAAGATTTTGTTTTAATATCCGGTTATAAGTAAGAATAACTAAAAATAAAACCGGGATAACACCGACACTGAGTGTAATTACTTGAAATTTCATTAAAAACAAAAAATTAAATTCGGTACCGGTCTCAAGAAAATTATAAAGTGCGTTTCCTAATCCTATAAAAAAAATCATAATTAAGACTGAAATAAATTCTTTCTTTACATTCCATTTGTTTTCGTTGAATATCTTAAAATTACTTTTCGATACTAAAAGATTTGCCGCTAATGTAATAACAAAAGTGATTAAGCCGTACCCTAAAACGGATAGATTAGATCTATCTTCCACTTCAATGGCTTCACTGAACGGCTCAAACACAAGAATAAATATGACCACGAAAGCTCCAATTGCCAATGCTTGTTCCAGCAATTTCCCGGAACGGCTTTCAATTGGATAAGGTCTGTGAAAAATATCTATGATTTTTTTAATCATAAGTGATCACTCATATCAGTCCGGAGTATTTTCATCATCATATTTGCCTTTATACCGGTGTAATGAACCGGATTCCGAATGTACATACCAATCCCTCCCTGGGGTCAATTCCATTTTACTGCTGTCACTGACCATTGAGGATATCCCAAATGTAGCGCAGACCTGTCTGCCGATCGGACGTTAAGGATCATGCGGGTCTTTGGCAGCATGGGAATTTTAAACCTTGGATAAACCATTTACTTACTTTTTGCTAGAACTCTTCCGGATAAGTAAAGTTTCTGCAAAATAAAAGTCAGTCATTTCGAACCCGTTTTTTGGGTGAGCCTGTCCGCCGTCTTTTTGGCGGGAAATCTTTCAATTAGAGGATGATTTTAAAGATTTCTCCCTCCGGTCTAAACGACAAAATGTTTAGATATTTTATTTTGCAGAAACTCTAGTATAAAATACAAGATATTCATTACCACCGATAAACCATAAAAAAGTCCTTCTAAAAAATCAATGATGGGAGTAGGAGTTACATATCTTCCCAAAAGGATACCTATGACTAACGATAACATTCCGTTACCAGAATATTATTTTTCTCTTTCATCATCACTGACCTCTTGTATCACAAAAAAAATTATCTTTATTAAACATTATAAGAATTTCTAACTTTCCAAAGGTAAGAAATCTATTTATAAAATTATAACCATAAACTGCCCGCAAAAACTCCGGGTAATCAACCCGCTACGCCCATAAGCGTCAACTTAACAATGAATGTAATGTTTAATAGCTCCGGTATTCAGGGTGTGTTGCATAACTAAAATAAATAATCATAGCCACGATCCTTCAGGTCGTGGACAATAAGTCTCAACAAAAACTCAGGGCTTTTCCCGTGGGTATCACTTCCGTGAAGCCCAATTTTCTCTAATATTTGGGCTAAAGCCCGGATTCTATTCGGTTTCTTATTTCCAACGTGCTGAAGCACGTGGCTATTGAAGTACCTAATTGAGTTCTGCAACACACTCTTCATGCCGGAGGTTAATATTACCCTAAAGTTCCGGACTTCAGTCCAAAAAAAACTAATGATTTGGGTTATCCGAAGGTTCCCTTTCCGGGAAAGCCCATTGTTGTGTGGCAATTATTCTTTCCCAACTTGCCCCGAAGATATTCATTATGAAAAAGTTGAGGCTATTGCGAAAAGAATGAATATTTCACCTTAAATTGACGCCTATGCGCTGAGATGAGTGGGATAGCCAAGAGAAAAATAAACTCACGGCCGGGATTTATCAATATTTAATATCCGGTAATAGTTGTTGTTTTTAATGCTATTCTCTTTTTATAATATTGCAAAAAATAGATGCGAATGCACAAACTTTTATCAACTATAAAGAGCCTCGCTGTTTATCTGCAAGGCTCTTTCTTACAACTCCTTTTTTACTGCTCTCACCGACCATTGAGGATGTCTTATGCAACGCAGATTGTTAATCTGCGTTACAGATCATGGCAGCATAGGATTTTAGCTTTCGCTTACTTCTTCAGCAGTACTCGAACCCTTTCTCCTTTTCTTTACTGCTGTATTGTTGTCCTCTATTATACCGGCTACAATCCGGGTAAATTCCCCGTATGTTGTTTCGTCCACTTGAATCATTGCGCGCAGGTATGTTACCAGTTGTTCGTTTATTATTGATGCTGCTTCCTTCTTTATTGTTGTTGCGTTTTCCTCGGTTCTTTCCTCTGCCTTTTCTTCCTCGTAAATAACCTTTGCTTCTTCAAAGGCTGCTTGGGCTGTTTTTAGTCCGTCAATTGCCTGGCTTAAGACGGGTACCGCCTCTATTGCAGTTTGTAAATCGGTATCCTCTAAATCTTCCAGCAGCGATTCTACTAGTGAGCTTTCAGTTGCATAGCTTTCTTCGGTTATATCTACTCCGTAATGTTCAAATACATCATCAACCTTTTGGGCCGCCGTACTGACCGTTTCATCGGGATGATGGAGTAATCCGAGGATGAGATAATAGATCGCCCTAATTTTAATATCCCGCAACTCATCTTTTTCTTCAAGTTCGCTTTCTGCTTTTATGCGGTTTATTGCTTTGGTTAGTTCTTCCGACGCGGGTTTTAATTTGTCGAATATCCCGGTTAGATGAGTATCGGCGCTCCAATCGCTTTTTTCGTACTCAGCAATTATTCTGCCGGAAACGGTATCAATTTCCGTTGTTTTACTCGAGCATAACAGCTTGTTTACAGTTCCCATAATTCTCTCCTTTTTTTGGTGATCGATTATTTATATGCTCTTTACAGAGGCAATATTATTTTCGTCTTGTACGTTTGTATTTTGTTTCACCGAGATTCGGTGAGCGTTTATACGTTTGTATTTTGCTCCACCGGGATTCGGTGAGCATTTGTACATTTGTATTTTGCTTCACCGCTCCGCCGGGCAGCGTTTGTACATTTGTATTTTACTCATCTTTTCCGGCAGTGTTTGTATGTTTGTATTTTACCCATCTTTTCCGGGAGTCTTTGTACGTTTGTATTTTGCTCATCTCTTCCGGGCAGTGTTTATCATATACCCCAATTATGTATTAGGAATGGTTAAAACCGGAATCGTTGTAACATCTTATTTCATAAATGATTACATGTATTATTCATGCTCTAATGCATAATCCGGGATAAACTTTTAACCTAACAATTGTTGGAGACGCTCTGCGACGGATTGCGCCCTCTCTGCAACTCACCAAATATGCAGCCCCGTTATTTTTCCGGGGACAGACGGAGTCTGTTGCAGAACTCAAGTAATGTCATAGCGAGGCAGTTTCTTCGCCGAAGCTATCTCATTTCTTAGCGATATTTCAAATATTTAGATTGCTTGCCATGTCGACAGACAGGCTTCATCCCCAAAATCGGGATTCGTTCCGAAGAAATCCCCTTGGGGCAATGACAAAATTTAGTTATGCAACACGCTCGACGGCAGCAAGGGAATATTTCCATCTGCTCTTTTCAATTTTATTTCTATTCTATTGTTAAGTTTATCTATGTAGTGTCCGGTCGGATACTAATAACTATTTACAAATGAATAAGTTATATGATTTATTTTCCTCGAATATTTCCAGAAGGTCCGCTTACGTAAATAGAAGCTACGGCGGACAGGCTAAATTGCCACA
>JASFMY010000196.1:0-6885 GCA_050117315.1 Ignavibacteria bacterium
GGTTTTTCTTCCGTCCGGTCTCGGCGTTTTTTTTCCCTTTCCAGGAAGTTTCAGCTTTTACCTCATGCCAGGCGCACTTATTGTCCACGACCTGAAAGGTCGTGCCTATGATTATTTATTTTAGTTATGCAACAGACCCTGAATGCCGGAGCTATTAAACATTACATTCACTGTTAAGTTGACGCCTATGCGATTTATCGGGATACGATGGGCAGATTGCGGCGGAACAGGGTCCGGTTCGCTACGACGAATTGCACCGAGGTTCATACCATTGATTTTCAATATTTTTTACTAAAACTTTGATTACAAAACTAAAACAATAGTTTTTTCCGTAATAAATCCGAAATATAAATTGACCATTATACCAATTATTGGTATAGTTGAGAAAAAATAAAACAATGAATAAAAATACATCAATATCACTCGGAAATTATTTTGATACTTTTGTTCAAGAAAGTATCTCAAAAGGACGATATAAAAATGCCAGCGAAGTAATCCGGGCAGGATTGCGCCTTTTAGAAGAAGAAGAAAATAAAGCGACCGCGTTAAAAAACGCTATTCAAGAAGGAATTGACAGCGGAATTGCATATGAACTTAACCCTTTCTCAATTCAATTACGGTTATCTCCGGCGGCATCCCGACCCTGCCGGGAAAACCAATAAATCCGATACCCGTGTTAACGTATAATTTCTGATTGGTTTCTGTGTATAACCCTCCCCACCTTTTATACCGCAAGCTGACGGGGCTCCACCTAATACCGGGAATTTCAATCCCGAACTGCGCTCCGTGTGTATGCCCCGAAAGAGTTAAATCAATATTTGTTTTTCCGAGCACCTGTTCATCCCAGTGAGTGGGATCGTGACTCATTAATATTTTAAATGAATTTTGATTTGTATTTTCCAACGCTTTGTTCAAATCGCCGTATTGCGGGAAGGGTTTTAATCCCCAGTTCTCAACTCCGAGAAGCTCAATTGCTTCACCGTTAATTTTAATTTTCCTTGATTCATTTAAGAGCAGGTCAAAACCTATCTCTCGTTGTATTGATTTTAGGTTTTCAAGATTTTTAACCTTTGCTTTATTGGAATCCCATTTTATATAATCGCCGTAATCGTGGTTTCCCAAAACGGAATATTTACCGAACGGCGCTTTAAGATTTGAAAGAATATTTATGAATGAATCAACTTCGGGAGCCACGTTGTTTACAAAATCTCCCGTGAATAAAAGGGCATCGGGCTTCTGATCGTTTACTATTTCTACAGCTTCCCTAATTTTATTTTCATTTCCTTTAAAACTTCCTAGGTGAAAATCGGAGAGTTGTACAATTTTAAATCCGTTAAATGCAGCAGGTAAATTTTTAAAGGTCAAAGTCCGGTTTCTCACGGTAAAATTAAACCGGCCCCATTTAATTCCGTAAGCAATTGATAAAAACGGAATCCCTGCAGCAACAATTCCGGCTTTTGTAAGAAATTGTTTTCTTGTAATCGGTTCACCGTTACTATCAACGTCGCTCTCTTTCTTTTTAAATATCTTTCTAATGAATATTATCAAATCGTCAATCAAGTTAAAAAATATGAACACCAGTTTAGGTATATAAAAAAGTATAAAATAGCCGCTGAAAAAGTGAAAGTACGGCAGATAATTTGAAGGGTTAAATTTGAAACGGTATGCAAGGAAAAGTATTAAACCGGAAATTAAAACAACAGGAACAAGCCAGAAAGAATAAAATATTATTTTCTTTACCTTCCTGGTTTTCTTGATATATAATTTTCTCAAACCCCTGTAAGAATAAAGGTCTATAAGAAATATTATAGTGCTGAATATAATTATAAAAACATAAGGGAAATCACGCATAATAATTTCTTTTTAATTACACGACGGATAAAACCGCTTTGTGTTTCATTAATTCTTAATAATTATTTTCCATCATAACATTCTTTACGGAAAATAATTCAAAAAACAGAACAAAAAATTGTTCCCTTTCAGAAAGAAATTGAGAGGTGAGCATATTGATGAACATTTAACCCGTTTTTGCGTTTCTTATTTTCGGAGGACTTATTTGCCTGGATGGCAGATAGCTTTGGAAAACGTTTCAGGGGTTGGCAGCATTTATTTTCCTGTTTTAATTCTAAACAAATTTCATTTACTTTGCGATTATATTGACAGACTTTATAGAATTTTTTATGACCACAGAAGAAAAAGCAAAATGGTTTGATGCCGCATTAAGATTCGCGCTTGAAGGCAAAGTTCAGCTTGTTATGAAATCCAAACAGGGTGACGAAGCTAAATGGGCTATTGTGGATACAAGCAACGGCACAGTGTTGAATTCAAATCTTGAATGGGAGGAAGAGCCGCCTGTAGCCAAAAGAGACGAAAGCTTTTTAATAAGAGCCCGCTTTTCTTTTGATGATGCAGTTACAATGTGGCAGCAGTATAAAATGTTTGCCGAGTAACTCCCGGCAAACTTAATTACACATCAAATTCTCCAATTCCCCACGACTTAACATTATATTGAGCGCCGTGAACACTTCCTTTACCGTCTGCAATTGTAAGCTTCCTGCTCCTTACATCTTCAACCCAACGCGGATTGCTGTTAACCGCAACAACATTTGCAATCACTTCCCTAACATCCTGTTCATCAGCAGGCGGGTTGTCCGTAAGCTCATGATTTATTTCGCCTGTCTCCTGCTTGCTTACACCGCCGTTCTGCACGGCGATATCAAAACACAATGCGTACCCCATCTCGGATTTTAAGTTGAACTTTTCAAAATCTTTTTGCCCCCTGTCAAAATAATGCTGCACTTTTTTAAACTGTGCTTCTTGCGCAGCTTTACTATTCCCCAGTTCTTCAAATGCATCTTCCCAATTGTCCATTACCGAATATTTACCGGAACCCATTGAGATACTGTCGCCCCATTCAATCTGCTGGGAAACCGGCTTTTCAAGTACGTTTAACAATTCATTCTTTAAATTTCCGAAACAGGTATCCAGTATCCCGGGGTCACTTTGATTAACACTTATTATGATATCCTTTATCCCCCCGAATTTAAGTGTGAACCCTATTATTCCCCAAGTAATTCCTGCTCCGTCAAAGTTGCCCACAACTTTTGAAAATCCGTGCCCTTCAAAAGCTGCGGTTAGCTGCAATGCCCTTTGCTGAATAGTCGGGATATCTTGCTGCATCAGCTTATCCCAGGTATCTAAATCGATTGCACCGTTTACATCAAGCCCGTTTTGGGATTGGAATTCCGACACTGCTTTATAAGAGTTGGTCCCGTAAATACCGTCAACCCCTTTTGTGTCAAATCCTTTGCCGGTAAGTGTTTTTTGAATATCGGATATTATTCCGCCTCTGACGGTTCTAAAACCCCTTGCTGATTTTTGAAATAAAATTCTTGACATTCTTCCTCCATTGATGGTTTGAATTGTTTATTTAATTTAAGTAACTTTTTTATCAAATTGCAATTATCGTAAATTAATCTTTCATTAAACATTATATTTACAGATAACTTTTTTAGATTATTGTATATTCCCTCCGCTCTTAAAAACATTTTTCAAATCAATAATAGGATGTGAATTAAATGACAGCCGAATCAAAAGAAGAAGGTTTAACATTTCAAATCGGCCTTTCTATGGCAGGGGCAATTTCAGCAGGCGCCTATACTGCAGGGGTAATGGATTATCTGACTGAAACACTCACCAAATGGGAAGAGGCTAAACAAAACGGCAAAGAAGATGTTCCGATACATGAGATTAAAATCGGAGTTATGGCCGGAGCTTCGGCAGGAGGAATAACATCCGTTTTAACTTCCGTGGCAATACAAAATGATATTCCTCATGTTGATATTTCCAAAAGGAAAGATGAAAAATATAAAGAAGAGAATCTTTTTTATAATACCTGGGTAAACCTGACAAACCGGGATATGATGAAAGATCTGCTCAGCTTAGACGACATTGAAGACGGTGAAGTTATCTCGCTGCTTAACTCATCATTTAAGGACAGACTTGCAGATAAGCTTATTAAGCAAATTCCTTCCGTTAAACCGCATAAGTCCTTTGCCGATGATCTTGACGTTATTGTTACGCTGAGCAATTTAACGGGCATACCCTACCATATCGGATTTAAATCAAATATCTGGGAGGAATATGAATACCATACAATGCTCCATAAAGATTACGGGCATTTTATAATAGGTCCGTATAGTTATAACAACGACGGCAAAATTCCCATAGACTTTACAATTAAAGACAACCCGAATTTTGACGTTCTAAAATCATGCACTAAAGCAACAGGCGCGTTCCCTGTCGGGCTTGCCCCGAGGTTTATTAAAAGAGACAGTAAATACGTAAACGATCATCCCCTTCTAAATTTAGAAATTAAAAGCAAAGGTGTTCCTATTGAAAAAACTCCTTACAAAACGTTAAATGTAGACGGCGGATTAATGAACAACGAACCGTTCGAAATAACAAAAAAATACATTTTAAACCGTTACCCGGAAACCGAAAGAGAGAAAGAAGAAAAAAAGATAACTTCCGATACGTTCACACATACAATCATTCTTATTGATCCCTTTCCCGGTGAAAAAATTGTAGACGAAACTGTAGAGAAAAGGCCCAGGCTTATAAAAAATATTATCGGAAGTATAATTTCAACAATGCAGGAACAACTAAGGTTTAAACCCGCAGATATAAAAGCTGCCTATGACGAAGAAGATTATTCGAGATTTTTAATTGCCCCCGCAAGAGATTATGATGAAGAGCTTATTAATGTTCACCCTCCCATACAGGGTTCAAAAGCAATAGCATGCGGTTCACTGGGCGGGTTCGGCGGTTTTCTTGACGTTAAGTTTAGAGAACATGACTTTTACCTGGGACGAAGAAACTGCCAAAGATTTCTTCAACATTACTTTGTTGTACCTGAAGATAACGGTAACCCGATATTTACAAAAGGCTACTCAAGCAAAGCAAAAGATAAATTTAGAATAACAAAAGACGATAAAAATTACCTGCCTATTATCCCTGATTTAAATTATAAAAATAAAGCGCAGGAAGAGAAAGCAACATTCTTTCCAAAATATAATAAGTCAACACTTGATAAAATTAAACCTGGATTAGAAGATAGAATTAAAAAGGTTGTATTAAATATAAGTGATTTCGGATTTCTTATTAAGATCGGGCTCAAAATAGCTTTGGCAGCTTTTAAATCAGCTATTGCCGACTCAATATTAAAAACAATAAAAGATAATCTTATTGACCCCGAAAGACCTCTAATTAGGTAATTTTTTGCGGAACCCGGAAAACTGCAGGTTCCGCTTTTTTCATTCCATAATTCAAAGGTAATCTTTAATTTAGTCCTTCACTTACTTTTAACTGGGAGATAAGTTATGCAAAAAAATCTACTGCTGTTTTTTTCACTTTCAATAATTCTTTTTTTCTCGTGTAAACCTTCATATTCGGAAAAGGGCGATCCTGAATATATTTCGGGGATAAATAAATGGGCAGAGAAACGTGCTGAAAATCTAAAGAAAGAAAACGGCTGGTTAAATTTAGCCGGGCTGTTCTGGCTAAATGAGGGGGAAAATACTTTCGGCACTGACGAATCTAACGATATCATATTTCCCCTCGGCGAGAAACACATGGGAAAATTTTTCAGAAACGGAGATAACGTAAATGTTGAAATTGCCAAAGATGTTGAAGTTTTGATCGACAGCCAGGTAGTAAAATCTATGACGATTGGTAAAGATGCCGATTCCATAACCAATATTTTTGATTACGGTTCTTTAAGATGGTTCGTAATAAAACGATCGGATAAAATCGGGATAAGGTTACGCAACTTAAACTCAGACTTAGTGAAAAATTTTACGGGAATTGACAGATACCCGGTAAACGAAGATTGGAAAATTAAAGCAGAATATGTGAAATATGACATTCCTAAAAAAATCCTAATCCCGAATATAATCGGGCAAACCGACCAAGATGTTTCACCCGGCGAAATACGATTTAAAATTGACGGCAAAGAATATACATTAAATCCCCTGGATACAGGTAAACGCTTTTGGCTGATATTTGCAGACATTACAAACGGCGAAGAAACATACGGTGCAGGTAGATTTTTGTATACAGATAAACCGGATGAGAACGGGATAGTCTACATTGACTTTAATAAAGCATATAACCCGCCTTGTGCATTCACGGCTTATGCTACCTGTCCCCTTCCGCCTAAAGAAAACCAATTGACTGTTGCCGTTACCGCAGGTGAAAAGAATTTCGGCCACCATTGATAAATTCAAAGTATAAAACGGCAGGTAGCAAAAACTATCTGCTGTTTTATTTTTTAGTTGAAACTTCTAAAAAAGAGAATATTAGGTTAAATGGCCGTGTTCCTTTGGCACTGCCATTCCCTTGGAAATAGGACGCGGTCGGATTGCATTAACAGCAAACCGGCTTTAGCCATAGGGGACTCTTCGAATAGCCACATATAAAAAGGATAATGGGGCTTTACTTATCCCCTGTGAAAAGCCCTAGTGTCATGTCAATTCTGTAAATATTAATGGATTCCCGCTAAAAGCATGCGGGAATGACACGGCACTTCAAAAAAAGTCAAGAGAAAATAACTCCCCCTTAGCAAAAAAAAAGCAATTTTTTACTTCTCTGCTTTTGGGCTCACTTTCTGCCAATTTGTACACTATCGTTTTTTTTGTTTTTCTCTTTTTTAACAGTCCGGCTTTTTAGATAACTTTCTTTACCTTATTTTTTTTGAATTTTTTCTACGCGTCTATTTGAGCCTCTATGAAGCTGATTTATTCACTCTCTTAGGGCTATGGTAAATTCTTGAGTATAAATAACGGGGAATGGTTATTCGACATAACTTGGCTCTCTTTGTAGCAT
>JASFMY010000197.1:0-6642 GCA_050117315.1 Ignavibacteria bacterium
TAACGGCATATGGAATAGACCTGTTATGGGGCCCTGTTTCGGGAGCAGACGGATATAATGTTTATAGGTCAACAAGTTCGGGAGGTACTTATTCTTATATTGGAAGTAATAACAGTAATTCGGAATATGAAGATGAAGACGTTGAGCCCGGCACCACTTATTATTACAAAATCAGCGCGTATAATTCTTACGGAGAATCCGAACCAGCCGGACCAATTTCTGGAACAACCCTTGTCATACCTTATCCAACTCCGTCAATTACGAGTATTACGACTTTATCGAGTAGTTCAATAAAAATTACCTGGACGGATGTAAATGAAGAAAGATCATACGGAGTAAGTAGGGCCAACAGTTTAGATGATTATTTTGTTGTTATTGGATCGACAGAAGCAGATGTAACGGAATATATAGATACCGACTTATCGCCTAATACGAAGTATTATTATAAAATTATTGCATCAAATGCTAATGGTCATTCTCCCTACTCGGAACCTGATTCTGCTTTAACTTTGCTTTCAACACCCTCAGGTTTTTATGTGGAAATGGTAACGGCATATGGAATAGACCTGTTATGGGGCCCTGTTTCGGGAGCAGACGGATATAATGTTTATAGGTCAACAAGTTCGGGAGGTACTTATTCTTATATTGGAAGTAATAACAGTAATTCGGAATACGAAGACGTGGAACCCGGCACCACTTATTATTACAAAGTCAGCGCGTATAATTCTTACGGAGAATCCGAACCAGCCGGACCGATTTCCGGAACAACCCTTGTCATACCTTATCCAACTCCGTCGATTACAAGTATTACAACTTTGTCCATTGGTTCAATAAAAATAACCTGGTCGGATATAAATGAAGAAGATCGTTACAATATAACAAGAGCAACTAACCTCGAAGATTATTTTGCTGCTATAGGATCAACGGGGGCAGACGTAACGGAATATACGGATACCAGCGCAGCGCCTAATACAAAATATTATTATAAAATTATTGCATCAAATGCTAACGGTCATTCACCCTACTCGGAACCTGATTCATCTGTAACATTTTCAGGAATACCCCAGAGTTTTATTGTAGAAATCGTTAGCTATTCATCTATAGATTTATTATGGGACAGTATAGAGGGTGCCCTGGGATATAATGTTTATAGGTCGGATACGGAAACGGGAACATATTCACTTATAGGTACCAACACAAAAAACGAATATGAAGATATTGATCTTCCCTACGGCACAACTTATTACTATAAAGTAAGCTCATACACTTCAGGAGGTGAATCTCCTAAAGCCGGTCCAATTGAAGGGACAACTAAACCCTCAAGACCGTTAAATGTACAGGTTTCAGTTGATTCGGTTAACTCATCAATAAATATAACATGGGAAAGTGTTTACGGCGCTTCCGGTTATAAGATTCATAGGGCAATAAAATATACCGGCGACGATAGCCTTATTGCTGATGTTGGTGATAGTGTTCTGGAGTTTACGGATCAAAATATATCGTCGCTTGATACAAATTATTGCTACACAGTGTATGCTTACAACGCTGGCGGAAATTCAAGACCGTCAACTACAGCATGTTCAATTATTGATGAAGATTTACCCGAACCCATTGATAGTTTGGAAGCTTTTACACTTACAAGTCAATCAATAAAGGTTACATGGTATAATCCTAATAGCGAAAACGGCTTTAGGATTTATAGAGATACCCTGGAAAACGGTAATTATGAGCTTTTGTACGAAGCAACTTTACCTGTTAATAAGTATAGCTTGATAGATGATGAATTGGAACCAAACACAACCTATTATTATAAAATGTCGGCTTACAACGCTGCGGGAGAGTCCGAATTAGTAGGCCCGGTTTCAGCAACAACACTGGCAGCGGGTGATTTCCCGGTTAAGATAATGAATTTCGATCCTCCACTTAATGAAGGGAGAGAGCCGCTCGACTTAAAAGTTTATTATAAAATCACATTCCCGGGGACCTTAAAATTCTATTCAAATGACTCACTCTATTGTGAAGAGGTTAAAGAAGTGGAAGGTACATATTTTTATATTTTTAACAATTTAAAAAAGGGTTTGAAAACCATTAAAATAGAATTATACAGTATAAACGGAGATTATACCGATATAGAAAATTACGAAGTTCACTCATGCAGAAAGAAAACAATAAAATATGATTACGATAATATGGGCAATATAATAGAAATTACTGCGGATAGTTTATTTACATTTAAATACGAATATGATTCTCAAGGAAGGCTGGATAAAGTAAAAACCATAGGCCCAAACTCAACTGAAACACTTGAAGCCGATTACACATACAACAATGCCGACCAGGTATCGAACCTGCAACCCGGAAACTTGCAACCTGTAACCTACGGTTATAATACCGATAGGGGATGGCTTGAAACAATTACACACGGAGCTGATGCATTTTCGGAAAATTTAACATATTTTAAAAACGGCAATATTGAAACCCAAACAATAAGCAACACTGCTTTTACCGGAGGTTATACTTACACTTATGTTTATGATGATATGAACAGACTTACGAATGCAAACACGGCCTTAACCGATGCAACGGAAAGTTATACATACAATGACGACGGTTCAATACTTACCAAAATCAGCACGGACAAAGAAATGACTTATACCTACGCATCGGGTAAACATAGGCTTAAAAAGATAAACATAAACGGAAGTGACAGTTATTATGCTTATGATCACAAGGGCAACATCTACGGCGGGGATGGTATTTTAATGGAATATAATTTTAGAAACCAGCCCACTGCCATGACTAACATGAACCTGGAAAAGTATTTGTATACATATAACAGCAGCGGTGAAAGAATAGAAAAAATAAAAGAAAACGATAGCACTACAGCAGGTACTTTGTCCGAGGGAGACTATTACCTGAGAGATTATACAGGCAGGGAACTTGTAATATATGATAATAAAACCGGGGAGGCCAAGAGCGCAAATATTTACGGTAACGGTTTGGTTGGAAGAATTGAAATAAACGAAACCGAAGAAGAAAGATTTTACTATCTAAAAGACCACCTTGGCAGCATAAGAACAACACTTGATGAGTACGGAGCAATTGTAAGTGCACAAGATTATTATCCCTACGGGGAAATAATACGTAATTATATAAACGGCGTGTTGATAGACAAATATAAGTTTACCGAAAAAGAAAGAGATGAAGAAAGCGGTTATGATTATCTACTTGCCCGTTATTATGATAGTAAACTTGGGATGTGGTTGAGTGTTGATCCTTTGGCTCATTTACGCCCGGGACTATCACCTTACAATTATGTTCAGAATAATCCATTAATTAGATTTGATCCAACAGGCATGTTTGACGAAGGGACAGAGGATAAGATCAGTACCGGATATCCGGCGATAGATTATATCTTAGCATTGCTGCAAGGACAATTGCAACAAACCAAAGACAATGCAGAAACAACAATTAAAGAAGCACCGGAGAAAATGGTAAAAGCCGGTATTAAAGTAGCAGATGTAGCATCAGACGCATCAACGTTAGTAGCTTTTGGAGGGATACTTTTTGCTCCTGTAACAGAAGGAGCTTCATTAGTCATAACTGCGAAAGCATTAACAGCAGGGACTATAGCCGATGCATCTTCGACAGTGCTAAAGGGAACTGATGCCGCTTTTTTTGATGGTTCAACTGATGCCTTTACAGAACAAGCAATAAAGTTAGCTATTAATGTGGGAGGTGGAAGATTACTTGATAACGTAGCTACAAAAGTTGTGACTAGAACAGGGTTAAACAATGTTTTGTTTAGAAGTGCGTCAACAAAAAGATTTGTAAGTAACAGTTTCGGTTATACTGTTGAAGCAGTAAGAGATGCAACTAAAATATCAATAGGATTTAGGTTCTAAAATGGTTGGGAAAGATGAGCTTGCCAAAAAAATAAGAATATTCTTGGAAGATTTGGGAATAGACCCTTTCTACGCAGTAACAGTTTTTTGTATTCTAATATCTTTAAGCTATTGGAATCATTATAAAAATTGGAAAACTATTGAAGGTTGGAGAAAAGGATTAGCCGGATCAGCATTGTTTGCGACATTAATCTTATCAATGATAAGTATATTGAGATTACTTGGGGTCATAAATCTCTAAGATTAACAAACGAGGCTGTTACGAGAAAAAGTGGCAGCCTGAGAATTACGTAACCGCCCAAAAGACGGCGGGCGCAAGCTGCTTATTTATTTTCAAGGCAGTCATGAACCACTTCATGACCGCTTCTGAATAAACGGCATGTTGATAGACAAATATAAATTTACTGAAAAAGAAAGGGATGAAGAAAGCGGTTATGATTATGTACTTGCCCGTTATTATGATAGTAAACTTGGTATTTGGCTGAGTGTTGATCCAATGGCGGATAAATATCCGGGTTGGAGTCCGTATAAATATATATGGCTTCATAGCCAAAAGTACTTTCCTTGATATTACGTTGACAACTCTTTCATTAAAAACCAACAAACTAACTACTGGGGAGATCTATTCATTATTGGCTGATGAAGCTGGCTTTAAATCATTAACGGAAAAAAAAGCATTTGGATTACCTATTGCCACTTATGCTGATATAGATTTACAAACAAATGAGCCTGTTCAAGGAACGGATAATAGATTTATTATGATTCACCCTGCTCTTGAAGCACTATTGAAAAATGAATATGGTTACTCACAAGAAGAAGTTGATAATTTTTTTGATGAACAGTTGCAGAAAGAAAAAGATGAATTTTTGGAAACTATTAAATAAAAAATAAATAATCGGGTTAAGCTATGTTAAAAGAATTAGTGATAATTTTGATTCTGTTTTCACCCTTACTTTCTTGTAAGAAAGATAGACAAGGGATTAATTTAGATAGTAATGATTCAAAGATTATTTATATAGAAGCTAATTCGGAAAAAGGAATAGGTAGCGGCAGTTTTGGTGAAATAGTAATAATGGAACTGAATTCTAAGAAGAAGTATTTTTTAACAAATAATAGCAGTTATGAAAAAGAACCTATATGGGGTCCAAATGAAAGCATCATTATTTTTCTAACTAATAGAATGAATAATCAAGAAAGTAGCAATTTCAAAGGAATTTCAGGGCCCTATAGTATATTTTCTTATGATCTCAAAACAAACGATCAGTACGAAATCGAGGTGCCATTTCAGCATGAAAAGCCAGAGTATTTAAGAAGGACAATTTCTGATATAAATTGGCTTGGCAAAAGGAATTGGATAATTTTTAGAACAAGTAATAATACAGTTTATAAATATTCTATGTTAGACGAATTTTTGGGTATAATAGAAGAATTTGATGAAGAAAATTTTTCCGATTTTCACATGATTATGAACTTAAAATGCTCACCAGATGAAGACCTTATCGCATTTAATTATTTGAATACGGATGTAATTGGGAAAGCTGGCCTATGTGTATATAATATTAATGATAGCACAAATAATATCATACCCATCTCTCGCATAACCAAATTCTTAGACTGGTCAACTGATAATAAAAGATTACTCTTTTATGAATCAAAAATAATCAAAGAGTATAATCTTCAAGATGGTTCGATTAACATTGTATTTGAACCTGAATCCAACATTCGTATTAGTGAATGTCATGCAATAAATGATACAAGTTTTGTTTTGCTTGCAAGCTTTAAAAACCAAACAAATGAGGTTGCACTTTTAAATAATTTGACAAAAAAATTAATATGGCTAACAAACGATAAAATGGAAAAAAAGTATTTAGATATAGCTAAATAGTAGCAGCTGAAAAAAACATATAAACAATTTTTACCATACGAGGCAAATATCTCGGATTAGGCTGTCACTAAGTTGAGTGTCAGCCTGGTTTTAACTGACATTATGAAGCGAGCCTTACATAACCCGCCCTAAAAGAATGGCGGGCAGGCTGCTACGTGTTATGCGAGCACCTCACCTACCTCGCTCCGCCGAGGCTATGCGAAGGCGAGGGAATAAATAGCGTTCCTCCCCGCTGGAAAGAGCGGGACAAGCCGGTGAGGCTTCAGCATAAACGCGTTATGTAAACGCTGCACAAAGATGGCTTTATGGAAACCAAAGCAGAGAAGCGGAAATAACTTTGTATTTACGGAAATAGCCGGAACAAATAAACTGGAAGAACTTACAATAAACGGTATACTAAAAGATTTGAGTTACGACCAGAAAGGCAGATTAACAAACGATGATTTTACCGTAGTAAGCGACATAGAATACAACTACCGGAACTTACCGTTGAGCCTAATTTCCAACGACAATGATTATGAGTACAGTTACAATGCATCCGGGGAAAGAATAATAAAGATTTATCCGCCGAAGCCATTTTTTTGGCGAAGGAGGGTAAAGGACCACCTTGGCAGTATAAGAACAACTATTGATGAATACGGCGCAGTTGACCTATTCTGTTGCTGTCCAACCTACGCCGCTTCTTTTCTGATTTATGGGTTGAAATTCCTTCAATATTATTAGTCTCAAACTAAAATTGGCTTACTATTAATTACCTCTATTATAAAATGACTGAATATTAATTACTTTCTTTCTACTCTGTAGAATATAAATCTAATTAACTCTTTTCTAATTTTAATTTGGAGGTTTATT
>JASFMY010000198.1:0-6543 GCA_050117315.1 Ignavibacteria bacterium
TTTCCCGCATCTATATCATCATTTTTTGCCCCTTCATTTAATAGCTTATTCCTATAGGGATCACATACTACTATCTTATCTACATAGTCTTTCAACTCTACGTATAACCAGTGTGTACCGGTTGTTTCCTCTATGGTTAATATCTTTTTCCCTCTTAGCCTTTCTATTTGTTTTTTCAATTCTTCGATTTTCGATTCTCCTTGCCAATACTTTGGTTTTTGTGACTTTGCTGTTATTCTTGCCAACGAGTAACCTTCTTGCGACCAGTCTAAACCAAGGTAATAATCATAGCCCTTTATTGATGTAAATGTGTTTAGTTTGTTTTCCTTTTTTCTTTTTCTAATTTTCATCTTTAGGTCTCCTTTCTTTTTTGAAGCTCATTTTGCACCGGCTTTTTCGGTGATAGCTCTTTGAAGCTCTTTTTTTCCGTTTATGATAACGGACTTAGCTCTATTAAGTAAGTGAGTCCTCTTCTTAATTTACCGACGAATTTTTTTTGCAGAAACTCTACTGTTTATTTAAAGAGCTTGCCGGTTGCCCGGATTTAAAAAAAATAAATTTTCTCTTAAGGGTAGCTGTCTTCTTTTTTGTACTAATACCGGTAACTAAATATTCTATGTTGATTACAAATTGGAAATAGTCGGTCGGTAGGTATCAATAAGAACTATGTAATATTTGAAAAGGACTTATTCTGTTTATTCTTAACATGATACAAATGTGAGGATTTATAATGAACTTTAAGCATACCATATTGTCTCCCATCTTAATATTTTTTGTTATTAGCAATGCACTATTTGCTTCCGGTTCAATTAAAGGTGTAGTGATTGATTCAACCAGTGGTGAGCCGCTTTACGGAGCGAGTGTCTATCTTAAAGGCACCGGTTTTGGTAGTGCAACAAATTTTGATGGAAAGTTTAGTATATATAATATCCCGTCAGGGGGTTATATATTGAGAGTACAGTATGTTGGATACAGGACAATTGAGGAGAAAGTACAAATTAATGACAATACCGTTCTTTCCTTAAATTTTGAATTATCGACAATTGTTATGGAAGGAGAGGAAGTTGTTGTAATGGGGCAAGCTGTTGGACAAGCAGCCGCAATTAACCAGCAGTTAAGTTCAAATACAATAAAAAATGTTGTATCTTCTGAAAAAATAATGGAACTGCCTGATGCAAATGCTGCAGAATCGGTAGCGCGCTTGCCCGGTATATCATTAATAAGAAGCGGCGGTGAGGGAAATATGGTTGCTATAAGGGGTCTCTCACCTGCTTATAACTCGATTGCTATCGGAGGTGTTCAAGTTCCTTCAACAGATACTGATGACCGAAGTGTTGATTTAAGTATGATTTCATCCGAAATACTTTCCGGCATAGAAGTGACCAAAGCTCTCACGCCGGATAAGGATGCTAATGCGTTCGGCGGGGTTGTAGATTTTAGACTTGCAACAGCCAAAAAAGGAGGATTTTATTCAAACTTAAGGGTACAAACGGGGTATAATGATATTCGCGATGATTACGGCAATTATCGAGCCAGTATTATTATGAGTGATAGATTTTTTGATGAGAAATTCGGAATAATAGTTACTGCGAATATGGAAAGGACACAGAGAGGTCATGATAGTTACGAAGCCGATTGGGTATTGTTAAGAGAAAAACGGTCCGACGAACAATATGCCCCTATGACACCCGAAATTATCGGGCTTGAATACGATGAAAATGATCGTAGAAGATACGGCTTTAGCGTATTATTTGATTATACTATCCCGCATGGTTCTATAGGGTTGAATTCTTTTTTAAGCAAAAGACAGGACTTGAGCGCCACACAAAGCACCGATTATAATTACAGCGACGCTATGGTTTATAGGTCTTTTCAAAAATCACGATCACGGGTTGCTGTTATGTCAACAGCACTTGAAGGGAAGCATGATTATGATTTTATGAACATCGATTGGTCATTATCTTATTCGTCTTCGGAAACTACTACTCCTTTTTCAAATACATTTTATTTTGCTCAATCCGGAGCTATTGATTTAAACCAGTTGTCTACTACTCCCACCGCAAAAGAGGTTATAGGTGCCACAACTGATGATTTAACAGACAGTTATTTTTATAGAATCACAAGTAGGAGAAATGCAGCTTCCGAGAATACCAATGCATATAAAATTGATTTTAAAATGCCTTATACTTTGTTTAGCAGTTTAGCCGGTTATCTAAAATTTGGAACAAAGTTTAACCGTACTACCCGAGATAGAGATAATATTTCCTCCTTCATAAACATGTACAGTTATTATAGCAGCGAAACGGAAATTTACCACCCTGATTATGGGAAACCGGGTTTTGAATTTCAATTAGTTCCGGGAAGCGGCGGGCAAGCCTCTATTTTGAATTATCTCGATCCGTATTTTGATCCCGGTGATTTTATGAACGGTGATTATGAGTATGAAAACGGGCTAAGTGAGTATATCTTAACGTATTTGCTTGATAATTATGTGCAGGACTCTGCTTTAACTTATCAAAGAAGCGCTTCTTTGAACGACTACGGTGTTGAAGAAAATATAGCGGCAGGTTATGCAATGACTGAGTTGAATTACGGGAGATTTTTGACAATTATATCGGGTGTCCGTTTTGAAAGAACTTATCTTTATTTGGACGGGAAAACCGGGACTGTTCCTAATGAGGTAACTGAGTATGCTTATGATGATAACCCTGTAAATGATACGTCGGCAACGGCGTCTTACAAAAATTGGTTTCCTATGGTGCATTTTAGAATTAAACCGACAAATTGGTGCGATCTAAGACTAGCCTATACGGAGTCGATTTCCCGTCCGCGTATGGAGTGGATGCTGCCTAATATAAGAATCAACGGGAATGACAATACGGTTGAGATTGGTCGACCCGACCTTAAACCCCAAGTTTCGAAAAATTATGATCTATATTTATCGGTTTATAGTAATAAGATCGGACTTTTTTCCGTTGGGGGATTTTATAAAGATATAAGTGATCTAATTTATTTGAGGAGCGGCCATAAAATTTTAGACCCTGAGGCAGAAGGTTTCCCGTCCAACTGGAAGGGATTGCTTTTGGATGCGCCTGAAAACAATACATCAAAAACTGAAGTATACGGGATTGAATTTGAATGGCAGAGCAATTTGCTTTGGCTGCCAAAGCCGTTTAATTCTTTGGTAATTAATATAAATTATTCTCATATATGGTCGGAAACGGATTATCCTATATCATATGTAAATACGGAAACGCTCACGGAATATCCTTATATAAGAACTACTGTAGTAGATACCTCGAGAAGTGGACAAATGCCTGACCAGGCAAATGATATTGCCAATATTTCCTTAGGTTATGATATTGATAAATTTTCTTGCAGAATATCGCTTGCCTATCAAGGGGAGTCTTTAGCGGCTGTTGGGGAGAGAGAAGAACTTGATGGTTTTACTTCACCGACTTCTCATCTTGATCTTTCTCTTAAATATCAATTTACCGATATGTTTGGTGTCTATTTTAATATGAATAATATAACAAATTGTGCTGATGAATCTTATCAACAGACAGAGAGTTTTATGAGTAGTACTCAGTATTACGGCTTGACGGCTGATCTTGGAATTACAGTTAAATTATAACTTATATTTTATTATAACCGAAATCATTAACATTCTTAGAAGGAGATTTAGGCAATGAAGAAGAATGCGTACCATATCTGTCTTTTCGTTTTTTTGATGTTGATATTAATTGATGCTCGTTTACAAGCTCAGGAATGGGACTATTTAGATGTTGACCCGGGTTACGAAACACTAAACCTTGCAATTGAAGGCGATACTTTAAATGGAGCCCCTAAATCCTTAAATCGGGTCTATCGTTTACAAAGAGGTGGAATGTATTTGTACAATGGAAGTATCCAAAATAATTTTGGCGCTACCATTAGAATTGAAGCGGCTGAAGGTGAAGGGGATTTGCCGTTAATTATTCCTATTTCTGATAATACAGGTAACTCTTATCGTTTCTTTTTAGGAACCGGAGATGCATATTTTACCAATTTGGCTATCTCGGGTATTGATAATCTAGGGAATGTGACCGAACAAAATATGTGCAGACTAAATCAGGAAGGAATGAAACTTTATATAACAGGCTGTTTTTTAGATTACGACCTACAATCTTTTGTACGTATGAACGCTTCCGGCCAGTCTGTATTTATCACTAATTCTGTTTTGCGTAACAGCATTAACCCGGTTAGTACGGGTAACGGGAGGTTTGTTGATACCAGAGGCTTAAATCAAGATACAATTTCAATAACAAATTCAACACTTTATATAACGGCACAACATCCAATCAGAAGTTCAAGCAGTATTATAAATCAAGTTATTCTTGATCATGTTACAATTTATGGCAGTAATGGAGATAACGGTGGTTATGACGGTATCGAGTCAGGTTCAACTGAGTCAGGTTCAATTGAGAAGACGGAAGGGATAATCCAGATACAAAGAGCTATTAATTGCCGAATTACAAATAGTTTGTTTGTCGATTGCGGATTTGAAGGTTGTAAAAGATATCTGTCAAATCCTGCCGATACAATTAAAGTGCCTTTAATACCGATAGACTCTCTTAGGACAGATGACCCAACGGCCGAAGCTAATAGAGTGTGGGACATTAGCAACAACGTTTATGGTTGGTCATCGGATTTAGAAGAGTGGTTTAGTTATACAGACTCATCCTATAAACTGGTATTTTTGAATCAATATGCCGATGAGATGTTCAGTATGTATCCAACTATGCAAGCATATGATAATCTTGAAGAGTATGTTGTTTTTACCGATGGTCCGTCGTCTGATGCTCTTGTGACTTTTGCTCAATATAAAGAGGCGACTGAGAACTCGGATGTTGATAACCCGGAGATTACTGCTGATAAAAACGGTGTTGCTGCGCTGAACGATGATCCGGATTCGTTTGGCCCGGCAGATGAAGAGTTTGATTTTACATATAATACAGACTCGGAAGCATATACTTTTGCAAAAGACGGCACGCCTGTTGGTGATTTGTGAATCCCTGGGGTATTGAATACAATCCTACAACAGCTATTGAAACTGAATATTCCAACAATCTGCCGTCGGAATTATCTTTATCCCAAAATTACCCTAATCCGTTTAATCCCTCAACCAAAATCGAATATACTTTACCCGTTACATCCAATGTAACTTTAACGGTTTATAATGTTTTGGGTCAGGAAGTCAAAAGGCTGGTAAATAACCTTGTACAAAATTCCGGGAAATATACAATTACATGGGATGCGAACGATACTGCCGGTAGTGAAGTTTTGTCAAGCGGCATCTATATCTATCAGCTTAGGACAGACAAACAAACTATTTCCAAGAAGATGGTTCTTCTTAAATAAAAATATATATTGATTAATTCTTTTTTAAAAATGACCGCAAGAGATGGTTGTTTTTTTGAGACCATCTCTTGTAAAGAAATAATGATTATATCGGAAAATATTATGCGACAAGTTTACTTAATACTTACTTCTATCATCATACTAATAGCCGGGTCTTCTCAAAGTCTCTATGCGCAAAACGAGAGTGCAAGTTTGCTTATTAAAGGGTCGTTGTCTATGCCTATGGGTGATTACGGCGAGTCTATCGGAGAAGAAATATATATCACTAGACGAAGCGGATTCGATTTCGGAGACGATGTAGGTCTTGCCCGGCCAGGAGCTGTTTTTAGCCTTGAAATAATCAGTCCGATAAACAAGATTAAAGGACTGGGTTGGTTGGTCAGCGGCAGAGTTATAATAAATCCAACTGAAGATGAAGAACTTCAAGACCGTTTCCAAAATTTGATAAAAGGTACGGGACGTGATACGGTTACTTTTAGTTTTGAAATAGGCAACTGGGTTCACATTCCTCTTATGACGGGTTTTAGTTATGGAATAAATGTAGCCAAAGACGTTTCCACTTATCTTACGCTACAGGGAGGCATTAATATCTCACAACAACCTTCACGTAAAGTTGATGCATATTATATTGAATCGGGTATCACCGAGACTATTGAGGATACTGAATTTGATGTAGCAATTAGTTACGGATTTTCCGCCGGTGTAGAATTAGAATTCTTTGATAAATATAACATTAGTTTTCAATACATTAATCTCGGCAAACCCGAATATAAAGGAACACGAACTTTAGATCCTTCATTCTTCAATGAGATTTTTGATATAAAAACCAACATCCTCGGTGATAAAAAATCGGTGAATATGTTGCTGCTCTCTGTAGGTTACAGAATTGATATCTAATGAAGTATTTTGGTAATAATCAATTCTCATAAGAAACGTAGGCATTCATCCGCAATGTAATATCTACTTTGATAGTGTGGAGTAAGGAAATTATGGTAAAGAAAATATTGCTTCTATTCTTACTTAGGGCTTGCTGAAAAGCAAATAAGAGCTTAAAAAATAATAAGATAGGTGAATAAAACCCTGAAAAAGTGCAAAGTAATTAATAAATTGAAGAAAAAACATGTGCACTTAATAAGAGGAAAA
>JASFMY010000199.1:0-6499 GCA_050117315.1 Ignavibacteria bacterium
AAATTATTACGGCAAAAATTATTCTATCGATCAGCTAGCTGATCGATAGAATAAAACTATAAGAATGACTATATTTATTTAACAAAAATATCTAATAATACAGTCAACCTTTTTCAGGACGCTTCAGATTTCAAAGATTTCTCTCCCGATAATCGCGGCGGAATTCGGGAATGACACGGCACTTCATTGTTGACATAACACTAGCTATATAAAAGCAAGTAGTTGCGTATTTACTGGGCAGTCGAGGTCCATACCTCGACTGAGCCCCCTCATATTGAGAACAATATCAAGGTTTTTCGTCACGGAATGGTGAAGGTGTCTCAAAAG
Organism: Ignavibacteria bacterium; assembly: GCA_050117315.1. Classification (GTDB taxonomy): domain Bacteria; phylum Bacteroidota; class Ignavibacteria; order Ignavibacteriales; family Melioribacteraceae; genus JANQIV01. The sequence goes on from JASFMY010000199.1 coordinate 328, forward strand.
TAACGCAGATTGTTAACAATCTGCGTCACGGGTCATTTTTTTGAACACATAACAATAGCCGCAATACATAAATAATAGCTTTTGAGACACCTTCAATGGTCAGTGACGACCCTGTTATTAATCATAGCCACGATCCTTCAGGTCGTGGACAATGAGTCTCAACAAAAACTCTGGGCTTTAGCCCAATTTTCTCTAATATTTGGGCTAAAGCCCGGGTTCTATTCGGGTTCTTATTTCCAACGTGCTGAAGCACGTGGCTATTAGCAAAACCTAATTGAGCGGGATTCGACAGACTTTTTATTTTGCAGAAACTTTAATGTTCGTACATTCACGGCTGATTTTTTTAGCCACGAATGCACAAATACTTTTCTAAAGGCTCCGGCACGCGAATCGTTATAAAATCGGCATCAAATGCAATCAAAGAGATATATTTATACATTAATATTGATAATAACGCTGGGTAATAATTCAACCTTTTCACAGACTATTTACGGCGGCAGCGGTTTGTTTACTATTCCGGGCGGGAACACATTAAATGACGGTGAAGTTAATTTAACATTCTCTCATCTTCCTTACAGATATTTGCAGGGCTTTCAGAATAATGTTTCGGATGCTGTGATGTATTCTGCCTCTGTCGGCTTTTTACCTTTCCTAGAAGTTCATATCAGGTTTACAAATCCCGTAAAGGCATCTCCGACTCATATTGGCGACAGGACAATCGGTATCAAGTTGAAAATGATTAATGAAAATGATTTGCTGCCTGCTTTAACATTGGGGCTTCAGGATTTTATTACCGGAATTGAAAGCAACTCAAACGCCAGGTATTTTAATTCGACTTATTTGGTCTCAGCTAAATCATTTTATATAAACCCGGTTATTAATAAACTAACGTTTACCCTTGGTTACGGTACCGATATAATTGATGCGGAAGCATACCAGTTTATCGGGGTATTCGGCGGCGTTGAGCTGACTTTTGCAGAATGGATTGAAGCAATACTCGAATACGATTCCGAAAAATTAAATACCGCATTAAAATTTTTTTTAGTGAATCATTTCAGAATTATGATAGGAATTTTGGATTATCAAGATTTAACAGGCGGCATTGTTTATTCTATACAATTGTAAAATGATAAAATACCCCTTTCTCTTTTTCTTTTTGTGTATAAGCTCGTTATCCAATAACGTTTCTCATCAAATAAAAAGATCTCTTTTGGAAAACGGTTTCGAAAATATTATTACTGCACATGATGATGAAAACATATTTGTTGCTTATGAAAATAGAGTTTTCCGTTATGAGCCGGAAGCTTTATTGTCGGTGATGAAAACAATTAAAGAATCAATAGACATCTCAAAAAAAAATTCTGTTTTTCCTAGTTCACTTCACAACATTGTTTTAATTCCCCTTAAAAGACAAATACCTGTTGCGGCAATTGAAATTCCGGTTAACGAATTGGAAATGTTTTTTAACGGCAGAAAAAACGGTTCTCAATTTATAAATAGTTGTGAGATATCATTTGATGTTGATTATCACTGGGATAAAATAAAAAATATTGAATTGGAGAACAGCGGCAGTTATAAACTCGATCTTGTTGTTTATCCCGAAATAAAAACAGAGTTGGATGAATTTGACGACCCTTGGAAACTTCAGTTTAGTTTTTTGCCGTCAATAGAAACTACCTTGGGTAGAGGGTCTTTATTGAAGCTGCAATATAATATTCCCGTAGTCTACAGGAAATTTGATGTTGATAAAGAAGTTGATGCTTTCAGACCAGGAATTATGAATTTTAATCAAACCGTAAGAGTATCCAACACATATATTTCTGCTTCGTTCGGGTTTTTTACGGAATACAGGTACGGTGCCGATTTGGAAATTAGAAATTATTTTTTCGATGGAATTTTTTCAACCGGGATGAATTTTGGTTTTACCGGGGAGTCGTTTTATCACAACGGAGGTTTTGAATTTACCCGGTTAAACGAAACTACTTATCATTTTGATGCCGAACTTAGAGTACCGTTTTACAATTTGACATTCACAACTTCTTACGGTCAATATATTTATGAGGATGAGGGATACCGGGTAGATTTAAGCAGGCAATTAGGCGAGGTTTCATTAGGATTTTTTGTCTCAAAAAGTTCATCGAATCAACTAGGTTCATTAACAACCGGCGGATTTTCATTTACTGTTCCGCTTCCTTTCAAAAAATATTCTAAAATTAACAGCATAAGAGTAAGACCGTCGGAGAATATTACTTATGAATATAATGCACTTCATTTTATTTATTTTCACCAGAAAAAATATAAAACCGGGTCGGATATAAAATCTTTTATAAATAATTTTCAAAAAGATATAATAATTCATTACTTTAATAACATAAACTTAACCAAGAAATAGATTTGAAATTTTCCGAGTAACTTTTTTCTCCTGCTATCTATATAAAAGAAGAGAACATTTAATTTTAATATAAAGGAGATAAATATGGGCAAAGTAAATCAACAAAATCTATTTATTGTTTTTATGATATCATTGTTTTGCGTTTTGCTGCTTCATAATTGCGGTTCCGAAAGTGTAGATGCAATATCCACCGAACCCGAACTGGTTACCGTAATTCCTGCTTTTATTGAGGGCGAAATTATCGACCAAACCACAAGTTTGGGAATCAGTGATGTAACAATTACTTTGGGCGAGATTACTACCAGTACCGATTCGGACGGTAAGTTTTCAATTGAAGAGGAGTTACCTGCAGGTACTTATAATTTAGGATTTGAAAAGGAAGGTTATCTGCCGATAACTAAACAAGTTGAATTAATGGGGGAGGGCACATCGCGTTATTTTAAATTCCTGCTTACCGAACAATCTACCCCGGTAACCGTAACACCGGATGCGGCAGCAGCTTTTGGGGAAGATTCGGATGACGGAACAATAATGATTGATATTCCGGCCGGGGCAGTAACACAATCGACAGATGTAAGTGTTACTCCAACACTCGGGCTTTTTTCTCCGGTGAATACCGAGGAGATATTAACGGCTAGTGACGCTCCTGCACAAATAATAACTTTCCTTCCTTTGGATATAGTATTCAATATGCCCGTTAAGTTAACATCACCGTTGACTCTTCCGGAAGAATATATAACCGAGGGTATTCAAGTGCTCAGAATTAATCCTGATACAGGTGAACCGGAAGTAGTTGGAGATGGAACTATAGTAGACGGACGGATAGAATTTGAAATTACCGGGGGTGGTAATTACCTTGTAAAAGCGGCAACAAGCTTAACTCACACAAGAGAAACGGTTGTAGAAAACATGAATATCGCAAACATCGGTGCAGATGAAACACCGGGAGCTGCTAGACTTTTAGATTTTTTAGATGAAACGACAGTGTTTGCGGATGAAGGGTTTTCACAAAACCTGGTTGAAACTGTTGTCCAGTTAACCAATTCATCAAGAAATATAGCGTACAGTTTATCAAAACCAAGCGGTGTTAGTTCTACGGCAAAAGCTTTTTTACATGTGTCCAGATTAGAGCATACCTATTCCGATCAGGCAGGAAATGCAGTATTAAAAGTAAATGCCGCAGATAATAATGCTTCAACTTACAGCAGTATTCAAGGTGATATCGTGGTATGGAGATGTATACAATCATCTGTAACACATGGGTCATGGATTGGTGGGTATTTTTGGGGAAGATCGGGAGTCCAATTAACAGCGGACGAAATTAGTGCTCTTGATCTGCCTGCTACACAGAGTTGCCCGTAATGTATAACAGGGAATATTTAATTTAATGGGGAAAAATAAATGAAAACAAATAAAATATTTTTTTTAATCTTAGCTTTTGCATTTTTATCATGCCAATTATCGGCACAAATAAAAGTAAAATCAATAGGCTTAAATTTAGGCTATTATGAGCCGGAATTGGATTACTGGAACGATGTAGCTTTAAGCACATGGGATGATCAGTTTTCAGGCGGTTTTAACGGATTGGTAAATTTGGAGGTTAACGTAGTAACCCCGGTATCTGTCAGATTTAACGTGGGATATTGGAGTCAGGAAGTTGAACAACCCGGAATAGAATTCGGAGATGTAAGCAGAACCGACAGGATATCAATTCAGCTTATTCCCATTACCCTGGATGCAATTGCAAGAACCAATGTTTTGTTGCCGTCACTTGAAATATTCGGCGGTGCCGGCGCGGGCACAAATTTTGTTTCCCAGAACTATGAAAGAGAAATACCGGATATGGGAACAACGGAAGATAAAAGTAACGGCAGAGATTTTATAACATACGTATTAGGTGGTGTAGATTATAATGTTTTGAGTAATCTTGCTTTAGGTATGGAATTCAGATATAATTGGGCGGATTACGAACAAAAAATTAATAATAATCAAGGAAGTGTTGATGTGAAAATAGATGGTCCGCAAATTCTTTTTACTCTAAAGTACCTGTACTAGTGTCATGTCAACAATGAAGTGCCGTGTCATTCCCGAATGCTTTTATCGGGAATCCACTTTTATAAATTAGATTCCCGCCTGTCCGCCGTATTCCGTACTAAGGAAGGCGGGCTTAATACGTGCGGGAATGACATAGTATAAGTTATTGTAGATCCCGGCCTGTCCGCCGTACTTTGTACTAAGGAAGGCGGGCTTAAAAGATTACCGACAATACAGAATTGACGCGACACTAGTGTCGTGTTCGCGATTTCAAAGATTTCTCTTCCGATAAAAAACATCGGGATCGACAAAACGTTAGATATCTAATTTTGCAGAAACTCTAGTGTCTTTACTATACTTTATTGTTGACATAACAGTAGGTTGTTGAAAAACCCAATACCTTACCTTTAGGCTGCTGGTTCGCATAGTAATTGATTTGCCGTAAATCCCCGAAATCTTTTCATAGGAACAAGTAAGATTTCGGGGATTTTATTAAAGAGCGTGTTTTTTAATTCTTTATTTTGTTAGCAACATTTTTTTTGTTACAACGTTATTGCCGATTTCAAGCTTATAAATATACATACCGCTCGCAAGCTTGCTTCCATCGAACAATAATTGATAAGTTCCGGCTTCAAGATATCGATTTACAAGTACCGCAACTTTTTCTCCAATAATATTATATACCGTTAGATTGGCAAACTCCGAACTTGATAATGAGAATCTTATTGTTGTTGAAGGATTAAAAGGATTCGGGAAATTCTGCTTTAATTCAATTTCATTTGAAATTGTTGTCCCGAGAGTAATTTCATTGGAATATACAAAAGTACCGTCATAAGCAATTATTTTTAACCTATATTTATATGAATATCCGGTAATATATGTTTTGTCTTCAAAAATATATTCTTGTAATACAAAGCTGTATCCGTGTCCTAATACAAAACCGATTTTTTCCCATTCGCTATAACCGGAATCCAGCTTTTGGCATCTTTCAACTTCAAATCCGTAGTTATTTGTTTCAGTTGCCGTTGACCAAAACAAATTAGCCTTGTTATCATTCATTAAGGCGTTAAACAAAATTAATTCAACCGGATCTGTTGAACTGAAGGTATAAATAGATAAACTAAAATATAATAAGTATATATATTTCATTTTATTTCCCATTTCAAATAAATAATCTAATCTTAATAATTCTTCATCTGATATATCAAAATGATAAAACAAATTATTTTTAATAGTATTATCGTGAATCTCACCGGATAGTTTAATCATTTATCAAAACTGTTTGGTACTTTGGGGGAAATTTACCGATATGTTGTTGGGGCAAGAATGAACTTTATATATTTGAGTTATGAATAAACTATTCCAAGCATGGTGTGTAGTGAAGACAATAGCAACGGTATAGATTATATTACTTACATTTTAGACGGTTAGGATTGCAATATTTTCAACAATTGGGTATTAGGAGTTGCATTTAGATACAATTGGGCTAATGTAGAAAGCAATGTTCAGGAAGGAGTTAATGTATACTTGTTGCAAATTGGTTTTGGGATTTAGTTTTTATTTAGAACTCACCTAAATCCTCCCCGCCTCCCAAAGTCTCGTACGGCGGGCAGGTCTTAAAAAGAGAGGACTTTATAGCAAAATCCCAAAACCAATTTGGCTTGTGTATAAAAGCGGGCTGTCCGCATATTATGTTGTTGAACGAAACCGCCAAAGCGGCAGCACCGTGTTCATTGAAATATTGAG
>JASFMY010000200.1:0-6491 GCA_050117315.1 Ignavibacteria bacterium
GGATTAAATCCCCATAGAATAAGGGGGATGGTTTCGCACAACAGAATTTTATCTGTAAATGACATAATATAGCTTTATCCGCCTTTATATTTTTTTCTCATTTCCAGATAAAATTCTTTAAAGTTATGTGCTTTTAACATTATTTATAAAAAGAAAGGAGCATAAAATGCCATATTGTACAAGATGTGGACAAAGAGAATATTTTTGCTCTAAATGTGGTCAATTAGAAGAATGTGATTGTGATTCCAAAACGAATACTTACTATCCGACTTTTAACTTCAACAAAAAACAACATGTCTGCTTCAATAAAAACTTAGGAATGTTAAATAATATTTCATCAAATAATTATGAATATTGTACAATGTGTGGAGATTTAATGCCTGAAACGGAATATTGTAGAGATTGTGGTGCTGATATTACACCTCAACATAAATGTAGTGAATCGAATATAAAAACTTATAATTTTAATTCACCACATATATGTCCTAAAAGAAAACTATGGTAAATTTTTAATCGAGGGAATCATGGATGTTATAATTATACAGCATATCTCATCTGGTAAAACTCTAATTCAATGTAATAGATGTGAAGGAAGTGGGGAAAATAATTATGAAAGGATGTGTCATATTTGTGAGGGTAAAGGTTCCTTAGTTATTGAACACGAAGCCCCTTTAATAATGTGTGGACGTTGTAAGGGTACCGGAGAAAATAATTATGAAAGATTTTGTAGTGTTTGTAAAGGGGCGGGGATTGTCCCCTCCTATGGTTCATGGAAACATATTCTCTGATTAGTAACAGAATGTAAAACAAAATAAAAAAGAAATGGTATTAGAAGCTGTTGTTGTTGCTGTTGTAAGTTGGGTAGTAAAAAAAATATTAGATTCTCTTAATAGAGATATTGAAGGAATCAACTCGAATTATTACAAAACCGAGACAAGTTATAATGTTGTCGTTAATAATTATACAAGAGTTATAAATACCTATAATTGGGATTCTCTTTGGAAAGCCAAAAAAATTATTATAAATGAATATGATTCCCAGTGGAAAGCGTATAAAAAAATGATTGGATTGCAACATAGGCTGCATGAATCTAAACAAGATTTATATGATAAGACTAAATCTAGTAACTCTGATAAACAAACTCGACAAGATGCGCATAATATTATACAAGAATTAAAAACTAGAGAGAAAGATATTGTTATAATGATGAGAAATACAAAAGAGAGAATTGATGAAACAAAAAGGAAAATACACGCTATAAAAAATGAAATTGAAGATATTAAAAGAAGAAATTCGAATAGATATTTATCATGAAAAGCACCTAACCGCAACTGCCAATGACCACTTTAAAAAAGGTCGATTTCGAGCAGAAAATGGAGTTTGCAAATTTTGAAAAAAAAATAAAATGTGGTCATTTTCTTTTTGAATAAAGACAACTGTCTTTATGGGGGACTCAATCCGACTGCGAAAGATATGCGGTCGAATTGATTCGCTAAAGGGAAGTTATAAAAGAAAGTTGCTCTTTAATTAGTTTATGTATGAAAGTCAGCTCCACCTTGCTTATAATGAAATTTAAGCAAGGCTACAGTTCTAAACATTTTTTAATAAATAAGAAAATATTGTTGTTATAGGCGGCGGGTTATTCGCAACATCGTTTTGCGACATGAAGTCACGTAAATGGCTGTTACCATCGTTTTTTTTCGATAGGTAACCCGATGTTCTGCCATCGGTACTTTATCGGGATATGCTTTAGTAGTAATACTTTAGTGTGAAGCTCCCGTGACAATGATACCCTTTCCGGCTTAACCGGAATAAAAGCAAATCGTGAGGTAAGCTTGATTCTGCTAGTATCAAAGCGGAAAGGTACTAAAGTTCAGTAGTATGGTTAACGTAAGTGAACTGTTGTAAGCGTCGTAAGGCGTAATGAGCCAAAGATACTGATAGGCTTAAACCAAAAGGTGATGTGGAATGGAATTGATGTTAACGGTGCATCAATCGCAAACGAAATTTCCACCGGCGTATTGACAGAACCTAACCTACTGTGGCATTTACGTGGGATCCCATGGGGACAAGCTATGGAAACCCCGTAGATCCCTCTCCGATAGAGAGAAGGCTAGCTGTAAGGTAAGCTGATAGATGTGCGGGATGAGAGGTCGTCCGTAGGACTGACTCCTTGGGAGAAAGAAGCGAATGACATTCTGCTCCGGAAGGAGTGCCTTTGGCATAATAGAGTGTATAGGGATTGAAAGATCATCCTACTTCGAAAGAAGGCAGACGTTCGACTGGTGCTTTATTGCAAGATAATTTGTGGCGTAAGCCATCCCTAAGGGGATAGAACCTTTTAAAGTTAGGAAAGCAAATGAATTCCGACAAATCGGAATGTGCACCAAACACCTTTTTAAGTGACTGGGATTTCATTCAAAAGAAGGTAAAGAGGCTACAGATGCGTATTGCAAAGGCAATTAATTAACTAATTTAATAATTGTCGGGTCTTCCCAAATGGGAAAGGCTTGAAAAGTGCTTGAGTCCCGCAACAGCGGATTCTTAAGGGGCTTGGAGATGGCGACATCTCCCGGCTACCCGGTATACCTACGAAATAATTATGAGTGAAAAATATTTTACTATAAAATCTGCATTCAAATATTTTATTGACAAACTTTTATTGCCAATAATTATTGCTTTAGGTACAATTTATTTTACTAATAGACTTAACGAGTCAGAAGAAAAAATTAATAAGTTTAATGCATTAATAACATTTACTAACTCATATTTTGCTGCTGAAAACAACATAGAGAAAAAGCAACTTGCTGCACGTGCATTGTATGCTTTTGATGAAAAACTAGCTAATGATTGGTTTATTGATTTGATAAGTAATAACGAAAATGAAAGATCTGTAATCCTTGATGTATTATCTTTTGCAGCATCTAAATATTCTGATGAGGACATAGTTAAGAAAAATATTGAAATAATAAAATCCAGTGCCGATTCTACTAAATCGAAAGAGTTATTGGCATTTATAGGAGAAAATACACAAGAAGTATATACAAAAGAATTGGTTAAAGAAGCTATAAAGGAAATAGAAGATAATAGGAATAAGGGCTATTTTATTGTTGCCTACTCAGTCAAAGATTCCACTATTGATTCTACTATAATAAAATCAGTTGGGAATACACTTCTAACTTCGAAAACCCAATTAAAGCAAATTGGTATTACTAATGAATTTAAAGTAAAAGTATGGAAGGCTACATCACCTGAATATAAATGGGCTATTGTCCCAGCTTATGGAATAAAAAGTTACTCCATTGCAGAGAAAGTATTGGACATTTTAATAAATAATGGTTTACCAGCCGATTCCTATATAGTGAACTGGAAGTAATATAATATTGATTGTAGGTATAACCCATATTAAAGGTAAAAAGTCCCCGCTGAGATGAACGGGACAGGCCCACCTTCGTCAAAGAACAACTTCGGTGGACAGGCAAGAGAAAAATAATATCCCCGCCATGATTTCTGTGTATTTAAAATCTGGTAACATTACGGCTTACTTTTATAATTACTCTTAGTAGTTGTCTTTTATTTCTTTATTTGAGTTCAGCAACGAAATGATAAGAGCTGTACCAAACCCGCCTTCGTTAAAACTACGGCGGGCAAGCCCTCCTTTGCTTGATGCTACGACGGGCGGGCACTCCTTTGTTGAAGTTTATCCACCGAAACTAACGCGAAGGCGGACACGTCCTCCGTAGCATCTTTTTGCGATGGAGGAGTTAATGGTTGAGTATAAAAAGCTGTTTTCATATTTTAAGAGTAATACTTAACCGAATATTATCTTGACTGTAAAAGCCTACAAAGAGCCCCGTGAGATAAACAGGCGCTGATATGTATTTTAAATCAGCAAGATAGTATGAAAAGAGAAAAGTACTTGAAAACAGCGTGGGGTAAAAGATATATCAAAAATAGAATATAAAGTTATCTCACGGGATGAAAACAACAATGATATATACTCATATTGCCAATAGTCCGTTATACTTACTGTTTTGTATTGAGGAACCATGGTAGAAAAAAACAAAATTGATTATAGCAAATATACATTGACAGAATTACTTGATATTTATTCTAGAGTTAACCAAACTTTTAACAAAGATAGTGCTCTGGCTATTGAAACTGAAATTCATAAAAGAACTGGAATGGATAGAGAGGCTATTGAAAATGAAATCAAGTCATTAATAAAATCAAAAGTTCATGGTCGAAAAAAGAGAAATACTCATCTAACAGTAATTTCATGGATATTAATAATTTATTCTGGATTTACTTTATTGACTTCTCTTGTTGGTTTTATTGTATTCTTGTTTTTTGATTCATCAACATTTAATAAGCTAGGTAGTAATTCCTCAGTCATAACAGATTTCTTTTTAAATAACATGTATGTACAGCACCTTCCAACAATTATTATAGCAACTTTATTCATTTATTTTACCAGCGGATTGTTCAAACTGGATGAGTCGTCGAGAGAAAACACTGTTTACTTATTGTGGTTTTCATTGTTTTGGAATATAGTTTGGGGAATTTTCATTTATAAGTTTTTGACGATTCCAATGATGACCAATGCGATGGCAATGATGGATATACCTCAGATGGGATTTTTTCAATCGAGCTCATATGCAGCAGTAATATCTGGCAATTTAATACCATCAATTATAATTGGCTATTTTATATATAAATTGAGTAGCAGAGAAATAAGAAGAGAATTTGAAGTGTAAGTATAATAGCTTTTCCACCCGACCGTGTTTTCATTGCGGCATTAATTAATATCTTCGGGTTAGGTGGTAAAGGAAAGTATTGCTTGTAACATTGATCTGTTAAATAAAATTATTAAAAATTATTGGTAGTTGCTTTTCAGTTCAGCTTTGTTGTTCGGGGCGGACGGGTGAAAAGCGACAACGTTATACCTATTAAAAATAAAATGAATATCAAAGAATTGTTGAAGGTTGATAAAAGATTTATCAAATATATTTGGATAATAATTGTTGTTTTAGTTATTGATCATACAATCAAGATAACTACCTATAGCAGTTTAAGTTTACATGAAGAAATTAGAATTATTGGTGATTGGATTAAAGTTCAATTAGAATTAAATGATGGAACTTCTTTTGCTATACCTTTTCAGAGTGAAGGTGATAGATATCTAAAAATTTCTGTAAAAATCTTTTTATCATTTATACTGCTTTTAGTAATGCTATATTTTCTTAACAAAAAGGGACCCAAATTACTTATTTTTGGTTTAGCCTTGAGTTTTGCTGGTACATTAGGAAATTTGATAGATAGAACATTTTATGGAGTTCTTCTAAATAATGCTTTAGATATTTATCCAAATAAATGGTTCCATGGAAGAGTCATAGATATGTTTTCGCTTCACCTCTTTGAAATTCAATTGCCAACTTGGTTTCCTATAAGTGGAGGAAGTAAGTATATGTTTTTTGAACCAGTATTTAATTTTGCTGATTTAGTGTTATTTATTGGGGTAATTATTTCAATACTAGGTTTAATAAAAATGAGGAAAAAGAAATATTATTCAACTATTGTATAAAAGCAAAAATTATAAAATAGGTATAACCCATATTAAAGGTAGAAAGTCCCACCTTCGTTAAGGAACAACTTCGGTGGACTGGCCCACCTACGTAAAAAGAAACTTCGGTGGACAGACAAGAGAAAAATAATATCCCCGCCAAGATTTATAAACATTTTAAATCTGGTAACATATCGACTTACTTTTATAATCACTATTTGTAGTTGTCTTTTACAGCAATACGAGGAAAACAATAAACCGTTTAGGAATAATCATTCAGCCAGCCAGTAATAGCTGTGCATAGACTCAACACCAACAGATATGTTGTCTTTGTATTTGTTTATAAAATTATTGAATAGTTTAAAATCATTACGCATATTGCGATGTAGATGGATGTTGCCTTCCTTGCCCATTATACATATATACATCTTGGTAGAATGGAGGTAAACTCCGCAAACATATTTTGTTTTCATTGTAGCTAGTTCCATTTTTGGTTCTCCTTGGTTTTGTTCTTATAAATGTTTGGCGACTTTAAATTTACTTAATCGGGGAGAACCTTTTAACTAATATCCAGCAGTGCAAGCCGACCGCGCAAACGATTTGGCATTTGTGCAGTTTATAGTGTAGTTGTTTTCGTAAAGCATTTTGTTCTAAGTATTTTATGTAAGTTAAGTAGGGTCGCCGTCCGTTTCATGAAATATACGGCAGGCTACAGTTTAATAAATTTGGTTGCAAGTAAGTCATAGTTGTTCTGGGCGGACGGCTTAACTGCGACGTCGTTTTGCGACATGAAGTCACGTAGATGGCTGTTACCATCGTTTTTTTCGATAGGTAACCCGATGTTCTGCCATCGGTACTTTATCGGGATATGCATTAGTAGTAATACTTTTGTGTGAAGCTCCTGAGACAATGATATCCAATCCGGTAC
>JASFMY010000201.1:0-6118 GCA_050117315.1 Ignavibacteria bacterium
CTTATCAAACAAATAAATTATTATTGTCGATATGAATCACGAAGAGATAGAACCAATTTTCATCAAAAACTTAGAAAATTAAGTTGACGCTTATGCGACTTGTCGGGAGAAGGCGGACAGGCTTCGGCAAAAACGCCTCACAATGACAATTTTAGGCTTTTGAGACACCTTCTTTGGCTGGCGGCTATGCTGCGCTCTAATAGATGATATATTATCTTATAAATAACCGGGAGAAAACTTTATTTACTTAGTTGCCTTTTTAAAACTCGACGGAGTTAGCCCGGTAGTTCTTTTGAACGCTTGAAAAAAAGATGTTGTGTTGTTAAACCCGCTTTTTTCTGCAACTGCATCCAACGACCAGTTCGCAGATACTTCATCCCGGAGTATTCTTTTAGCTTCCTCAATTCTAAAGGTATTTACAAACGTGTTAAAATTCATACCGGTTTCTTCTTTAATAGCATTTGATAAATACTTTGTATTCGTATTTAGTTCCTTTGCAAGAGAAACAGCGGTAATGCTTGTGTTTTTATACATTTCTTTTTCCGTCATAAGGCTGTAAACCCGAAGGAATAACTCATTATCCGCCTTGTTTATCGAACCGGATTCAACCGATTTATAATATTTATGCAGTTGTTGCCACCTTTGCGACAGCTCCATGTTTTTCCGAATTAAGTTATCGTTCGCAAATTTTAATTTGCGGGTTAATAATAATGTTAGTAATAAGCCAATAGATACAAGACCGGCAACCGAAGATATAAGAATTATTCTATTATTCTTATTACTAATCTCTGCTTGCTGTAGTTTAATTTGCTGTTTCTTTTTTCCCGTTTCATAAATAATATTAAGTTCTTCTATTGCACGTACTTCTTCTTTTTTCAAAATCTTACCTTTCAAATCAATATAACTCTCAAGGTTTTCATTAAACTTTTCCCAATTACCTTTTCTTGCGTATAGTCTTGCAAGGCTTAGTTTATTTTTGCCGTATGTATTTTCAGGTCCATATTTAAATAAACCACTATCTGCTCTTATAAGATATATCTGAGCTTCTTCTAAATCACCTAGAAAAAGTAGAGACTGTCCAATTCCTTTTATAATACGGAAATATGTGGAGGGTGCTCTAAGCGAATCAGAATATTGAAGAGCGAGTTTATAATTATTAAGTGATTTGAAATAAACTTTGTTACTAAATAATCCGTTACCATAATCCAAATATACATCGGTTGTTTTTACCGAATCATTCAATTTCTCCGCATATTCTAGTGCCTTTGTAAAATAGAATTCCGCTTGCTTTAGATTCTGCAATTCAAATTCCGCGATAAATAAATTTTGATAGCTGCTTGTTATATTTCGTAAGTCATTTCCTTTTTGGAAGATCGGCAGGGCAAATTTAAACTTCTTGGCAGCCTCACCGGGTTTTTCCGTTTTTATATCCAGAAGTCCAAGATTCATAAATGTTTTTGCTATGAATGATGAGTCCTTCTCAGGCTCTTTAATAGCCAAAGCTTTGTAATAGTATTCCGCGGATTTTTCATACTCGCCTAAAAATTCATAATCAATTGCAATATTATTCGCCAAAGCTGCGTTGAAATGGGGAGAGTTTTTAGCATGTCGGGTTGCCATGGATTTTTCATACGCATCTACAGAAAGTTTCCAATAATCGAGGAAATAATAAGCTAGTCCAAGGTAATTATATGAATAAGCTATTAATGAATCGTTATCTAATTCTTGTGAAAGCTGAAGCGCTTGCAGGCTTAAATCACGGGCTTTAAGCGGGTCCTCATAAAAATAGGTCCTTGTTAATTTGTGAATCTTAATTACTTTGTCGGCACCCTGCAAACTATTGATTTCTGTTATAATCGAATCTTTATCATTCGCATGAACAAGATTTAATGAAACTATAGTTAAGGATAAATACAAAAGCTTACTAAGATTAGTTATAATAGCTGTTTTCATTGTTTTATTTACCTCAAGTTATTAGTCATCAGGAGTTGTTTATTTATTTTTCCGGTTGTATGTCTATCATTAAATAATAAATATTTTTAGATGAGCAAAAAAAGATATGACTTTTCGAAATATAAAACTAAATACTTAGTAAGGATGCTTAATATTAGAGTTTCTGCAAAGTAAAAAGTCGGTCATTTCGAACCCGTTCTTTGGGTGAGCCTGTCCGCCGCCTGTGCGCCTTTGGCGTATCTTTTTGGCGGGAAATCTTTCAATTAGAGTGTGATTTAAAAGATTTCTCCCTCCGGTCGAAATGACAAAACGTTTAGACATCTAATTTCGCAGAAACTCTAATAATTATTTCTTAAATTCATAAAGAAAAAGGCCGCCGCCGTAAATTTTGTAGCATGATTAAAGTGTGAGGTTAGTTTTATAACAAATTTTACCTAAGAGAGCCCCGCAATTCTTGAAACTGCGGAGGCTCCCGCATGTTGTCTATCAATAATTGTTGCTTTTATTTCATCAAAAGCAGCTTTTTCGTTTGCACAAAATCATTGCATTTCAATTTATATATATAAACACCGCTTGCTAATTGAGATGCATTAAACTCTATA
This sequence comes from Ignavibacteria bacterium, assembly GCA_050117315.1. Taxonomy (GTDB): domain Bacteria; phylum Bacteroidota; class Ignavibacteria; order Ignavibacteriales; family Melioribacteraceae; genus JANQIV01. The sequence goes on from JASFMY010000201.1 coordinate 2,556, forward strand.
GAATAAACACCGCTTGACTGTGTTTCGTTTACAAGTGTTTTAACTTCTCTGCCTAGCGTATCATTACCCGCTTCAGGTACTTGGTATTTTATGGTTGTGGTTGGATTAAAGGGGTTGGGATAATTCTGCTCAAGGCTGTATTCGGTGATTCCATCTAGGGTTACTTCAATCTCATCGCTGTATTCATAAGCGCCGTCAAAGTCTATTTGTTTTAGTCTGTACTTAAATGTTGTTGCTCCGCCGGTTGGCGTATCTGTATATGAATAACTCTTGGGTGAATTGGAATTGCCGTTCCCGTTTACAAAACCAATTGTTTCCCAATCGTAACACAGATTGCTAGCAATCTGTGTTACGGTTTTCCTTTCTACTTCAAAGCCGTAATTGTTTACTTCCGTGGCTGTTTGCCAATTAAGGATAACCACGTTTTCATCAACTGAAGCTGTAAAGCTTGTTAATTCGACTGGTAAAACTTGTTCGTTTGGATTACCGCTACTGCCGCTGTTTGTATTATAAACTTCACAACCTGCAATGCCATTATATTCACAAACGTGCACACGGTAAGTAGTACCGCCGGTTATACCCGTAATGTTAACAGTTGTACCGGTTCCGTTATAAATACAATACCATCCGGTTGAACCTATTTGTGTTCCCGAACCATAGTTTACATTGGCAGTGTATGTATTCTTATCTATAGGTGCTGAGGTTCCCGTGCCGCTCGCCTTAATAAATACAGCACATTTTTGGCCACCGTTGGATGCCGGACGGGTCCATGATATAGTGGCAGTTGTCGCTGCCAGGTTAGAAAAACTAACATCAGTAGCCTGGCTAGCTGGTGCGGTAATTAACTCGAAAGCCCCAATATCTGCATTTGTTCCATTGGGACGAGTATTACCTCTCTGGTCTGTAGCATACGCACCGTTATAAGAATTTCCACCTTCGGGAATAGCGTCTATTGCATCGCTGCCTGCTAAAAGTGCATGGGTTTGTGTGCTGCCGCCATTATCTGCTAAGGCACCAATATTCAATGTACCGCTTTGTATATCACCGGTTCCTGTAAAGGCAGATAGGGCTGCATCGCACAAATTGTATCCTTGTGAATTAAGAGTGCCGCTGCCGCTGGTATTTAAATTTGCACCTGTTGTAGCCGTGTTGCTGGCAAGTATAGTGTTTTTCATATTAACGGTAGCACCTCTCAAATCAATACCACCGCCACTACCACTTGTTACAGTGTTGTTAACAAGTGTACATGAATTAATATTTACTGTGGGAGAGCCTGTTCCATCAGCAAAAGCACCACCTTGATTAGTAGCATTATTACCTGATAGTGTAGAATTGTTGATATTAACAGTGTTTCCGTTATACCAATAAATTCCTCCTCCAATATCAGATGCCTGATTATTACTTATAGTGCAATTAGTGACAGTTAAATTACCGGTTGATTGCAACTGTCCGATAGCTCCTCCCATATCAGCATGATTGTTATCTAAGGTGCAATTTTCTATTGTAGTAGTTCCACCATAGGCACTAACTGCTCCTCCTCTGCCTCCTGCCGTATTTCCTGAAAAAGTAGAGTTTGTTATTGTTAAAGATCCGTTATAGGCATCTACTGCACCTCCGGTTGCGGTACCTGTAACTTCATTCCCCGAAAAAAAACAATTATCAATAGTCAGTGTTCCTTGATCATTCTCTATTCCACCGCCATAACTGCCATGTGTACCATTTTTAATAGATAAATTATTAATATTTAATGTATAAGAGGAATTAACTTCTATTACTCTTACTGAACTGTTCCCGCTAATTGTAAGTGCAGAAGCACCGGGCCCGTTAATAGTAAGGTTCTTGCCAATTGTAAGTTGAGAAGAAAGAGTAATTGTTCCGGTTACAGAAAACTCGATAACATCGCCGCTGGTAGCATTAGTAATAGCCTGCCTTAAAGAACCGGTACCGGAATCGTTTGTATTAGTAACTGTAATAGTTGCAGCAAAAGCCGGGAAACTAATTATAACTGTACAAAAACAAGCGATAAAAATAAATCTTTTAAAAAATCTTTTCTTCATATTTTCTACCTATGTTTTATTGATTTCAGCCATTAGAAAAACTTCATCCCTTAAACGACAATCAAATGTGACTAAGGAATAACAAATAATGATTGTACACTTAAATCCTCTCTTAAAAAGAGAGGACTTTATGGCAAAATCCCAAAACCAATTTATAACAAGTATAATTGCTAATACACCTTATACTGAATTAACAACAAAATGAATTCTATATTTACTTAAAAACTGAAGCCTATTGTTTAACTTAGTTGTATTGATTTCCAATTTGTTTGTTTTTTTACCGTGATGTTTATTGTGTGAAATTGACCGGCAACTCAAATCTTTTTGGGGCGATCCCAATTCGATTGAATAAATTTCAACTTCATCTTGAGGTATTTCTTGAGAAATGTCTAATGAGGAGAAACTATCTTCTCCAATTAATAAGGATGAAAACTGAACAAAAAATTTCAACATGGCTAATAGTTTATTTTAGAAGATATTCCAGAAAACAACAGACAAAACTACCACAATTAGATAAAATTAGCAAGAACATGAAAAGATAAGAATAAGTTTACTAAGCTGCCCCAGTGTTCATTTTGTTGGACATACCCTCTTTAGCTCAAAGCAAAGAGGGAGAGTATTTCCCCAAATATATGATTGAGCCTATTTCAACAACATCAATTTCTTCACTGAAGCATAATCTCCCGCGCTAAGTCTATAAATATAAACACCGCTTGCCAACTGGCTGCCGTCAAATTCTACTTTGTATGTTCCGGAAGCTTGCTTTTCGTTTACAAGCGTTATTACCTCTCTTCCCAATACATCATATATTTTCAACGTTACATTCCCGCTTTCAGGTATCTGATAACTAATTACCGTACTCGGATTAAACGGATTAGGGTAATTCTGCTCAAGGCTGTATTCGTATAGGCGTCAACTTATGCAATTAGTCTTAGTTTTTTCATTATGAGTCACTCCAATGGGAATTTTTAATAATTATTTATATACACAAGCCAAATTGGTTTTGGGATTTTGCCATAAAGACCTCTCATTTTAAGACCCGCCGTAGGAGACTTTGGGAGGCGGGGAGGATTTAGGTGAGTTCTAAATAAAAACTAAATCTATTACTAATTTCTTTCTTTTCTATTGCGTAATGTGGGTTAAGAGCAATATTTACAAACTTTTTCATGATTAATACAAATTTCATCATCATTAACAACAACTTTACCGAATTAATGACAACTTTACATTGGTATTTAAGAAGTTATTTCAAATTAATGCAAACTTTTCTGCCTTAATGGCAACTTTTCTGTATTATTGTCAACTTTTTTGAATTATTGACAACTTTATTTTGGTATTTAAGAAATTGTTTCCAATAAATGAGAACTTTTTTCAATAAATACAAATTTTTTCTGATTAATGAGAACTTTTTTCGATAAATGCAAACTTTTTCTAATTAATAAGAACTTTTTTTGATAAATGCTCTTTTTGATGAAAAAACGAATAAACCTGTTCTGTGAAATTGGT
>JASFMY010000202.1:0-5969 GCA_050117315.1 Ignavibacteria bacterium
ACCGTATTAAATCCCCATAGAATAAGGAGATGGTTTCGCACAACAGAATTTTATCTGTAAATGACATAATATAGCTTTATCCGCCTTTATATTTTTTTCTCATTTCCAGATAAAATTCTTTAAAGTTCAGCAGTCTGGGGAGATTATGATAATGACGGTGATTTGGATATTCTTTTAACCGGATACACTGGTTCTAAAAATATTTCAAAAATCTACAAGAATAATGGAGATAGAAGTTTTAATGATTCCGGAATTTCTTTAATCGGGGTAAGATCCAGTTCAGCAGTCTGGGGAGATTATGATAATGACGGTGACTTAGATATTCTTTTAACTGGATACAATGGTTCTAGCTATATTTCAAAAATCTATAAAAATAATGAAGGTGGAAGTTTTAGCGATTCCGGAATTTCTTTAACCGAGGTTTTAAGGGGTTCAATAGCCTGGGGAGATTATGATAATGACGGTGACTTAGATATTCTTTTAACTGGATACAATGGTTCTAGCTATATTTCAAAAATCTATAAAAATAATGGTGATGGAAGTTTTAGTGATTCCGGAATTTCTTTAACCGGGGTACAGTATAGTTCAGTAGCCTGGGGTGATTATAATAATGATGGTTATTTGGATATTCTGCTAACTGGATACACTGGTTCTAGCTATATTTCAAAAATCTATAAAAATAATGGAGATGGAACTTTTAGTGTAACTGAAATTCCATTAATTCAAATTGCTAATGGTTCAGCAACCTGGTGTGATTATGATAATGACAGTGATTTAGATATTTTGTTAACTGGTTATAATGGATACTCTACTATTTCCCAAATATATAAAAACAATTTATTAGTCCCTAATAATAAACCCAATACATCAACAGACCTTAGCAGCAGTCAGGTTAATTCTTCAACTGTAAAATTAAGTTGGCAAAACAATGAGGATAAAGAAAGCGGTTTTGCGCTGAGTTATAATATTAGAGTAGGAAGCTATCCCGGCGGTAGTGATATAGTTAATCCAATGGCAGATGTTTCAAATGGATTTCGTAAAATTGTTGAAAGAGGAAAGGGTATAAGAAGTTATTGGTGGTATTTGAAATATTTACCTGCCGGAACATACTATTGGAGCGTACAGGCAATTGATAACAGTTTTGCGGGATCGGAGTTTTCAAATGAAGCTTCATTTACAGTTACTCAAGATATGTACTCAAATTTTCAGGAAAAAACGGACTTGGGGACAGGTATTTCTTATAGCAATGGGGATTGGGGAGATTATGATAATGACGGAGATCTTGATTTAATAATAATGGGGAATTCATCGACCGGTGAAATTACAGAAATTTTTAAAAATGATAATAATTCATTTGTTGAATCAGGATTTAATATAGATGGCGTCTATGATGGTGATGTGAAGTGGGGAGATTTTAATAATGACGATTATCTTGATTTTGTTATTACAGGCAGAGCAAATACCGGTGTAGTTTCCAAAATTTATACAAATAACCAGGATGGAACATTTACAGATGTAATAAATCTTGATGCATTAGTATATAGCTGTGCTGTTTGGGGAGATTATAATAATGATGGATATTTAGATTTATTCATGGCTGGCTATTCAACTTCCGAAGGACAGAGTGTAGCAAAAATATACAAAAATAATGCTGACGGAACATTCGAGAGTATTAGTAATACTATCCCAGGTATCAGATATGCTTCAGCCGCATGGGGAGATTGTGATTCTGATGGTGATTTGGATTTGCTGTTTTCCGGTTTATCTAGCTCCGGTAGAATAACTCAGATTTATAAAAACAATAATGGGGTTTTTACAAATAGTAGTATTTCACTACCTGGTTTGAGTAAGGGTTCTGTAGCATGGGGAAATATTAATAATTCCGGTAGGTTAGATATACTGCTAACAGGTATTTCCACCAGTGGCGAATATAAAACTTATATATATTCATATAATGGAGTAATCGATGATTATTATGATTTTTCTCCGGCAGAATTTGAAGATGTTGCCTACAGTTCTTCATGTCTTGGAGATATTAATAATGATGGAGCTTTGGATGTTATTTTTACCGGAGAAAGTTTTTCTACGGCTTCACCAGTCACAAAAATATACTTAAATCTTAATCTCAATGAATTTCAGTTTATTGAAGACACACGTCATAGTTTAGAAGATATTTGGAAAGGATGTTGTACACTAGGAGATTATGATAACGATGGTGACCTCGATCTTTTTATCTCTGGAAGTACGCCATCCGGTAGGATAGCAAAAATTTATGAAAGCAATTATAATACTCCTAATTCAATCCCAAGTGATCCATCAAATCTTTCTCAATCAATTGAAGACACAGATGTAAATTTAACTTGGAACTCTGCATCTGATAATGAAACACCTTCGGATGGAATAACCTATAATTTAAGAATAGGAACAACACCCGGCGGTAATGAGATAATAACACCTATGGCAGATGTATCAAACGGATTTAGAAAAATAAATGGATTAGGGAATACTAATCACAATACAAGTTGGACGATAAAAGATTTACAGCAAGGACAAAGATATTACTGGAGTGTGCAGGCAATAGACAATTGTTTTGCTGGTTCAGCGTTCTCTGCCGAAGAAACTTTTTTATATGGGGTTTCGCCCGATGAAGAACCGGGATACGCATTGGAATTTGATGGTGTTGACGATTATGTGAATTGCGGCAATAACTCAATACTTAATATTGAAGACAAAATTACAATTGAAGCCTGGATTTATTACCAAGGTGGAGAATCATTTCCACGTATAATTGAAAAATATCCTGCTCCTTCAATATATATTAATGAAAGTAATAATCTTTTAGGATGGTACGGGGAGATAGGAGGTTCCGTAGAAGATTTCACATTTTCTAATACGGAAATTTCGCAAAATGAATGGACCCACATTGCTGTAACTTATGACGGCAGTAATGTAAAAGCCTATATTAACGGAAATTGTAAAGCAAGCGTATCTTACACAGGTACACTTACCACCACTTCCGATGATTTAATTCTTGGCAACAACATTGCAACTGATAGATCATTTTTAGGTAAAATAGATGAAATACGTATTTGGAATAGTGCGAGAACTGAAACCGAGATACGTGAAAACATTCATAAAACATTAGAAGGAAATGAAAGTGGACTTATAGGTTATTGGCAATTAAATGACGGAACCGGATCAGCCACTGCTGTTGAACTTTCTGGAGAAAGTAACGGAACATTAACTAATATGGAACCAAATAGTGATTGGGTAATTTCTACAGTTCCTACAGGCGGTGGTGTGTGTAATAGCTGTACCGGTTTTACAAATGGAACAAAGAATTTCGGCAATTTAACTTTAACAACCACCAATGAATTTGATAATGAAGTTGATCTGGTTTTTAACGAGATAGAAAGATCACCAAATACAAATTCGGGTGTTTCCAGCAATGTCCTTAATAAATATTATGTAATGAATGTTTATGGAACACCCGGTAGCTTTTCAACAGATTTAACATTTACTTTGCCTGAAGGTTATATAAGTTCCGATGATCAATCAAGCCCTGCAAACCTAAAATTATATAAACGTGAGTCCACCTCTTATGGGGAATGGACAGAAATAACTTCTGCAACAGAAGCAACATCTACAACAGTAACATTTGAGGGTATATCGTCTTTCAGCCAGTTTATAATAGGAAGTGAAACATCTGCTTTGCCGGTTGAATTGGTTTCCTTTACCGCCTCGGTAGTTGATAGCACAGTAAAACTAAACTGGCAAACAGCCACAGAAGTAAATAATTATGGGTTTCAAGTTCAAAGGAACACCCCCCTCGAGGGGGGAATGTCGGAGACAAGTGGGGTGTGGGAAGACATAGGATTTGTGAACGGCAACGGTAACAACAATTCACCTAAGAGTTATTCTTACACTGATACCCCGGTAGGGGGTACTACGTTTAAGTACAGATTAAAACAAATAGATTTTGACGGGGCTTATGAATACAGCGACGCTGTAGAAGTAACCTTAGGTGCCATAACCGAATACAGCCTTGAACAAAACTACCCGAATCCATTCAATCCAACGACAACAATAAAATACCGGATACCCGATGACAGAAATGTTGAATTAAAAGTTTATGATGTTTTAGGCAAAGAAGTGATGACGCTTGTAAACGAAACCCAGCAAAGCGGTGTTTACACTGTAGAATTTAACGCATCGGAGTTGGCAAGCGGTGTATATATTTATAGACTTAGAGCCGAGGATTATGTGTCGGTAAAGAAGTTGATATTGATCAAGTAGTATCAAGTATCTAGATGAGAGTATCAAGGTACAAGACAAGAGAATAACTAAGAGTAATAATTTTTGTTATTGTTCTAATGCCGTAGAGACGACTCGCCGTGTTGTCTCTACGATTTCTCCTTACTAACCCTCCGATATGTAATCGAATAAATTTTTACATCTTCAACATAAAAAACGGAGTCAGCCGTTTAATTATGGTAGAAAAAATGCCCCAAGAGAAGGAAAAACACCGGAGGTGTTTCATTATTCAATACCGCCATTAATTATTTTTCTATCATGAAAATAATCAATTTAATAAAGCTTCTACGAAGCTTGAGATGCGGCTGTTTTTTTACCATAATGAAAGTCTAACGGACTTCAAAGAATATTCTCCAATAGTAGAGTTCCTGCAAAATAAAAATTGTCATTTCGAACCCGTTTTTTGGGTGAGCCTGTCCGCCGTCTTTTTGGCGGGAAATCTTTCAATTAGAGGATGATTTCAAAGATTTCTCCCTTCGGTCAGACATGACAAAACGTTTAGATATCTAATTTTGCAGAAACTCTAGTGTCCTCCGGCAATCTCAATCAAAGTTTAGAGTTACCAACCGTAGAGAAGCCATATATGGCGTCTCTTCCGGCAAGATGAGGCAATAAACATTTAATTGCCCAATAACTTTATGAATAACAGCCATTCGATAATTTAGTTATGCCTTCCCTTTTGTATGGTTTTTGTCTTGTAAGTTTAATGATAATAAGAGTCCTCTAGGAGTTATTTTCTTATTATTCAATGATTAATAGGATTTATTTGTTATATAATTATTATGAAATAATGAGATATGAGGTTTATATTGAGACCTAATATCATTTTTTAATGATATTAATATTTTTAATAGAGCTCAATATTCATTGATTAATAGCGTGATTATTCCATAGGTTTTTTCTAATTTATTACTTGTAAATTGTTTCAGTTTCAAGCGGGTTGAAATGAATAGTTTGAACAAACTGTTAACTAACTCTAAATCAACGGAAATTTATTCAACTACCAAGTTAATTATTGATGTTTTTGAAAAAACAGCATTATCCACCGACGAATATCTCTCCGGAATTATAGTTTTACTAAAAACCGAATCCGTGAAGCTTAATGAAGCCATTGTTCCGATAAAAAAGAGAAATAAATTAAAGGAAAAGGATAAAATTAGGGATGAGAATTTCAGATCCATAAATCATTTGCTGAAAGGATATATTCATCATCCCGGAGAAGAAATTAAATCTGCTGCTAAAGCAGTTTATAAAATATTTAACAGGTATGGAACGGGCATATTGAAGAAAAGTTACGCAACAAAAAGCTCTCTTATTAACTCGTTACTTTTGGATTTATCGGATGATGTTCTGCAAAATGATATTAACGCACTTTCCGGTTTAAGAAAACTTGTTGATGAGTTGAGCGCAGCTGAAACTGATTTTAACGAAACGTGGCTTGAACATAATAAGTTAAAATCCGCAGAGGCAAAAAAGGACAGCGCTACAAAAATAGCAAAGGGCGTTACATCAATAATTAACAAAAAGCTTATTACCTATTTACGTGCTATGAGTGAAAAGGATAAACAGAAATACGGAAGTTTTGCCGTAACGGTGGGCCGGATAATAAACGAAATCAATCTTATAGTTAAGAAGCGGGCCAAAATCAATTTAGA
>JASFMY010000203.1:0-5915 GCA_050117315.1 Ignavibacteria bacterium
TTTTCCTCTTATTAAGTGCACATGTTTTTTCTTCAATTTATTAATTACTTTGCACTTTTTCAGGGTTTTATTCACCTATCTTATTATTTTTTAAGCTCTTATTTGCTTTTCAGCAAGCCCTAAGTAATCTTCTCACATACTCTTCATTTTTTGCAAAGTTAGGTTTAGAAGAATCAATCGAACTGTTTTTAATATGATAGCCTTTTTTCTCTAATAGAGATTTAAGTTTTGCTATGTTTTCTTCATCCTTGCTATGATGGCTAATGAATACATTTTTTGTCTTTTCCATGGATTTTATCCTCTAATGTTTCATCAGAAAGTATATGTAAACCAATAATTGCATAACCTATAATATCTTTCAAGGTATCTTCTAAAGTTTCAAAATTAGGTTCTCTTTTATTATCTTCAATAAGAGTTCTGTAACGTTTTATTTTGTCCCATAAATGTACCATATTTCCATTTAAGCCAAGATCAAAACTGGCTCCACCATAAATCTTGATTTTTCTTTAAAAGAATCTCTGTTATTTCATCCGTTGTTTTTTTAATACTCTCTTTATTCATATTTGCTTTGAATTTGTTAACTGATTTAAGATTGGATTTATAAATTCAACCTCAGATTTGGTGTGAAATTTGTGAAAAACTTTGAACCAATCACTAAAAAAATCGTCTTCTAAATCTAGTCGGTCTTTTTTAGTTCCTGTTCTTAATTCTTCAACCATTTCATTTAGTTGTATTATCCTAGTATCAAATTCTTTTAAACTCTTAAAGGTCTTCGCGTATTTAAATCCTTCATCAGATATTTCGTTCACATTTGCCAATGTTTCTATCATCGACTTTTGATCTTCATAATAATGAAAGTTATTAGCGAAATGATAGTATACACCGATTTCTAAATCCAATATTTGCGCAAAATATTCTTGAATTAAAGTATTATTAAAAATATTAACAGCACTTGCACCCCAAAGAAAATCATTTGAACGCATGTAAACTGTTAAATTCAATTTTTCTTCAGAACTGTCTTTCATAAAATGCAAAAGTCTGGTACAAGGAAAATCTTTAGTCTCTTTTAGTTTTCCGTCAGCATCGAAACTATCTTTAGGTGGGTCACCTACATTCATTATAGCTCTTCTAGTATTTCTCTCTAACTTGAAACACTCTTCAATAAATGAGAACTGATCAACTTGAGCAACTTTATCTAAGATGTCAAAGTTTTTTAAAGGTAGTTTATTTTTATAATCAGTAATAGTCCCTCTAAAAAATCTAAATCTTGGTCCATAACCTCCTCTTATAAACCTTCCATCATCAGAAAATTCAGCAAGTTTTTTTACATATTGTTTGACAAAATCAAGATCATTTCTTCCACTAGCTAACCATAAAGATTCAGCGTAAGGAAGAGTAAGATTCCATTTCCTTTCTGGGATGGTAATCCACCTTGCTGTTGGATCAATAATTTTGAAATAAAAAGGCTCAGGTAATTCCCAACATGTATAACCTCTTGTTTCTCGTCTCACTGCATACTCTAATAAAAGCTTCGATGCTCCTACCAAGAATGAATTTACACCCTTGTATTCAGCTACAAACATTAGTTTCTCACTTCTAAATTTAGTCCCCATTTAGGTGGGAAGTATAAATCTAAGTTCTTATCAGTCTTTTTATATTTTTGTTTTATCCTAGTATTATCTATTTGCAATTCAGGAACTTTTGCTCTGAGATATTTATCGGTTTCACAAAAACAATTTTGTATATCTATCAATGTTGGATTTCTTCCGAAAAGATTTCGAAAATTTTTATACCCAAACTTTTGCTGGTATTTATCAAAATTGTCATATGTATATACTATAAGATCTTCATAGCTTTCATTCGTGTCTAATTTGAAACACTTCTTAATACCTCTTTGGGCACCAATCCCCGCCTTCACAAATGAGTTTTCGCTAAAGTTTATAACCGGAGAGTAATTAATATCTATAGTATATTGATACGCAAGAAAATCTCCTAAAAAGGAACAATCCCTCAATAATTTATATACTTCTTCTAACGATTTCGCTTTAATAATTTCTTTAAAAACTCCACCATCTAATAATTCTTGTTTAACCATAGACAGCCATTTTTCATGCTTAAACTGCAAGTGATTATATCTCGAGTGACTTCCCGTCATCATGTAGGCATTACTAAAAATGGGGTCGGTATGTTTTCTTTCACATAAAACTTTGTTGATTAACGAGATATCAAAATTCCTTTCGCTAACTTTACCAATTCTATTTTCTATATATTCCCATGTTTCTATTTTATTAAAAATTTTAAAAATAACTATTCGTAAAAGAATATCTATCTCGTTATAATTGTTTGACTCTTTATCATAAATAACATTTTTTATAAGGTATTGACTGACTCTATCACATGCCCTGTACACATTCGTAAACTTATATTTTTTCAATATTGCATCATTTGTTAACTCATCAACTGAGCCGTTCAGCTTGCGCCAAAAGATGTTCATGCGTTCTTGAATGAAGTAAAAATAATAAGGATAGATTTCTTCTCTAATTTTTATCATTTGAATTACTACTTTTTATCCTTCGGCGGATTTGGATCACCACCATGACTATCCGCATTCTGAATTGTACCGTCTTGTTTATGTATGATAAACTCAGTTTTTTGATTTTTGCTTATTTGTCTTCCATGGTCTACTGCGTCATCTTTTTTATCAAAATGTTTAATTGCTCTTACTGAACCATCTCTTTTAACATCCCCTCCGCCTCTTTCTTTGTTGGGGACCACGTGGTGAGTTTCTCTTTTAGCCATTTCCCACTATTTCTCTAATTTGAACAATTTATATCCATCGTTGAACAAATTTTATAGAACAATGAACAAATCATATGCATCGTTGAATAATTTTTATAGAACGGAAACAAAAAAATTACTCAACATCCTAAAAAACTTTTATCAATTCCCCTGATACCGGGCAATGCTGTTAACTTAAGACTATATTGTTATATATGAGTCATTCCCGAGTGCCTTTATCGGGAATCTTGCAGCAAAATAGATTCCGTGTAAAACCATCACGGAATGACAATCCTTAAGTTGACAGCATTGGATACCGGGGGTATCCCTCGTTTGTAACTTTGTACCCTCTATAGAACTTCGACTCCAAAGGAATCGCACTCATTATGTCTTCCAATATTGCACTCCCTACATCCTTTCGTATGTAGGGAGGCTGTCCGTCATTCACTTACTCTTCCGTGCTACCACTATTATCACTTGACTTACGTATAAACCTTTTCCCAAGATCATCAATTATGGAATTTAATCCGCCGAGTTCTCCTCTACTTAACTTTGCCTGCTGGTAAACAAGCAGCGCTGCAGAATATGCTTCGCTGCCTACAAGCGAATGAGTATCTTCTATCTTTTCTGCCAGCATTCTTAAAGGCTGGAGTATGGAATATAATTTATCATAAAGCTCAACGTCTTTCTTAAATTCATCAACGTCAAAACTGCGCGGTAAAAAATCTTCATTATTATTCACGAGCTCAACTGCCTTTTTAACAAAAGCAACACTCTTATCACCGAACTTTACAAGTTCTCTTTTTTCATCTGAAGAAAGATCAACCAGGAAAGGAAGTTTGGTATTAATACCACTTAACGAAGTTAAAATTTCGTCAAGGTCTGTTTGTTCCAATGCTGCACTTACCCTGTTTTCCGCCATAATATTTCTCCTTGTATTGTTGTTATTTGATTGAATCTATAGAAGATTAAGATAACAACCTCAATCCGGTATGAGAAACATGGAATATTCACGGTTGGATTATGCAAATACATTTTATATTAATAATCAGTGTGTTCAATTATTAATCAATTGAGCCTAAAATAAACTCTTTCCGGTAAAAATTCAATTTAATTAATTACTTTCTTTTACAGCTTTATATTATTATAAAAAATTAATTGCCGGATTTATTTTTTATTGAGCAATAATACCGGTATTAATCATATTATATATAAAGGAAAATCACTATCGCATGCCCGGTACATTTTAACAAAAGACAAATTAGTAATGTGTCACAATAAAGTATCGCAAACTCTAAGATTGTCATTTTGAATCCCGCTCTGCGCATAGGCGTCAACTTAATACGAAATATTTATTTTTAGCAATAGCCCCAACTTTTTCAAAATGAATCCCTACGGGGCAAGTTGGGGAAGAATTATTAGCACACACAACCATGGGCTTTAGCCCAAATATTAGAAAAATTGGGCTAAAGCCCAGAGTTTTTGTTGAGACTTATTGTCCACGACCTGAAAGGTCGTGGCTATGATTATTTATTTTAGTTCTGCAACAGACCCTGAATGCCGGAGCTATAAAACATTACATCCACTGCTAAGTTGACGCTTATGCGCTCCGCGAGATCGAAATGTCAGACTTTTTATTTTGCAGAAACTCTATTATATTTCTTATAAACACTATAAAGAATTGCTGCATAGAGTCCCTATGAAACAATCAAAAAATCTTGAGAATTAACGAAAAAAGACAGCCCCTCACTTTAAAATTGTAATAAAAAAGCACAAAATAAAAATTACTTTACAATATAATACTCTATCTTTAATGAGTCTATACTTACAATAAAATATTTATTGTTTAAGATCAAATTCATCACCCATTTTGTTTTCACAACCAATTGGTAGTATACTTGTTGCAAATTGGTTTTGGTATTTTGCCGTAAAATCCCAAAACCAATTTGGCTTGTGTATAGAACAATTTTATACAGCTTACAAATCCTTAATAACCCTAGCTGCTTTATAAGCATTAACAAAATTGGTGTTATCGTTGCTATACATTTCCACCATCGGGTCTAACTTTTCATTAATTAAGTCATCTGTTTTTTCAAACAAATCAAAAAGTTCCGTGCGGCTTGCTATGCTGTTTGCTCTATCTGTAGCTCTATCGGCTATTGAAGTAGTAAAATCAGCCAAAACCGTGGTTGCAGCAGTAATTACTTCTTCTGTTATCCTGTAATTTGCTAGTTCCGTTTTGTTTAACTCCGCACTTTCAAGTATCAGTTTTGATTTGTTTACCAGTAACTCATCACTGGCGTTGGCCAGTTCACTTTTTGTTACTTTTGACTTAACCTGTAAACTAATATCCCCGCTGAGTTTGGCATGTATAAATAACCCGTTGGCTATCTCTACAACCTTTTCTACTAATTGTTCTTCCAGCTCTAATTTCTGTTTAGTTTCACCTTTGGTTTGCTCGATGAAATTTAAATCGCGGTTCTTAATTTGTTCAATCAAAGTTTTTAGTTCATTAACAGCATCGGCAAGTACAGGCATATCTGCATATACATCGCTGTTACTTTCCAAAATAGGAACTACTTCTTCATACATTCTTAGCTTGTTAATCTCACTTTTCCTCATTTTAACCTCAAATTATGTTAGTGAATTAGTGATTATACCGGATAAGTATTTAATACGAATTATGTATGTTTAATAAATCTTCCTAAGAACTATTAATAATTTATTCCTAACTTTTATTTCAACAACAATATTAACAGGGAAAAAACTACCCGGACATTATTTTCAGCGGCTTAAACAGTACAAAAAGCTAGTTCAACAGTATTTCAAGCGACTTGAACAGTACAAAAAGCTAATTCAACAGTACTTCAAGCGAGTTGAACAGTACAAAAATCTAATTCAACAGTACTTCAAGCGAGTTGAACAGTACAAAAATCTAATTCAACAGTATTTCAAGCAACTTGAACAGTACAAAAATCCAACTCAACAGTATTTCCAACGGCCCAAGTACTATTTTAATCTGTTTGAATTTTGTAAAAAGAAATTGTAACAATATTAGTAAGCTATTAAAACAATTGATGCAAGACTGGAAGGACTAAAATGTTAGGCCCACACCAGTAATAACTGCAATCTTCCAA
>JASFMY010000204.1:0-5868 GCA_050117315.1 Ignavibacteria bacterium
GGAGCTTCACACAAAAGTATTACTACTAATGCATATCCCGATAAAGTACCGATGGCAGAACATCGGGTTACCTATCGAAAAAAAACGATGGTAACAGCCATTTACGTGACTTCATGTCGCAAAACGGAAAGGTTTCTAAGATCATTTCACATAACGGGTAAAAATTAATAATCTTAACTAATCATAGTCATCATAATGATCTATGCTTGTTATCAAGTTTTACATCAAGCTTAATATCCTTGCCTGATTTATAGATCGCTTTTTCATCTAATACCTTTTTTATTTCCAAACTGATTGAATTCAACAGCTTTTATTTAGGACTATCAGCTTATTTCTAAACGCATCGAATTCGATGCGTTTGTTTCCTTCTATTGCATTTCTTCTAAACCAATCCAGCTCTGTGGGATTTCACTTTTTTAAGTCTTTTCTTCTGGCTACTTTCTGCTAAATTCTATCCCCTAAACTCAGTTCTCCTAAAATAATCTGTGCCGAGTTTTATTTATCTAATAAATTTAGCAAATGTTTGATAAGATTTCATTCAATTCAATTCTCATTGCATGTTCTTATTTAATTTTTCTTCAATTTTCTTGAGAACATTATCCGTGTTAAATATTACTTCGTGATTTTCAAATCTAATTACTTTAATCCCGAGTGACTCCAAAAACTTTGTCCGTTCTTTGTCGTATTCAATAACTTCTTTATCCGAGTGATGCTGCCCGTCAAGTTCAACTGCGAGATTTTCTTCATAGCAGAAGAAATCAACAATATAATTGCCTATGCTGTGCTGTCTTCTAAATTTTTTACCGGCTAGTTGGGAGTGTTTTAAGAATTTCCAGAGATGTTTTTCTGCATAGGTTGCATTGTTGCGCAGTTTTTTTCTTCGTGATTTTAATTCTTTTCTATTATGTAGCCTTTTACTGCTCATCTCAGCTTACCCCGACCACCCCCGGCTTCGCCACCCCCTCCTATTAGGCAATGCTGTCAACTTAAGGCTAGAAAGCTCTTTTTTTGTTTATAGGGTATTTAAGATTCCCTTTCTTTTTCCGGGGAAAAGCTCTGTTTTTTATTACTGCTATCTTGTGCCTCTTAGCTTCTTTGATTAGTGCACTATATTGTTTTTCCCAGTGGTTTGCCGTCAATAAATCCTTTATGGAATCTTTCATTAAACCAAAGGAAATATTCTTGTTGATCTTATATTGAGCATATTTGAGCTTATCATTGTTTTTCCTTTCTTGATCTATTTCTTCTTGAGCTTGCGATACTATCAACGTATGAAGATTACCAACAAGTATTCGGCTGTAATAATCTTGCTTGACCGACTCTACTGTTTTTCCACTAAAGTTTTCTACTTCCATTACATTCTTATGAAAATCAAAGTAGAGTTCTTCATTCCAACGAAGATTATATATTCTCTTAAAATCATCTATGCTAAACTCCGATAGTAGTGATGTTATCAAATATTCCGTGAGTTTTTCCGATAACTTTATTTTTATTATTCTTAATCTAATATTTCTTAGATAGCCTTTTGCCAACTGTTGTTTTATTGCGGGGTTTTCTTTGCGGTTCTTGCCTTCTGTTAATGATATTTCTATTTCCATCTCATCTTTATTACTTCCGACTAATGCCCGGCTCTCCTTTATGAACTCTTTACCACTGTAACGGATTATAAAATCGTATCCTTCTGCCATTAGTTCGTTAAATAGCTCTATGGAAGGAAAGCCTCTGTCTGCTACTACGATATCTCGCTTTTGTTTGCCTTCTTCCTTTATTCTCCCGAATTGTTCTATTGCGCTTTTTCTCTCTGATGAATTATACATATTTAACTGTGAGTCCAATACCAATTCATTTAGCAAATCATATACTACTACCGATTTCGATGCATTTATGGTCTCTTTACTATTGAATATTGATCCAAATTCTTTCTTTATCTCTTCTGAGTATTGAACTTCTATTTTACTGCCGTCTATTCCTAATAGTCGATATCCTTTGTAGTTTTTGTAGTCTTCTTCTGAGTAAAATTCTTCCAATAGTGCATCGTTTAATTCTATATAACCTCTGTGTTTTATTTTCATTCTTGCCTTACTATATGCTTGTTTACTGTAGTTTACTTCTTTTATTTTTATTTCTTTTAGAAATCTTTTTAACTCTATGCTTAATGTCTTACCCCTAGTCCATAGTTGAAATAGTATTATTTCACTAAATCCTAGTTTCCTTTTTCTCTGAAATCCATTTTCTTGTGCTTTGTTTCTGCTTTTGAATTTCTCGCAAAAGATTAGCGAGCGTATTGTTTCTATTATTTTTCCGTTTTTTTCATCTTATATCCTTTACTTTTTTTAATTTAAAAATCCTATCCCTTTTTTGTTCCCGCTGGCCTATCCCTTAAGTTGACAGCATTGCCTATTAGGAGGGGGAAATTAAAGAAGTCACTCCCTCCT
The DNA here is from genome assembly GCA_050117315.1 of Ignavibacteria bacterium. Taxonomy (GTDB): domain Bacteria; phylum Bacteroidota; class Ignavibacteria; order Ignavibacteriales; family Melioribacteraceae; genus JANQIV01. The sequence goes on from JASFMY010000204.1 coordinate 2,436, forward strand.
CAAAGGAGGGGGAATTAAAGGGGGTGGTGTTATTATTCAGTTAACTAAATTCAGTTCTCCTCAAAATAATCTGTGTCGAGTTTTTTTATTTCGTAGGTGGTCGTAATTGAAACTCCCAAATTATATTCAATCATTAATTCGGATAGTTTGATTCCATCTATTAAAACAATATTAAATTGTTTGTTGTGTTCTACAAATTCTAATGCGCCTTGTGAAAACTTGGAAGAAGTAATAAATATCCCTTTTGATGCACCTTGACCGGATAGCGCGCCATGAAAGCCTGTTCTGCATGTAAGTCATTCTGCCTTGAGAAATTGTTCTTGCTTTTTCTTCTTCGGTCAGTTTTAGTTCATCGCTTAATATTTTTGAGGCTTCCTTTAACGGAGTTGCATCTTTACGGGCTAATAATTTTAACAAGGGTAACATTAATTCTTGGTATGACGGGATTGCCATTTGTCTTCTCCGAAAGCGTAAAATTCACGTTTTTATTATTTTCTTTGCTTATTTAGTGAATTTTTCTATATTCATTATGTGACTTGCATAATTCGAATGAATTTTGCGGGCCACAAAAAAAATTTCCCCGGTTTTATACCGGGGTTTTTTATTTCCTAACTATTCCGTAATCATCGTACGACGAAGCTTCTTTTAATAAAATCGATTCAAAATTATAAAAGTAATTATGGACATTATATTTCTTCAAACTCCCTTTAGGGAACTCTTTTCTATATAAACATTGAGCTATCACGTCAACAGATTGTATAAAATAGGAATGTTTTGAATCGCGTGAAAAAGGGTCTTCAATAATATTTGTAGTCGGTACATTGTAATATGATTTACCAAATAAGGAAGGAGTCGGATTATAGACTCTCATTTTTCTTAAAAGATTTCTTAAAAGAGCTGTATCAGTATCGTCGGTAATTATAATTCCCTTATCGTTCACTACTTTGGAAAGGTAATTATTGAAACGTTGAATTAATCTTGACCAAGCGATTGATTGTATTTCTATTGTTTGGTCGAAATCTTTTTTGAGCAAGCAGATGTTTATTATTTTTGAGTTGTTAAAAATGATCGGTATTTGTTCGGAATAGATTTTTAATAATTTTATTCTATCTTGTTTTTTTATTTTTCTATACGCTTCGGTTTTATTTATCCTTATTAGCTCGCTGGCATGAACCTCTTCTTTTAATAATAGTCCGAATGTTTCTTTGAAAGATTGTCTTAATAGTTTTAACCTATCCAAATAGGTTTGCCAATCATCCTGGTTTACAAGCAGTCCGCTTAGAATATAATGCGGTGAATTTTCCGATTGACCTTCTATGTATTTACCGGTATCTCCCGATTCATCAACATAAAGGAAATACATTTTTAATCCTCATGCCCTTCTTCCTCTTCCATTAGGTTTACTATCTCCATCGTTTTTACGCTGACTGTAGTAACTAAAAGATTAACAAAGGCCCTGCGCATTGAGCTTTCCTGCCGTGTACCGCCGTGCCGTTTGTATTTGTCAATTCTATTATAGTACTGCAGGATAGCTTGTTTTGACATGCATTATTCTCAAAGTTTGAAAGAAGATAAAATAAAAATACCACAAATCACTCAAATAATAAAGAATTAAGAAGTTGGAATTAAGAATCCAGAATATAGGAGACAGGAGAAAGAATTAAAAGGTTTTTCAATGAATCCGCCGGACACATTACGGCTGTAAAGATTTTTCAATTAACAAGTATAAGCAAATTACGGTAAGTATTATTCCGTTTTGCATATATTTAAAACAGCTCAATAGGGGAATTAAAGGGGGGCTATTATTCTGTTAACTAAATTCAGTTCTCCTCAAAATAATCTGTATTGAGTTTTTTGATTTCAAAAGCAGTAGATGTTGAAACACCTAAATTGATTGCCGTTATTTATTCAGTTTTTTTATTGAGCTTGTTAATGTTAATGATTTCATCTGGTTAATTGCAGCAGTATTTAATTTTATTATTCTTTCCGAAGGCTCCATTTCAATTCTTATAAATTCGGCATTAAGGCTTTCTAAGTTGCTAAGCACTATTAACTGTTCCAATGTTGCGTAATCTCTGATATTACCTTCTTTATCCGGATTTTCATCCCGCCATTGTTTTGCTGTTTTGCCAAACATAGCGACATTTAATAAATCTGCTTCTGTTGCATAAATAATATTCTGCTGTTCTTTTGTAATTGCGGGAGGAATTAAGTTTTCTTTTACCGCATCCGTATGGATCTTATAATTAACCTTTGCAAGTGTTCTCTGCAGATTCCATTCGAGTGATTTTCTTTGACTTTCTTCGTTTAATAAACGCTGAAACTCTTTCAGTAGGTACAACTTGAATTCTGCACTTATCCATGAAGCAAATTCAAATGCTATATCCTGGTGTGCAAAAGTACCTCCGTATCTCCCGGATTTTGAAATTATGCCGATTGCATTTGTTGTTTCAATCCATCTTTGGGGAGTAAGTGAAAAGCTGTTTAAGCCTGATTGATTTCTAAACGCATCGAATTCGATGCGTTTAAAATCCGGATTATGTATAATTTCCCATAGTCCGATAAATTCTATTGTATTTCTATTTCGAAGCCAATTTTGGATTATATAATTTGTTCTTTCATTATCTCTGGATTTTGCTATATCTGTCAGCGAAATGTATTCTTCATTTTCTTTTGTGAAGAGATTTATATCAACTCCTTTTACTACTATTTTTCGAACCGGCATTTTTTCTCCTTTACAAATGAAGAAAAGTGTTAGTTGAGATTAATTTAATATTATGGCAATTCTGCCATAATTAAACACATATTATATGTAATTTTTTAAACCCGTCGAATTCGATGGATTTGTTTCCTTCTATTGTATTTCTTCAAGAACAATCCCGCTCTGTGGGATTTCACTTTTTAAAGTCTTTTCTTCTAGCTACTTTCTGCTAAATTCTATCTCCTAAACTCAGTTCTCTTAAAAATAATCTGTGCATATTTACCACTTGACAATTGTAAATGAAATTAATACGTTTACAACAATCCAGTTATACTGGAGGTGGAAGGACGCATGAGCCTTTGCCCCATTCGCGGGGTTTTTTTATGGTAAAATTTTATATCATAACCTTCAATTCCTGACCTGCCCTTGTATTTTAATACCTTTTGATTTTATTCTTTTTTTTACAGATAATTAATATGAACTTCATTTAAATAATCTGTAGGTTTTAGGAGAGAGTTTAATTTATATTCTTTATATATTTTTTTTATGTTTCCATTGCTTATAGAATAGTAAAATGCCAATAGCATCTCTGGATAGCTTAATTGTGCTATTAGGCTATTTCTGTATAAATCTTTGTTGAACGAAACCGCCAAAGCGGCAGCAGATGTTCTTTGACAAAATGAAAGAGTATTTTTTTATATTCTCTCATCACCAACAAAGAAAAAGGAGTAA
>JASFMY010000205.1:0-5865 GCA_050117315.1 Ignavibacteria bacterium
TAATATTAATTGTTAAATAGGTATGTTGTCAATCTATTTGATCGGTCGGGACTGCAAAAACTCCCGGGTTTAATTTGGGCAGGATACAACTTTTATTTGGAACAACCGGTTTTTAATAGAGAGAGAAAAACAAAATTGATAAATAGAACAAATATAAAACCGGGGAGGAAGCAAAAATAAATATCTTTTTACTGCCGTCAGAGATCCCCGAATTACGCATATACGTCAACCCCTATTTAAGATTTTTGATTTAATATCTACTAATATTTATATAGAATAAACCAACTTCCTTAGAGGAAGTTGGTTTATCAATAGGCACCCAAACCTTTTTACTTACCCCGCCCACTACATAAGCGTTAACACAATGAAAAACTATGACTAATGACATTAAGTTGACGCTTATAATACACCAGCAGGGAAAAGTTGGGTTCTTCTGGGCAATGCTGTCAACTTAAGACTGCATTTATAATAATTAGGAGTCATTCCCGAATGCTTTAATCGGGAATCTTCTAAAAAATAGATTCCGTGTAAAACCATCATGGAATTGTCAATACTGATTTGACGCGACATTAGGGTATATTCTTTGGTTGTTATTTCAAAGGGTATCATAAACATTAACGTAGAGGTTTATTCCGTCCTATTATTGTTACCTTGAATTCCGTATTGTCGTCCTTAATAAAATAAATTCCTTCCTCTTCAACTTCGGGGTTAACCTTTAGTCTGTGTCCCAGTATCTGTGCCATACCGCCGGGTGTTAGGGTTTGTTGCAGAAACTTTAATATATACCTTTAGTCCAAGAAAAGAAGCTTTTCATGAATGATAGAATTAGGGAAACAACAAAAGGCCGGGACAAGCGACAATACTGGACTGAAAGGCTTAATAAAGCTTGATAATATTACGGTTGATTGGAATACAAATATTTATCCCTTGGAAATTGTCTCAAAAATTTTTGATTTGAAGTTAGGCGAGATTTCCTGATCAATTAGTTATGGAAATAATTTTATTATTGTAATAAAAGTTGATGTCTGGATATTACAGTACATTTGAACATATTACGGAGAATTTTCTCTATTTAATAAAAGCCCCAAAAAGGGGTCCTTTATTAAATAGAAGGTTAGAAAAAAACACTTTAAATAAGTTTTACTACCATGACAACGATGCTTCTGCATGACAATATCCGCCTGGACTATGGGCACATTCTGCTACTACTATATAGGTACCGCCCGAACCGGAATAAAATACACCGCTATCAGAACAGCTATCATAGCCAGGCTCTCCTGAAACATAAGAATAACATTCTCCACAATTAGTTATATATGCACGCGCCCAAGACCATCCGCCTTGAATTGTATTATAGGCCCATGTTTCAAGCGAATATGAAACATATACCCCACTTGGTATATCATAACTACTGTATTGGGAGTCAGAATCAGTACTAACGCCGGTAAGATGCATAGATACTGATTCGTAGTCGGCTGAAACTGTAGAAGTCATTCCAAATAGAACAAAAAATACCAAAAACAATGCTTTCGACTTCATTTTAACCTCCTAAATTTAGTTGTAATAGATCGATTAGATATACATCAAGATATTAAGCAAAAGTTTAAAATAATAAGGACAGCTTTTTTACATCATTGATGCAATTTTTATTATCAACATATCTTTTGTAGTGATTATTATAAGATATGTTTTTTTAAAATACGGTTAGACTTCAAATTCTATTGATAGTTTTAAATTTGTTTAAAACCGTATCAATGGTAATGAATCAAATTGATAATGTCAAGAATGCTTCTTTGTTTTACAGAAGAATTTAGAAATTGAAGGTTATTTATTGCTCTATAAAGAAGATTATTAATTTAATTATTATTCAAAACATATGATTACTCATGAGAATTATATTTGAGTAAATTAGATATTCTAACGGTACTTCTTGCTTAATTATTGTTTTATGCCGAATTTATAATAGAGCAATTCTTGTTTAATAAGGGAGTTGTAAGCATCCGGTAACATCAGCATATGGAATTAGTTGTCAAAATAGCTTCCGGATTTGGAGTTTTCACAAAATTCATCTGGGCTGGTAACCGTTTTGTAACGGAGCGGTAGCACAGGTTATTAATCTGTGTTGCTTTAAACCAAAGACAAAATAATTCTTTTCCAGATAGCCTTAGTGGTCCGTGACAACCGGTTAAAGATTCCGGAATAATATTCAAAACCATGAATAAATTCCTATTGTAAAGATATTATTAATATGAGTTAATAATTTTGGGCTTGACATAAAAAAGTTTATTGATTAACTAATTATTAAAATATTTTCCCCTTTCTGTGATTCAATGAGAAAATAGAGCCCTTACACATCTGCGCTAACAGTATTGTAGAGTCGGTGGAAGACCAGCCCGGAAGACGTGATTATGGATGAACGCAAAAAAAAGATAACAATATCTATAACGGAGGAGTTATGTTTTCAAAGCTTCGTACTTTATTTCCTGTGTTTTTTCTCTTCTTATTTTTCTCTTGCAAATCACCTACTGAAACTCCGACAGAGGAACCAAGTGATTTATATGTCCTGGAAAGCGATGTTGTCTTTGGAGGTTATAGGGATGTTGATGTTTATCATAACACCATAATAATTAACACATCGCCAGACTCCATTCTTCTTAATGTAGAATCACCTACCCCATCGGGATTAAAACGGGAATCAATACGCTCACCATCCTTTGGTTCCTATTTCTCACTTGCATATTCAGATTATTATTATATTCCTGATATATCCAAGAACTACAGAACAACCGAACCGGACACGAGTACAAGCGAAAGTCATTTTTGGAATAATTTAAGATTAGGCCCATCCGAAAGAGTTATGGTTCCATATTCCAACTATTTGGGTGAGGGAGAAGAACTATTTATTCAAAGTCTTGGAGTCAATAATTTTTCGGGATTGGAAGTAACATCCGAGTATAAAATAGAAAGGGATGAAGAAAATTCATCCTATCTAAATCTAGAAATTAAACAGACAATGGAAAACACCACAGAAGAGAATATGTATGTGGTTGTAATATCACTGCATGTTCCAAAAGAATTACGGACAAGAACAATCGATACTATTTACTATAGAATAATTAGTGATACTATGTTGACAGATGTGAAGAAATCAGCCTATTACCGTGATACGGGAACAATTGACGGTTTTGGATTAGGCTCGATTGGACAGAACGTAGATATTCAGTTGGATGTTTTACGACCTGATGAAAGTTTTGATTTTACTATCAAAATGACAATTGAGCCGTTGCTGGACAAATTTGAAATCTACCCCTCTTCTATAATTTCTTTTTATACAAAAGGTGAGAGGATATGGCCTAAAAGTATTATTACTTATAATGGTGAAGAGTACAACGGGAATGTTGGCTATTTGGAATTATGCAACCTAGCAATCCCGACTTACATTTTATTCTCAATCAATAACGGAGAACTAAAAGTAGTAAGCCCGGATGAAATAGAGCCGACTTTTTCCCCTATTGATTAGTAAAAACTAGAACTAAAACGAACAAATCCGTCAACTGACGGAAGGAGGTAAAAATGAAGATGAACAAGGGATTACAATAAAAATAATATAACAAAAACTATAACGGAGGAGTTATGTTTTTAAGACTTTGCACTTTATTTCCAGTTTTTTTTCTCTTCTTATTTTTCTCTTGCAAATCACCTACTGAAACTCCGACAGAAGAACCAGGTGATTTATATGTCCTGGAAAGCGATGTTTTCTTCGGAGGTTATAGGGATGTTGATGTTTATCATAACACCATAATAATTAACACTTCGCCAGACTCCATTCTTCTTAATGTAGAATCACCTACCCCATTGGGATTAGAACGAAAGCATTCATACTTCGGTGAATATGATGCCTATATCTCACTCGATTATTCAGATTATTATGATATTCCAAATATGTCCAAGGTCTATGTGACAAATGAACCTGACACGAGTACAAGCGAAAGTCATTTTTGGAATAATCGAATATTAGGTCCATCCGAAGGCATTTGTGTCCCGTACTCAAATTATTATGGAGAAAGTGAAGAAGTGGTTATTAAAAGTTTTGGAGTAAATAAATTTTCGGGATTGGAAGTAACATCCGAGTATAAAATAGAAAGGGATGAAGAAAATTCATCCTATCTAAATCTCGAAATTAAGCAGACAATGGAAAACACAACCGAAGAGAATATGTATGTTGTTGGAATATCACTACATGTTCCAAGAGTAGGACCAAGTGCTACTTACTATAGAATAATTAGTGATACTCTATTAACAAATGTGGTAAAATCAGCCTATTACCGTGATTGGGGAACGAATGATGGTTTTGGATTATGGACGAATGGTCAGTACGTAAATATGCAGTCGGATGTTTTACTGCCTGATGGAAGTTTTGATTTTACAATTAAAATGACAATTGAGCCGTTGCTGGACAAATTTGAAATCTACCCCTCTTCTGGAGTTATGTTTTATACAAAAGGAGAGAGGATATGGCCAAAAAGTATTATTACTTATAACGGGGAGGAGTATAACGGGAATGTTGACTATTTAGAATTATGCGACTTTGCAATCCCGACTTACATTTTATTCTCAATAAATAACGGGGAACTAAAAGTAGTAAGCCCGGACGAAATAGAGCCGACCTTTTCCCCTTAATTAGTATAAAAACACTAATTAATTCACGTTACGCAAAACGTATGGAATAATGGAAAAAAGGAATGATGGAATGTTGTTTTTTAGCAGGTTTCACCTGACTTGTGACAGAAAAAAAAAGTAATGGAAAAAGATTGGAAAAGAGGCTATAATAGAAATATTTATAATTGATTGTCGTACTAAGTGGTGCACTTTAGCAATTATCACATACGCACAACAAAAACCTCATCAAGAGCTACCGCAGTTCAAATCGTCAAATATAAAAACAGAAAAACAATAGTAGTAAAACACATAGGCAGCGCACATGATAATGGGAAACTGAAGAAGTTAAAAGAAGCTGCCATAGACTGGATTGATAAAACAAATGAACAGGAGAGGCTGTTTGTCAAAGAATCAGAATCACTTGATAAACAGTATAAATATGTTGGTTTTCGCTATGTTTTATTATATGAGACTCTATATCAATTATGTAAACTGTTTGGATTCCCTCGTTTGGGCGACCAACTCTTAGTCGACTTAGTTATTGCACGTATTATAGGGCCAGGTTCAAAAGTTCAGTCGATTGAATTTCTAAAGGAGTTCATTGGGATAGAACATCGGCGTGAGTATTTTTATAGGCAACTGCCAAAATTTCTAAGTATGAAAAATAAGGTTGAATCAAAGATTCTAAGAATAGCAACAGAAGAATTTGACTTTTCTTTTATTTTTTATGATGTAACCACACTTTATTTTGAGAGCACTAAATCAGATGAACTTCGTCAATGTGGATTCTCGAAAGATAACAAGTTCAACCAACCGCAAATAGTTTTGGGACTCATAGTAAGCACCGAAGGCTTTCCTATAGGGTATCAAATATTTAAGGGAAAAAAGTTTGAAGGACATACTTTAATTCCTGTTATCGAAAAATTTAGGCGAAAACATAAAATTAAGAAATTCACCGTTGTTGCTGACGCTGCTATGATTAGCAGTGACAATATTAAGGTACTTAGCTCTGCCAAGCTTAACTACATTGTTGGAGCAAGGATAGCAAATCTCTCATTGAATTCAATTAAAGCAATAATTAGTGTCTGGTCGTAAAGAGCAATTAATGCACGACTCACCCAAAATTTGACAACTAAGTTTGTAGTCCTACTTCTTATGCTATTAATTTAGTTTATTATAATGCATATAATTAATAATGATTTGAGG
>JASFMY010000206.1:0-5801 GCA_050117315.1 Ignavibacteria bacterium
ACAGTATCGGTACGAGGACTAACGCTTGCATCAAGTTTTAGTTTGTTTCCAGACAAGAATGTAACCGAACCATGGTAAGCTGCGTCACTATGGGCTGCATCTACTACTCCTGCCGACCACTGTAACATATGATCGCGAGACCCACTGTCATTATCTATTATATTGATCGCCATTCCAAACACATTTCCTTCTTCACGTGATACCATGTAACGGTCGTCTTCCATTTCATTTATGTAATCGAACGGTACCCGGAATTCCAATGCGTAACCGTCTGATGTTACCCGACGGGCAAAATCACTTTCTGCTACTACTAAGTCGTTTCCGCTTGCATCTTCAAGGTGCCCTGAACGGTTCAGGTTGTCAACTCCATTTGAATCGGCATCTCCATAACCAAGAGCTGTCAGTCTTAAATTTGATGTACCTGAGCCTGTGCCTGCACTAGGATCCGGATCAAATTTAATTTCAATTCCGTCGTTATACCATCTGTCTTGATCTATAACCATCATAGTATCGTCGGTAACCTCAAGGTAACAGTATAGGAAATCTTCATCCCATGCAAACCACACAAATCCGGAAACATCGTCATTGCTTGAAGGTTGAGTACCGAGGTCTGTTGTAAAGCTTTCATATGGCATAAAGATATACCCGTCATCCGGGCCTGTTAACGTGCTGTAAAATGCATCTTTTTCTCCGTCAATGGTTATTGAAAATTCTTGTGCCTGTGCAACTAGTGAAAAAAACAGAAAAGCAAAAAATGTACACAGTAAGAGTTTTTTCATGACTCCCTCCTATCTTTTTTGTTATTAAACAATAATTTGTGATATTTATTATTTGATTGATGCAACGGTTTAAGCTGCTTTGATGATTTGGTTGTTTATAATAACTATAATTTACTATACCTAAAAGTTGTCTCATAAGATATGGGACTCACTTAATTGTTTTGCTTATGAAAATCAAATTCATACTTTTATTTGAGAAAGTACATAGAAAATATGGGTTTTTATTTGTACTTTATGACACTGCAAAATTTGTTTATTTTATTATGGTAATAACGAATATTCCGCATTTAAAATTTATTGATGTACCGTTTAGATCGCTTTATACATATAATATTAACCGTGATTGTATTTTAAAAATGTATCCTAAAAATTCCTACCAATTTAAAAATATTTGAAAGAAAACATGTTTCAAATGATAGGGGTATTTAATTATCAGGGATTCTTGATATTATATATTCATACTGTATACACAGATAACCAAAAATTTTTTTTCATTTTTAGGGAAAATTAATCTGGAGATTCGTAGGTAGTAATACCCGATAAGCCGATTATTCTCTAAAGCAGGAACAATTATCAAACCTTTTTCTTCAATATATTCAAAATCCGCATTATTAATTTTTTTCATCTCTTGTAATAAGTAATTCTTCTACTTGCCCACCGTGTGTAACTAAAAACAAATTTCCTTCATAGTGTGAAACCATGTAACCGTTTCCGCACTCTTTTATCCCGTAAATATCTGCTTTAGATATAAAATGGTCTCTGTAAGTTGGGCACAAATATTAGAAAGCCACAAAAGAATAAACGAGCAAGCCATAAAAATTCTTAGAATCTTCATATACTTTTTTACCCCATTTATTTTTGGTTTTTTGAATGTTATGATGCGAATATCCGGTTCTGTTGAGATTAAATATATAACTCCTTGTGATATATGACAATCATTTTTTGATTTCAAGATGCGTTTATATTTTTAAACTTTTATTTTTTTATCAAAAAGCAATGAATGATAGACGAATATTTTTTTGCCGAAGAAGTTTAAATATAGAATTTTCTTTAGTTTTTTTCTTCAAAAAAATTCAAGTGCCTCCCGCAAAGTAATTAAACCTAAAAGAGACACTCAAAAGGGAATTATTTAGTTAAACAATCCTTCAATCGAAAGATATCTTTCGCCGGTATCATAATTGAAACCCAAAATTGTAGAACCTTCTGGAATTTCAGGTAATTTTTTATTTATTGCTGCAAGAGTTGCTCCGGATGAAATTCCGCCGAACAAACCTTCTTCTTTTGCGGCTCTTTGTGCAAATTCAAAAGCCTCTTCTTTTTCAACCTGAATCGTCCCTTCTAAAATATTTGTATGCAGGTTGTCGGGAATAAACCCGGCCCCGATTCCCTGAATAGGATGCGGCCCCGGATCACCGCCGCTTATTACAGGCGATAATGCAGGTTCAACAGCAAAGACTTTTAACTGCGGGAATTTCCCTTTTAATATTTCCGCAACACCGGTAATGTGCCCGCCTGTACCCACCCCAGTAATTAAATAATCAATTCCCTCCGGAAAATCTTTTAAGATTTCTTGGGCGGTCTCCTTTTTGTGAATATCAATATTCGCCGGATTATCAAATTGAGAGGGTATCCACGAATTAGGAAATTCTTTTTGCAATTCTTCAGCTTTTGCAATAGCTCCTTTCATGCCTCCTTCTTTCGGGGTAAGTTCAAATTTTGCTCCGTAAGCTGCCATTAATTTTCTTCTTTCAACAGACATTGATTCTGGCATCACTAAAATCAATTTGTATCCTTTTACGGCGGCAACCATTGCAAGCCCAACTCCCGTATTGCCGGAGGTAGGTTCTATAATTGTGCTACCTTTTTTCAGCACACCTTTTTTTTCAGCATCGTCAATCATCGAGAAAGCAATTCTATCTTTAATACTTCCGCCGGGATTTGCTTTCTCCAGTTTGATCCACACGTTATGCTCTTTACCAAATAGGTTGTTTATTTTAAGATGAGGCGTATTGCCGATTGTTTCCAATATATTTTGCACTTTCATTTTAGTTCCTTTCTATTTGTTTATAAATGAAAATTTCAAATTACATAATCCAGCGATTCTTCATACTTGCCGCTTTTGCGAACTTTAACTTCGCTTTTGTGATAAACTATTGAATAAGGATTAACACTCTCAGTCAGCCAAACGTTGCCGCCGATAATGCTGTCGTGCCCGATGACTGTTTCGCCGCCAAGTATTACCGCCTGCGAATAAATAATAACATTATCTTCAATAGTAGGATGTCGTTTTTGCTTTGCAAGTTTTTTATCAACGCTAAGCGCCCCGAGGGTAACGCCCTGGTATAACTTAACACTATTCCCGATTCGTGTTGTTTCGCCTACTACCACACCGGTTCCGTGATCAATAAAAAAAGGACATCCTATATTTGCACCCGGATGAATATCAATTCCGGTTATCTGGTGCGCATATTCAGTTAATACCCTCGGAAGTACTGGAATTTCTAATCTGAACATTTCGTGTGCAACCCTATGTACAGCTATTGCATAGAAACCGGGATATGAAAGAATTACTTCGTCAATACTTTCGGATGCCGGATCCCCCTGGTTTATGAAATGTGCGTCTTTCCATAATGTTTCATTTATCTCTTGTAAAGAATCAAAAAACCTTTCGGCTGAAATGGTGCAGTAGTCATCGTCATTATTCATTGATTTTAAAATAAATTTGAGATTCCTTTTAAGTAACTGCAGTTTGCTCTCAATTTCCAATTCATTATAATAAATCTGTTCGGAAAAATGCGGGAATAAAAGTTCAAACAAATCATTAATGAATTTCTGACTTTCCCGTTTAACCGAGAAGCGGGACACATAACCGTGTCTTATTTGTAATAAACTTTTGGAAAATTGTTTTGCTCCAATATTATTATTGGAAATCATATTATACCCCAAATAATTAATTTGAAAGATTATTTAAAAGATTTATCAAGGACGAGCTATGTAAGCTTTAACACATGCAGGTAGAAAAGTAGCGGAAATCGCTATTGTATGAAATTCGAACTGTATTTGAATTAAATATCATTTGTAATCTAAAATTTGCATCATTTAGAACGAATGATAATAAAATTAATCCCCAAATGAAAATCATTAATTTGTAAAGTAACTGATAACAACAATGAAAAAGAATATTATATTTTTATTTCATCAAAAATAGATGAGCCCAAACAATGATCGAGGAAAAAGTTTCTTCTTATACTTTTCTGATTAAAAAAACTGGATAATAACTTTCCTTTAAAGTCACCCGCCAAGTTGTTCAATATCATTTGCATCAAAATAAATTTATAACCCTCTGTTTGAAATAAAAATTTCCCCTATAAGATCTGTTTTCCTACTCGCATAAGACTTAGGTTCCTATTCATATATTAGTCGGTTCACTAGACATATATGAGTCTGCTTTCTACTCTTACGTGATCTTGTTCCCTACTCATTATGATCTCATTGGCTACTCTTATGTGATCTCGTCCCCTACTCATATACGATCTCATTGACTACTCTTATATGACCTTTATTCCCGACTCTTCCCGGACTTAGACTCGTTGTTTTGTTCTAAACTTAATTGAATAACACTAAAAAATCAGCATAGAATATATAACCCGGTATGTTTACGGACTTGAGTTTGCAACAATATAAGCGCACAGATTAGAAAATCCATGCTACATCTGTAATCCAGACTTTCTAGTCTGCGGAGTATATTTATTTTGAACAACGGGTTAAAATCAATGGTATGAACCTCGGGGCAATTCGCCGTGGCGAACCGAACTATCTTCCGCCGCAACCTGCCCGCCTTCTCCCGACGAGTCGCATAGGCGTCAACTTAAAAAAGGGCTATTTGCTTCAAAAATAGTAAATTTGTTTAGCCAAAACCAAAAGGACTATTCAATGAGAGCAAATAGCACAAAGCAAAGAAAAAGTTTTATAGAAGAGAAATTAGATAAAATTCCATTAGAAAAACTATCAAAGGAAACTAAATTTAGCAACAGGCAACCAAAAAAAATAACGATGAGAGATTTTTTGTTGGGATTTTTTTTAATGGTAAATAGTGGTGGGAATAAATCATATCGGAACTGGGCAATAAAGATAGGCATATTGATAAAAGAGACAGTCTCGAAACAAGCGATATGGAAGAAAATGCACGAAGGGCAAATAGTCTTCCTTAAGGAAGTATTATCATATATAATAAAAGAAAAAATAGGGCAGAAGAGAAAAACAAAGCTAAAAAAGTTCAGAAATGTAATCATAGAAGATAGCACACATATTCGGTTGAATGATAAACTACATGAATCATATCCGGGCAACGCGAACTGGCAGATAGAAAAAAAGAAGGCAATACTGAAAATACAATCATGCTATAACTTAACAAAAAATAGCTTTATAAGATTTGATATAACCTCTTTTAGAGACAATGACCAAGGATATTCACAGAAGATATTAGAAGTAGTAAAAAAGGGAGACTTATTGATAAGGGATTTAGGATATTTTGTATTGAAAACATTCAAAAGACTTAACAAAGAAGGAGTATACTTTATAAGCAAGATGCGCAAGGAAGTAAACTTATTATCGAGACAAGAAGAGCAAGCAATCGATTTGGCAAAAATGTTGAGAAAGCGAGGAGAGTTGGATATAGAAGTATTTGCCGGTCAAGAAGAGAAACTACCGGTTCGGATAATAGCCTTGCCACTTGAAGATAAGATTGCTAATCAAAGACGAAGGAAAGCAAAGAGCAATAGGGATAAACGTTGCCGTCCAAGCAAAGAACATTTATACCTATTGGGGTGGGAAATATTTATAACAAACGTAGAGAGAAAGAGATTAACTCCACTTGATATAGGGATGCTATATTTTATTAGGTGGCGTATAGAGATAATATTTAAGTCTTGGAAAACTCATTTTAGAATCACGGAAGTTCCTCAAGATACAAACAAGATAAGAATAGAATCTTACATTTATTCTATGTTGATATTTATAACG
>JASFMY010000207.1:0-5157 GCA_050117315.1 Ignavibacteria bacterium
TATAAAAATATACACCGGCTGTAACTTTTTCCCCGGTGTTGTTCCTTCCGTCCCATTTAATTCCGTGAGTCCCGGCTTCTTGTTTCCCAACGCCGTATTTTTTTATTTCCCGTCCAAGTATATCATAGATCGTTACCCGAACATCACTTTGTTCGTTCAGCTTATAGGTTATTGCTGTTTCACTTGTAAAAGGGTTCGGGTAGTTCTGCGCTAGTTCAAATTTTGTGGGGATTGTGGATGGATTATCTTCTATGTCTGTTATCAATCCCAAACTATAGTTGCCAAGGCTATCGGTTAATGCTGTGTAACTTTTTGTCGTGTCGTTCTCTTCGGTAAAGGTTATTAACACATTCTTTACTACTTGCGTTGGGGTTGACACATTCCCTTTTACTTTATAAGTTTGTGCATTAAACACTGTTAACAAAACCGCTACAAGAAAACAATGTAATTTTAATATTTTCATCTCCTTTCTCCTTTGCTTTTGGTTTTATTTTATCTTTCAGTAATCGTTATTTAATAAAAAACCGTTACATCCCGGTTTTGTAATTCCGGGATGTACTGATTAATTGAAATTTCATCTAAGGGATTTCCAATAAGAGAAACAGCAGCTCCTTGACCGAGACCGCTGTTGTTTACCAATGGTTCTATATTTGTTATTTCATTATACTTTAAATCAAGTAAATATATGTTCGTCAGCTCTTCAAGCGGCGTTATATCGGTAATATTATTACTATCCAGGTATAATCGCATTAGCTGTGTACAATTGGATATCGATGAAATATCTTCTACATTGCAAAAGCTTAAACGTAGATATAATAAACTGTCTAAGGTAGATACAAACGAGATATCGTCTATATTCAATTCTCCTAACCATAGTGTTGTTAACTTCGTAAGTTCTGAAATAACATGAGTATTCTGTAATAATGGTCCGCCTTGAGTTGGGGAACTAATCCATAAATCGTTTAGTTCTTTCATATCTTCCAAAGCTAAAATATCATTAATAGGATTGTATAATAGTCTAAGAGATGTAAGTTTTGTTAAATTCTTAAGAGCAGAAATATCTGAGATATTGTTTGATGATAAGTCTAGTTCTTTTAAATTAACAAGGTTAGCCAAAGGCGAGATATCGCTGAGAATATGGATCTGACCCAAAGCAAGGTTTTCAAGTTTTGTTAATCCCGATAGTGGAGTTAAATCTGTTATATTGTGGCTACTGAAGAGAAATTCTACTAAGTTATTACAATTCTCTAGCCCGTAGAGTGAACTAACTTCTCCAAATATTCCTTCCGAAATTAATATTTCTAACGAATCTAGTTTTTCCTTTGTGAGTTCTTCTGTGGGTTCTTTTAACGTGTATCGTACCTCTAATTCTAACGACGGGTCTTCAAATTTGCTTTCTCCTCTTGCACCTACCTCTACTACCACTTCATCCGCTTCACTATAAGCTATACCGTCGTTTACTACCAAACTAAATTTATATGTCCCTTCCTCCGTAAACCCGGCCGGGGTTTCTGCCCATATACGAAGAATACTTATTTCTGCCGGGTTTGTTGTATCCGCATACCATCTATAGGTTAACTCACTACCGTCGCCTACTTCACTTTGTGTACCGTCAAGCATTACATATTGTCCTACCTTTACCTCGCTGTCTTCTCCAGCATTGGCTACCGGCAACTTGTTTACACTGAAATTTATTGTTGTATCCTGTTCTATCCGGATATTCTCTGTTTCCATTGAGGCTATTCGAGGTTCTGTCTCTTCCGTGTTTTCTATTTTTACTTTGTAACTTGCCGCTGCAACTTCTGTCGTTGTTTCTTTACTTAGTGTAGTTGTTGAGATATTACTACTTAAGCTAATAGCGCCGCCCATTGATCCACGGGTTAAAACCATCTTGTTGACTAGGCTTTCTTTACCGGCTTCCAGTCTATAAAAATATACACCGGCTGTAACTTTTTCCCCGGTGTTGTTCCTTCCGTCCCATTTAATTCCGTGAGTCCCGGCTTCTTGTTTCCCAACGCTGTATTTTTTTATTTCCCGTCCAAGTATATCATAGATCGTTACTTCTACATCACTTTGTTCGTTCAGCTTATAGGTTATTGCTGTTTCACTTGTAAAAGGGTTCGGGTAGTTCTGCGCTAGTTTAAATTTTGTAGGGATTGTTGATGGATTATCTTCTATGTCTGTTATTAATCCCAAACTATAGTTGCCAAGGCTATCGGTTAATGCTGTATAACTTTTTGTCGTGTCGTTCTCTTCGGTAAAGGTTATTAACACATTCTTTACTACTTGCGTTGGGGTTGACACATTTCCTTTTACTTTATAAGTTTGTGCATTAAACACTGTTAACAAAACCGCTACAAGAAAACAATGTAATTTTAATATTTTCATCTCTTTTCTCCGTTGCTTTTCCCTTCTGTTATTCTACAACCTATCCATTCCTTAATTAATCGGTTGTGTGAATTAAAAGGTATTGAAAAACCGTTGTCCAAAGAATCAATTTTTTATAAATTTAAGAAGACATACCGGATACTATCATCCCATTAAAATTTAGGTTAAACGGATATAAAATTATCACCAAGACAGCAGCAGAAACAACGTAACATAACACTAATAAATTTCTTTATGTAAGGACACTATTTTTGTCATTGAATCACTGGAGAGGAAGAACATTTTAACGACTAGGTAATCAATAATTGACTTTATGTCAAGTCCAAAATTAATAATTCATATTAATAAGAGATTTACCATGGGAGTTTATGCATATCTTTTAATATTTACCCGGAATTTCTACTTATACTGTTTTTAACTGGTAGATACGCCCCGCTCCATGACAAAAATTGTTATTCACCCCGATAAGTTGTGCATAAGGCAAGGAGATTCCTCTTTAATTAAAAGGAGGCTATTAAAAACCGGGACTGCTTCTTTAAATCCCCAAAATCTCTTACATAAAAGCAAGCAAGATTACAGGAAGTTAAGTAACTATTATTTTTCTATCTCCTTCATCCTTTCTACTATCTCCTATGTCATTTTTTCTATCAAAAATCTTTTTTTATCTTGGTATCAAAAATTCCCTCTAACAACTAAGGAATCCGTCTTGTTTGAAAATACATTAATTGCCGAAAACCAGCACTGGGCTCTCTGGGCTGTTTTATTTATCACTGCAGCTTTCGGTTTGTGGGCTGAAAAAACAAAGTGGGGAGCAAAACTTTCCGCTGTTGTAATAACTATTCTTTCTGCATTTATTTTATCGAATCTATCAATCATCCCTTCATCAGCCCCTTCGTATGATGTTGTCTGGTCTTACCTTGTTCCGCTTGCAATTCCTCTTTTGCTGTTTAAAGCGGATTTGAAAAAAATCTTCAAAGAAGCTGGACCTACATTGCTTGCATTCGTGTTCGGGGGAATAGGTACGGTACTGGGAACAATTTTAGCATTCAACTTGATTCCCTTAGGCGAAGAAGGCTGGAAACTTGCGTCTATTTTCTGTTCAACATACATCGGCGGGTCAATGAACTATGTTGCTTCAGCCGAAGCAGTTCAGATGAAATCCGGGGATCTGCTCGCCGCCGGAATAGCGGCAGACAACCTTGTAATGACTATTTATTTTATCGTATTATTTGCTCTACCGTCGGTTAAATTTTTGCAGAAAAAATTCAAAACTTACCATGAAGACAAAGCACAACAAATAGATGAAGTTAGTTTTGACGACTCCGGGAATGATAAAATTAATCTATTCGATATGGCAAAATCGCTTGCAATGAGTTTTACTATTTGTGCGCTTGGTTTCTGGCTGGCAGATTTAACCGGTATCAAAGGGATCGGAATTTTAATAATCACGGCGGTAATAGTATCAGCTGCTACGTTTTTTCCGAAGAGTGTAGGAACAATCAGCGGGGCGGACAAAATAGGAGTCCTTTTAATGCAGGTATTTTTTGCAGTTATAGGCGCAAGCGCAAATATTACTATTGTTTTAAAGTTCGGGCCCATACTTTTCCTTTTTGCCGGACTCATTCTTTTTGTACACTTAATATTTCTTTTGGCAGCAGGATATATTTTCAAACTTGATTTATCGGAAATAGTAATTGCATCAAATGCAAATATGGGCGGCCCTACGACTGCCGCGGCAATGGCCGTTGCAAGGAAATGGAAAGACCTGGTTATACCGGCTATTTTATGCGGAACACTCGGTTACGCTGTTGCGACTTTTATAGGCGTTGCTGTTGGCTACTGGCTGAAATAAGCCTCAAAAGATTTCATCTTTATAAAACGAGAGAACACCTACCCGTTAGAACTACTGACGTGTCAACAATATTAACATGAGAAAAAACTACCCGGACATTATTTTCAGCGAGTAAAACAGTAGAGTTTCTGCAAAATTAGATATCTAAACGTTTTGTCATTTCGACCGGAGGGAGAAATCTTTGAAATCGTACTCTAATTGAAAGATTTCCCGCCAAAAAGACGGCGGACAGGCTCACCTAAAAAACGGGTTCGAAATGACTGACTTTTTATTTTGCAGAAACTTTTTAATATAGTCTTGTAATTTTTTCAACCTATTAGGTTTTCAGTTGGGTAACGCAGATTGTTAACAATCTGCGTTACATTATAGCTTCTGGGTCTTTGAACCCCCGAAATCTTTATTTATCCCGTTTGCGGGAAGATTTCGGGGATTTATTGAAAGATTTTTCATCCCGTATGCCCATAAGCGTCAACTTAATGCAATTAGTCGTAGTTTTTTCATTATGTGTCGCTTCAATGGGAATTTTTAATAATTATTTATAGACATGTTGCTTCAAGGAACATTTTACAACAATAAGTCATTCAAATAAAATTAAACAAATCAATCGGCTTTAGCCGTTTAATTATGGTAGAAAAAGGATATCCCCCCAAGAGGTAAAACACCGTAGGTGTTTCATTATTAAATACCGGCATAAATTGTTATTCCGTCGTAAAAACAATCAATACGGCAATAATTTTGTGAACTATATTTAATGAAGCATCTACGAAGCTTGAATTGCATATGATTATTATTTTCTAATCGGGTAGGAGGCGGAGTAATCCGCCGTCCCCCCACACCACCCGGCATACGTTTCTTCGTACCAAGGCGGTTTCCAATAAGCTAACCACTCTTGTGGTTAAGGCTCTCTGTCTTTCCAA
>JASFMY010000208.1:0-5013 GCA_050117315.1 Ignavibacteria bacterium
CTGATAATCTATAGTTATCTACAGTCAATTAACTCAGTATCATAATATTTCGATCTCACAGAAATCATATGGATCTTTAAGATATAATGTTAATTGACCACATTTGATTGTTTTTGTATTTTTTGAAGCATTATTTTTTGAAAAATTAAATTTATCAACAGTATCAGTAAGTCTGAATCCATTTGTAATTTTATATACTTTCGCCTGGTTGTTTTTGGGTTTAGTAAAGCCATAATTTTTTGCTTCACTCGCAGAAGTAAAAACGCTGCTAATAAGTGCAGGGAAAGTTATTCTGTTTTTTTCAATTATTATAAAACGCATACATTTTTCCTCTTAGAATATTTATAAAGAATCTTATAATAATAAATTTGAACTAGAGTTTCTTTTTTTTTATCTTCGTAAATTACTTCAATTTTATCAGAGCACTCTTCAAGTTTTTTGTTTAACTCTGTAAGAGGGATTGAGGGTCTTCCATCAACTCCATCACGAAAAGTTTTATTTAAGGGATGAGGTAGGTCAATTCTTTGTATTTTTACAATTTTTGATGGTAAAATAGGTGAGGATGCTATAGAAATTTTATTATCAACTACTTTAAGGTTTATCCAGAGAGCATTAAATACATTGTTTTTATCAAAATAAGCTGTAAGGAGTTTATATAAATTCTTTTCTTTAAACTCGATTTGATAACTAATCACTTTATTTATAGAAGTTTTCAATAGAATTTCTTTTACCTTATTATCGATTTCAAATTCATCGAATAATCTTAAATCGTTATTATTTATATGCGATTTGAATTTTTCTATGAAATTTAAGATGTTATCATGAAGTTTTGTACCTGGAATAGGTCGTGTTTTGATATGGCCTTTTTGAATTTTATGATAAAGTAATATTTCTTGGTGTAAACGATAAACTTGTTTTCTCAAAGTATGGTACTTTTTATTGTGTTTCTGTGCTAATAACTTAAAATTATAATTATTATTAAGAACCTCGATTAATAATTCTTTTTGTTTTATTGGAATAATCTTATTTGGTGTCTCTTCAATTAATGTAAATAAATCTTCTGTTCTTTTTAAAGAGTCTACGAATTCATTAACACTCAACTCGAAGAATTTCATGTCAATTATATCTCTTTCTTTTTTAACTTTTTTTATATAATCAAGAGACTTGTTTTTTGACACAACATATATCCAGGAATGTACCCCTTTTTCAATCAATTTCTCTGAGTTCAGGTAACATTCAATAGCGGTAATTTGAGCTATATCTTGTGCAATATCTTTGTCATAGATATACGAAGAAGCTACCTTATAGGCAATGTCTATAACTTCAGAAAAGTTTATTAAACCCCTCATCTGAACCTAATTCCCTATATTACAATAAATTAAACCTTTTTTCGTCTCAAAACTCAAATATTTCAGTAATCATAAGTAAAAAAAGGAGTGAAAAATGAAATTCCTTCGTTTACTTTTGATAATACTATTTTGTTCGTCGTTACTTTTTAGTCAACCCAATTATCCCGTAATAACATATGAAGAACTGGAAAATATAGAATATACGATCCTTGAAGAACATGATGGATATTCTTATGTTGAAGTAGATGGTGTCATATACATTGTTTATGAATAAAACAGGATGTGATGCTAAATTACTACTATGTTAACTTACAACCTAAATCAAATGGAGTTCATGAAGTCCACAAGGGTGGGTGCAATCATTTACCTTATTATAAAAACCGAGTTTTCCTCGGATTATTCACAAATTGTGAAGATGCTGTGTTAAAAGCCAAACAAAGATTTATTACAGCAATAGGCTGTAGATATTGCTGTAATGGATATTCGAATTATCTATTGAAATGAAATATAATTATCCGTACAAAAATGCAAGTAATGAACTTGTACAAGCTATTTGGGAAAAAGCTAATATTGTAGAAGGATATAATCCTGATATCTATCGTAAAGATGCGTATGGCTGGTGGATTTATTATCACGATCATGGAAATGAAAACTCAGAATATGGGTGGGAAATTGATCATATTAAACCTACTGCAAAAGGCGGTTCAGATGATATATCAAATCTCCAACCACTGTATTGGAAAAATAATCGATATAAGGCTGATAAATATCCCTGGGACTGTTAAACCAGTTAGTTTTCGAGAAGAGATGAGGGATTGAGAAATATTCAGACTGCCAAATCAGAGTATATCAACTCATCTCTTCTTTTTTTTAATAATTATAGACTTACAACAACCTTTTTTTTCTGGAGGACAGAAATGATTTGTTTGATCTGTAAGAATAAGTTTGAGTAGTTTATGTTTCTGATATTGTGATACTTGATGTTTGTTAGACTTGTGTAGTGAAAAAAACTCAAACTTTTTTCGGAGGAAAAATGAAGAAGATGTCTATAATAATTACACTTATAATTATCTATGCTCAATTAATTAGTGTAATTTATGTACCTGAAAATTATCCAACTATTCAACAAGCAATTAATGCTGCAACTGCTTTGAACTATGATATCAGTGTAACAGGTGGTCCTTATAATGAATCAATAGATTTTGGCTCAAAGAAAATTTATCTTCATAAAAGATATAGTAATAATATCATAATTAATGGTGTCTCAGGATCTCCGGTTATAGATACAGGCACAGCCACTAATTCTGTATTGCGGGGTTTTAATATAAATTCTGCTTATTCACAAATTGGCGTATTTGTTGAAAGTCTGAATTTTATTGAAATTTCTGATTGTAATTTTATAAGTTTGGATATAGGTATTTACATTAAGGATTCATCATCACCTAGCAATGATTATAGTACAATTTCAGATTGTTACTTTTATGATAATACTTACGGATGCTATTTAGATGATAATTCAAGTTGGTATAACTATACTTTAAAATCAACTCTTACCCGTTGTGAATTCGAAGACAATACTACAGCTATTTACATCGATGGCTGTTATTATTTGCGTACGAGATTATGTTTGTTCTATGAAAATGATACCTGCTATGATATGTCCAATAATCGTTATTGTCACTGCTACCTTGATAGAATTACAGCAATTGATAATAGTTCTGGATTTGATTTTGAACAGTATGCTACTTTCGATATAGAAAGTTCAATCATTTACGACAACACAACGAATATGACAGGCACACCTTCAGAATTGAACATAATATATAGCTGTGTTGAAGGAGGATATACAGGTTCTGGAAATATAGATGACGATCCAAATTTATGCTATGAATATCCTTATGAATACTGGCTAATGGAAGGCAGTCCATGTATCGATACCGGTAATCCATTTTACAATGATATCGATGGAACCAGGAGAGATATGGGACGTTATCCGTCATTAAAAGACATCAAAGAATGTGAAGGTGACGAATATTACAACTATGTTTCATTCCCCAGGATGAATAGAACCGGCAATAATACTAGTGATGTTACATATATACTTGAAGGATTCCTGGATTGGCCTTTCTCAGATTTATATTTATATGATAGGTCTGGTATTGTTCTTGAATATGATGAAGATTGGTCTCCCACATCATATGATGTAGCTTCAACAGATGGTTTTAAATTATCTACAACAGAAACTGGGATGCTGTATCTTCCTTCTGAATACAATGGTTCAAGGCTCGATCCTTTAACTAAAATTAATCTTTCTGACGGAGTAGAAAATTGGATCGGTTATTGGCTGCCATATACTCAGAATATTGAAGATGCATTCGGACCTTTTTGGGAATACATCTATTCTGTGGAAGCGGAAGATTGGTATTATGAATGGGCCGAAGGAGAAACGCCGACATCATCACCAACTGGCAAAAACATGATCTATGGCAAAGCATATATTGTTGAAGTTTTTGAATATGTCGAGGATTTTTATTGGTCTCACATTACAATGTCTTTAGACAGCAGCAATGAGAAATCACAAAACTTCACATTCACCTACCTACCCAACTATGAAGCCATTGACGTTATGAAAATTCCTGAAAATGTCATCGAGATAGGTGTATATCAAGATGAAACCTGCGTAGGCGCTGTTGTTGTGGATGAGGAAGATGAACAAATCTTAGCTTACACATCAGGTCAATCTCCTCTTTCTTTCGAAGTGGTCACCGGCAGTCGCCAGGCAAATCAACAGGTTGATGATTATTCTGTTTACAACAAAGAAACCGGCTGCTATGAAAATCGTTCTCTCATTTCCGGTCGTCAGAAACATTCTGTGGTTATGTTTGGAAACATCGAAGAAGACACAACTCACAACTCACCTCTCACAACTCAACTCTCAAATTTTCCCAATCCTTTCAATCCTGAAACCAATATTTCTTTCTCACTTCCGGTAGATCAGGAAATTGAATTAAGCATTTACAACCTGAAAGGTCAGCTCGTTCGCCAGCTCATTTCCGGTCAGTTCACTTCCGGTGATCATTCCATCAATTGGGACGGCGCCGATAATGAAGGTAAAAACGTCAGTTCCGGTTTGTATCTCTATAAACTCAAAACCGGTGATCATGAGTATTCTAAGAAAATGTTATTGCTGAAATAATTTATTATTACCTTGCGAAGGTATTCGAACATCTTGCAATAATCGACCTTCGCAAGGTTAATATTCGCGTCTCTCTGAGAAAATCTTCTACGGCATTCGACGAAGAGTCTAACAAAGCAGTAGATTCTTCGTTTGAAAAGCAGGTAGAATTCCTCAGAAAGACAAAAACTCAGGGGAGTTATATGAAACATAAAATCTTTTTCCTTTGCGTGGTAACATACTGTTAAATAAATAGCGCTTCTACCTTCCCTTCCCCGAGAAATAAACTATTTGACATTCATTTGCTCGATTTTCAGTTTTGGCGATGTTCATTGAAGAAGAAAAGTTTTTAGGGTTATTTATTTTTGAAGTTAAACAAAACAGGAAGAGAGTGCAACGAAAGAGCATAATTATTGGCCATGTTCATTTCCCCACAACACTCTTCCCGAAGTCAGTACGAATTTGCAGCGATATGATGTCAATTAGTAT
>JASFMY010000209.1:0-4973 GCA_050117315.1 Ignavibacteria bacterium
CTAGCAGAATCAAGCTTACCTCACGGTTCGCTTTTATTCCGGATGTACCGGATTGGATATCATTGTCTCAGGAGCTTCACACAAAAGTATTACTACTAATGCATATCCCGATAAAGTACCGATGGCAGAACATCGGGTTACCTATCGAAAAAAAACGATGGTAACAGCCATTTACGTGACTTCATGTCGCAAAACGGCGTGGCCGCTAACCCGCAGCCCAACAAGGGATTTAGGTTTTAGCACACCGGTTTAATTTTTAGCCAAGTTTAATTTATCCGACAAACTTGGCGGGTTAATTATATTTTGCTAACACACTCCCAAGTGATATTAGCATTTATTACAAAATTTCAACTACCACTAAACTCCCACCATTTACAGCGGTCGGGTTGAGCGGCGGGATATTTCCAAAAAGGAATTAGATTTATTTCTAAAACTTTTTGGAGGTTATATGTTTTACTCAGGCATCGATCAACACAAACTCTTTTCTTATATCACTACAGTCAATAACGACGGTATCATCATTAAAGATGCTAAAGTTAATAATACTTCTTTCGACATTCTTAACTATTTCAACTCTATCGGTAAAGACCACACATCGCAACTGTCGAGACTACCGGCGGATGGTATTGGATCAACGATCTTCTTAATTCTAACGGTATTGAACTTAAACTTGCTCATGCTAAATTCGTCAAAGCAATTGCATATGCCAAAGTCAAAACCGATAAAGTTGATTCCAATATTCTTGCACAGCTTCTGCGCCTTGATTTTATTCCCGAAGCTTATAAAATCAACAATGATATCAGAACTATGAGAGATACCCTTAGAGCTAGATTAAGATTATCTCAAAAACGTACCAGTTGCTTAAACTTCAAACACCGTATGCTCGAGAAGTTCAATATCTCTGATCCTTCATCTCTTAATGATTTTTATAAACTCCAATATCAACAGTTTGATATTCAAGCCAAGCTTCTCAAAGAACAAATGTTAACTCTTGAAAAATCTTTATACCCTTTTCTTATTCCCGACGAGGATATACAACGTCTCTTATGGATCCCCGGTATAGGCAAGATGAACGCTTTTACTATTCTCCTTGAAACCGGCGATATAAACCGTTTTGAGTCAGATAAAAACTTTTTTCTCTTACTGCCGCCTTGTCCCTTCTGCACGTAACTCAGGCGGTAAAGTTAAACAAAAATCTTCTTCCAAAGACGGGAACAAGTATCTCAAAATTGTTTTCTCAGATGCCGCTGTTCATGCCCTGCAATACTACCCGGTTATTAAAAACTATCACAATAAAAAGCTAAGGAAGAAAAACAAACAAGTTGCCAAAGCTATTATATCTAAGGAGATTGCTCGCATTGTTTATCATGTACTTAAAGATAAAACTCAATTCAACAATAAATTTAAGGGTATAGAACTAAAACATAAAAAATCTATTCAATGGCCGCGCATTGCAAGCCCCAATGTCTAACTAGTCGCTTACCAGACTCTCGTTGGTGGAGTGGGAAGCAGTGCGCTAGCCTAAATTATATATCCGGGATATTTAAGCCCCATAAGCGGTTTGGCTGCCTATCCGCCTTCGGCGTGATAAGCTTGCCCTTATTGATATCACTAGGCTAAACTTTTTTGTATTGCTGTCCTTATGTGTAAGAACTTATGGATTTATTTTTCTGTCCTATTGACTTTTTCCTTTTTTAAGCGGTTATGTTGCTATTACGAAAATCATGTAATTATTTTGATGGAATAACATTTTGTTTCAACTGGACAACAATCCAACTTTTACCGCTTCTAGTTTTGTCTCCATTCTCTTTTATTTCGAATTCTGCTTCTTCACTTCCAATTTTTTTAATTTCATTATTTGAAAAATCTCCAGGATATCGAGGATATTCAACCACATTAATTATTTTGTTATTCTTTAAAAAAACTAATAAGCAAACATCATCTCGATAGCTCATTCCAGTATATAATATTGGTTTAACATCAATATTAAAAATAGATCCATATTTTTCAATTGATGAATATGGAGTAAAAATCACTAAATTATTCCAATCAAATTCAGTAATGTCATTGAAATTCAGTGTTTCTTCTCCAGACAAAACTACTTCTTCAATTTTTGTTTTCAGTTGTTCATCCGAACGAATTCGTTCAGTAAAATTGCAAGCAGAGATAAAGAAAATAAAGAATATTATTGCTGGAATTCTCATATGATATTTTACCATTTAAAACTTCTTTACTTCTTCATACTCAATTTCATCATATGGTGCTCGTATTACATCAGCAAATCCCCAAACAGCTAATTGTAATGCCTCTTCTGGAGAACCACACGAATTTTTCTGTGTATAAAAACTACCATCACATTTTCTTTTCATTTTCAAATTAGTCGTTCCATAAAATTCACCAGTGCCTGCTTCCCACACATTAATTATTAATCTTTTAGAAAAGTTTTTATACTCTATTTCATAAGTTGAATGTAATTTTTTAATGCTACTAATTTCTTTTGATGTAACATGATCTTGCCACTTCATTTTTTACCTATAGCTAATTTTTGTTTATACTTTATATTATTTTTGCACAATAACGGACTATTGGCAATATGAGTATATATCATTGTTGTTTTCATCCTGTGAGATGACTTTTTATTCTATTTTTGATATATCTTTTACCCCACGCTGTTTTCAAGTACTTTTCTCTTTTCATACTATCTTGCTGATTTAAAATACATATCAACGCCTGTTTATCTCACGGGGCTCTTTGTAGGCTTTCACAGTCAAGATTATATTCAGTTAATTCTAAAATATGAAAACGGCTTTTTATACTCAACCATTAAATCCTCCTTCGCAAGAAGATACTACGGAAGACGTGTCCGCCTTCGCGTTAGTTTCGGTGGATAAACTTCAACAAAGAAGTGCCCGCCTGTCGTAGCATCAAGCAAAGGCGGGCCTGCCGAAGTTTTAACGAAGGAGGGGTTGGTACAGCTCTTATCATTCCGTTGCTGAACTCAAATAAAGAAATAAAAGACAACTGCTAAGAGTAATTATAATAGTAAGCCGTAATGTTACCAGATTTTAAATACACAAAAATCATGGCGGGGATATTATTTTTTTCTTGCCTGCCCACCGAAGTTTCTTTTTACGTAGGTGGGCCTGTCCACCGAAGTTGTTCTTTAACGAAGGTGGGACTTTTTACCTTTAATATGGGTTATGCGATAAGGCGTTTTTTAATCAAATAATTTTTGTATTCCCATAAATATCCAAAAGCTCAATCAGAATTCTTCTTTTTTGTCATATCATAGAGTCACCGATTTGATCTCTATGTTTTCCCTTAGCAAAATATATATTCTTTGCAGAAGTAAGGTGTTCAGCAGAAAGAAGAAAATCCTCATTATTAATCCATTGGTCAACGGCACCTATAGGTATGCTATTTACGGGCTGATTAATTGTAATATTTTTTAGATTCCCTTTAATTTTATGAAGAATTTCTTTAGCTGAAATCTGGAAATTATATTTCACATTGCTTTTAAAATGGCGAGATTCAGCAGTATAAAAATTACAAAGCCCCTTAGAACTCATGTATTTAACAATAATATCATATACTTTATTCACATTTTCGATTTTTGAAGCATAATCTCTTTCTTCAAAGGCTTTATATAAATATGATTCAATATCATCAGCTAATTCTGGAAGTTTTTTAAACTCGCAGTGGAGCCATTTTGGGGATAGAGGACAATACTTTTTATTCAATAAGAAGCATAATTTCATTATTCTTTCAATCGTTTTACCAAGATTTATATGCATTGAAAGATGGTCACCTCGATAGCCACATAAAGAGATCAGATCATCTTCCCAAGGGATGCTTTCTAAAAGAAATGCTAATTTATATTTCCAAACATCATCAGGGAAGTATTTAAGGTTTTCCCTAAGTCTAGAAATTTCTCCGGTAAAATCTGCAAATATTTCACCACGCGTGAACTCAAGCAGCCGCTGTTCCGAAATTAAAAGCCAATCAAAGTCTATTTTGGGTACAGAATCAAAACCTATGGTAAGTTCTAGAAACCTTTCGGGTGTAGTTATGACAATGTGATGAAATCCTTCTTGTTCAGTTGTCATTACTGCACCGACATCAGTGTACTTAAATCTTGTTGGGAATCCTTTAAAAGAAGTTGGCAAGAATTCATTAAATGCATTGTTCATTTTAGCGGCATATTTTCTGTGCAAGTCTTTATTTATAAAGATATGTAACCTTGGGCCCCACTCATGCTCCCTCGACAATTCATCATCGTTGGCTAGGACATCTGAACCATAGCCAATCAATCCGGCAGAGTATCTATCCTTCAATTCGGGAAGCCGTTCTGCAATAATCTGTTGTATACATTCAAAGTACAATTGTCTTGCAAGCTGAAGACCGTTCATTTATGGCAGTTCCTTTGTTCCTTCATTTTTTTTGTAAAGAAGAGAAATGGTGCATTTAACTACCTCTTTTTATTGCTTTTTTTTACGCATAACGCCTTGCCGATAAGTCGTCCGCCCAGAGCGGCAATGCTTAACGAGCAACGAATATTTATAATTTGCAGCCGTTCGTAAATTACTCGATACGGACGGCAACCTTACTTACACACATAAACTACTTAGAACAAAATGCCGAGCTAAAACTGTAAACCCAAAAACTGCAAAAGCCCCGCTTCGTAATCGCGGTCAGCTTGAGCCCGCGGCTGGATATTAGTAAAAAGGTTCACCCCGATTAAGTAAATTATGGCTTAGCCATGCCTATGGCAAAGTCGCCAAACATTTATAAGAACAAGACCAAGGAGAACCAAAAATGGAATTAGCTACAATGAAAACAAAATATGTTTGCGGAGTTGACCTCCATAGCACTAAGATGTATATATGTGTAATGGACAAGGAAGGCAACATCCATCTACATCGCAATATGCGTAATGATTTTAAACTATTCAATAATTTAATAAACAAATACAA
>JASFMY010000210.1:0-4939 GCA_050117315.1 Ignavibacteria bacterium
ATTATGCGCTATAACTTATTACCCCGGCAATAATATTCAATGCAAAAGAATAGTTCAAGATTAATGAAGTAACAATAATTTGGTTTCGGATTTTTCCATAAACTTCTCTCTTTGTAAGAGAGATAAGAGAGAGTTCATAAAAAACAAAATCCGAAACCAAATTTACACCACAACAATGCAACCTATTTTATTGCCGGAGCAATATATTTATTAGGGTTTCTGCAAAAAAAATTGTCGGTTCGACCGGCCAACGATGTCAATGCAATTTGTACTCTCGTTATTCTTACTCCATTCGCTTTGCGCTGCGTCCCTTGCGCTTCACTCATTCCGCTCAAACAACCCGTTTCTGCTCATAAGCACAGCCGGTACAACTGCAAACCGACTAAGGGACTAAAACCAGGCGGAAGCCGACATAGCTGTACCGGTGCTCAGGATGATCGCCGCCATGATAAGCCACCCGGCAATGCCCCGCAAGGTCGCCCCAAGAACCGCCGCGCAGAATCCGGAAAGAGCTATCACCTTTTTCCCAGGCACTTCCATCAGTCGGCGCTCCATCATAATTATTATGCCATTTATCAAGGCACCATTCCCATACATTGCCGCTCATGTCATAAATGCCCAATTCATTTGGTTTCTTTGCTGCTACTGCGTGTGTTTTTTCTTCAGAGTTATCAGCATACCATCCTACTTTACCAAGATTATTGCTCCCGCTATATTTATAGCCCTCACTCTTATCACCGCCGCGTGCTGCATATTCCCACTGCGCCTCCGTGGGCAGAGTAACCTTGTATTTTCCCTTTGCCAGCTTTGAAAGCCTTTCGCAAAACACCATTGCATCATTCCAGCTAACATACTCAACGGGTAGATTTTCTTTATCTTGCTGTCCTTTTCCTTTAAAATAAGAAGGATTTACACCCATTACCTCTTCATATTGCCCCTGTGTTACCGTGGCAGCGCTAATCTTAAAACTATTCGGCTTTACAGTGTGAACCGGTTTCTCATAATCTTTTCCTTCATCACTGCCCATCATGAACTCCCCGCCGGGGACATCAACAAACCGTAAACCCTGTATAATATTTTCAAAATCACCGGGTTCCTTAGTCTCAATAACGGCTTTAGGCCTCTCTTCGCGGTATTCCTTTTCCGTATAAGTTTCCTGCATTTCCTCACGGTATTTTTTATCGGATAACCATCTGCACCCGGGTTCGGAACTAAGAATATTGCATAGCTGTTCATCTTTTTCAAGAATCTCAATTATACTTTTCCAAGTCGGAGAATTTTCCGTATTAAGATCTTTCTTTATCATATTAATTTTATCCAAATGATCTTCTTTTTTTTGGAAATTACTTAAAGATTTAGATAAAGCTTTACCATAAGTTTCGGATTCATCTTCTCCGGCTGTCCATTCAAGATAACGAAGAAATTGTTTGTACTCCGTCTTTCCTTTGGAGACTCTGTCTTGAATGGTTTCGTTGATCAAACCGGCAAGCAGATCAAATTTGCCGTCTTTCCTTTCACTCCGGGTAATCCGCCATTTTACAATAAGCCAATTTATCTTCCTCACAATTTCCCTTGGGCGGCGTTCCCCAACTTCCGCAATTAAATTCAGCAGCTCCTCTTCGGAAACTCCTTCCACGAAAAATTCGGATGCAACATTTGCATCATCAAGTAAATCACGGATATAGTCATGCATCTGGCCGGGATTCCTTTCAGGTACATCATGCCTTACCTGTACAATCTTCCCGAGGTAATCATTAAAATAGTCTAAGTACCTGTCTAACCTGTTCTGCAGTTCTTCTCCACCGCCGGCACTTACCGAGGCAACAGCTACCGGGTACTCTGCTGCGTATTTATTTCGAATGAAATCCTCAATAATTTCAGGATAAATACCCAGCACAAAAGCGAATTTTGGTTGATGAAGAATTAGTTTTACGCTTTCCAGGAGCTTCACTGCCTTCTCGGGGAAACACCGGTCAAGATCATCGATAAAAACGATAATCTGCGGCTTTAGAATTTTTGTATCTTGTGATAATTCACGTAATTGATCAAATGCATCAAAATAAAGGCTTCGCGCCATCAGGGTATCTTTTGTAACAGCTTCATAGCGTTCTATCATATTCTTCATTGAGGCACTTATCTCTAATTCTCCCAGCAGAGGTACTCCTAATTTACCTTTCATTGAAATACCGTAAAGTACGGAGCGAAGTGCATTATGGACTTTCTGCCCGCCGTCCTTTATAATTTGTAATGCTTTTTGTGATCGGCTGTCCTGAAGTTTTTTCCATAATTCTTTAGTTTTCTCAATATCGCGGGCAATAGTTGCTATTAAAGGTACAATAAGATTCTCTTCCTTTTCATATTGCCAGGCATTAAACCAAACGGCAATTGCGGCATTCTCTATTCCTTCATCATCAACAATTTTCTTCATCAATCGCATTAGAGATGTTTTACCTGAACCCCAGTTACCGTAAATACCAATAGTAATAGGGCTTTCGGTTTGCATTGCCGCACCCGCCAGCACCCTGGCTGCATGCTCGAATTGAAGGTGGTCCTTTCTTCGGCTTTCCAGAATTGGTTCGTCACTTAAAAGCCGGAAATTCTCTCTTTGATTTACCGACATCTTAATCTCCAATATTCTGTTTTATACATTCATTTTTTACTTTCTAAACCAGCAGGAAATAATGAATCCTCTACGAGGTAATCTAAATAAAACATCGTAGATGTTTCAGATTGTTGACAAAGTTAGAACTTCAAACTCCTCAGCAGTTCCATTATTTTAACAGAGATTGAACAAAAAGCTAAATTTTGCAAAAAAAGAATAACCCAGAAGGGGTGGAATTATTTTAATAAACTGTTAAATCTGCAATATTAACCTCGCCTGCCTGTGCGTAGCCGCTTCGGCGAAGACAGGGAGAGGTGACATAATTATTAAATACAATATCACTCCTTCGGAGTTTAGCTTTCACTTTATATATTTTTCTATAATTATATCATCCCTTCGGGATTTCTGGTTTTCAACATCCTGAATCCTCTACGAGGTGATTTAAATAAAACATCGTAGATGTTTAATTATTGTAAATTTTATAATAACAAATATATTAAAAATCCTCGTAGAGGATTCATTAAAGTAATAGTTATTTACGAAAATGATCAGAATTCATAAATAATAAAAAAGAATAATTTTTAAGTTTACGCCTATGCATCTAAACGGGATTAACAATAACACTTGTTTCACGTTTTGGAATGCTTTTCCAATGGGTTCATGACGTCCATGCAATAGCCCCAACTTTTAAGGGGAAAGAATGATTGGGACACACACATTTGGGCTTCAGCCCAAATAGTCGGCATTGTTTCAAGTGCATTTATTTGCTCCGGTATTTAGGGTGTGTTGCAGAACTAATAATAGCCCGTGGCTTTAGCCACGGGACTATCAAGATTCTGAAACCTATAGGCTTTAGCCTCATTTAAGCGCTCTAAATGGGGCTAAAGCCCGGATTCTATTCGGTTTCTTATTTCCAACGTGCTGAAGCACGTGGCTATTGAAGCACCTAATTGAGTTATGCAACACACTCTGAATGTCAGAGTTATTCATTTTCGCTATTGTAATTAAGTTGACGCCAATTCGCTTTGCGCTGCGTCCCTTGCGCTTCACTCATTCCGCTCAAACAACTCGTTTCTGCTCATAAGCACAGCCGGTACAACTGCAAACTGACTAAGGGACTAAAACCAGGCGGATGCCGACATTGAAGTCCCGGTTCTCAGGAAGAAAGTTGAAACGATAAGCCACCCGGCAATGCTCCGCACCGTTGATCCATGAACCGCCGCGTAGAACCCGGAAGGAGCCTTTACCTTTTTCCCAGGCACTTCCATCAGTCGGCGCTCCATTATAATTATCATGCCATGTATCAAGGCACCATTCCCATACATTGCCGCTCATGTCATAAATGCCCAATTCATTTGGTTTCTTTGCTGCTACTGCGTGTGTTTTTCTTTCAGAATTATCATTATACCATCCAACTTCATCTAGATTTTTACTCCCGCTATATTTATAGCCCTTACTCTTATTACCTCCGCGTGCTGCATATTCCCACTCCGCTTCTGTGGGTAATCGAAATTTCAGACCGGTTTTTCCATTCAATTTATTAATAAAGTCTTGTGCATCATCCCAGCTTACATTTTCAACCGGGCAATCATCACAATTTTTAAAATACGATGGATTATTATCCATAACATCCCGCCATTGTTTTTGTGTAACAAGTGTTTTGCTAATATAAAAATCTTCGACTGTCACTCTATGTACAGGTTTGGTAAACCTATTGAGATTATTATCTCCCATTTCGAATGTTCCACCTTTCATGAAAATCCACTGCCCAATAACATCATAGAACACCTGTACCATGTCCCACCCGGTAAAATTTGATTTTGCCAACTCACAATAAATTTCAAATTTTTTAACGGCTTCTTTGGCAATAAAAAACTCCAAGATTGATTTATGCGCAAATTTCCAATTTTGAGAAACATCACGTGTGAGTAAGGATTGCCCCATAATTTCGTATTCGGTCAAATCTATATTATTTGCTTCACAAATTGCTTTTGCCTCTTCTTTACTTATTAGATTATTCTCTTTCCGCTTTTTGTAAATTTCAAGTGCTGTAAACCTGGAGAAATTATAAAGATCACGTTTAAACTTTTCACGGTCTTCAGACTTATGTTTCCTTTTGGCAGCTTCCCTTTCAATCCATTTTCTGATTAATGTATCATAAATTTGATAGGTATTTTCAAATATTTGAGTTTTATCCACCAAAAAATCTATATAACTAAGAAGCATTGGTCTAACTTTAAAGAATTTTATCTGGAAATGACAAAAAAAATATAAAGGCGGCTAAAGCTATATTATGTCATTTACAGATAAAATTCTGTTGTGCGAAACCATCCCCCT
>JASFMY010000211.1:0-4936 GCA_050117315.1 Ignavibacteria bacterium
CATAATTCTACCGAGTTTAATGTAATGTTCGCGTTTGCGTACCCCACTACTCCATTGTCAACCCTGGTGAAAGCAGATTTTATAAGATTCTCCATCCCGAAAGTGACGCTTATTGCATATAGTCCGTTTTCGAAGTTATCAACAGTTATACTGGAATTACCATATTGAGATAAATGTGCGACGTTATACATTGATACTCCGTTTCCGCTGCCGCTTCCTTCTACAACTACACTCCAAATCCACGGATAATCACAATTACTTATGTATATATTGTTACATGTATTATCTTGCAATACCATATAGTCCGAACCTGTCATTGAAATATCGCCGTTTAGATCCACATCATGGATATTCAAATTGGTTTTACCAACAATACTTATGTCTTCATTTATTGTTATATCACTAACAATTATGTCATAATAAGCGCCCGCAATATCTATGGCATCTTGTAATTTCCCGCAAATGCCTTTTAATACACCGCCATAAAGTGTTTTTGCTTTTAACCCGTTTATTGTCGCGCCGCTGCTTAGGGTTAATGTTCCGTCTGATGAGAGAATTGAATAGCTGTTGAGATTAATGGTTGCATCTTCGGTTATTGTTAAGGTTACTCCGGAAGGGACTGTAACATTTCCGGTTAATGTTGCATTACTAAACCACGTTTCACTGGAAGATAATGTCCCGCTGGTTGTATAATTTGTTGTTTTTAAATATGCTTTAATAGAAGCTCCGTCATCATCTGTTGTCAGCGGATCTGTAGTAAAAGAAGATGACTCCCCTAAATCATAAAGATCACCGAATAAATCTTTTTTCCAATCACTTTTTGCATCGGCATATTCAGTATCATTAAAGAACCAGACTTTACCGTTAATTGTCTGGTTGTCATAAGCTTCAAGGTTAAGCCGGTTGGATTCATATAAATCGGGAACAGTATACGGGCTTGGATATGATGTTGCGGCAGCCGGGTAAATACCGACACCTATATCGCCCCCGTCTGCGCCGTATAAATCATTACGCACTATAATTGTTAACTCTGATGCAGTATATTTATAATACACATCAAGGACTAATGACATACTTGACTGCGAACCTCTTGTACTCTCGCTTTCGGATAAAACCCCTATAATAATTTTACCATTTGAAAGCGAGTTCTGAATCGCTGTTTTAATCGGGCTGGACATAAAATTTTCACCGCTGTAAGCCAGACCCGTATGCAGTGAACTTCCATTGCCTACTGCTGCCCAGTTTGCAGCCAGGTCACCCTGGCTTATTGAGCCGACCTGGGTTAGTTTTAACGTATAACCGCTGCCCCCGTTGAAATAATTTACGACAACAGTATCAATAGTTGCATTTGTAGGGATGGAACTAAGATCAAGCTCATAATATGTTCTGTAAACGTTTACCTGGTGGGTTGTATCTGTACCTTTTCCTATGGCATAAACACCGTAACCGTAATTATTATCATCAATTTTTTCAATCTGGTCTCCTGCAGCAGATAAGTTTGTTGAGCGGTATATAGTATGCTGGGTAAATCTCTTGTTTGATAACAACAGTAATAAAGAAACGATTAAAAAGAACTTTTTCATTATTGGTCTCCTTTTGTTATTAAGAAATGTTATTTTAAAAAAGGAATAGCAAAGCAGTTTTTTAAGTCCGCTGCCGGCGGACTTACCCGTCTTGTTTCTATTGAAACAAAAACGGGTTAAACTGTTTATTAGGCAGCCAACCTTAAAATGCTATTCTTATTAAGAGGGGCGGCGGTGCAAGCGCTTGCCCCTTAATTTCTTTAGCTTTTCCTCCTATTTATTATTCTAATCTGCCGTGTAGTATCAAGTTTTTTGTATAACTCCCGCTGTTATCTTGCAGACAAAAAAATACTTCTTTTTCAAATATTATTGGTTCATCTATTATGCTTACCAGGTTTAACGGGAAGTTATAGAGATATTCTATATCAGTGCCATTATAATGTGCTAAACCATCTCTCATTCTTATAAAAATATCTTTCTCATGTCTTCCGTAAAACTGGTAACCAAAGTTTTGATGGGACAAGGAGAATTGTTCTACAAAATTGCCGTTAATATATCTATATACATCCTGGGCTATTAAGAAATATACCTTCCCGTTTATATAATGGAAATTACCATATACTATTTCATCTCTCGAGCTGGAATATATTTCTTTTAATTCACTTCCATTTAACTCGTAGAAGGCTATTGTATCACTTGCAGAAAGAGTTGTTCTAAGAGCAAAAACATATACTTTATTTTGTTCTTTTCGTACATCAAGGAATTGTGAATTAAAATCTGCTCTTACAACCTCTTTCCAATTATTTCCATCATAATGAAGAACAAATCCTCTCCAGATGTTATAAAATGAAATAAATCCGCAGGCATATAGATCTTTTACAGAAGTTCCCCAGATATTTAATACCTGCATACTATAGGAGTCTTCTACGTAATAAATAAAATTCTTACTCCATTTACTCCCGTTGTAATGCCAGATACCGGCTCCACTGTCTAGCCAGCCTCCCCCGCCTCCCATCCATACATCATTAGAGGAAAAGCCGTAAAGTGTATTACCCGTGCACCATATTATTTCTTTGGTATAGGTTTCCCATTCTGTACCGTTATAATGTAAAAGTCGGTCATACTGGGTTCCCCCTGCCCCTACTGCCCAGACATCATCCGGTGAAGCTCCCCAAACCGAACTTATATAATTCATAGGCATGTCTAGGGTATCTACGGTCCAAATATAATCCCTTCTTCCAGGCTCGAGTTCTTCCGGCGGGACTATTGGGTTATCACTACAGCTATATGATGTACACAAAATTGTTATCAATATTGTGATGGGGAATGTTATTTTTTTCATTTGTATTACCATGTTTATTTTTAATAACTTTTTTAATTCACCGTAAAGAATAATTATTGTTTTTAATAAAAAGCGGCGGTGCAAGCGCTTGCCCCTTAATTTCTTTAGCTTTTCCTCCTATTTATTATTCTAATCTGCCGTGTAGAACCATATTCTTTGCTTCAGATCTTAATGCGAAGAATACATCATTTTCAAACAAAACTGGCTCATCTCTTATACTTACCATGTTCAAAGGAAAATTATAGAGATATTCTATATCAGTACCATTATAGTGTGCTAAACCATCTCTCATTCTTACAAAAATATCTTTCTCATGTCTTCCGTAAAACTGGTAACCAAAGTTTTGATGGCCCAAGGAGAATTGCTCTACAAAATTGCCGTTAATATATCTATATACATCCTGGGCTATTAAGAAATAAACCTTCCCGTTTATATAATGAAAATTGCCGAATACTATTTCATCTTCCGGGCTGGAATATATTTCTTTTAATTCACTTCCATTTAATTCGTAGAAGACGACCGTATCACATGCAGAAAGAGTTGTTTTAAGAGCAAAAACATATACTTTATTTTGTTCCTTTCGTACATCAAGGAATTGTGAATTAAAATCTGCTCTTACTACTTCTTTCCAAATTGAACCGTCATAGTGAAGAACAAAACCACGCAAATTATCTTTTCCATCTATTCTATAATCAATAATTCCGCAGGCATAAAGATCATTTGACTGAGAACCCCATATATCATATACATCTGTAATATAAGCCTCATCTACATTATAAATAAAATTCTTACTCCATTTACTCCCGTTGTAATGCCAGATACCGGCTCCACCGTCTAGCCAGCCTCCCCCGCCTCCCATCCATACATCATTAGAGGAAAAGCCGTAAAGTGTATTACCCGTACACCATATTATTTCTTTGGTATAGGTTTCCCATTCTGTACCGTTATAATGTAAAAGTCGGTCATACTGCGTTCCCGCTCCTCCTACTGCCCAGACATCATCCGGTGAAGCTCCCCAAACCGAGCTTATATAATTCATAGGCATATCTAGGGTATCTACTGTCCAAACATAATCCCTTCTTCCAGGCTCGAGTTCTTCCGGCGGGGTAATTGGGTTATCACTACAGCTAAATACCGTGCACAAAATTGTTATCAATATTGTTATGGGAAATGTTATTTTTTTCATAGTTTTATCTCAATAAAGTTTTTATAAACTAACCAGTTTCGGCTTTTGATGCTGTTCGATCGTTGTCGGCTGAGTTCCCAAAGTAACCAAATCAATTTGTTACGAATTTAACAAGACATACCGGATACTATCATCCCATTAAGCTTTAGTTTAAATGGTTATGAAATTATCACCAAAGATAAATGGCTGTAAAAACATCACAACATAGCTCTAGAAAGTTAATTTATGAAAGGTATCTATTTTCTCATTGAATCACTGAAAAGGGAAATATTTTAATAATTAGTTAATCAATAATTGCTTTTATGTCAAGTCCAAAATTAATAGTTCATATTAATTATAAGAATTCATTCATATCTTTGAATATTTACCCGGAATTTCTACTTATAATAGTTATTCACCCTGATAAGTTGTGCATAAGGCAAGGAGATTTTTTTTTAAAAGGATGCTATTAATCTTAGAATCCCCGAAATCTTTTACATAGGAACAAGCAAGATTCCGGGGATTTAGTTAACTACAAAGTTTCTTCTGTCTCCTTAATCCTATCTGCTATCTCCTATTTCAAAAGCAGCATCTTCTTGGTTAACATTCCTTGCGAGGTTTCTATTTTGTATAAGTAAACTCCGCTGGGTAAATGTGAGGCATTAAATTCTACTTTGTGTGTGCCGGCTGTCCTAATTTCATTTACTAGTGTTTCCACTTCACGGCCTAGAATGTCATATACTTTTATCTGTACTCTTCCTTCTTCGGGAAGCGTGTAGCTTATTGTCGTTGTCGGGTTGAAAGGATTAGGGTAATTGCTGATACTTAATTCTTCTTCATCTGCCAAAACTGTTTCAGAATCTTCTTTCTTTACGCTTTCTTCGTAGCCCAATATTCTTAGTTCGT
>JASFMY010000212.1:0-4932 GCA_050117315.1 Ignavibacteria bacterium
AACTGATGATGTTAAGAAATGGTTAGATAAACATCCACGTTTTAGATTCCATTTCACTCCCACATCATCATCGTGGTTAAATATGGTAGAAAGATTTTTTAGTACGATAACAACTAAAATGATTAGACGAGGTTCATTTAGTTCAGTAAAGAATCTTGAGGCAGCTATTAAGCTTTTTCTAGAAAAACACAACAAAGCACCAAAGATATTTAAATGGACTAAAGATGCTGATACTATTATCGAAAAGGTTAATGCGTGTACAGAAGCGTTAGGGACATTACATTAGTTTGCATCTAATTATATTATACAGTAATTTATTATTTATAATAGGGTTCGCAAATATCATTTCAAATAAAGAGCTAAGTATTTTTTCTGATTTGTAGAGCATGTCTGTTATTTTAGGATAATTCCTTATTTACAATCGCTTTATCTCAATAGGTTAAACGTTCATTTTCTATTTAATTAAATGGAGAAAATAATGAATCATAACTCTACCAGATTTTTAACCGGAATCTTCTTACTTATACTTTTTTCCAACTTTTCGCTTATTTCTCAATCAATTAGTGTTGATGCAGGAGCAGATCAATTTTTAAACTGGGAAAACAACAATTCAACAAAATTAAAAGGCAAAGTATCGCCAATTGATGTAAATGTTGAATGGACATGTCCTATGAACCCGGATGTTCATTTCGATAATGCAGGCATACCCGAAACCGAAGTTACATTCCCCCGCCCGGGATATTACCTGCTGAAGTTTACAGCCTTTGAATCCGAAGATAAAAAAATATGCGATAATGTTATTATCAATGTTTTCAAGCCAAATTCTTATAAAAATAGGATTTCCGATCTAATTACCTTAATGACACTTGATGAAAAAATAAGCCAGCTTGCTAACCTTGCGGATTCTATTCCCCGCTTAAGAATTCTGGCATACAATTACTGGAGCGAAGCTTTGCACGGAATTCTCGGCAGGGGAGCTACCTCGTTTCCTCAAGCAGTTGCATTAGGATCAACCTGGGACCCCGATCTTGTTTACCGTGTTGCTACTGCTATTTCAGATGAAGCAAGGGTAAAAAATAAAATAGAAGGAAAGGGACTTACATATTGGAGTCCTACCGTTAATATTGCCCGCGATCCCCGCTGGGGCAGGAATGAAGAATCTTATAGTGAAGACCCTTACCTGCTTTCCCAAATGGGTGTAGCTTTTGTTAAAGGAATGCAGGGAGATCATCCTTATTATTTAAAAACGGTATCAACCCCCAAACACTTTATTGCCAATAATGAAGAAAGCCGCCGCCACACAGGTTCATCAGACGTAGATATGCGCAGCTTATGGGAATATTATATGCCGGCTTTTGAAAAAACAATTGTAGAGGGGAAAGCATATTCCATAATGAGCGCATATAATGAATTAAACCACGTCCCCAGTTCCGCAAATACCTATTTACTAACAGATATTCTAAGACGTAAATGGGGCTTTGAGGGTTATGTTGTATCCGATTGCGGAGCTATTAACGACATTGTTAACGGTCACCATTTTTTAGATTCAGACGCAGAAGCTGTGGCAAGAAGCCTAATTGCCGGATGCGATTTGAACTGCGGCCAATACTACCCTCTTTACCTTCTTGAAGCTTTGGAACTTGGGTTACTTGAAGAAAAAGATATTGACAATGCTCTTAGAAGAGTATTATCGGCAAGATTTAGGTTAGGCGAATTTGATCCTCCTGAAATAGTACCATACGGTTCCATAGGCGAGGAAAAACTTGACAGCAAAGAAAACCGTGCTCTGGCTCTTGAAGCAGCACATAAAGCGATGGTTCTGTTAAAGAACGACAACATCTTACCTCTTGATAAAAATAAAATTAATTCAATTGCAGTAATCGGTCCTAATGCAGAAGAACTTCAACTGGGAATCTACAGCGGCTGGCCGAATGTAAATGTTGGCCCGCTCGAGGGTATAAAAGCAAAGGCAGATTCTTTGGGAATTAAAGTAAATTATTTAAAAGGTAGCGATATAGGCGGAGGATTACTAAGGCTTATTGATTCCAAATATTTCACTGAAGTTGAAGGCACAGGCAAAACCGGTATGAAAGGGGAATACTTTGACAATATGAGTTTATCGGGAGAACCGGTAGTTACCAGGATTGATTCAATTGTAAATTTTAGTTTCGGCTTAAATCCGCCTGCCCCAGGTATTCCCGGCGACAAGTTCTCCGTACGATGGACAGGAAAAATCGTTCCGCCGGAAATGATTACCTGTATAGGAACAAGAACAGATGACGGCGCCAGGCTTTATTTAAATGATGAATTATTATTTGAAGATTGGATCGAGCACGGGGAGAAACCAAATAGTGCAAATGTGAAACTGGATGCAGGAAAAGAGTATAAAATAGTATTTGAACATTTTGATAACAGGCTTGGTGCCTCTGCACGATTGATGTGGGATCTCGGGCTGAAGGATTTTGGAGGCGCAAAAGAATTAGCTGCCCAAAATGATCTCGTGATTCTTGTGCTGGGAACATCCCCCGAAATTTCCGAAGAAGAATTAGATCGTACGGAAATTGAATTACCTAAGCTGCAGCAGGAGCTGGTAAAAGAGATTGCTGAAGTTAATAAAAATATTGTTCTTGTTCTTATTAACGGGGGACCGGTAGCTTTAGGTGAAACTGAAAAGCATGCAAAAGCAATTGTTGAAGCCTGGTACGCCGGTCAGTCCAGCGGAACAGCAATTGCAGATGTGTTATTCGGTGATGTAAATCCCGGCGGCAAACTGCCCGAAACGTTTTATGCATCAACCGAACAGCTCCCGCCCTTTGCAGATTACGATTTAATAAATAATGAACGAACATATCTGTACTTTGATAAACCCGTTTTGTACCCGTTCGGTTATGGACTATCTTACACTTCATTTGAATACAGCGGCTTAAAACTTAGCGATGAAAAAATCAGCGAAGACGATGAGATTGAAATTTACTGTTCCGTTAAAAATACCGGCAAATACAAAGGTGATGAAGTAATACAGGTTTATGTAAAAGATGTTGAAGCTTCCGTTAAAGTACCGATAAGACAGCTAAAAAGATTTAAGCGCGTTACACTTGAGCCAAATAAAACAAAGGAAGTCGGTTTTACTTTACCCGCTTCAGAGTTATCTTTTTATGATATTGAATCCAACAGCTTTATAATAGAACCGGGTAAATTTGAAATACAAATAGGAAGTTCTTCAAATGACATCAGGCTAAAAGATGTTTTTGTTGTTGAGTAAAAAAAACATATAGTGTTTAAAAAAGAATTTACTTGGTCGTTTTAAACTCCTTCATGACGAAAAATGCCAAACCCTATTGTCAACGAATGGGGAGGTTGTCTCAAATGTAACGCAGATTGTTAACAATCTGCGTTACGGAATGCCAATAGCTGCAATACATAAATAATAAAGTTTCTGCAAAAAAAAAGTCAGTCATTTCGAATCCCGCAGAACGCATTGGCGTCAACTTAAAAATGAATGTACTTTTCCCAACTACTTGATGATTAAACTGTTTCCGATTCCGTTTTTTTACGGCGTTTTTTTACTTCCTCGTTATTGTCCGCTATTATTTTTCCTATAGTAATTGTTAGTTCGCCGTATTTGGTTTCATCTATACTTACCATTGCACGTAAATATACAACCAGCCTTTCGTTTATTATTTTTACAACCTCTTTCTTAACATTTGTTGCGGTTTCCTCGTTTGCATCCTTGGCGGCTTCTTTTTCGTAAGCTAATCTCGCGTTTTCAAACCCGGTTTGTGCCGTTTGCAATTCGCTTATTGCCCGGCTTAATCCCGGTAGTGCTTCTATTGACGGCTGTAATTCTTCGGCCGACAAATCGGTTATCATTGAGCTTATCAATCCGCTTTCGGTTGAGTAACTATCCTGTATTATTTCAACTCCGTAACGGCTAAATACTTTATCAACCGCTTCTGCGGCGGATTTTACCGTGGTTTCCGGATTATGAAGATAACCCATGATTAGATAATAGAGCGCTTGTACTTTTTGATCCCTATTCTCGTCTTTTTCATCCAGATCGCTTATTGCTTTTTCACGGTTTATTGCCTCCTCCAGCTTTGTGTTTTCCGGCTGTAGATCACCAAAAATATTTGTCAAGTTAGTCTCTTCGCTCCAATCTCCGCTGTCAAATTCTAAAATCATTCTATTCGCGGCAGAAAAAACCT
Source organism: Ignavibacteria bacterium (assembly GCA_050117315.1). Taxonomy (GTDB): domain Bacteria; phylum Bacteroidota; class Ignavibacteria; order Ignavibacteriales; family Melioribacteraceae; genus JANQIV01. The sequence continues at coordinate 4,206 of JASFMY010000212.1, forward strand.
CGGCAACACGACTTTTCATAATGAGTTTGTTTAGCTTGTTCATAATAAACTCCTTTTTTAGTTTTTGTTAGTTGTAATGTGAAGGTATATAAACTCCCACGGCTCCACTTTTTGATCGGGGAGGCTTTGGGACAACTCCTATGACTCCATCTCTTAAGAAATTAAACTTTTGGCAAATTTTTAGACTAATTTTCCGAAATTCTATTAAAGTTTTTCTATCCGGGCGTGATAAAAAACTATGCAATTGCATTAAAATCTCCCATTGGTGTTGTTTTTTCTTTCAATTATGGCCATCATAAAATCCCCGGAATCTTTATTTATCCCGTTAGGGGAAAGATTCCGGGGATTTGAAAAGCATACATTTTTTTTATCTCCTTAATCCTATCTACTATCTCCTATTTAACCATCAACATCTTTTTGTATAACGTTTTATTTTTATACGTGACGCTGTAAAAGTATATACCGGAGGAATATCTGCTTCCGTTCCATTCTACTTTGTGTGTGCCGGCTGTCCTAATTTCATTTACTAGTGTTTCCACTTCACGGCCTAGTACATCATATATTTTTACAAGTACTTTACCTTCCGAAGGTAAGCTGTAACTTATTGTCGTTGTCGGGTTGAAAGGATTAGGGTAATTGCTGATACTTAATTCTTCTTCATCTGCCAAAACTGTTTCAGAATCTTCTTTCTTTACGCTTTCTTCGTAGCCCAATATTCTTAGTTCGT
>JASFMY010000213.1:0-4805 GCA_050117315.1 Ignavibacteria bacterium
TAATGGAGTGTATAGGGATTGAAAGATCATCCTACTTCGAAAGAAGGCAGACGTTCGACCGGTGCTTTATTGCAAGATAATTTGTGGCGTAAGCCATCCCTAAGGGGATAGAACCTTTTAAGTTAGGAAAGCAAATGAATTCCGACAAATCGGAATGTGTGCCAAACACCTTTTTAAGTGAGTGGGATTCCATTAAATGGGATTTCATTCAAAAGAAGGTAAAGAGGCTACAAATGCGTATTGCAAAGGCAATTAGAGAAGGTAGACATGGAAAAGCAAAGGCTATTCAATGGCTGCTTACTCACTCTTTATGTGCTAAACTGTTAGCCGTAAAAAGGGTTCTATCAAATAAAGGGAATAAAACTCCGGGTGTTGATAAAAATATCTGGAGAACTTCTAGTCAGAAAATCAAGGCAGCTGTTTCACTAAATAAAAAAGGATACAAATCATTACCATTATTAAGAACCTATATATCCCCAAGAAAAACGGTAAGAAAAGACCATTGGGCATTCCGACAATGAAAGACAGAGCGATGCAAGCGCTACACACATTATCCCTAGTTCCTATTGCAGAGACCACTGCCGATCCGAACTCATATGGGTTTAGAGAAAAGCGCAGTACTCACGATGCAATCGGACAATGCTTCATCTCGCTGGCGAAATCATATTCACCGCAATGGGTGCTCGATGCAGACATCAAAGCATGTTTTGACGAGATTAACCATAAATGGCTAATTAAAAATATCCCTACTGACAAGACAGTACTCTCAAAGTGGCTGACCGCCGGATTTATTGACAAAGATAAGCTATTCCCTACAACTGCCGGTACTCCGCAAGGAGGAATAATTTCCCCCATTCTTGCCAATATGACTCTGGACGGATTAGAATCTGCAATAAAAGATTCTCTTCCAAGGCGAAAGAAAGTTAATGTGATTCGTTATGCAGATGACTTTGTGGTAACCGCTAAATCCAAGGAATTACTTACCGAGAAGATAATTCCGGCTATCAAGACTTTTCTCTTGCCTAGAGGATTAGAACTCTCGGAAGAGAAAACTCGCATAGTACATATTTCTGATGGGTTCGATTTTCTCGGAATGAACATCAGGAAATATGGGGATAAATTACTGATAAAACCGACAAAGAAATCAATTCTTTCCCTAATTGATAAAGTCCGGACAGTATGCAGAAAGATGCGTGGAGTAAATGCAGAAGTACTTATTAGAAAATTAAATCCAATCATAAGAGGTTGGGTCAATTACTACAGACATGTTGTCTCGAAGAAAGTGTTTGGATATATTGACTATATAATTTTCAACATCATAGATAGCTGGCTTAACTATAGGCATCCCAACAAAAGTTGGAAATGGATAAGATAGAAATATTTCTCGCTCGTAAAACAAAGGAGTCAATTTTCCACAATGTATAGAGACAACAATGGGAAAAAGAAAGTACTCTCATTAATAATCGCCGGGAGTACTCGAATTGTGAGACACGTTAAGATACGAGGGAAAGCAAATCCATATGATGAAGATTATTCCGAATACTTCCGTAAACGACAAATGATGCTGATGTTAAGTAGGAGTAATATTACGATAGGTGAACAAATTTTCTAATAAATAAATTTGATACATAATTGCCGGGTCTACCCTAAGAGGTTAGGCTTTACAAGGGCTTGAGCCGTATGAGGGGAAACTCTCATGTACGGTTCTTAGGGGGCTTGGAGATGGCGACATCTCCCGGCTACCCGGTAGTTTGCAAAATTAAGAGGTTTAATATGGCATCAAAAATTATTATTAATTCGGATGAATCAATTATTTGTCCTAATTGCTCACGTAATTTTTTATTAAATGAAGCAATAGCAAAGCAGACAATAGAAAAGTATGAATCTGAATATGAAAATGAAGCCAAAAGACTAAAATTGGAACTTTCTGAAGCTGCAACAAAAGAGGCTGAAAAAAATGTATCAAAGAAGTATTCAAATGAAATACAAGAATTAAAGGATACTCTCATAGAAAAAAATGAAAAACTGGACAAACTAAATCAAAAAGTAGAGCAAGCTAGAGAAGAATCAAGAAAAGAAGCTTTATCAGAATTTACTAATGAGAAGAAGATTCTTGAAGAAAAACTAAAGTTAAAAGAAACAGCACTTAATGAATATCACTCAAAAGAAGTATCGCTTGTACAAGAAAATGAAAAACTTATTCAAGAGAAAAACACACTGGAGTTAGAATATAAAAAGCAATTAAACGAAGAAAAGGAAAAAATTAAAAATGATGTCGCAAAACAAAAAGAAGATGAGTTTAAACTACGTGAAATTGAATTTCAGAATAAATTATTAGAAGCTCAATCTGAGACAAAACAGATGGAGAAAAATATTTCCAAAAAATTTGAGAAAGAAATTGAGGACTTAAAGGAAAGTTTAAATGAAAAAGACGAAAAGATTGAGAAAACAAACCAGAGAATTGAAAAGGTAAAAGAAGAAGCCAGAACAGCAGCATTAGAAGATGCAGCGATAGAAAAAAATGCACTCGAAGAAAAACTAAAAATTAAAGAAAATGCGATTACCGAATTCCGAGATAAAGAGTTAAAATTAATTCAAAAAAATGAAAAACTTGAAGAAGAAAAATCAAATCTCGATTTAGAATATAAACGTAAAATGAATGAGGAAAGAGAATCCATAAAAAAACAAGCATTTCTTCAAAAAGAAGAGGAATTCAAATTAAAGGAAGCGGAATATCAAAAAAAATTAACTGATGCTCAAAAAGCTAATGAGAAATTATCCAAGAAACTTGAAAATAAGTCACAGCAATTTACTGGTGAAGTCTTAGAGATAGTTCTAGAAGAAACTTTAAAATCATTGTTCCCTCAAGATAATATTCAACCAGTTAGAAAAGGCGTAAAAGGCGCTGATGTTTTGCAAATGGTTTTTAATAATCTTGGTCAGAATTGTGGTAAAATATTATGGGAAGCTAAACGTCACGAAAAATGGCAAGATAATTGGTTACAAAAACTTAAAGATGACCAAATTGAAGCTAATGCTGAGATTGCATTGATTGTTACTACAGTAATGCCGAAAGAATGTAATGAACTATACACAAACATTAATGATATTTGGGTAGTTTCAGACCAATTAATTAAACCTTTTGCAAACACATTAAGATATACTTTGTTAGAAACTAACAAGCAAAAACAATTGAATATTGGAAAAGATGAAAAAAAAGAATTGGTCTACAATTATTTAAACAGTCCCCAATTTGTTCAAAAAGTAAAATCTGTTTTAGGTACGTTTATTAATATGAAATTAGAATTGGACAAAGAAAAAGTGTCAATAAATAAGATATGGAAAAAAAGAGAAACTCAAATAGAAAGAGTTGTTAATAATATTTCATCTATGGTTGGGGAATTGCAAGGTCTATCACAAGGTTCTTTATCAGAGTTAGAAAGCATTGATCAATTAATGCTACCCGAAGCTGATATTGAGCCAGAGGATGCAAACTAACACGGTGATACCGCCCAGTTTATCCCGATGTATTTTATCGGGAGCGGGATCTGTGTGGGGGACGTTGGGTAACTGGCGTTCCTACCATAACTACCGTCAAAATGGTGAATTATGAGAAGTGAACTTGATAAGTTATTAAAGAAAAATGTTGATGAAAATGAGATAGAGTTATATAGTCTTCTTGGTCTTGTTACAATTCGCTTTGCAAAACTTGAATCCAAATTAACCGAGCTTTTAAGTACTTTAATTCATCCAGATGATTCACTTTTGTCAGCGACTTTAACTGAAGATATCTTTCTTTTTAAAACAATTGAACTAATTGAAAAAGTTGGGCGGATTAGAATACTGAACGACAAAAAAATTAAGGAAATCGTTTCTTCCGCTAATAGTTTAAGAAAAGAAAGAAATTATTTTATTCATGGCGATTGGGAAGTAAAGTCAAAAATAAATGGTTCTGTTAAAGCAGTTTGTTATAGGCCGAAAATAACATTCAAACAGAATGAAACAACAAAACTGTGGAAACGAGGTTTTACCTCTAAGATTTACACTTCTGATACTTTGAGAAAAACTGCGATAGTAGTTGAAGCGCTTACAAATAATATAAAAAAATTAATTGATGAAATAAAAGATGATCCAGAATTTCTCGATTAATTAATAATTCTGGTTATAACTCAAATCATAAGAAACGGTATAACCCATATTAAAGGTAAAAAGTCCCACCTACGTAAAAAGAAACTACGGTGGGCAGGCACATATATTGGTTTGGCATAAAGGCCATCCAGAAATTCCATTGCTGCCGCCGTCCACACGGTGGCACATTAGCTGGGTTTTAAGAAAAGGAAGTAAAAGATAAAAATAAAATAATCCCGTCATCCCGCAATACATGGATCCGTGACGGCAGTAAAATGGGCTGCGCCTTATCAACAACGCCGTAAGCCAAACATTTTTAAGAATATGTTTTTTTTAGCTCCAAATTCATTCCATCCAGCAACTTAATTATGTTATCCAGCAATTTGATTATGCCATTCTGTCATTTGATTGTGCCATCCAATCATTTAATAATCCAATCCAACAACTTGATCATCCCATCCAGCCACTCAATTATCACATCCGGCGATCTGATTATTCCATCCGGCTACTCAATTATCTCATCCAACGATTTGATTATTCCATCCGGGCACATAATTAGGGATTGCTGAAGTTCTCAGATGCAAAATTCAAACCTATGTTGCTTATGGCACAAAGCTCTCAGTGTATAAGCCATTTTTCTAAGCTTTAGAGAATTCTTGATAAAAAGAAAATAAAAA
>JASFMY010000214.1:0-4759 GCA_050117315.1 Ignavibacteria bacterium
ACCTTGATTGGTTGCCTGATTTTCAAAAATTGAATTATTACAGATTACTTTCTCGGCTACACTCCAGTTCGAAGCATAAATTCCACCACCTTCACCCCTGGAAACGTTATATGATATATAATTTCCGCAAATATTAGTGGCTGTCATTAAATATACACCACCACCCCAAGCTCCTGAGCTTGATGAACCAAGGGCTTCATTATATCTTATGCGATTGTTTATTATTGCATTGTCATTACCTTTGAATATGCAAATCCCTCCTCCAATGGCAGCCGTATTTCCATCTATAATAGTATCATTTGTTATTGAAGTCTCCGAAGTTCGATTAAGGAAAATACCACCACCGTATTGATCAGCAGTATTATCATGTATGAGGCAATTATTAACAGTGCTGAGATTACACATAGTAAAAGCAACGCCACCACCACCAGTTTCCGTTTCCGTACTGGTACTCTGATTATTATTTACTTCGCATGTTTCAATGGTTACATTTGTGCAACCTTCAATTACGTTTATTCCTCCTCCCATTAGGGCAGTATTGTTGTAGATGTGGCTGCAATAGATTATTATTCCAGTAGAACTGCTTACTGTTATTCCACTATCATCGGAATCTGATATCACACAGTAAGATAGATTACTGACATTTGTATTTTCGATTTTTATTCCATCCCATGGTTCGGAAATGTCATCTGCTTGAAAGTATATAGAATCAGATAGTGTCCCAACTGCTTGTAGTTCACCAAAGATTGTGATTCTTTTATTCAAATCAAATTTCACCTCAACTCCTGGTTCTATTGTTAATGATGTTTCTGCAAGAACAGTAACATCTCCAATAACATGATATGGTGAATTAACAAGTGTCCAAGTACCAGATTGATTACCTGAAACATCAATTCCAAAGGTATTTCCTGCAATGGCTACAACTAAAGCGAACAAAAATATCTTTTTCATCTTTTATCCTCCAAAGATAAATAAATTCCTAATATATTTTTAGTCATTAATCCGCAAGGTTTTCTTATTTTAGGAGTGGTTAAAATTTTCATTATCAGTAAAAACTGATTGATTAGTTTTCGAAATATACTTTCATTATTCAAATATCGGGACATTGGTATTTCTGTGTATTGTATTGCTTAAGTTCCTTTCATTTCAAATCCTCCTTCTAATACTTTCAGTTGCTTGTAATGTTTTGCGTATGCGGCGGGATCAGAATGATCACGCCAAAACGAACAGCCTAAACCCTGAACCGTAAGGTTCAGGACAAAAACACAGCGAGACCAAACAGCCGATACGCTTGTTAGCGGTATTCTGTCCATTTTATACACTCATAGCAACATCAAAATTTAAATTAAAACCAATACTTAAACCGAGATACTCTGTATTTGAAATTCCTTGGAATTCAATGATATTCTTAGCCCAATAAGCTTTAATCTCTATTGCATAGGATAAAGCTATACCTGCGATAAACGTATATTTAAATTCTATTTTATCTTTTAAGTTGTAGAAATCTCCTGTCGTACCGGCAAACAATCTAACATTATCTTTGCTATTTAATCTTAATTGTAGTTGAGTATTTGATAAAACATTAGGAATTGATGCTACTATTGTAGAAATCAGCAAAGCCTTATTAAAAATATCTTTTTCTGGTCTTAATTCTCTTACAATATATACGGGTAAAAGCATAAAATTTGTGTAGCTATTTAGTGATAAATGCTTTTTCTTTTTTACTTTAAAACCTGAAAACTTAAAAATGTTACTACCAAAAAATATTGGTGTATTTCTGAAATTAAAATAAACACTATACCAATTCAAGTCACTATAATAATCGTTCTTATTGAATTGAGCTTGATAATTGAATTCCAAATTTGTCATTTCTGAATCAATAAAAGAAGTCACTGCTGTCCAGTTGAGCAGATGGCATAATCACGAAAGCGACGATTAATAAAGGTGAAAACATGGAAAGAAGTATTTTTTGATTTGAAAACATAATTTCATTTTTTACTTCATCATTAAGAGGTAAAAGATGAATGAAGGTAAAACGGTATTTTCTCAAATTATGAGTTTCTTTCCGAGATATGAATTTGATAAGAAAGTTAAGAAATATAAAGGAAATTATAATGTTCGTAATTTCAGTTGTTGGGATCAATTTCTCTGTATGAGTTTTGCTCAATTGACCTATAGAAACAGTTTGCGGGATATAGAAGCTTGTTTGAATGCACAACCTCGGAAGCTTTACCATATGGGAATACAAGGTAATGTCAGCAGAACCAATTTAGCAAATGCTAATCAAACCAGAGATTGGAAGATTTACGCAGAATTTACCCAATATTTAATTTCTACAGCAAGAAATCTATATCAGAATGAAAGTTTGAATGAGCTTGATTTAGATGGAGTTATCTATGCTCTTGATTCCACAACTATTGATTTATGCTTATCGCTTTTTCCCTGGGCAAAATTCAGAAAGAAAAAAGGAGCTGTAAAACTTCACACCTTGTTGGATCTCCGTGGATCAATACCAACATTTATTGAAATTACAGATGGCTTAGTTCACGATGTTAACATACTTGATGTTCTCATTACAGAGCCCGGCTCTTATTATATCATGGATCGGGCGTATATTGATTATAAGCGTCTTTATCGTTTAAAAAGAGGTTTAGGTTATTTCATCGTACGAGCTAAAAAGAATCTCAAATTCAAACGATTATATTCAAGTAAAGTTGATAAATCCACAGGGTTGCGATGTGATCAAATGGTGAAACTTATTGGATTTTATCAGAAGAAAGACTATCCGGATTTGATAAGACGGGTGAAATTTATCGATATGGAAAATGATAAAGAATTCGTATTTCTGACAAATAATTTTGAAATCTCTGCAATGACAGTAGCATTACTTTACAAGAATAGATGGAAGATAGAATTATTTTTCAAATGGATAAAACAGCACTTGAAGATTAAGGCATTTTATGGGACTACTGCTAATGCTGTGAAAACTCAAATATGGATCAGTATTTGTACATATGTTATGATTGCGATCATAAAAAGAAGGTTGAAAATTGACATGAGTTTATACAAAATTCTACAAATTTTGAGTGTCTCTGTATTTGAGAAAGTTCCTATATTGCAACTACTTACAGAAACGAGTTGCAGATTCGAACTCCACTCCGATTCTAACCAATTGATACTATTTGACTTATAACAGGACAGTAGTGAAAAGAAGTGTAAAATGGATCACTGTCATTCTCTTTTTTGAAATCTTCAGCAAATGCTTTAGTAGAAATGCCAACTAGAATAACCGTTATTAAAATTTTATTTAAAAAATGAAATAATTGATTCTTACTTTTCATTTAATCCTTATCTTTTATTTTCCGAATACCGCTAATGTTTCGCGGCTGCCACGTTTCATCCAACTTTTCTTCTTGCTCGAATGTGGAGCCGCTTGTTACACGATTCAATTATTTTTCAGACGACACTGACAAACCAAAACTAACCACCAACTTTATTTACTCAACTGTTTTTTAGAAACTTCATGCTGAAAAATCATTTAATCGAGTACCCGAAATAAATAATACTAAAACCAAAATGCATTTTGATTTAAAACAATAGGATGCTGCGGCTTTTTTAAAATCAAACACCGAAATCGTTTTTCTTTAAAAAATGGAAACTTAGAAAGCAACCGGTTTCATTAGAATTTAGACCGAAAAACTTTAAGATTTAAACTGCAAAATTTACCGGAAAATTAAATTAAAAGCATTAACTTGAAGAATCAGCCAAAACCTGGAAAGATGCTTTTTTTGTTAGAGAATTTTTGCCCTAAAATTGGTTTTTTGCTTTAACATTAAAGAATCATAACAGCCAATAATAAAACTGTTTTTATTTAACCAATTTTGCTGAAAAATCGTTTTTGTTAGAAACGTTGAAATTGACCGGAAAAAAACAAAACGCTTTTTCATTAAAAACCACCAACCGATTTCGTTTTATGAAAATTTAAAGAACCAATTTGGATAAACTTCGTCCCCGTAACTTACAAATTTAGCCGCAAATTTTAAAAAAGTTAAACTACGAAAACTCCAAAAATAAAAGAAATTTTACAACTACTTTTAAATCAAGATCGTGTAATGTTTCGCGCATGCGGCGGGATCAGAATGATCACGCCAAAACGAACAGCCAAACACCTGAGCCGGAAGGCTCAGAACGAAAGCACTGCGAGACCGAACTGCCGATGCGCTTGTTAGCTGCATCAATCCTCAAAACAAGCAACTTTAGAAAGAAGCTACTTTTGTTTTATTATTTCACCTATTTAATAATAATTCAACTACATTTAAATTATTTCGTCGTTATTTTTTATGTTTTTCCAAACGTTGAGATTTTCTGTAAAATTTAATCACTTTTCAAAAGCGATTCGATTAACCGGAATTTTAGGTATTGTTATTTTTAGCCAAGAATAAAATATTTTTTGCTGATGAAATATATTTGTTGAATTGCAGAATCATAAACCGAAATGGGGAAGATCTGCGTTTTTATTAGAAATATTTTAAACGAAGAATTGTTAGAGCTGAAACATTGAAAAAGAAAACCTTGAAGCGTTGAATTGCTCTTTAGAATTAAACAAAACCCGCTTTTGAATTAAAGAAAAATAACGACACTTATTTGTTTGGAAAGAACCGAAAACTTTTTTAGATCACAGAAAAACTCAAAATGAAATTCTCAAAATATAAAACAAAAACTCGAGCAGATGCCACTAATGCTTCGCGCGTGCGGCGGG
>JASFMY010000215.1:0-4725 GCA_050117315.1 Ignavibacteria bacterium
GAAGATTTTTTATTTTCTTTTTATCAAGAATTCTCTAAAGCTTAGAAAAATGGCTTATACACTGAGAGCTTTGTGCCATAAGCAACATAGGTTTGAATTTTGCATCTGAGAACTTCAGCAATCCCTATTTAACCATCAACATCTTTTTGTATAACGTCTTGTCCATAAAGGTAATGCTGTAAAAATATATGCCCGATGAATATCTGCTACCGTTCCATTCTACTTTGTGAGTCCCCGCAGAACCAATTTCATTTACAAGCGTTTCTACTTCACGGCCGAGTGCATCGTATATTTTTATAAGTACTCTGCCTTCTTCGGGAAGCGTGTAGCATATTGTTGTTGTCGGGTTGAAGGGGTTGGGATAGTTTTCTAGTAGTGAATACTCATATTCTTCCGAGCTCCGGTTGACAGTTTCTTTTTGTGCTTGTTTTTCGGCTACTTCTATTTCATAATATTCTTCGTCTCCAAGTATTTTATGTGCATCTACGGCTCCCCGGGTAAGCTCAAACTGTGAATCCAGCTCTTCCGATATTGCCCTTGCTTTCTCTTTATCTTCTTCTTCAAAATAATAATATACAAACTTGTTAAACAGAGCCAGTTCTATTACGCTTTCTCCTTCGTATGTTTCTATTACTTCTTCTATATGGGTTAGCCTGTTATCTTTGTCTATATTCGCCAGTATCAATCCAGCCATTGCGTACAAATCTTTTTTTTCTTTCGTGTTAAACAAGGATTGATAAGTATTTTTAACACCCGCTTTTTCATTCTCAGTATAGGTATCTTGTAGTAAATTCAATGCATTGTAAGAAACACTGTAATCCGGGTAATTATTTATTAGGTCTAAACATAGTTCTCTTGCTTCTGCCAGATTATTCGATGCGACTAATTCATATGCTTTATCCAGTTCGGAGAGCATCGGGATTTCGCTGCTTTCCGAAGCATAAACATCTCCACCGGTTTTACTTAACGGCGGAGTTCCAATAGTTACTTCTGATGTTAGGTACGGTGTATATAATACAGTACCCGAAATCAAAAAAGAACCTGGATCTGTTGTTCCCCACCAATTGTTATAAGCGTAAACAGTATTAGTAGTTGCATTAAGAATATTATTACTAGGATTTACAAAGTTATTATAACCGCCGTATGTGCCGTCACCAATCTTTGGAAGAGCATTATCATAAACTATAACACCATAACCATTGCTGCCAATATGATTTCCTTCTTGTGTAGAATTATTACCTATAACAGGTTGTGAACTTGACGAACAGTATATACCTGTAGCGTTATTTTGAATATAATTTTCTTTTATTGTTGGTGAAGAATACACTAAAGTAATCCCGTAATTGGAGTTATCATGAATATTACACCCTTGAATTACCGGGTCTGAGTCATAAAGATAAATACCATTTGTACAACCGCTTATTGCAGAGTTGGTTATGTCCACATCTACATTATTCTCGTATATACCGCGGTATGCATTACGTACTTGGCAGTAATCAATTGTTCCGCCGGAACTGCCGGTAAATATTATTCCGTTTTCGGTGGAGGAATTCGGGGAGCCGAAATCAAATGTTATAGGAGTTGATGATGAACCGCCGTCAGCAGTTAAGGTGCCGTTGACTGTAAGTTTTGCGCCTGAATTAAACGTAACTGTTACAGAGGGCTTAATTACCAACGTAACTCCCGAAGGTACTGTTAAATTACTTGATACAGTTTGAGTACCCGAAGACACAATAACCGTCTGCCCGCTATGCGAAGCGGACAATGCGGAAGATATTGACGGATACTGATCAGTCGGGACGTAAATATTATAATTCAGCACTAAATCCCCGTCGTAATTATCATCTAACACCGGATGCATATCAGGATCATAAGCTGTCGTTAAAGGGTCTGCATACGCAAAAAGGTCTTCCGCACTTAGCAGACCGTCGGCCCCGGCAGCCGTATTATTTGTTAATCCTTGCAATAGATAATAGGTAAAAGTGCCATGCTGAAGCTCAGGCCATTCGTAAGCAAGTTCATCAGATTCACATGCTGTAAGAACAACCCCTGTTGTCATTTCTTCTGGAAAAACTCCCGTTTCGCATGCATCGAGGATTGCTGTATATTGGTTAAAACTTCCATTGCGGCTTATTTCCCTTTCAAGTGTGTATGGATCAAAATCGATTAGGCTTGTATTACCATAGTAAACCAATAACCCGCCAGTACTCCCATGCCCGGCAAAATAGAATAAATTCGTTTTTCCGGTTGTGCACGGCATATTGGCTATATCATTCATTAATCGCGCTATTGCTGCCCCCGTGTTGGTACGCAATTCAATATTTGCATCCAACCAGCCCTCATCGGCAATAAGAGACTGCCTCATGCCTTCGGCATCAGCAACAGCCCAATAAAGATCATTTGTATACGGAGAATAATCGTTTATTCCCGCTATTACTGCGTGATATTCTACGCTTTGCCCCTTTACAAGCGTGCATAATATAAATACTAAAATAAGCCGGATTATATTTTTAAACATTTTTGTTCTCCTTTTTTGACGGCAATTAATTGTTTGATTTTCCCGGTTCGGCTGATGATTCAGTAAATTCAGAAACTATGATGCCGGTCCCGCTTTTTTCAATTTTACGGGTGTAGCTCTTTCCTTTTTCGGAAAAACCTACAACCTGTTCGCCCGCTAGTTCTGCAATTTTGGAAGAATATTCTTCTTTACCGTATCGCACAATCTCTCCTTTTGTTATATCGGCTTCTTTTGTTGTTATTGCTAAAAAACCTCCCGATGCTATACGGGATAATGCCTTAACTTTAACCGTCGTTAAAAGGTCTCCAAAGGTAGACTTGAATATATCTTCATCGGCACATAGAATAACATACTCACCCGCTCCTACTTTTATTCCGCCTTCCTTTTTTATTGAATCCGGCAGTACGTTAATTGTTCTCAAATGCGATAACCTGAATCTTTCAAGTATAAGCGCCTCATCCGCCGGGTTATATATTTCTATCCAGCTTCCCGGTTTTTGATTATTATTTAAGCAGACCTGGGTAATTACAAGGTGAGCTGCAGTTTCCTGCGCTGTTGTTTCATTTACACACACAAAAAATAATCCGAGTAATAAAAACGAAATTGCTTTTAATGTTCGTTCAATCATTTTGAACCTCCGTTTGTTTTGAGTTGTTTTTTTTGTTTATTTTTGATTGCAAACAAAAACGGGACAACCGTGGAAACGGAATAACCGGTAAGGTGAGCAGCCTTATTTTTTGTCTGCATGGAAGGAAGGACGGTGTTGCAGCACCGTCTTTCCGTTTTTCTTTTTTTACTCTACGTCTCCATTATTTATTTGACAAAGATGATTTAATAAAAAACCGTTACACCCCGGTTTTGTAATTCCGGGATGTACTGGTTAATTGAAATTTCATCTAGGGGATTTCCAATAAGAGAAACAGCAGCTCCTTGACCGAGACTGCTGTTGTTTACCAATGGTTCTATATTTGTTATTTCATTATACTTTAAATCAAGTAAATATATGTTCGTCAGCTCTTCAAGCGGCGTTATATCGGTAATATTATTACCATCCAGGTATAATCGCATTAGCTGTGTACAATTTGATATCGCTGAAATATTTTCTACATTGCAGTAACTTAATCGTAAGTATCGCAAAACTGATAATGTCGAAATGAAAGATATATCAAAAACATCACAATCAGTTATCCAAAGGATATCAAGTTTGGTAAAATTTGATATTACATCTGTTCCAGTACATGGATAAATGTTACTACCATATTGCCCAATCCAGAGATCATTTAACTCTGTCATATCCTCTAATGCTGAAAAATCTTCTATTGGATTCCCGATCAAATGCAAGGAGTACATTTTTGTCATATTTCTCAGTGCTGAAATATCTGAAATATTGTTACTCTCAAGGTTCAATTCAGTCAAATTAGTTAAGTTAGCCAAAGGTGAGATATCGCTAAGAATATGGGTCTGATCCAAAGCAAGGTTCTCAAGTTTTGTTAATCCCGATAATGGAGTTAAATCTGTTATATTGTTTGAGGGGGCAATTAACCATGTTAGATTTTTACAATTCTCTAGCCCGTACAGTGAACTGACTTCTCCAAATCCTTGCAAAGTAAATGTATACAACGAATCTAGTTTCTCCTCTGTGAGTTCTTCTGTGGGTGCACCCAAGCAAAATCGTACTTCTATTTCCAACATCGGGTCTTCAAATTTACTTTCTCCTCTTGAACCTACCTCTACTACCACTTCATCCGCTTCACTGTAAGCTATACCGTCGTATACTACCAAACTAAATTTATATGTCCCTTCCTCCGTAAATCCAGCCGGTGCTTCCGCCAAAATATAAACAATACCCACTTCCGCCGGGTTTGTTGTATCTGCATACCATCGATAGTGCAACTCACTACCGTCTCCAGCTTCACTTTGTGTACCGTCCAATATTACATATTGTCCTACCTTTGACTCCAGGTCTTCTCCCGCATTGGCTATCGGCAACTTGTTTACACTGAAATTTATTGTTGTATCCTGTTCTATCCGGATATTCTCTGTTTCCATCGATGCTATTCGAGGCTCTGTCTCTTCCGTGTTTTCTATTTTTACTTTGTAACTTGCCGCTGCAACTTCTGTCGTTGTTTCTTTACTTAGTGTAGTTGTTGAGAAATTACTATTTAAGCTAATAGTGCCGCCCATTGATCCACGGGTTAAAACCATCT
>JASFMY010000216.1:0-4689 GCA_050117315.1 Ignavibacteria bacterium
CTTATTGTCGTTGTCGGGTTGAAAGGATTAGGGTAATTGCTGATACTTAATTCTTCTTCATCTGCCAAAACTGTTTCAGAATCTTCTTTCTTTACGCTTTCTTCGTAGCCCAATATTCTTAGTTCGTTTTGGGCTAGGGCAATAAATCCTTCATTAGTTGTTTTTTGTAAAAGTATTGAGAAACATTCTGCTGCTGCTTCCGGTTTATTCATATCATGTGCAAGTAATAATCCCTTTGCATAAAGCACTGTATTGGTAAGATCAATATCAGCTTTTTCTTCTTCCAATAATTCATCAGCTATTGAAAGTGCTTTATCAAAATCATTTTGTTCTTGGTAATAATCAATCATATATCGTTTTGCATAACCCCCTATTTCAGATTCATTTTCCAGTTCTTCAAGAAATGCTTTCATCGCTTCATATTCTTCTATTCCCTTATAACAATGAACTGCTGTTGTTATTGCGGCGCCTCTGTATTTTGATTCTGTATTTGCTGCGTATTGTGTATACAAATCGGCAATATCCAGAATCTCATCTTTATAATCCCTTGCATTAAACTTTCCTATCTCATCCATTTCCGAACTGATACGTTTCGAAAGTTCTCTAAGTTGGTTGTTTATTTTTTCAAATTCGTCTGTAGAATAAGCAGTCATTATTTCTTCTGATGTATTTCTTTTAGAGAGGCTGGCACATGATTGATTTGAAACAGTTTCAACTGTTCCTCCGCTTTCTTGAATAATAGGCGTGCCGCCATTGTAGTAGCATCCGTTAGCATAAATATAACTTCCATACGATGAAATTAGATGGTAGTCCGATACACTACATAATTCTACCGAGTTTAATGTAATGTTCGCGTTTGCGTACCCCACTACTCCATTGTCAACCCTGGTGAAAGCAGATTTTATAAGATTCTCCATCCCGAAAGTAGTGCTTATTGCATATAGCCCGTTTTCGAAGTTATCAACAGTTATACTAGAATTACCATATTGAGATAAATGTGCGACGTTATACATTGATACTCCGTTTCCGCTGCCGCTTCCTTCTACTACTACACTCCAAATCCACGGATAATCACAATTACTTATGTATATATTGTTGCATGTATTATCTTGCAATACTATATGGTCTGAATTTGTCATTGAAATATCGCCGTTTAGTTCTACATCACGGATACTTAAATTAGTTTTACCGACAATACTTATGTCTTCATTTATTGTCCCTTCACTAACAACTATGCTCTCTTGAGCGCTCGCAAAATCTATGGCCGCTTGTAACGTTCCACAGATTCCTTTTAATTCAGAACTATATACTTTTGCTTTTAAGCCGGAGATAGTTCCGTTATTAGTTATTGTTCCGCCATCAGCAATAATGGAATATCCATTCAAATTAACATTAGCACCAGAGTGAATAATTAATCTAACACCGCTTGGGACAGTTACATTATTGTTTAGCGTTATATTACCCCACCAGAATTCATCCTCCTGCATGGTACCATTTAATGTAAATTGTCTGTCTGCGCTTCTAACAGCATTATAAGCATTTATTCTTCCCCAGCCAGTTCCCTCATCAAAACCAGACAATGCTATATCATCAGCAGTAAAACAAATGATAGTTCTCACTTCTTCCTCGGTTAAATTATTATTTACAGATAACATTAGCCCTGCTAAACCAGCGACATGTGGCGTTGCTGATGAAGTTCCATCGTAGTCAGTCATATAGTCTCCCGATGCCTCTCCATCCGTTCCTGTAAGATCTGTTGCATAAACCACACTAGGCGCTACAACATCTAATTCTGGTCCAACGCTACTTTCATCAACTTTTTGATCATTTGGATTCGAGGCACCAACGGATAGTACTTTGGAATACTTAGCAGGAAATTGCAGCTCACTATAAGGCGGATCAGATTTGCCAGTGTTGCCTGCTGATGTTACAATGATACATCCTTTCCCACTGCGCCCATTTGAGGTTGCATAATCAATTGCAGAAATTACATCAGGATCTTCATCAGTCTTGCCGCTAATACTAATAATATCAGCACCGTGATCCGATGCCCAGATTATCGCCGTAGCAAAATTGTCAGAATCCCAATACCGATCATGTGAAACCTGTATTGGCATTATCTTACAATTATAACCTACCCCTGCAATCCCTATCCCATTATTAGTTAACGCTGCGGCAACGCCGGCACTAGCTGTTCCATGGTAACTAATTGCCAAATTAGGATACGGTTCAGTTGTATTATCATCGCTTTCGACATCATAACCGGTTACTAATTTATTTAATAAATCTGGGTGAGCAGATTCTACACCCTGATCTACAATAGCAATTATTATTGAAGGGCTGCCAGTAGAAATTGTCCAAGCAGCTGGTGCTGATATTTTTGTTAGGTTCCACTGATATTGGAATAATGGATCATTTGGAACTGATTGTGCAAATAAAATCATGGTGAACATTGATAAGATTATTGAAATTCTTTGTAACATTTTGACCTCATTATTATTGGTATAAGATTTAACAATTAGTCTATATTTTATAAAGTGTAGCCAATCAAGAAAATTAAAGCAGAATTCCTCCACTCACCAACAGATAAATTGTCAAAATCTTTAGGTTGAATTTTTGTTAAACTGACCTGTGTTCGTAACTCTAAATACAAAAAAGAATGATTCAATTTTATTCTTTCACCAAAACCGAACTCAATAGCAACATTAAATTTGGGTATTTTATCAGTGACATTTTTATTTCCATCAAATCCATATTCAAAGTGATAATAATATTCGGAATTGATTAAATAAGAAAAGCTTGAACCTAAATTAAAATATGTATCCCATAACAATCTGGTTTGGTATTTAATTAAAACTGGCAGGTGTAAATATTGAGTGATTAGTTTTTGCTGTAAATTATCGTTCAAATCAGGATAAATTTTTATTTTGGTTATACTGTTTTGAAAATATAATTCATTAAGTATTGACAAATCTTGTGAAATATAATTCTCGCAAAAAATTCCTCCCATAAAACCTAATGGAAAAGAATACTCTACACCCTTATCAAAAAATGATGGGATCCAAAAACCTATTCCTCCCTTAACTCCATACAAGAATTTTTTACTGCTTCCATTCTTAAGCTGATATTCTGCGCTGTTCTGGATTTTCAGGTTATTTAGTCCCTCAATTTGAATTATTTGAGTATTGCTGTTACAATTTAGTTTGTTTTTATCTGCACATAATACAACTGTTGCACCGGGAACAACCTCTATGCCGCCTTTATCTTTTATTTCTTCCGGCAGTATATTGGTAGTTAATACATTGCTTGTACGAAATTTTTCCAGTGTTAACGTCATATTAGTTGGGTTATAAATTTCCACCCAGCTCTTACCGGGTTTATTTTCATTAAGATATACTTCGCTGAAAATTAAGCCTTCCCTTTTCAACTGGGCTGATAAAGGCAGAGCAGTTGTTAGCAGTAGAATCACTAACGACAGAATTGCCTTATTTCTCTTTATGTTTGTCATATTTTAATTCTCCGTTTTTATAACTACATTTTATTGTCAATTATCCAGGTATAATCGTTTGCCCCGCCTTATGCACATATAATGATAGGCGGGGCGGGCGTTATGAATTTTAGACATCTCCAAACAACTTTAAAAAGAAAGTTATGCATTAAGATCATTACAACTATTCCTCTGGTTACCAGGTAATTGAAACCCCTCGAGCCTGCAGCCCCGGGATGTATTCATTTATTGTTTTTTCACTTAACGGGTTGTTATCTAAACCTACTATATCTCCTTCGCCAATACCGGTATTATCCACCAAAGGTTTTATATCGGTTATTTGGTTATCCCACAGCCGAACGTAGCCAAGGTTCTGTAATCCTTTTAACGGAGAGATATCGGAAATGTTGTTCATTTCCAAAGCTGTCCACTCTAATTTTTCCATTTGGGATAATGAGGAAATATCCTGGATACTGTTGAAGGCTAATTTCAAGGTTTTTACATTTATTAAATTTCTTAAGTCTGAGATATTTTCTATCTCACATTTGCCGAGCCATAGAATTTCCAGTTTAGTTAAATTAGACAAGGGTGATAAATCTTTAAGAGAAGCTTCGGAAATCCAAAACTCTTGTAATTCCTTCATATCTTCTAAAGCTTGTATATCGGTAATTGAGTTATACTGTAAGTTTAGATATCTAAGTTTTGCTAAGTTACTTAAAGGTGAGATATCAGTAAGTAAATTACTATTTAGATTTAACTCCTCTAGTTTAGTTAAGTCTTTAAGCGGAGTAACATCGCTAATTTTTCTGTTCTGATCCAACCATAACTCTTTTAATTTTGTAAGTTGCGACAGGGGTGAAATATCAGAAATATTTTGTAAACCTAAGTGTAAGTACGCAAGACTTTTGCAATTCTCTAAACCTTTTAGCGAAGAAATACTTTGAGGCGGTGGAACATCGGCATAAGAAAGTGAATCTAATTCCAACAATGTATTTTCATCAAGTTCTTCAACCTGTTTGCTTAGCCTTGCTCTTATAATTGCTTCTAAATTTGGGTCTTCAAACTTGTTGTACGGGTTTGGATTTACGGTTATCACCAATGTGTCCGGTTCACTTGAGTTAGTTCCGTTAAGATTGCCGGGTGTAACCCCGCTTCTGACAATTAATATAAACCTGTAAATCCCTTCTTTTACAAAAGCAACT
>JASFMY010000217.1:0-4686 GCA_050117315.1 Ignavibacteria bacterium
TTTCTTTGCCGTGTGAAAATTCGATTCCAGGTTTATTTGATTCCCTTTCAATCCATTTATTAATGAGTGTTCGATAAATTTGGTAAGTGTAATCATAATGTTCATTGGACTTTACAAGATCCTCGATATGATTTAACAACATTGGTCTAACAACCAAACTAGGGCTTTTTTTAGTAATCTCAAATGCTCTAAGGCGCTTCTTAATGAGAAAAAAAGGAATTCGTTTCTTTAGATATTTTTTTATATCATTATTGTTAAAAACTGATAAATATAATTTTTGGAAATTTCTTCTTGTATTTGAAGCTCCAAATGTAATGTAACCAGTCGAATAAGGTTCCTCTATTTCAGAGGGAAAAAACTGAGTTCTACTCGTAATTACTATTACGCGAAATTCATTTACGACTTCGAGAATTTCTAACATTCTTGTTTTGTAATCTTTTATCGCTTTTGTATCTTCATCGAAGGCATCAAGTAATAATATTGTATTAGGTTTATTCTGAATTTTCTTTATTCTATCAAGAGATCTATTATCACCTAATGAATATAAAAAAATATCATTTTTGGGGATTTGCCAAGGATAATGTTTTTTATTTTTATATGCTAAATATAAATTAATCATAAATGTTGTTTTTCCCATACCAGCATCTGCTAATATCAAGAAGAATTTATGAGTATTCATATTAAAAGAAAAAATCTTTTTGATAAATAAGGGAATTAATACGTCTTTTGCTGATGCTATATATTTGCTACCGGGCTCCTCATCTGAAGATGGTGCAACATTCTGATATTTTGTTGGAATGTAATAACGTGTAGCTAGTTCGACATCAATCTTTGAGAAAGATGAATACTCCAAATCTTTGTTTAATTTTCTTTTATTTCTTCTAAAACAAAAATCCATTATCAATTTCTTTAGGAATTTACATATCACAATAAAAGTTGAAATCAATAAAATATAAAATGTATATTCACTCATAATCCAGTCAGGTATTTTACCATAAGTGTTAATACTAGAAAACCAAACTTGTGCTTCTTTGAAAAAAGACCATATAGAATTAAATAATTTAACATCAACAAATAAAAAGTTTATTAACATCTGTAGTTGAATCAAGATTACCTCCATAATAATTAGCTAGGCATAATGATTAGCGTATGCTGCGGAATCAGTATGATTCCATGCCAGCGCGCCAATCATTGTTTGAATCGTAAGATTCAAGCCAATTACCTGCAAAGTTTACTCCGAAGATACGCCTGTTACACACACCGTCCTCTACTTTAGTCTAAGATAATGAAAGATAATTTTAAGAATGAATACGCAGGTTATATTGATGTCGCTTCTTCTTGCTTTTCAAAGATGCAATATAACCCAGTACGTAATAAATTTAGATAGAGAAAATTATATTTCATTATCGCTCTCCAAATCACATAAAAGGCTAAACCAAACATTCAAAAAAAAATTAACAAAGCTCAAAAATAATATTTCTCAACTCTTATAACAGTCAACACAAAACACAGTTTTACAAGAAAACCGCCAAGTGTGTGTAATGTTTCGCGCATGCGGCGGGATCAGAATGATCACGCCAAAATGAACAACCAAACACCTGAGCCGGAAGGCTCAGGACGAAAGCACTGCGAGACCGAACTGCCGATGCGCTTGTTAGCCACATTTTTTATTTCAAATACGTCACTTTTTTTACAACTTGCTGCTTTTCATTCGATATTTTCACGAAATAAATTCCTGAAGTTTGATCTTTGCATTTCCATGTCAATGAACCAGATGCAGGAAGATCATTCTGCACAAAGATTAGTTGACCTTTGACATTAAAAATTTCCATTGAACTATTGCTGACATTAAGTGAAAATGAGATAGTCACTTCTCCATTAAATGGGTTAGGGTATGTTTCCATTTTTCTTTTAAGTTGGGAAACTTCATTTTCACCAGTACTATTTTGCCCATCCCACCAAGTATACACAATGTAAGGCCAACGTTCAATATTACTTGAATTACTTGAATGGAAATTAAGCATATCATCACAATTATCCCAATCATTATTCACTATAAAACGCAATCGATATTGGGTCCTACTACGAGCTTCATTATAATCTTGGATTACACAATCTGTTACAACTATACTTTTAAACTCATAAACAGCATTATCACTAATTATCCCTATATTTGATGCAAGTGTTTGCGGATCTCCAAGGTCACCAGCAGTCCAATCAGCCAGATCTAGAGCATCACCATAATCAATATGATCAACTATGCATGCCGTAGTATCAGGTAATGGATTGACATCCCAAATAGGAAATATTCCCGGATCGTTATTACCCCAAGACTCGCATTGATCAACTGATATCTCTGCATGTACTAATTCATAACCTTCAGGAATTTCTGGTAAAAGAAAAGTCAGATAACTTTTTCCCCAGCCCCAGGAACTCCAACCATAATCTCCAGCGTAAAATCCATAATCTCCGGTATTTACGAAATATTGGTTATTGTTATAATTATAACTAATACCTCCATCCAAATATGGAATGCTGTAGAGGGTATCAATGATGGTTTCAGCATTAAGATTAATTTGAAGAATAGATGTTATAAATAATCCCAAAATGATGACTTTATTCATGAATTTTCCCCAAAATAAAACTCAAACTTTTCAACATTAAAATTAAATAATAATAGATTCTTCAATACTTTTTTCTCTTACGCAAATGTGGCTAATGTTTAGCGTATGCTGCGGAATCAGAATGATTCCTGCTAAGCATATAAGCGAATATTTGAATCGTAAGATTCAAGCCAAATACCTGCAAAGTCTCTCCGAAGATACGCCTGTTACACACACCGTCCTCTACTTTAGCCTAAGATAATGAAAGATAATTTTTAAGAATGAATACGCAGGTTATATTGATGTCGCTTCTTCTTGCTTTTCAAAGATGCAATATAACCCAGTACGTAAAAACTTAGATAGAGAAAATTATATTTCATTATCGCTCTCCAAATCACATAAAAGGCTAAACCCAAACATTCAAAAAAAAATTAACAAAGCTCAAAAATAATATTTCTCAACTCTTTTAACAGTCAACACAAAACACAGTTTTACAAGAAAACTGCCAAGTGTGTGTAATGTTTCGCGTGTGCGGCGGAATCAGAATGATTCAGTCGCAAAACGAACAACCCAAACTCTGAACCGGAAGGTTCAGAATAAAAGCACGACCAGACCGGACAGCCGACACGCTTGTTATAGCCAGTTTTGTCAAAACCACAATCCTTGAAGAAGCTTATTGTTTTCTTCTTCTTTTTCTTTTTCTTTTACAATATGCTCAACATACTTTATAATCTTGATGTTCGCAATTTCAGTTTTAGTTAATTCATTTTCTACAGTTTCAAATTTTGGATCATACCATTTTTGTTCAGCGAAATATGATTTAAAGCGATCTGTTTTAAATTCATATCCTTTAGATGCGAAAATCTCATTTCTCATTATTGCCAAATCATCTGATGTTAAATTTAACAATTCTGATTCCGACAAAATTTTCTCTGAAGCATTCGGAAATAAACGTTCTTCGTTTGAAAATTCTTTTTTACTAAATTCGAAGAGATAACCTGAATCGCTTATATTAACGTAAGAATACCAAATACTATCATTAGCGTTTATTATATTATTTTTGTCTTTAATAGGATTAGATTTACGATATTGGATTTTAACCTGATTATTTAATATAGAATAAAAATAACTAAAACACGGTTTTGATAAATCGTCAACATCGAAAGCATTCATTATTCTTTTTTCGTCAATAATCTTTCCTTGTTCAGAATAAGAAATTAAATAGGCTCTATTGCCTACTCGTTGAGATTCGTAAATGATTAAAGTAATTACATCATTATTCTTATTTAGAAATTTGTTTTTTATCTGAAAAATCTGATGGTTTGTTTTTTTATATTTATCTAATATGTTGTTATTTTCAAGGTATTTAACAAACAAAGAATCTTCTAAATAAATTCCTGTAGGAATAGAATTTAATAACTCAACATAGTTTACATTTTGACTGAAAACAGCAAAAGATATACAAAACAGCAAAAAGAAAATTAAAACTTTTTTCATAACTTTCCTTGAATCAACAACTGGCTATAATGTTTTGCGCATGCGGCGGGATCAGAATGATCACGCCAAAACAAACAACCAAACACCTGAGCCGGAAGGCTCAGGACGGAAGCACTGCGAGACCGAACTGCCGATGCGCTTGTTAGGCACAGTCAATCTCAAAAAAGCACCTCAAAATAGAGATAACTTTTTCTTTTTTATTACACTTATAAATAATTAATCCGCAAAGTTTTAATCAATTCTGTCGCTATTTTTTCAGTTTTGCCAAGTTGAAAAATTTTTGCTTAAAACTAAAATCACTTTTCAAAAGCGATTCGATTAACCGAAATTTAAGGAATTGTTATTATTAGGCAAGATTAAATTTTTGTGCCGATGAAAAAATAATTTTGATTCGAGGAATCGTTAGCTGAAAATAGAGAAGAGTTGCATTTTTATAAGAAATTTTATACCAACAATTAGAATGCAAATTCGTTAGAATTAACCTGGCAAAATGAGAAAAACCGAAAACGTTGAAAACTCTTCGAAACTTGTCCGGCTTCGGTGGATTGGACAATTCTCGCTTTTGAATTAAAGAAAAAATAACGAC
>JASFMY010000218.1:0-4574 GCA_050117315.1 Ignavibacteria bacterium
GCACCAGTCGAACGTCTGCCTTCTTTCGAAGTAGGATGATCTTTCAATCCCTATACATTCCATTACAGAATGTCATTGGCTTCTTTCGACCTCTCAATCCCGCACATCTGTCGGTTTATCTTACGATAAACTTTCTCTCCTAAAGCAGAGAGAAATACGGGGTTTCCATGTTCCACGTAAGTGCCACAGTAGGTTAGGTTCTGTCTATACGCCGGTGGAAATTTCGTTTGCGATTGATGCGCCGTTAACATCAATACCATTTCACATCACCTTTTGGTTTAAGCCTATCAGTATCTTTGGCTCATTAAGCCTGACGACGCTTACAACAGTTCACTTACGTTAACCATACTACTGAACTTTAGTACTCGTCCGCTTTGATACTAGCAGACTAAAGTATCGTTTTCGCGGGAGCTTCACACAAAAGCATTTCTGCTGATGCATGTCCCGTCAAAGTACAGGTGGCAAAACACCCGGTTATCTATCTTAAAGACGATGATAACAGCCACTTACGTGACTTCATGTCGCAAATCGGCGTTGTGTTTAAGCGGATGCCCAAGCGTTTACGCCGCCACATATTACGTTTTACTGATTATGTTAGTTAATTACTTCCCACTTTATAAAAATAAAACCAAGCCGAACTGCCAATGTTACGACCGGCTGAAGCATTCCGCTTGAGACACAGGTTATGCCAAAATTCTTTTTATTCGTGCTTCTTCAATTAAGGATTGCATTCCTCCAAGATTGATAAGCCAACTTGTATCTTTCTGTTTCTCAATAACATTCATTACTAAGTTTGCATACTCTTTAGGTTTATTAATACGCAATTCTATAGATTGTTTTAAAACCTTTGTGAGAGCGCGTTGCATTTCTCTAAAAAAATAATTATTTGGAGAGGGACTTTCTGCTAACAATGACTCCAACTCGGGAATTATAGAATGTTCGTGTGTGATTTGTTCTCGAAATAGATAGCCCGTTGGAGCTTCATTTATTGTGTGCCAAAGACTGTTAATCTTTGCTACTTCTCCTTCGGGATTCAGAGCACATATTTGTTCTGCAAGACCATCAATTGCACGTGCAATCGGGATTACAATTCCTTCGAATGCTCCACCGTGAGGTTCATAAAGAGATGGCATACAGTTGTAATCGGCAGCGGTCATAAGCTGGCTAAAATATGGAATACGATCCTCCTCACAAACAACATTATTCGGAAACTTATCTTGTAATTTTTTGATTCGGTCGAATCGTTCCTTACTGCCAACATCACCAGGTACAGGTGCAAAAATTGCGAGTATTGGAGTGTCTTTATTTTCAGTAAGCAATTCACGAACACTTTCAACAAATACATCGTGTTGTTTTTGCGGGGCACAGCGCCCCATAGTCACCACTATTACTTTATCGTTATCTTTAACTTTTTCCTTAATTTTTTCTGGAAGATTGTTAAGTGCGTTCTTCTTGAGTTGGAATAATTCTTCGCAACCTTTGGTGAAATTGTTTGCAAGAGTATTGCCAAGCTTGATTAACTTTTGGTCTAAAGTGGCGAATGAAGCGTTATTGATACCTACAACTTTACCTAAAAGAGGTTGAAGATGTTTTGCCATGATGTCTTTTTGAATTGCTTCGGTACGCATACCGTGGGCAAAGCCTCGATTGACAGTGGTCACGACATCTGCTTTTTCTATCCCAATCTCAAGAGCCGTCTTATCTCCTTCTCCGCTTAACTTTTTTTCGGTAAAAAGCATGAAGGTGTTCTTGAAGGATGCAGCTTCAACTTTCAAGCATTCGTCGAAAGTGTTGTGCAAAGTTAGGGCAATATGGTGACGGTCGCGCAGTAAAAATAATGCAGGCACAGTTTCCCAATCTGCTCCCCAAATAAATTGCTGTTTCATCCCGACTTGTTTTAAATATTCATTGACAGCATAGCCAAAATACAGAGCATCTTCTTTTAAAGATGTGAGCGGAACATCATATGGCGTTTTCTTTCCAAGAAAGTGATCTTCAATTTCAAGAAAAATTATAGGAGCCACATCGTCCGTCGTTGAAAGTATTTTACAAGTTTTTCCGTTAACATCAATGCTTGGCAGATTAGTATATTGTACTTTGCCATTTTTAAGAGGATCATCTTTTTCTTCTTTTCGCTCAAGGTTTGGGCACCATGGAGAAATCATTACTCCTCGATTAAAATTACGACGCTCTTGTTTTGAAACTGCAGTAATACCAGTACATGGTGTGAATTCAGTTTCATATCGAAGTAGGAAAAATTGTGCTTGATCAATTTGTTTCTGAATCTTGTTTTCAAAAGAATCTTCCATTTTTTTCTCCAAAGTATTTTTCATTTATTCAATTATTTTATTTCGTTTTGTGGCATAACTATTAATTGACCCGACCAAACAGCATCTTCAAAAAGCTTGCTAGCAGGAAATTATTTCCTGCCGGCAATCCTCATGAAATTTTTAACAATAGGTATAAGTTATCCTTACTATAACTTGTTGCAAACAATACCCTCTCTATAATTTGTAGATTTTTATCACGATGAAATTTCCGTCTAGCAACCCCGGAACATTATCTGCCTTAAAGGACTTTATTCTAGAGTATCAATATGAGTATATGTTATTCAATTCACCTAAGCTCAAATTATATTCAACTAATTTTCAGCTAAATCAAAAAACATTTAATCGACAGATTTGTGAGGTTCAAAATACAACAATAATATTAATTATTAAATAAATGTGTTATTAATCTATTTAATTGGTCGGGACTTCAATAAATAACTCCGGATGGCCCGTCTACGTAAATAGAAACTACGGCGGACAGGCTAAATAGCCGCACCCGCCTACCGGCGAGGGTGTGTTGCAGAACTCAATTAGGTTTTCCAATAGCCATGTGCTTGAGCACGTGGGAAATAAAAATCCAGATAGAATCTGGGCTTTAGCCCCATTTAGAGCGCTTAAATGAGGCTAAAGCCTATAGGTTTCAGAATCTGGATAGACCCGTGGCTGAAGCCACGGGCTATTATTAGTTCTGCAACACACCCGGCGAGGCAGGTAGTTTAATTGCTCTAAAAGCTAGTTCCGACAATGTGACCATTGAACAATTAAACAATTTGATATGGCTGATTACATCAAGTTGACGCTCATACGCCCAACGGGGAAAAGTGAGGTTTCTTTCGGGACTACCACTATAAAGCAAGAAGGCATTTATATTCCGGTTACGGATTCTCCTCTCATTTCAGACGAAACAAGGTTCGCAATAAATTTGGCAAAGTCGGCAATATTCTGTTCTACACTTGCCTTTTCCAAGGCACTCATATAATTATTCCGTTGCTCTACCGGGATAATCGTCCACGGATATCCCCCGGAAGCTAACATTACATTCATTAGAAACCTGCCGATTCTTCCATTCCCATCCATGTATGGATGTATACACAAGCCAAATTGGTTTTGGGATTTTGCCATAAAATCCTCTCTTTTTAAGACCTGCCCGCCGTACGAGACTTTGGGAGGCGGGGAGGATTTAGGTGAGTTCTAAATAAAAACTAAATCCCAAAACCAATTTGCAACAAGTATATATAGACAAATATAAAATGCCCCAATACAGCCCGGACAGCCGGTTCATTTTCATTTTGTAACAATTCGAATAAAGCCGGCATTGCATCCCTGACACCATCGCTGCTTAACGGAATATGTGAAGACTTGCCGATAAACCCGGCGAGACCTGAACGCTTTAACAAGCCGGCCGTCACACCCGGAACAAACATTTCCCTGTACCAATTTCCGTGATCTGCATCTGCTATTTTCCCGGGGTTTTGACCTTTGAAAACTTTTTCAATGCTTTTTTTCACCACTTTAAAAGCGAAGGTAGTAACCCCTCGCTGCCAAAGCATTTTTCTGCTCTTATCTTTCTCATTTTCTTCCGGGTTCCAATTCCCGCTGTGTATTGAAATTGATTGCTCAGGTGAAATACGCCAATCCTTCCCAAACCTGTTGTTTAGATATACTTCACAAAAAAGCCAAAATGCTGTATCCCATGAAGTGCTGTCTCCCTTAGTTTCTTCGGGGCGACTTGAAACATACTATCCCTTCATTACTTTCCGGATAAAGCCGTTTTTAAGAAGGCGGTCTTTGTGAGTCCGTGAAATATCACCGGATTTTACAATTGCTGTTCCGTTATTATTCTGAAGCTTTCTTAATACTTCAAGCGATTCCGCTAACTTTTCTGCCGGTGTTGGCATGGACCAGTTCCTTTTACCCAGAATTATGCATTAGAAATTTAGAATATTCGTAACTCATTGTAAGATAATGAGATACTCTAGTGTTATGTCAACAAAGAAGTGCCGTGTCATTCCCGAATGCTTTTATCGGGAATCCATTTTTATAAATTAGATTCCCGCTTAATACGTACGGGAATGACATAGTATAAGTCAATTGTAGATTCCGGCATAAAGCCTGCCCCGTAATGTCAATACAGAATTGACATTTCCCTATTATATCGTTCAGGAAATAATATTGAATATTAGTGTCAAAAACTAAATTAAATAAGGGACGAAAAATAAGAAAACCGGTAGGTTTGTCAAAAGA
>JASFMY010000219.1:0-4520 GCA_050117315.1 Ignavibacteria bacterium
TTATTACGGCAAAAATTATTCTATCGATCAGCTAGCTGATCGATAGAATAAAACTATAAGAATGACTATATTTATTTAACAAAAATATCTAATAATACAGTCAACCTTTTTCAGGACGCTTCAGGGATTCCCGATAAAAGCATTCGGGAATGACACGGCACTTCATTGTTGACATAACACTAGATTATCATTCTGATTTTGTTTTGCTCTAATACACATAATTAGGGGTTAACTGTACTAATCCCCGGAATCTACATGGGTTATACTGCATTCACCATTAAATATTTATTATTCGTTTCCATTCATACACTCTTCTCGCATTTGTCTGTAAACTTCATCAAACTGTTCTCCTTCTCGTATTCTTTCTATTAGTTTTTCTAAACCTTTTTCTCCTACTTCTTTTATCCATTTCTTTACCTCATGTCTTGATTCTATATAATTATAATAATATTCTCCCGACCAAAATGTTTCTACTGTTCTTATATTTTCAAAATTGATCTTATGAGGCTTTGACTCCTTTATTTCATTATATTTTTCTTCTGAATATTCTTCTCTGTAGTCAACTTGCATCGCTACTCCTTCATCAAACCATGTTGGTATTTCTCTTATACTATTTATGAAACCTATTCTTGAAAACAACTCACTATGACATATTTCATGACTTAACATATCTAAATCTATAAATCCTTCTCCAAATACTATGTAAAATCCTAATGGTGTTTTATAGCTTATTATTGTTTTACTCTTGCTATATTTTTCAAATGTATCATGTGAATAACAGAATATTATCTTAGGATTTTCTGATTGCTTTTCTATATTCCAATACTCACAGGCTCTCTTATCAGCTTTTTTTAATACCTTAATTACAGAATCCTTGAGTCCTTCTGGAGT
The DNA here is from genome assembly GCA_050117315.1 of Ignavibacteria bacterium. Lineage (GTDB taxonomy): Bacteria > Bacteroidota > Ignavibacteria > Ignavibacteriales > Melioribacteraceae > JANQIV01. Next base: position 892 of record JASFMY010000219.1, read on the forward strand.
ATCTTTACTCAAGTATAGATTTCCATTTATAATTTCAAATTCATCAGACAGACTTACTATTATGCAGTTGCTTATCTCGGGATTCTTAGAATAGAATCCTAGTAGTGAAACGAAAGTTAAACTAAATACTGATATAAATATTATTAAAAGATATTTTCTCTTCCCCATATATTGAACTTCCTTTGCAGTATACCGGGTAGCCGGGAGATGTCACCATCTCCAAGTCCCCTAAGAATCGTACATACCGGAATCGAGTTTCCCCTCATACGGCTCAAGCTCTTTTCTAACCTTTTCACTTAGGGTAAACCTGATAATTATTAAATTAGTTAATTAATTTTACTGCCGTCACTGACCCCACCTTCGTATAACTACGGTGGACAAGCATTCAGTGACGGGATTATTTTATTCTTATCTTTTTCCTGCCTTTTCTCAAAACCCAGCTAGTGTGCCGCAGTGTGCCTGTCCTCCGAAGTTTCTTTTTACGTAGGCGGGACTTTTTACCTTTAATATGGGTTAGGGCACAAACTATTTGATTAAAAGCAATTTTTTCGTTTCTTCAAAATTATCCGATTTCAAAGTATATAAATATATTCCTGAGGAGAACATTTTGGCATCCCAATTTTTTGAGTAATGGCCTGGAGATAATTCTTCTTCAACTAATGTTGAAATTTCTTTCCCAAGTACATCATATATTTTTAATGTTATAAATGATCTTGACGATATTTCAAAATCAATTTTCGTAGTTGGATTAAAAGGATTAGGGTAATTTTGATATAGTCGAAAATATTTACTCAAATCTTTCCCTCTGTGCGTGGCAACAGAAGTTACTAATTCTGAGATTGTACGCTTCCACAAACCATGATTAGAAGTGCCTGCATAGATATTTGTTGCGTCGGAACTTGTTACAAGTGACGTGATGCTTATGTAAGGATCAGAAAATCCAGAATCATCGAAATACCATTTTGTACCATTGTCTGAAGAAAAATAGATCCCTCCCTGAGTACCTAAAAAAATATATTTGCCATCTGGACTAAAAACAGTACAACTAATTGATATATTTGGCAAGTTATTTTTAATAGAACTCCAGTTTGAGCCACCATCAGTTGAAGCATAAATAGTACTATATCCTTGTACAACAGCTATGATTTCTCCTCCGTCTGGATTCACATTCACAGAAAAAACTTTGGTATCTGGAAGACCGTTTGTTACCGATTTCCAATTTATACCATTATCAGTCGAAAGATAAAGTCCATTTGAATATGCCGGGCACGCAAAAATATTATTACCATCATTACTAATAGCTATAGAATAAGTCCCTTCTTTTTTCATAATCTCATTACTTACGTCAATCCAATTTGAACCATTATTTGTTGAACGATATATCCCCTTTCGAGTTCCGGCGTAAAGATTTAATCCATCGGGAGTAATAGCGATTCTCGACACGACACTATCTGCAAGTCCATTATTAATTGGAATCCAATTGTCTCCATTATCTGTGGAAAGTGATACACCTCCAAATGATGTGGCAACAAATAGGTTTGTTCCATCTGGACCCGAAATAAGACAATTTATATAAGGATAACTCAAGCCTGAATTTACACTACTCCAACTCATCCCTTTATCAGCGGAACGTCTTATACCACCTGCCATTTCGCTCCCAGCGAAAATAAATTCCCCTTTTACAGTTAATGCAGAAACAACAACATTACTCGGATAATTAGTTTTTTCCCACTGAGCAGATACGCTAAAATTCAGAATGATGAAAAGAATAATAGCATAATAATATTCTACACTTATAATTTCATTCCTCTCCTTAATTCTTAATATTTTATACATGTCTAATTTTGTGCCCTAACTTTTATATTTGCCTAAGTATTAATCTCAAAATATGAAAACTACTTTTTATACTCAACTATTAATTCCTCCTTCGCAAGAAGATGCTTCGGAGGACGTGTCCTCCTTCGCCAAGGCTTCGAAGGACGGGTCTTCCTTCGCCAAAGTTTACCGACCATAACTTTAGTGGCGGTTGGGCTTCGGTGGCACTGAAACGTCAATCATTCAATCACCCTATCACTTCAGGCTCCTAGTTACGGAGTGTAATTGAAATCTGTGTTTGCATGATTGGTTGATTGATTGGAGTTATAGACCTACTTTAGCGGCCCGCCTTCACGAAAAGATGTTTCGACGGACAGTCCCCCTACGCCAAGGCTACGGAGGACATATTGGAACAGTGACAATGTATGACTACAAATGACCACCAATGACTTTTGTTATAGCCAGCCCGCCTAATCACAAAGTGATCAAATAGGCGTGCCCCCATGTACTTCATTCCGAAAACTTTTTTATCTTTTTACTTTTATCCTTTATCTTTCCCGTCACTCTGCTGTCTGTTCGGTTTCTGTCTCTTCGGTTGTTTCTTCTTCTTTCTTGGCAGATCTTTCATTCGGCAGAAGGTACTGCTCATATTTTGCATGGTCGGATACAAATATGATTTTCCCGGCTTTGCTTACTTTCTGCATAAATGCATAACACTCATTCATAGTTTCAACTCTTTCTTGCGTTACTACCGGTCGTTTCTTCTTACTCATTTCCTGTTCATAATCTGCGGATGTCAACTCACTTTGAAGAGTTTTTATTTGTTCGATCTTTTCCTCGCCGAACCCGGCTGCTGTTAGTTCGGTTTTGTATTCTTCGGCTGTTTGATAAAGAACTCCTAGAAACCGGATCATTTTTGTCTCATTTCTCCTAGCCTTATCATAATCATCAAAGCCGAAACGTAACCAAATTTCCTTTTTGCCCGGGAAGGCCGTTTCTACGAAATATTTCATAGAAGAATAAAACGAACGGCACTCTTCCATTTTGGACTCTACACCTTTGGTAAGTGCTACCTGAGAATCAAGATAAGAAGAGTCCTGCCCTAAATCAGAGCAGTCGTTGATTTTTTGAAGCCAATTATCCGCGAAGGGATCGTCAAAAGCAGCATCGAATGCGGTAAACGACGCCTTATCCCCGGAAAAAATACCGTGCATAACCCTTGAAGCCTGGAGCATATCGGCATCCGAGATAGTAAAATTGCGGTTAATATCTTCAGCATTAGCCATAACTTCCTCCTATGATTAATTTGTATACTTGTTGCAAATTGGTTTTGGGATTTTGCCATAAAATCCTCTCTTTTTAAGACCTGCCCGACATACGAGACTTTGGGAGGCGGGGAGGATTTAGGTGAGTTCTAAATAAAAACTAAATCCCAAAACCAATTTGGCTTGTGTATATATTAAGGACAGAAAACAAAATATATTCCGCTCTGCATATAAAATCATTCGGTAAGCCAAAAAACCATCCGTCAAACCCGGGACAAGACCGGATAAATTACCTACACTCCTTTCCGGCGATCAGCTAATAATTTCCAATTATTAGACAATTCTTGTCAATTTCCAGTTAATACCTTCCATTCTCTAGTTAATTCATGTCAGTCTCCAGTTAAGGCTTGTCATTCTCTAGTTGATTCATGTTAGTCACTATTATATCGTTCAGGAAATAATATTGAATATTAGTGTCAAAAACTAAATTAAATAAGGGACGAAAAATAAGAAAACCGGTAGGTTTGTCAAAAGAGGAAAAAGCAAAAC
>JASFMY010000220.1:0-4519 GCA_050117315.1 Ignavibacteria bacterium
CCTTCTAATACATCTTGGACTACTTGCCTTTTGAACTGCTCGCTGTAATGTTGTGATTTTTCTTTTTTCATTTTTTGTCCTGTTTTTGGTTGACTTTTTTTGTCAACCTATTTCAGGACTATACAATTAACTTATACTATGTCATTCCCGCACGTATTAAGCGGGAATCTAATTTATAAAAGTGGGATTCCCGATAAAAGCATTCGGGAATGACACGGCACTTCATTGTTGACATAACACTAGTGTCGCGTCACATTTCTTAATAGAAAGAATTTGTAAAGAAAAAATAAAATAATTCCGTCACTGAATGCTTGTACACCGTAGTTATACGGAGGCGGGTTCAGTGACGGCAGTAAAAATTAATTAACTATACACAAGCCAAATTGGTTTTGGGATTTAGTTTTTGTTTAGAACTCACCTAAATCCTCTCTTAAAAAGAGAGGATTTTATGGCAAAACCCCAAAACCAATTTGCAACAAGTATAATTTAATAATTGCCGGGTCTTCCGGCTTGAAAAGTGCTTGAGTCCCGCAACAGCGGATTCTTAGTGGGCTTGGAGATGGCGACATCTCCCGGCTGCGCGGTAGGCGTAAAAATAGTTTGCAATAAATTTATCTAAAAATTAAATTGATATATGCTTTCAAATGAAGATAAATATCGATTATTAGAAATCGCAAAGAAATATAAAGTTGCTAAAGTTTATCTTTTTGGTTCTACTTTAAATTCAGATGATAAAGCAAAGGATATCGATTTAGGTGTTGAAGGAGTACTAGATTCAAAATATTTTGAATTTTATGGTGAACTAATCTTTGCACTTTCTAAACCAGTAGATTTGGTTGACTTAAAGAAGAAAACTTTATTAAATAAAATGATTCAAACAGAAGGTGTTCTTCTTTATGGGTAAACTTTCGCAAAGAATCCAAGCTGAATTGGAAAATATTAATGAAATCTTCATTGAGTTGCCTTCCTATTCACATCTTCCCAAATTATCGACATTAGAATTAGCGGGCGTTGCAGCATTGTTGCATAATTTTTACAACGGAATTGAAAATATCTTAAAACAAATTGTGTTATCACAAAATTTAGAAGTTCCCGTTGGTGAATCTTGGCATAAAGAATTACTTGAATTAGCTCTTAAGCAAGATTTCATTTCGAAAGAGTGCAAAAATAATTTAGCTCCGTATTTAGCATTCAGACACTTTTTTAGTCACGCTTATGCACTTGAGTTGTATCCTGATAGAATGGAACCCTTAGTTAAATACTCAAAAAAAGTTTACGATATATTTAAGAAAGATATAAACGAATTTTTGTAATAAAGTTCTTCAATATAAATTATAATTACGCATAACACATATTATCTTAAAAAATACTCATGCTAAATCCAGAAAAAATTGCATTATTTATTGTATTAGCAACTTTATTGTGTGCTGCACCGGGCCCAACAATGCTTTTTACGATTTCTCAAGGACTGACCAAAAATCGGACAAGGTTGATATTTGGAATCTGTGGTACTGTCTCAGCGAATTTTATTTGGGTGCTTTTCAGTGCGCTTGGTGTGGGAACCTTAATTAGAGATTCATACCTCCTATTTACTACCCTTAAGTATATGGGAGCAGCCTATCTTTTATATCTTGGGCTCACTACTATCATTAAAGCAAAAGGAGACAACTTTCAGTTTTCTGTACGCACAAACTCCAAACTGTTATCAATTTATAGCCAAGGATTCTTAACAACAATGACAAATCCAAAGGCTTTGTTGTGCTATTTATCCTTTCTCCCTCAATTTGTCAGTGGTGAGATCTCCTTTGGATGGGAAACATTCTACTGGGGAATTGGGTACATATGTATAATTACAGTTGTAATGGGAAGCTATGGAGTTTTAGCCAATAGACTTTCTCATTTTGTAGGCAATTACAAATTTCAAGTTAATTCCAAAAGAATTGTAGGTTTTGGATTTATTGCCGCTTCTTTTTCAATAATAAAAAATTAGATTATCATAAGATAAAATAACTAGAGCTGACGGCATAGCGCCCTCGGCGAGTGTGAGGCTGCCGAACTGGCAACCCTTTTCGTTAAACCACCTCTGTGCTGGCCGCAGCTCAGTTTGGTGTTAGTGAACAAAACATTATATAAATAAACTTTACTATTATGAGACTATCATATTTTTTCTTGTTATCGATTTTGTTTTTCAGTTTAAATCAAGATAATATTAATGCTCAATGGGAACAAACAAATGGGCCATTTGGAGGTGATGTAAACTGTTTTTTGAGTAATGAAAGTATGCTTTTTATAGGGACGAATAATGGAGTTTACTACTCGACTGATGATGGCAAACATTGGAACACAAAAAAAACAGTACTGAAAAATAAAGTTGTAAACACGTTGGTTAAGTTTAAAAATGCAATTATTGCAGGTACTAATAGTTATGGATTTTTCGCCTCTTTTAATAATGGTGAGACGTGGGATGATTTAAATATCAATCTATCACCAAGTACCGTATACTCAGTAACTGTACAGGACTCTATTCTATTTGCCCGCACGAGGGGTGGGAAGGTTTATCGGCTCAAAGATATTCAAAGCGATTGGGAATTAATTGATTATAATGTGTTTTCAACAACTTGTATTAAAGTATATAAAAATAATTTGTATACGATATCAATTAATCGTCGACTAATTAGTGATAGGCAGGAGACATATGATTCATATCTACATGTGTCTTCGGATTACGGGGAAACTTGGGATTCAGTAGGAAATGTTTTTAAAAATGTAACCTTTAATTCATTATTTGTTAATGACAGTATTATGATTCTTATCGGAGGCACAGGAGGTATACATACTTCCTCTGATCAAGGGAAGACATGGTCAACAAAAAAGAATGGAATTTTTTACTACATAACAGAAGGAATTTACAGTTTTAACGATAGGATATACTGCAATGAATATAACGGAATATTTTGGGATTTTGAGAAAAACATCAATTGGGAAACAATTGATAATCATACAGGTTGGAAATCTTTGGGTATTAATAGAGACTTAAACGTGATAACATTATTCCATAATAACGGTAATTTGTTCGCAGGTACTTCACGTTCTGACAATAGCCTTGGCGGTGTGTATCAACTGAATTCTGAAACTGATTCCTTGATTGAAATGAGTAATGGACTGACAGCAACTTATGCCTCAATAGTTGCCGCTGATGATAATTTTTTAATTGCAAAAAATCGTTATCGTTACATGGTATATACAGATAATAACGGCAACTCTTGGAAAAATATCCAATGCTCTAATATTGAAGATATTGATACTTATCGCTATTATATAACAATGGTATCACTGAACAACTCACAGCTTTATTTAGGAATTTATGGGGACTTAGGGCGCAATTTCAATGGCATTTATTATTCATCAAACTTTGGTGAGTTTTGGAATTTTATCCATGCTTCTAATTTGCCTTGGGGTGTAAATTCAATTGCTTTTATAGATTCATTAATTTTTGCTAGTGGTACTAACAAAATATTTGTTTCAAAAGATAAAGGGATTTCTTGGGAAAACGTAAATGGGCAGATCAGCACTGCAGTTCATTGGCTTGAAGTGCGAAATGGCGTATTAGTAGCTTCGTCTGCCCAAGGTATATTTTATTCAACCGATTACGGAGTCACATGGATAGCTTCTGGGGGCGGAAATATTGGTGATGATGTATGGTCACACACTCAAGACGATAACTATTTTTATGTCGGCTCTTACGATAACGGTATTTTTGTTTCTATTGATGATGGGAGGAACTGGGAGTCGTTTAATATCGGGCTTGAAAACAGATATATTTCTGATATAACCTCGGGCGGTGGTTATGTTTTTGCTCTAACCGACAACGGTATTTATTTTTCTAAAACTAACATAAATAATTGGCAGCAATTTTCCTATGAAGATGGCCCTACTGAAATAAGTTCTTTGCAAACCAATAGAACGTATCTGTTTGCCGGGACAGCAAATAGCGGTGTTTTTCGTTTTCCAATTTCACAAATTACGTCGACAAATAGTGTTGAGGAAAAAGTAATTTCTGATTTCTTTCTAAGCCAGAATTATCCCAATCCATTTAATCCAACTACCAAAATTGATTTTGAAATAGCTTCAAGTTCATTTACAACGTTAAAAATATACGATATCCTTGGAAAGGAGGTTGCTACTTTAGTTGAGGGTGTATTGCCTCCCGGACATTATTCAAAAAAATGGAATGCGACAAAGAATTCTTCTGGGATTTATTTGTATACTTTGAAATCAGGTAGCTTCTTAGAAACTAAAAAATTACTCTTAATAAAGTAGATAGTGCCCTAACCCATATTAAAGGTAAAAAGTCCCCGCTGAGATGAACGGGACAGGCCCACCTTCGTCAAAGTGTATAGTCCTGAAATAGGTTGACAAAAAAAGTCAACCAAAAACAGGACAAAAAATGAAAAAAGAAAAATCACAACATTACAGCGAGCAGTTCAAAAGGCAAGTAGTCCAAGATGTATTAGAAGGC
>JASFMY010000221.1:0-4381 GCA_050117315.1 Ignavibacteria bacterium
AAACTATAAGAATGACTATATTTATTTAACAAAAATATCTAATAATACAGTCAACCTTTTTCAGGACGCTTCAGATTTCAAAGATTTCTCTCCCGATAATCGCGGCGGAATTCGGGAATGACACGGTACTTCATTGTTGACATAACACTAGTCTTTGAACGACTTTTAATTGTTTTCTTTGTGTCGGTTGTTTCTTTAGTTCTGCTTGAAGTGCTTTTGTTTTCTTTCGGAACTATAACATTCTCCTTGTTCTTCTTTACTCTTTTAATCTCGCTATCCGGTAAATCTATTTTGTTCAAATTGGAAGACAAACTTGCGTGTTTTTTTGTTACCTCGTTTTTTTTAACTTTTGAGTCGATTCTGCTTTCAATTGTTTCACGGGACAGGGAAGCGGCGCCCATGAAATATATTTTTCATCCTCATACCATTGTACAACGGCCGGAGACCATCCGTTATCTTCGGGAATCCAAACCGTTTCATCGTCATACCAATAACCGTAAGTGTGCATAGCGAATAACTCTGCGCCCTTCGCGGTAAAAAGATTTAACCGCAAAGAACACTAAGAATACACAAAGAGCCCAAAGTTTTAAAAGGTAACAAACCTTACAGCGGTTCCCCCACCCGGAGCGAGTCTTAAAGTTAATTCATCACCGAATCTCACTTCCTTTTCCTCAATTACATAGTCATATGGATTAGTCTCCCAGTCCCCTTTTTCCCCGTCTCTATAAATTTGCGCTTTATAAGTTTTGTTTTTATCCAGAAAATTTAACGGAACATTTAAGATTCTTCCTTCTTCATCCGTAATACTTCCGAGGTACCAATCGCTGCTGTTTCTATCTTTACGAACAATCGTTACATAATTGCCGATTTCTGCATTGAGTACTTTTGTATCTTCCCAGTCTGTAGGAACATCAACAATAAATTGAAAAACATCCGGACGTGCTTCATAATTTTCAGGTAAGTCGGCTGCCATTTGTAAGGAACTGTATAGAACAACGTACAAAGCCAATTGCTTCATTAACGTAGTATTAACACGGTTGTCGGGTTTAGCTTCTTCAAATAATAGATCAAAAATTCCAGGTGTAAAATCCATGGGTCCGCCGAGCAATCTTGTAAAAGGCAGGATAACGGTGTGTTCGGGAGGATTACCGCCGTCGCTGCTCCATGCATTAAATTCCTGGCCTCGAGCTCCTTCACGCGTCATCATATTCGGGTAGGTTCTCCTTATGCCCGTCGGTTTTATCGGTTCGTGAACATCAATCATTATTTGATGCTTTGCAGCTTCAATTAATGCTTTGCGGTAAAACTCAACCATGAACTGCCCGTGATGCCATTCGCCTTTAATTACGTTTCCGTTTTCATCCGTCCTTTTTATGCCGTTGCCGTGATTTACATAACCGCTTTTAACCGTATGCATTCCATATTTTTGATAGAACTTATAAGCATCATCCATTTGTTTTTCGTAATTCAAAATTCCGCCGCCGGTTTCGTGATGCCCGATTAATTTTACGCCTTTTTCATTTCCGTATCGTACCACTTCATCAATATCAAAATCATCATATGGTTCGGTAAAGCTAAAGATATCGCCGTTTGCCGCCCAATCACCGTCCCAGCCTTTATTCCAGCCTTCCACAAGCACACCGTCAAAACCGTATTTTGATGCAAAGTCAATATACTTTTCAACATTTTCTGTTGTTGCACCGTGTTTATCTCCTGAACTCCATGTTTCGGTAGCAAGGTGCATTCCCCACCATATACCGACATATTTCCCGGGCTTTATCCATGAAACATCTTCAAGTTTATTCGGTTCGTTAAGGTTCAAGATTAAGTACGATTCGATCAATCCGCCTGCATTACCGGCAATTTGAATTGTACGCCAGGGTGTTTTTGCAGGCGTATGCGTTTTTACTTTTATTCCGTCTGACCAGGGCACAAGGTTAGCTTTAAGAGTATAGTCACCAACCGGTTCCAAAGTCATGCTCGCAAAATCTGTTAAAGCTGCTTCATGGAGGCTGATAAACAAACCGTTTTTCGTTTCAAATGTCACCGGAGTGTGAACAGTGTCCATTTTACTTAAAGGAGTATTTTCATACAGGTATTCATAACGGTTCCAGTGATAAGCAGGAATCCACCAGCCCGAGTGATCCCCGGTAAATTTAAATTCCGTAATTTCATCGAGAATATTAAACTTATCTAATTTTTTTTGTTTCGGGAATTCATATCTGAATCCTATACCGTCGTCATAAACTCTGAAAACAATTGCCAATTTCTTCGGCGAAACAATCATCTGTGAAAGATTCACTTTCAACTCATTATAATTATTCCTGATAAATCTTTTTTCACCCCACCCCTGTTCCCACGTTTCATCAAAGGAAGATTCGTTCACAGATTCAATGATAAAATTATCTTTAAGCGAGATATTGTTTCCCAATTCGAAACCTAAAGCTGACTTTTCAATTACATCATTTCCAAATCTCTTAACGCTATAAAATGCTTTTCCGTCTTCCAATTGAAATTCTACCTGAAGTATGTTCCCCGGTGATTCAACCCGGTATACTTGAGAACTGATAATACTAAACTGAAATAACGTTAGAAATAAAATTATTTTACGCATCATACGACCTGTATTTATTGAATAAAAGTTAAAATCAACGGGTTAGAAAAGAACATGTAACAATTTTTGTTACGAGAAATAAGGCTGTCTCTCAAAAGGAATTACTTTGTCTTTAGTCTCAAGCTAAGTATTCAAAAATATCTTTTATTATATAATCCGTACACAGATTAAAAATCTGTATTACATTTGAAACGACCTTATTTTATTGCTAAATATTTAACCGCTGCTGTGTTTTGCCATATCAGCTTTTATGGCTTTACTTTCTTTTACTATCATCCAGAGCACTGCAGATATTGCGAGAGAAACTCCGCTGATAATGAAAATAATATTTTTATCATCCGCTGCATTTACAAAATAACCAACAGCAAGACTTACAAACAACTGAGGCAATACTACCGAAAGATTAAAAATTCCCATAAAAAATCCCATTCTTCCCTTCTCAACTTTTTCCGACATAATTGCAAAAGGAAGGCTGACTATTGCTGCCCACCCTACTCCTGCAAGCGCCATCAATACATAAAGTGAAACAGTACTCTTACCGAAAAGAACTATTCCCCAGTATGCAATCGACATAACCGATACACAAATCAAATGAGTTTTTACCCTGCCGATTTTTTCAGTTGCAGGTTCAAGTATAAATGCCGGCAGTATTGCGCCTACGGCATTTAATATCAAAAATGAAACAGCAATAATCTGTCCCGTCTCGTCACTGCTTGCCGGGTTTAGTTTTTGCTCAATGTAACCGATTATATAGATAAACATTGTCTGAACTCCAATCCAGGAAAAAGCATGAGCAAGTAATACTTTTGTAAATTCAACCCATTCCGTATTATCCTCTCCATTAGCACCATCATTTTCCTCACCGGACTTATATTGTAATTCTTTGCTTTCTTTTATTAAAAGCATTGGAGGTATTGAAAATAAAAGTACCAAAAATATTCCAACGTAAATGAGTGTATAATTGCCGAACAAAGCGCCGATTGCATAAGCAGCAACGCCAAATGTACCGGAGATTGTCTGCATCCATGTATAACCCTTGGTCCTGGGGACACCTTCGGGAGTAACATCGGCAATGATAGACCTGGTTGGATTAAAACTCACATTTATAGCAAGATCGAGTGTTAACGCAGTTACGGTAGATATAAATACGATACTGCCAATTCCTACAATATTATTTATCTCTTGTATATTCGGAAGCGCCAAAAGCATCAAGGCTGCAAGTGTTGCACCAATAAAAACAAAAGGCTTTCTTCTTCCTCCCCAAAACCAGACCTTATCGCTTATCAATCCCACTATGGGCTGACCTATAATTCCTGCAAGCGGCCCGGCTGCCCATACTATGCCTATCTCGTGAAGGTCTAAATTATATTGCGTCCGCATTATCCAGCTTAATGCGGATATCTGTATTGATAAAGCAAACCCCATGGCTGTTGCAGGCAGGCTTAAAACAGCGTAGAAAAAATTTGTTAATCTTTTCTGCATCTCCAGCATACTTATCCCTCGATAACTTACTCTAATGAAGCGAAAAAATATATATTATAATTCTATAATTAAAGCGGAAACTTGATTTGAGCGAAAAACCACGAATTCGTGTAGGATGGAGACAATATCTCTTGATTATAGTCTCTTACTTCTTAAATCATAACTTTAAAGAATTTTATCTGGAAATGAGAAAAAAATATAAAGGCGGATAAAGCTATATTATGTCATTTACAGATAAAATTCTGTTGTGCGAAACCATCTCCTTATTCTATGGGGATTTAATAC
>JASFMY010000222.1:0-4357 GCA_050117315.1 Ignavibacteria bacterium
GGGATTTTACCATAAAGTCCTCTCTTTTTAAGACCTGCCCGCCGTACGAGACTTTGGGAGGCGGGGAGGATTTAGGTGAGTTCTAAATAAAAACTAAATCCCAAAACCAATTTGTAACAAGTATAAATCAATAACTACTGCGATAAGTTAATAATAGAGTTTCTGCAAAATAAAAGTCAGTCATTTCGACCGGAGGGAGAAATCTTTGAAATCACACTCTAATTGAAAGATTTCCCGCCAAAAAGATGGCGGACAGGCTCGCCCAAAAAACGGGTTCGAAATGTCAATTTCTTTATTTTGCAGAAACTCTAATAAACAAATCAATAAAAGCAACAACTTGAGTAATACTTACAAACTTTTACATGATTAATACAAATTTCATCATCATTAACAACAACTTTACCGAATTAATGACAACTTTATATTGGTATTTAAGAAGTTATTTCAAATTAATGCAAACTTTTCTGCCTTAATGGCAACTTTTCTGAATTATTGTCAACTTTTTTGAATTATTGTCAACTTTTTTGAATTAATGACAACTTTACTTTGATATTTAAGAAGTTGTTTCCAATAAATGAGAACTTTTTTCAATAAATGCAAACTTTTTCTGATTAATGAGAACTTTTTTCGATAAATACAAACTTTTTCTAATTAATAAGAACTTTTTTTGATAAATGCTCTTTTTGATGAAAAAACGAATAAACCTGTTCCGTGAAATTGGTAGTAATATGAGTTTAATCCGGATTATGCAATAGAATATTGTAATTATTCCTAACCCATTATAGGTAAAGAAGTTAAGAATATTCTGAGTTACTAATGCATAATTCGGGGTAAATTGTCATATCGACGAACATTATTTTGTGAGGAGCTTGCCCGCTATCTTTTTTGGCGGGATATCTTTAACATGGAGTTATCCAATAAACATGCATAAAGATTTCTCTCCCGGTAAGCCGCATAGGCGTCAACTTAATAGGAAATATTTATTTTAGTTATGCAACAGCCCTTGAATGCCTGAGCTATAAAACATTACATTAACTGTTAAGTTGACGCCTATACGCATTGCGATATCTCTGCCCACGAAAGACTACAAACCCGAGTTACCGACCCCGGGTTTTTTATTTTAAAAAGAATAAGGTTATTTTTATTTTAGTAATCGTATCGCAGAAGGCGATTAGATGGAATTAAACAAATCAATCGGCTTTAGCCGTTTTTAATTATGGTAGAAAAAGATATTCTCCCCAAGAGGCAAAACACCGTAGGTGTTTCATTATTAAATCCCAAGCTTAATTCTTAATTTTGTAATGAGAATAATCAACTTAATGAAGCATCTACGAAGCTTGAATTACATGTGATTATTATTTTCTATCATAATGGAAGTCCTAACAGACTTCAAATAATATTTATTCCACTTACCGGTATTTATCCAAATTTCGACAACCGTAAACCCTTTTAATTATGCTGGGAAAAATTCCATACGGCGTAAAACTCTATAAAAAGTAACAGATTCAACCTCAACTGATATAGAATTTTTATATTTATTTATTAAAATATTGAATGGTTCAAAAGTATTGCGTATGTTGCAATGTAAGGGGATGTTGCCTTCCTTGTCCGTTACACAGATATACATTTTGCTGCTATGGAGGTTAACTCCACAGACATATTTTCTGTTGATATTCGCTATTCCATTCTGGTTCTCCCTGGGTTTTGTTCATATTATTAAAAATTTATTGTTATGTGAACGCGGATTCGAATTATCGATCTGTGTTACTTTAACTAGACATAATACTTACAGTATAAAATAAATATATAATATGGAGCAAAAATGAAAAAACTTGTACTTTTTGTAATACTTTTAATTGTTTGTCAAAATTTGTTATCTGCCCAATATTCCGGCGGGCAAGGTATAGCTACCGATCCTTACAAGATTGCGACAACAGAGGATTTAATTGAACTTTCAAACACTTGGGGAGACTGGGATAAATATTTTATCCAAACGGCAGATATAAGTTTTGATGCTGATGAAACCCAGGTAGACTGGGATGGCAGTGGAAGTGTGGGCGGAGATGATGAAAGAGGTTTTTATCCAATCGGCAACAGTACTGTAAACTTTACAGGTAGCTATGACGGGGAGAACCATAAAATTGATAATCTCTACATAAACCGCAGCTCTAGGTATGGTGTCGGTCTTTTGGGTCTTATAAATAACGCTATTATTTCAAACCTCGGCGTTACGAATGTGGATATTACCGGTAAGGATAATGTCGGCGGACTTGTTGGGTATAATTCTGCTATTACTAATGCTACTTATTCTACTGTCTCTTCCCCCATAAGCAACTGCTTCAGTACTGGGTCAGTGAGCGGATTTGGGAATTATGTCGGCGGACTTGTTGGGTATAATTCTGCTACTACTAATACTGTTTATTCTTCTTCTTCTTCTCCCATAAGCAACTGCTATAGTACGGGGTCAGTAAGCGGGTCGGATTATGTCGGCGGACTGGTTGGATATAATTCTTCTTCTGCTTCTTATTATTCTTCTTCTTCCTCTATAAGCAACTGCTATAGCACAGGGTCGGTAAGCGGGTCGGGGAATAATGTCGGCGGATTGGTGGGGTATAATTCTTCTGAATATTCTAATCGTTCCTCCATAAGCAACTGCTACAGTACAGGGGATGTAGCTAGAAGCTCTGGGAGTGATACAGCCTTTGGAGGTTTTTGCGGATGGAATTACAATTCCGCCATAGAATGCTGTTATTCCGTCGGGAATGTAATATATGAAGACGCAGCTAATCCTATAGATAAAGGATTCTTAGGATATGGCTCCGGCACATTTACCAGCAATTTTTTCGATAGCACAGCGTCTAATCAAAGCACTGACGGACCTGGCGCAGCTACCCCAAAAACTACCTCCGAAATGAAAACTCAAAGTACATTTACAGATTGGGATTTTACGGACGTATGGCAAATTGTTGGAGGCGATGGGGCAAATTATCCCACTCTAAGAGAGATCGATATAGTAACCGGTGTTGAAGACAACAATTTGTCTTTAGAATTGCCTTTAGAATTTACACTGGAACAGAACTATCCCAACCCGTTTAATCCGAGTACTGTTATCAATTATCATCTTTCGGAACATAGTAAAGTAGAGCTAAAAGTATATGATATATTAAGTAGAGAAATTGCCGTACTTGTAAACAAAGAACAGGCTGCCGGTAATTATACTGTTAATTTTAATGCTAGTAGTCTTTCGAGCGGCGTTTATTTTTATCAAATAAAAACGGGAAAATATTTAGAAACAAGAAAAATGTTATTACTGCGTTAAAAATGCCGGCTTTTGTACCCGACACTTTTTTGGGTGTGCTGCATAAAACCTGTACTGTCATAGCAAGGCAGTTTTACCGCCGAAGCCTGTCCGCCGTATCCCGACGAGTCGCATATGCGTCAACTTAACTATGAATGTAGTGTTTCATAGCTCCGGCATTTAGGGTGTGTTGCAGAACTCAATTAGGTTTTCCAATAGCCACGTGCTTCAGCACGTGGGAAATAAGAATCTAGATAGAATCCGGGCTTTAGCCCAAATATTAGAGAAAAATTGGGCTAAAGCCCTGAGTTTTTGTTGAGACTCATCGTCCACGACCTGAAGGATCGTGGCTATGATTATTTATTTTAGTTATTCAACACACCCTTTATGCCGGAGGTTAATATTACCCTAAAATTTCTGGACTTTAGTCCAAAAAAAACTAATGATTTGGGCTATCCGAAGGATCCCTTTACCGGGAAAGCCCATAGTTGTGTGTCAATCATCCATTCCCCAACTTGTCCCGAAGATTCATTATGAAAAAGTTGGGGCTATTGCTAATATCTCGTATTAAGTTGACGCATATGCGACTCGTCGGGCTATCTCAATTTATGCGCAATTATCAGCAATGAGATTGCCTGCCATGTCGGCAGACAGGCTTCACCCCGATAAATCGCTGATGCGCAGTGCGATATCTCTGCCCACGAAAGACTACAAACCCGAGTTACCGACCCCTGCTTTTTTATTTTAAAAAGAAAATAAGATTATTTTAGGAATCGTATCGCAGAATGCGATGAGATGGAATTAAACAAATCAACCGGCTTTAGCCGTTTTAATTATGGTAGAAAAAGATATCCCCCCCAAGAGGCAAAACACCGTAGGTGTTTCATTATTAAATCCCGAACTTAATTCTTAATTTTGTAATGAGAATAATCAACTTAATGAAGCATCTACGAAGCTTGAATTGCATGTGATTATTATTTTCTAATCGGGTAGGAGGCGGAGTTGACCGCCGTCCCCCCACACCACCCGGCATACGTTTCTTCGTACCAAGGCGGTTTC
>JASFMY010000223.1:0-4319 GCA_050117315.1 Ignavibacteria bacterium
CTCACCTAAATCCTCCCCGCCTCCCAAAGTCTCGTACGGCGGGCAGGTCTTAAAAAGAGAGGACTTTATGGCAAAATCCCAAAACCAATTTGCAACAAGTATACTATGAGCCGTAAGAAGGCGGGCAATCTCAGCACAGAAATAACTCCGCTTGCCAAAAGACCGACAGGTTCGTGATGACAAGCCTAATGTTAAACATAAAAATCATACACTGCCATTTTGACATTCAATATGCAATTGTGCTAGAAGAAGGTATCAACGTTCTATAAAAATATATCAACGATGATAAAAAATTTATCTCCGGCGAATAAAATTCTTTCATTGATGATAAAAATTTGATCATAAATCGGGGAAGAAAAACCTCTGGGTTGACAAACATATCCACAAACCAAATTGGTTTTAGGGAAATTAAGCAGGCTTCAAAAGATGCAGTTGAGTCCCAATAAATTTTTCTAATTCCTCTTTCATATTCTCAGCATTTTCAAAAAATCCTAATACAGCATCTCTAAAATCCTTAAATCTCTCATAATACCTATTGTTTATAACCTTTTTTCGCATCAACTTCCATAATCTCTCGATAAGATTTAGGTTGGGCGAATAGGGCGGCAAAAATATAAATTCTATCCTTGAGTTTATTAAATATTCTTTTACTGCTTTATTCCTATAATATTTTGCGTTATCTACTATAACCTTTATTTTCCCCTTATCTTTGTAGTATTCTTCTATCTTTTCTAAAAACTTTATCGCTGCCTCAGCATTTATCGTTTCGTCTTCGTGGTATAATATTTCTTGACTTTGGGGATTCTAAATCCCATTTATATTAAGTCGTGATCTACCTGTATTACTTTTTATTTCTTTTTGTTCCCCCTTTTTTATCCACGCTTTCACAGACTTTGTATTATGTTGGGGATGTAGTCCATCCATAAATACAAGTGCTTCATCTTCTTTTAGCTCCTCTTTCAGGCTTTCATATCTTTCATTAAACTCTTTTTGAGCTTCCGGATCATATTTAGAAGGAATTTGGACTGTTTGTTTGTAAACAAAGCATAACCTATGTAATAAGTCTTCTATGCCGCTGCTTGTATAGCTCTTTGAAAATTTCTCCTCTATAAAGTTTATTACTTCTTTTGAAGCACTTAGTAATCGTTCTTCTACATATTTTTTTACCACCCCTACTTCTTCTTTTGTTAGTTTTCCTTCATATCCGCTATAATTATCTGCCCCACCCACATCAGTAATGACTTTTCTCCCCTTTCTATGAATCTTTGTTTCCAATTTCTTACCGTGTTTTCATCTATTAATAATATGCGGCTGATTTCTGTTGTACTATAGTCTTCCTCTAACAATAGTATAGCTTTTATTCTATCCCTTTTTTTCCCATCCTTGATGTTCTATGGTATTTTTTTAGTTCCCTCTTTTCGCTATCTGTTAACTCGTTTTTCATATTTATCAAGTTAACTATTTTTTTCTTCTTTAAACAGTCCTCCGCATATTTTTTTCGGCTTGTGTATATACGGCTATCACGTTACCGTCCATATCTCTTATGTAATACTTTTCGCTGCCGTTACTGCTCTTTTTTACTCTGCTGCCTTGCGAGTCATAGGCATACAAAACCGAATCGCCTACTATTTGATTTTGTTGCAGCGAAGCGTCTATTAATGCATTAACCACTGAACCGGAATCAGCACTGAAGCCCGGTTTTAGTACTATTCCCCCGCCGGCCTTAAGTGTCACATTTGCACCCGAGAGAACACTTACGGTACTTTCAGTTACAATTGTGTCTTTTGCTTTGTATTCTACCGAATCGCTTATCTCCAAGGCGCTGAGTGTTAATTTGCTTAACAAACCAAAACTCATTTTATACTGCAGGTTACGTATATCGTAATCTATGGAGCCTATGTTTTTCTGAAGGTCGGTTGTTATGTTCCCGTTTCCGTCGTATACAAAATTACCTTCGCTTTGGTCGTCTATATCATGATCAAAACTCGATGATGATACGGCGTCATCTACATACAATAATATGCAAGTTTACATAACACGTTAATGAGACATCCTCCGGCTTGTCCCCCTCTTTCCAGCGGGGAGGAACGCCATTTATTCCGTAGGTGAGGTGTTCGCATAACAGTTGGCGTTATGTAAAGCTCGCTGATCTATGTCAGGACTTATGTCTTCTTTTTTGGCAGGTAAATATGTTAGGCTGCCACCTTTGCCAGTGGCAGCCTGGGGAATCATTTAAAAATATTCTTAATTCTTTTTAATAACCAAATGAATGGAATTAAAGGATAGAGTAAATATTTCCAATTGCTAAAATATCTTTTGAGTAATTCATTTGATATTTTTTCGGCAAAATCTTCTCTGTATTTCTTTTTTAGTGATTTTTTTTCATACTGATAATGATGACCAATTTCATGATAAAGAACTCTTGCGAGAAAGTATTTTGATAAAACGGGAAGCAACATTAAAAACCAATTACTTTCCATATAAATAGTATCTATTGCTATTTCAATTCGCGCTTCAGAGCTTTTATCCTTTGGTAAATAAATTCCAGAAGCATTTCTATGCTTTGAATATGTTATCCTATTTACTATTGAAATCATTTTTAGATCAAATAAATAATTATCAGGAACATATTTCAACAGTCTCTTTACGCGCTTAACTATATTAATCGGCAACTTACCTTTATAATGATTTTTGATTATTACATTCATCCTTCTACAGGCTCTATTATTAGATTCCAGGTTTCATTTATAGGATCATATTCATATCGATATTTTGGGACACTATTGTTATTTTTATTGTTGGAATCATTTTGTCCATCATTTGAACTTGTATTTTGATTGTTGCCGTTATCATTATTTGTTCCTCCCTCCCCACTTGAATTATCATCCTCATTCATTATTGGTGAAACAGCAGGTACAACATCATCAGCGAATCCAGATAATATTTTTCCAACTTCATAAATACCTTTTATTATCTTGCCCCATCTCGATAAGGGAATTTCTTTGATAGGTTCAATAAGTTGAGGTTTAGGTTCTACGTATCTATTAGGCGTAGTTCGAGGCCTTGGTCTTGCAACATATCTTTGACCTGGAAAAAGCCTTCCGGCACCTCTGAAAAACCCATAGGGTCTCGCATATAATCCAGAGGATGACATTAACGGCCCAACAATTCCTACTTGTCTTCCATCAGGATCGTATTTATTAACCGGATCACATAGTGCATAGTTATAAGGCGACCAACCATAGTATTTATCACTCAACGGATCGCCGCTAGGCCATCTTCCCAAATCTCCGTCATAATATCTTGCGCCAAAATAATATAATCTTTCTTCATTGTCATTATCTAATTCCTTGCCCGTAAACTTTTCATCCGTGCCGTTTGAGGTAATGGCTTGCCTTGAAATTCTTCCAAACGGGTAATACTCATATGCGTCCACTACACCGCCGCTTTCGTCTACTGTTACTCGTGTACTGCCTAAATGGTCTTTTACGTAGTAATTATATTCACTGCTGCTGATTATATATCTTCCAAATATATCTGCTCCTATCAAGTTTACATACTCTTGGTCTCCGTCTTGGTCGTATACTGACAACACGTTGCCGCTTGCGTCTCTTACATAGTATTTCTCACTATTAAATTGTGAGTAGCTTTTCTTTACTCTATTGCCGCCGGCATCATATGCATATTTTACCGTTGAGCCAATAGATTCATTCAACAATGATTCATCTACTTCCGCTCTAAAAGTTCCTCCTTCGGCTACACTAAAACCGGCTTTCAACTTTATTGTACTGCCCGAAATAAATCTTACATCGCCACCCGAAAGAATACTTACCGTATTTTGAGTTCTTATTGTGTCTTTGGCACTGTATGTTGCCTCATTATCTATCTCAATTGAGCTTAATGTAAGAAGGCTCAGTAATCCGAAGTCCATTTGGTACGGTAGATTTTTTATATCATACTCTATCGAACTTATATTTTTTCCAGCGTCGCCGGTCATGTTTCCGTTTCCGTCATAAGTATAATTACCGGTCTCTTGGTCGTCTATATCATCATCAGCAATTGACGATGAGACAGCATCATCCACATACAACAATCTATTGCCGTATGAACTCATAGTATAATGATAGGTGAAATCATCCATCAAGCTGCCGTCAATATCGTAACGGTCTAGGGAAGTTATATTCCCGTTATCGTCGTACTGAAGGTTTGTTACATCGTTTTTAGAGGTGGTTTGCCATCCGCTTGAATAATATCCGTAATCGGCTTTCGTTAACCTATTAGCACCGTCGTAATCAAATGTATAACCAACAAGACCATGC
>JASFMY010000224.1:0-4312 GCA_050117315.1 Ignavibacteria bacterium
TTCCTTCTAATACATCTTGGACTACTTGCCTTTTGAACTGCTCGCTGTAATGTTGTGATTTTTCTTTTTTCATTTTTTGTCCTGTTTTTGGTTGACTTTTTTTGTCAACCTATTTCAGGACTATACACGGACTATACAAAGAAGGCGACCCGCGCCGCGACAGCGGGTTCACTATTTTTTATATTGGTATAAATATAGGGGCAGCCACTGCACCTTTAATTGTCGGTTATGTTGGTGAAGTTTACGGCTGGCATATCGGCTTTGCACTTGCGGGATTCGGCATGTTATTGGGTCAGGCCGTTTATATCTGGGGACAAAGATACTTGAAGGAAGTAGGCAATCTTGTTCCGGTTCAGAAAATTGAAGGCAGTAAAAAAAGTAAGCCGCTGTCAAAAATTGAGAAAGACAGGATTGTTGTACTCTTAATTTCATTTGTTATTGTTATTGTTTTCTGGGGAGCTTACGAACAAGCCGGCGGATTGATGAACCTTTACACCAAAGAAAAAATAAACCGTCTGGTTTTCGGCTGGGAAATACCGGCGAGTTTGTTTCAATCAGTTCCTGCAATATTCGTAATTATTTTCGGTACTATAGTAGCAAACTACTGGGCTAAGCGTAACCTAAAGGGCAAAGAATCTTCTTCCCTTTTCAAAATGGCCGTTGGTACAATCGTTATGGGAACAGGCTTTTTGATGATGTCCGCCGCAACAATTGAAGCAGACGACGGCGGTAAAGCAATGCTGATCTGGCTGATACTTTCTTATTTATTACAGGTAATCGGTGAACTGTCCATCTCTCCTGTTGCGTTATCCTTTATTACTAAACTTGCGCCTGTTAAGTATGCATCAATTATGATGGGTGTTTATTTTGCCGCTACAGGACTGGGAAACAAGTTAGCCGGGATGGTTGGAGAACTAGCGCAAAATGCAGGTGAGTTTGAAGTGTTTACAGGTATATTTATTTTTTGTGCATTATTCGGGCTACTGTTATTAGCGTTCTTCAAAAAGTTGAAAACTTTAACACATGGCGCGGAAGATACTAAAGAAATTACAGATATCGAAGAAGTCCCGCAGGTAGCAGAGACTTAAAAATCAATGATATAAAATTTTATTTTAACCCCGGGACATTCCGCTTTAGCTTTATTGATAAGCGGAATGCCGGATAATATTTTATTCCTTTGAAGTTAATACATAATTTTTAATTGTGAGTAACAACACAAAATAAGTCATAATTTATATTATATTTTACATCCTCATTAAGACAAAGGGTGAGTCAAAAATTAGAATGCCAATTAACTATTCAATAGAGAATGATTACATAATAATTAAATCGACCGGTACGTGGGATAAACCTACAATAATAAAAACCCAGGATGAATCATCTGAAATAGTTAAAAACGGCGGTCTTAAAGGCTTACTGGTAGATTTAACTGAAGCCGATCTAAATATTTCTATTTTAGATATTTACGAAGTGAATAAACGGATATCAAAAGTTTTTCCGATTTCCGTTAAACATGCAATAGTTTTTCCCGAAAAAATTTTCCCCCAATCTGATGTAACTTTTAGCGAAAATGTTGCAACAAACTACGGAGCGTTTATGAAAATGTTTACAAATGCTTCCGACGCAAAGAACTGGCTTAACGGGGAAGGTATAAAAGCAGCTAATGAATAATTGCAACACCTTATTTGCTTTATCAAGACTATTCATTTAAATTAAATCTCCAACAAACAATTAGAATAAATACGATGAAAAAAGTTACCGGAATAGGCGGGGTGTTTTTTAAATGCAAAGACCCCGAAAAAATAAAAAAGTGGTATTCTAAAAATCTCGGATTTAACACAGACCAGTACGGATCAACCTTTGAATTTCTGAATGCTGATAATCCGGAACAGAAAGGTTATTTACAATGGAGTCCGTTCAAGGATGATACAACCTACTTTAGCCCCTCTAAAAAAGAATTTATGATTAACTATAGAGTAGAAAACATAGAACAGCTTGTTGAAGAATTAAAAGAAAACGGTGTTGAAATATGTGATAATATTGAGACTTACGAATACGGTAAGTTTGTCCACATAATGGACCCGGAAGGAAATAAAATTGAATTATGGGAGCCGGTAGACAGTGGCTTTGATAAGGAATAATTCAACCGGGTAATAATAGATTAAATTTACTGCAAAATTTCATACAACCTTTTTGATGTAACCATGTCTAAATAATTAAATATTATCAGGGGGTTATATTATGAACAAGCTGTTTAGTATTTTTTCAATTTTTGTTTTCTCACTATTATTTTTTGCAAACCGGTTATCTGCTCAAAATTTTAAGGAAGTAAAAGAAACATTTGATCTCAACAGCTCCGGCAAGGTTGTTGTCAAAACTTTTAAGGGTTCTATAAACGTTACTACGTGGGACCAAAACCAGGTTGAGGTGTACGCAAAAATTGAAGCCGACGATTCGGGATGGAGTTCTACCTCGCCTGAAGAGCAATTGGAAGATGCACGTGTATCTTTCAGCTCATCAGAGAACAGGCTTTACATTGAATCTGAATATAGAGATAGACGGGGATGGAATAATTCGAACACAAGGGCATTTGTGCACTACAAAATTAAGACGCCTAAAAATACAAGATTAGAAATTGATGATTTTAAATCACAGATTTCAATTTCAGGCATTACTTCGGGTCTAGAGTTAGAAACTTATAAAGGTGACGCTAAAGTTACAGGCTTAAAAGGGGCATTGGATTTGGAAACGTACAAAGGGGATGTCGAAATTGATTTTGCCGAATTTAGCAAATACTGTACGGCTGAAACATACAAAGGTAAAATCACATTAAATTTACCGGCAAATTCAAAATTTAATATTGACGCCGATTTAGGAAAACGCGGAGATTTAACATCCGATTTTGACATTGATACCCAAAGCAGATCAAATAGAAAAAAAGATCGGGATGAAGTAAAAGGCAGTGTAAACGGCGGTGGTCCCGAGATTGAGTTCGAAACATACAAAGGAGATTTGATTATTAACAAAAAATGATTTTGCAAAAGGCTGGTTAATATGATCAGCCTTTTTTGTTTTCACTTCCAAAGTGCCGCCTTAATTTCAATCATAAGATAAATTATCTTATCTTTTCATTTCAAAAAAAACGGATAATACTGATGATGAATGAACGCTTCAATGAAATTGATATAAAAATTTCCGGGTTTATGAGTAAATACGGATTGGACGTACTGAGAATCGGTTTAGGAATAGTATTCTTTTGGTTCGGTATGTTGAAATTTTTTCCCGGTGCAAGTCCTGCTGAACAATTGGTAAAAAACACAGTCTACTTTGTTGATCCGGGAATGTTTATTCCGGTACTTGCCTTATGGGAAACTCTTATCGGGCTTGGATTAATTTTCAACAAATTTATGCGCACTACTTTATTGCTGCTGTTTCTGCAAATGCCGGGAACCGCATTGCCTTTAATAATTTTACCCGGAGTAGTTTGGAATTCTTTCCCGTTTGTATTAACCCTTGAAGGACAATACATTATTAAAAACTTAGTCTTGATTGGAGGAGGTCTTGTCATTGGGGGAAATGTGAGAAACCGGGAATCTAATTAAGATAAATAAGAATGTGAATAAAAATTGTTAATTATTCCTATCACATAATTTTCAAGAGTATAAAATGTTAACCAACGAAGATGTAAAAAATTATCTGTACGAAAATATTCCGATAACCAAACACCTCGGAATAGAAGTAAAAGAATTCAGCGACTTGTCAATAAAGCTATATGCCCCGTTAGAGAAAAATATTAACCACCGTGAGTCTGCCTTCGGCGGAAGCATTTCTTCACTTGTTATTTTATCCGGCTGGACATTGCTCCATTTAAAGTTACTGGAAGCCGGAATAGACTGCCATCTAGTTATTCAGAAAAGTACAACCGATTTTTTGCTGCCTGCTTTTGCCGACTTTGAAACCGAGTGTAAAATTCTAAATGAAGATGTGTGGGATGTATTTTTGTATATACTTGAGAAAAAGAACAAATCAAGGATTATTCTAAAATCTCAAGTATCATCCGAAAACAAAGTTATTGGAACTCATGAAGGTGTATATGTAGCGCTGGATGTCCGCAAATAATTTGCTGTTTTTAACTTTCAGGAATGATGCAAAATACCTTTAATTTTTTGAGAGGTAGTTGTTTATATACACAAGCCAAATTGGTTTTAGGGAAATTAAGCAGGCTTCAAAAGATGCAGTTGAGTCCCAATAAATTTTTCTAATTCCTCTTTCATATTCTCAGCATTTTCAAAAAATCCTAATACAGCATCTC
>JASFMY010000225.1:0-4226 GCA_050117315.1 Ignavibacteria bacterium
CCCGCCGTAACATTTTTTTTGTGAAGGCGGGCCGTCTATAACTCCAATCAATCAACCAATCATGCAAACACAGATTTCAATTACACTCCGTAACTGGGAGCCTGAAATGATAAGGTGATTGAATGATTGACGTTTCAGTGCCACCGGAGCCTCGGCATAGGAGTACTTGTCCTCCGTAGCACACCGCCACTAAAGTTATGGTCGGTAAACTTTGGCGAAGGAGGAATTAATAGTTGAGTATAAAAAGCAGTTTCCATATTTTAAGATTAACACTTAAAGATAAAGAAACTTCATCAGATAATGAGAATACTCAACCTGGTGTGAAAGAAATAGAAATGAAGGAACGACCTAGAATTTGTTGCCTCGATATTTTAAAAAATGATAACGATATTCTTATTCAATCGGGATTCAATATATATCCAGGTTCACTTGGAAATAAAATCAAAGTTCCTAATGAAAGAAGAAACGATTATCATCAAGTTAAGTTGGACTATGATATTCCTCTAAATTTACATGAATATGATATTTTTATTATAGATTTACATAATAGTACAACTATAGATTATGTCAGTGAGGATCATAAAATAACAAATCATACTGGGAAGAGCGCGTTAACACTTTTATGTAGTTATCCCGAGACTATCTTTGATCCGAGGCCATTAAGTAGCTATTTCCTTGGCAAGAAAATCGAACAACTTGGCAATAGAAAACATATTATTATTTGTTTTACAACTCCGAACTATGATGTTGAATATCAAACTGCAAAAATAACGGAAACTTATTCAGAACGCATGCCAAATCAAACACACAATATATATGAGTTTTTAGGATACGCCCCACTTTCTCAACAAAAACACGGAAAAGAATTTAAAGTTGATGATATAAGGAGTGATTTAAAAAACCTCTTACAACTTTATATTCCGGAATCTTTTTATAACCAAACTTTTCATCATCCTTCAACCTGGGATGGGAAAAAATATATTTCTGATCCAGATTATATACCCTTGATAAAAAATTTAAATGATGATATTGTTTCAATTTGTGATGCGAAAAGAAACTCATTAGTATTTTATTTCCCGCAACTTAAGAATAAAGGAAAATTCTTAAATGATCTTTTAACTAAAATAGCTCCCGAATTAATTCCAGAACTATTCCCATTTTCAAATAAGTTTGTTTGGAAAGAAAATGAAGAATATTATTTACCAAATCATAAGAAATTGGTTGAAGAGAAAAAGGGAGTTGAATTTGAGTATAAAGAAAAACTCAAGTTAAAAGATGATGAAATTTCTGCAAATAATAAGAGATTTTCATTTTTGCATGATATTATTACAGAGACTGGGGATAAGCTTGTTGACTCTCTGATCAAATATTTAAAATGGCTTGGATTTAAACATGTAACTAAAGTTGATGACAATAAAAAAAATTCAATACTCCTTGAAGAAGATATTCAAGTTGAATTAGAAAATGGTCTTTTAGTTATTGAATGTAAAGGAATAGGTGGTACTTCAACTGATTCAGATTGTAGTCAAATATCAAAAATTAAGCATAGACGCTGTAAAGAAAGAAATAGTTTTGATGTTTATGCACTCTATATTGTAAATCACCAGAGGTATTTGCCTCCAAGCAATCGAATCAATCCACCATTTTCAGAAAATCAAAAACAAGATGCGGTTAATGATGAAAGAGGGTTGTTAACAACATGGCAATTATTTAATGCATATTATGCAATTGAAGATGAAATCCTAGATAGAAATACAGTTCGTAAAAATTTACTTCAATATGGTTACATAGACTTGAGACCAGTTGATTTAAAATTAATTGATGAACCGAAAGAAATATTTAAAGATGGTTATGTATGCATTGTAAATATAAAGGACACTGAATTAAAAATTTCGGATGAAATACTAGTCGAGAATGAAGGTAAATTTAAAAAAGCAATAATTGAAGAAATTCAAATTAATGATAATCCTATTGAACAAGTAGCTAGTGGTGAAATAGGTTTATATCTAAGTGTCCCAATTAAAAAGAAATCAATATTATGGAAAAGATAGCAGCTAACCCATATTAAAGGTAAAAAGTCCCACCTACGTAAAAAGAAACTTCGGCGGGCATGCCCTCCTTTGCTGAAGTTTACCCACCAGGCGGGCTGTGGCGGGCAGGCACATATAATAAGCATGTCCAAGGTAGAAGGGTATACCATGTTCTAAACACCCATCTGCCAGCCAGTAGTAGCTGTGCATAGATTCAGCACCAACAGATATAGAGTCTTTGTATTTGTTTATTAAATTATTGAATAGTTTAAAATCATTACGCATATTGCGATGTAGATGGATGTTGCCTTCCTTGTCCATTACACATATATACATCTTAGTGCTATGGAGGTCAATTCCGCAAACATAATTTGTTTTCATTGTAGCTAATTCCATTTTGGTTCTCCTTGGTTTTGTTCTTATAAATGTTTGTCGACTTTGCCATAGGCATGGCTAAGCCATAATTTACTTAATCGGGGTGAACCTTTTTACTAATATCCTGCAAATGCCAATGACCACAATTAGAAAAGGTCAATTTTGAGCTGAAAAAGGAGATTATGAAAATAGAGACAGTCAATAAAATATTTATGGTCATTTTCTTTTTGAATAAAGACAAGCGTCTTTATGGGGCACTCAACCCGACCGCGAGAAAAGCGCGGCCGAATTGATTTTCTGAAGGGAAGTGTAAAAAGAAAATTAGCTTTTAAAATAGAAGTAAATAAATAATTAGGTCGCGCTGCTTACAATGAAAATTAAGCAGCGCTTCAAATCATCGGCAATTGTAACTGACTTGGCGAAGCAGTTTTGGACGGCGGGTTATTTGCAACGTTAGGGGCTTTAACAAAAGAGGAGGCTATAATGAAGAAAATATTTATTTCTTTTATAGTAATTTCTCAATTGATTTTTATCTCTTGTAGCGATGAATTAACTTCACCTTTATTAGATTTTGAAATATCGGACAAGATATTAGATGGATATTTTGTCACATCCATTGCTTTCGACAGTAAAGGAATTGCTTGGATTGGAACATTTAAACAAGGCTTAATTCAATATGATGGAATGATTACCAATCATAATGAAAGTAATTCAATACTACCCGATAGTCTTATTATTTGGTCTATCGCTATCGATAAAAATGATGTTGTCTGGATTGGTTCCAATAAAGGGCTAATAAAATACGACCATTCAAAATTTATTGTCTATAACAAATCAAATGCGCCCTTATTTACAGACAATGTATTCGCTCTAACTATCGATGCCGATAATTGTGTCTGGTTCACTTCTTGCATGTTTAGAGTTGGCGGAATTATGAAATATGACGGTATAAGTTGGACATCTTTTACCCCGCAGAACTCAGATTTGCCTGGAAGTTTGTTAAGTGATATTATAGTCGATAATCAAAACAATAAATGGGTAACGGTAAACGAGGGAGTAAATAGTGGTAGTATTGTAAAAATAAGCGGAAACAACTTTCATATTTATGGAGAGGAAGAAATAGGAAACCCCCTTTATTATTTTGGAAATCTTGCAAATGGGCCCAATAATCATATTTATGTTTCTATTGATTATGGGCTATCAAGTATTGCTGATAAAAATCGTCCTCATATATTTTCGTTTGATGGGAATAATTGGAAAGTTAATAATCCGGTAGATGAGGATGGAAACTATTTAGGCTATGTTGGCAAGATTGCTGTTGATTTGAGGGGAAATCTTTGGGCATCGACATCAGACTATGGAATAGTTGTTTATAATGGTCAGAAGTGGTTATACAATAGTTCAGAATCTTTGATAAAAAGTAGTGTTTTTGAAATAACCGTTGATGAAAACAATAATATTTGGATTGGTTCTGGTGATGGTATTTATATAATTAAATAGTATTATCCAGCCGCTACCGACCGCCAGTACGGTGAGGGGCTTGTTTAGGGCGTGAGATAGGAAAGAAAATATTTGTAGTTTTTATATATGTTTTGCAAAATAAAATTGGATAGTAATTTAAAAAATTATCTCACGCCCTGAAGTTTTTGGGTTTACAGTTTTTGCTCGATATTTTGTTCTAAGTAGTTTGTGTGTGTGTAAGTAAAGTCTGAAGCGTCCTGAAAAAGGTTGACTGTATTATTAGATATTTTTGTTAAATAAATATAGTCATTCTTATAGTTTTATTCTATCGATCAGCTAGCTGATCGATAGAATAATTTT
>JASFMY010000226.1:0-4175 GCA_050117315.1 Ignavibacteria bacterium
ATAGAATAAAACTATAAGAATGACTATATTTATTTAACAAAAATATCTAATAATACAGTCAACCTTTTTCAGGACGCTTCAGGGATTCCCGATAAAAGCACTCGGGAATGACACGGCACTTCATTGTTGGCATAACACTAGTTACAAATACATTTAAAATTCTCTTAACAATTCCAGCATTTTCCTATCAAGTTTATGACCCTTATAATCTTCGTATTCCACATCAGCTCTGCGGCTGTTAAGAATTCCGAAATCACCTTTTAGATTCCACATGGAGTAACCCCAGTTTGCATCTTTCCAGAGAGAAAGAATATCCTGCATCCATGCAAGGCAAATATCGTGCGGGGTTTTGTTGTAACAACCCCATTCGCCCACATGCACCTGAACGCCTTTATCAACAAGGGGCTGCCATGTATCAATTAATTTTGCTTTGAGAGCGGCTTTATCCCACAGTTTACCGTCGTCTCCTTTTAAAGGCCAGGTCGGCGGGTTGAATGTTTCAAATTCATCTTCGGGAACCCAGGTAGCGGTATAATGACTTAAGCTCATCGGGTCGTAACCTCTCGTGCTTTGAACCAGTTCCATTCCGGCAATTCCCATAACGGGATTCCGCCCTATATCTTTACCGTCTGCTACTATTAATCTTTCCGGGTCGTCCTCTCTAATAGCTTTAACAAGTGCTTTTACAATTTCAATGTATCGTGTTTCCTCCTTCATTTTCGGCGGTTCATTAATCAGATCGAAGCTGAGCTGTGAATTTGGTATCCCGGCATATCTTTTTGAAAAATATCTCCAGTGATAAACCGCGGCGTCAAGCGCTTTCTGCATATTGCCCGGCGTGTCGTCGAAAAGATCTACCGGTTCAAGGTCTCTCCTGTTAATGCAGTAACCGGGTATCCGGTGAAAGTTAAGATTGATGTGAATATTATACTGCTTACCAAGTTCAATTACTTCGTCTATATCTTTAATAATATCTTCATTTATATTGTACCAATCATCCTTGCTTGTCCAGTTCCAGTATGACATGGGGATTCTGGCAAAGTTAAATCCGAGGTCCGACATTATCTCAAAATCTTCTTCGTTAAATTTCCTGCGCGGCCCTACTCCGCCGGCTTTCTCCGTGAGGTTAAATCCTTTGTATTTTGAAAAATCATTCACGGGTATTTGTTTTTGGGTAGAGGGCTTTTCAATATTCTTAAAATAAAATCCTGTTGAAACCGCTGCTGTTATTACTCCGCTTGTCTTTAAAAAATCTCTTCTGTCCATTAAAGTCTCTCTCTTTTTTACTTTAGCTTGTTGTTGAACAGATAATCAGCCGCCATTGCCAGAAGAGTGAAATTTGTGCCCCCGCCGCCCATAACGTACTCGGATTGCTGCCAGAAATAAGGCCATATTTTTAATTCCGGGAAATCCGGGCGAATCAAAGCCGTACCGCTGCCGACACCGCCGGGTATGTAAGACCATTCATCCCTGTTTACTCCGTATGCAACAGTTAAAGAATTTACCCCGACACCCGACACAAATGAAGCGGTGTTTACCCCCGGGTGGCAGCCGAGAACAAAATTCAATGCGTTAAAAACATATTCAGACGAAAATATTTCCGGGAAATCCATGTGAAGAAACAACTGGGCTACGCCGAATTCCTGTATTCCCCAGCCTGCGCCCCATATATAAGGTTCGTAAGGAACCCCGTAAGGATTTTCTTTTTGCTGTTCCGTAATCCTTTCAAATGCTCTTTTAACGCCTTCATTAATTTTATTTGTAAAATTTTCGCTGTTAATTTTTTTTGTTACCCGTCCCAATACTTCACTACAGAATTCAACTTTTTCGCTTATCATATCAACATTTTCTATTATTAAGTTTTCGTACTCCTTTTCTGATGTAGATAAATAAAGCTCAGCCGCGGTACTTAATTTTAACCTGGTTTCAGCACCGGAATTTGATTCATAAATTTCTTTTGAAATAGATAAACATTTTTCAGCCAGTTCGGGGTTATATTCTTTCATTACTCTGAAAGCCGCTGCTAAAACCTGTGCAACATAAAGCTCTCTTCCGGGATTTTCTTCCGTAAATACCCAGCGGTCATCCATCGGCAAAGGCTGATTCAAAACCGGGTCGGTCTCATTTTTTTTATAAATAAAATTATCAGTCATTGTTGAACCGTCGCCGAGAAGAACATATTGTTTTAAAGTCGGGCAGATAATTCCGCGGTATAACCTTCCCATTGATTCGTATGCCCCGACTATCGATAAAAGACCATGTTCAATTTGCTGAAGAAAATCCGGCTTGCCGTCGGGTTTGTGAATTTCAACTACTCTCGTGTTTTGGTTAATTGTAGTTTGATCAATATCGTTTTTGAAGAATTCGTAAGCGAGAGATAATTTATAAACCGTTCCCGCTTGTGATTCAACTCTTAAATCATAATCACCGGCATCATGCCAGCCGCCAATGTTTAAACCGGGCACATGTTCGCCGGGTTTGAAGCTTGTTAATGTTGAGCCATGCTGGTAATATCCGTCGAAATGATTATGATTTAGCGGAGCCATTAAAGCGTCGTCCATGTGGCAGAGACCGTGCCAGACCTTGTACCGGTCTTCAATTCTCATGTGGCACATCTGAACCGGCAGATAATATTCAATGCCCGGCTGCCAGACATCTTTCTCAAAAATATCTTTTTTAATTTCGAAAATATTCGATTCGCTTTTGCCGTATTTAATTTTGTAAAGTCCTTCGCCTGTTATATCGCTGAAGTCAAAACGAAGATATTTAAACCGGAGAAAATTTCCCCAGGGCTCCGGTATGTCAACTGTTTTTATAATATCTTCGGAGCCTTCCTTTATTCTTAAGAGGTTTATTTCTTCGTAACCGGAGGTTAATTTATCCAGTTCAATAACGGCAAATTTCACCTGCCGGGGATGATATCCCACCTGCGATATTTGTATAACAGGTTCATAACGCCATGAGGTATCTACTTTCGGGGATATAATCCATTCAACTGCATTCTTGACAACACCGGCCGGAATAGTCGACCTCAAGACAAACCAGCCGTTGTTGTGGAGGTTTCTTCCGTCGTATAATTCAAGTTTACTTTTGTTGCTTATAAATTTTATTTCTTTCCTGTTATTGCCCGGCGATACAATTAATTGATTTCCCATCGCTAACGGGGAAGGATAAAGGTTACCTTCGCCGTCAATTTCAACGGGTTCATTTGCCTGCCGGGGGAAAAGACCCGACTTATTATCCATTAAAAAATGTTCACCGAAAAAATGCCCGGGGAATAATTCAAGATTAAAACCGATTTTACCAATCCACTCAGCCGGCAACGGCTTTTCAAGATCAACTGTAACTTTTACGCTTTGTCCAATCGCTTCGGTTTTAATTGTGTATTCAAAATTCAAATCCGGGTAAATAATAGGATTATAGCCTTTTCTATCTTTGCTTGAGTCCGGGTATGATAACTTAACCGTAATAATATTATTTTCTTTATCTACAATTCTTTCATCAACCTTCGGGACAGGCGACCATTGACCCGGGGTCTGTTCCAACCTCACGTCACCGTTCGAGGCAACACGAATACCAAACTGTATAATGCTCACACCCCCCTGGTGACCTTCGGGGTAAAAGTCGTCAAAAGCCATTACGTTTAATCCCGGTATTTCAAAATATCCGAGACTGTTTAATTTCAACTTATCTTCCTGAGAGTTTATATTTATCACAAGAATTAATGATAAAATGATACCGTAGATAAAGTTATAACCGGTTTGCTGGAAAACTTTCATTAATCACCTTTAGTAAATTTTTAAGCAGGTTAATAGAACAAAGAAAGCATACAGATTTTATGCCAGAATACAAACAAAGTTAGGAAGTTTTTTACTCATGTTGTGAAGTAAAGTAAGTATATACTGCTTAATTACAAGTTTTTTTTAAAATTAGAGTTTCTGCAAAATAAAATATCTAAACATTTTGTCATTTCGACCGGAGGGAGAAATCTTTGAAATCACACTCTAATTGAAAGATTTCTCACCCAAAAAACGGGTTCGAAATGACAATTTTTATTGGTCACAGAAGGAGTTAAAACTATGCACTTAAGTGCAAGTCGCTTAAGCTTCTAGAAATGATTAACTTTAGGGATGAAATATCAGCGAAGCAGTGTAGATAGAGTATCAAGATTAACA
>JASFMY010000227.1:0-3902 GCA_050117315.1 Ignavibacteria bacterium
GGATGGTTTCGCACAACAGAATTTTATCTGTAAATGACATAATATAGCTTTATCCGCCTTTATATTTTTTTCTCATTTCCAGATAAAATTCTTTAAAGTTATATGTATAAACATATGAAGATGCATCAGTGGTAATATCATGATCGTTACCGCAGAAATATGTATTGTATGAGTAAATGCTGGAATTTGATATGAAGTAAGCAGCCAATTCGTTATTCTCAAGGTAAGTGCCGTTATTCTTCGCTATTTGCCCAGAAGTGCTTGAAAAATATGCTCCTAATCCACCGGTAGCATTGCTCAACGTAAGGTCCAACATATGCAAATTGCTGTTATTGTTTGATAATAAACTCGGGTCGGAATCCTCGGACCAGGGGGTTATTATTACTTCTGAAATTGTTGCATTTGTACAGCTATAAATATTTATAAATCTTGTCCCCAGAGTATACAATTGAGGATAGTTAGAGTTATATATAAAAATATTGCCGTTTACTATTGTATTATAAGGATAATCCCCATACACATATATTACGCTGGATTTGTCTACAATTGAAATGTTTTCATTATGAATACCGGGTTGAATATAGATATTATTGTTAAGATCAGAGTTATCAATTGCTGTTTGTATTGATCCGCAGTAACCGTTTGCTCCGTCAAAACCTAGTTTTGCCCGCAATCCGTTGAGCGATTCTTTGTTAACTGATATTGTTCCGCCGGTGGATATAATTGAGCGACCATTAAGGTGTACAATGGCCTCTGAGTCGATTGTTAACTTTACTCCACTAGGAACTACAACATTATTTCCATTTAAAGTAATACTGCCCCACCAGAATTCATCATTTTGCAATTCACCGTCCAATGTAAATTGCCTATCAACATTTCTGATTGTACTAAACGCATTAACTCTTCCCCACCCCGTTTCAGTATCAAAACCTTGCGAATTTATATCATCAGCTGAGTAAGTGATAATGGACCGTACGGTTTCTTCTGAAAGCGTATTATCAACTGAAAGTATTAAACCGGCTAAACCACTAACCATAGGTGCAGCAGCAGATGTACCATAAAAATTTGTATTATAGTCACCTGTACTATATCCAGCAGCACCTGTAATATCCGTGGTAGGAATAGTAACTCCGGGAGCAACAACATCTAATTGTGAACCATATCTGCTACCCCAATCACCACTATATTGAGGTGCTTTTCTTGTATCATTTTGTATTGTTGCCCCAACAGAAAGTACATTGGAATAAGCAGCAGGATAATGCATTCCAGTGGGTCTATTATATGCGTGGTTACCCGATGAAGCAATACAAATTACATCATTATTAACTGCATTATTTATTGATGATTCAACATCTGGCATCGGCTCCGGTGAACCAAGGCTCATGTTTATAATTTTTGCCCCGTTTTGTACTGCAAAATCAATTGATTGTGCTATTGCAGCATTGTCGTATCCGTTTGCATCACCAGCTCTCAAATACATTAATCTAACGCCCCCAGTACCATCCCAACCTCCGGCAACACCTGCAACGCCAATACTGTTATTAGACAGTGCAGCAACTATACCAGCAACTGCCGTACCATGTTTTGAACCATCGTAAGGGTAGGGGTCTGAATCATTGTCAAAAAAATCATGGCCTATACCAGGCCAGTTATTTCCAGCAAGATCTTCGTGGTAATAATCAAAGCCATCGTCAATTACAGCAACAATAACAGAAGAAGACCCTGTAGTAATATTCCATGCATTTAAAATGTCCACTTTGCTTAGATTCCATTGTGAATTGAATAATACATCATTTGAATGACTTTCGTAAAATATATTGAAAAAAACTTCATCAAAGTAACCAGAGTTATCAAGTATATTAAGAATGTTTACTTTATTGCTCTTAGAAGGTAGTCTTAATTTATAATATCCGTCAGAATACCTTCCTGATACGTTAGTAAGATTTTGTAAGCCAATTTTACTTAGATCAATACTTTCAAATAATTCCTTATTCTTCAGTCTCACTATTACATGATTAGTATCTACTAGACTTCCTTTTCTTCCATCTACGATTGTGTAAATTGATTCATCAAATCTTTTATATTTCTTTTTACCTATTTCTATAACCTGCCCATATGAAACTGTAGATATTATTATCATTAAATTCACAATTACGATAATTGATTCTTTCACTTTCATTTTTGCCTCCTTTGGAATTAAAGACTTGTTAGGAAAATTCTTAGTTAATTTTTAAAGAATATATACCATTGGTGGTACTGATAAATAATCTTTCACTTTTTTCATCAAATACAATCGACAAAATTAAATTATCAGTTATTGTAGCTATCAGATTCACTGTCATAAGCCCATCATTCGAATGGAAAACCTCGTTAAATCCAGCGCAAAAAATAGAATTGTTTTGCCTGAAGTCCTCAGCCAATAAAAACATACGGCTTTCATTAGGAGTGTCAGGCTTTATTAAATTCCAATTATAACCGCCATCATTGGACTTAATTAAACCATTGGTCAAACTAACATAAATCATATCTGGATTGGTTGCATCAAAACAAACATCCTGGATAAAATGCAAATTTGAACTGCCAAATAAGCTGGAAAAATCAACCTCATTTTGAAAACTATCTCCAAAATCTTTAGTGCAGAAAAGAAAACTGGATGAAACTGATGTTTCACCAAAAAACCATGCCTCACCATAACTGTTTGGATTAAATTTAATACTTCCATAATTGTGTATATACCCCCTTCTCTCTTTTACTATTTCCCATGAATGACCGTTATCAATCGATTTATAAACTGTCGGAGCTATCATACTGAAGAGAATATTCTCGACGTGTGGAGAGCGCTTAATAGCTGTAAAAGAGTTAAATTCATACTCAGATGTGATAGACTCCGGCACCCCACTATCAGAACGAAACCAACTCGTCCCATCATTATTACTTCTCCAAATTCCAACCGTACTTTGAGGCTCTTTATGAGCTCCGGCTTCATTATATGCTACCAAGATATCCTTGTCTAAAACCACAACATCTAAAACACCTCTTGGAAGTTCACTACTTAGACTAGTATCCTCTAAACCTAAAAACTCCCATTCATTTGACATACTCACTATATTTATCCTCCATAAACCATCCCTTCCAGCACAGACATAAAGGTAAGGATCAACAAATAAAAGCCGTGATACAACTTTATCTTCAAAGCCCATATATGACAACGGTTCAATTGTTGAGTCTATACCGTTATCTTTACATGTGTTTAATATTAACATCAAACTAGCTATTGTTATAGACAAAAATATTCTAATTAACATTATATATCCTTTACAAATTTTTAGAATTATAATAAAATTATTACCGGCATTTTATATTTTACTTTCCTTAATTCTATTCTCATTGGATATAAAATTTCACAAAAGACCAATAGCTGTAGAAACAACAAAACATAACAACACTAGAAAGTTTATTTTTGTAAGGTATCTATTTTCTCATTGAATCTCAGAAAAGGGAGAATATTTTAATGATTAGTTAATCAATAAACATTTTTATGTCAAGTCCAAAATTGATAACTCATATTAATAATATCTTTACTATAGGAATTTATCCATACTCCCGAATATTTAACCGGAATTTCTACTTATTTTGTTCTTAGCCGGTTGATACGTAAAATCCCCGGAATCCTTATTTATCCCGTTCGCGGGCAGATTCCGGGGATTTAATAAATCACAAACTTTGTCTTGTCTCCTTACTCCTATCTACTATCTCCTAGTTAGTGGCTGGACGTAAAACGATAAGTGGGGGGAATAAAATAAGTTAAGGAGAAAAAGCAAGCAGAAAAAGAGAGAGGAAAAGCTTTTTTTTGCATAAAAAGGCAAAAATCCCATCAAGATTCGCCGAAAAAAGCCAAGGAG
>JASFMY010000228.1:0-3806 GCA_050117315.1 Ignavibacteria bacterium
AAATTATTACGGCAAAAATTATTCTATCGATCAGCTAGCTGATCGATAGAATAAAACTATAAGAATGACTATATTTATTTAACAAAAATATCTAATAATACAGTCAACCTTTTTCAGGACGCTTCAAAAGAAACTACGGCCAACACGGTGGGACAATTGCCGGGTTTTGAGAAAAGGCAGTAAGAGATAAAAATAAAATAATCCCGTCAACTGAAAGCTTGTCACGCAATTCGGGAATCAGTGACGGTAGTAAAAATTAATTAACTAATTTAATAATTGTCGGGTCTACCCTAAAGGGAAAGCCTTGAAAAGTGCTTGAGTCCCGAACAGAAGAATTCTTAAGGGGCTTAGAGATGGCGACATATCCCGGCTGCGCGGTATGTGCAAAGCCGGTTAAAAGTTAATAGATGGAAAAAACATAATGAAGAGTAGAATATCAACTGCGACTGAAGTCTTAAACTCCAGGATCGAAGATGTCTGGGACGCTATTACAGATAATGAAAATTGGCAATGGCGAAGTGATCTTCAAAATCTTAAGATACTTAACGATAAGGAATTTATCGAATACGGTAAAGGTGGTTTTGATATCCATTTTAAAATAACTAAAAAAGAAAAATATAAAATTTATGGATTTACTATGGACAGCAAATCTTTCTCAGGAGAATGGATAGGCAATTTTGAGAAATTACCGAATGGAAAGACAAAGATTACATTCACAGAATCTTTAGCATATAAGAAACTTTTCCTTAAAATATTTGCATCTCTTTTTATTAATCTTAAGGCTATTCAGGATGTATATATGCGTGATTTAAAAAAGAAACTGGGTGAAATATGAAATCGGTTGATAGGATAATCGCTGAACTGAAACAACGGAGCAGTGAAAAATACAAGAGAAATGTTGTTCGCATGGGCATACCGGAGAATCACAGTATAGGTGTATCTACATCGGACATTCGAAAACTTGGAAAAGCCATTGGAGTCTCTCAGGAACTTGCAAACGCACTCTGGAAAACTGAATATCATGAGGCGAGGCTCTTATCCGTATTAATTATAGATATCCGGGAAATAGACCAGCATTTTGTTGAGGAATTAATGAATGATGTCATTTCCTGGGATCTATGCGACCATATTTGTAAAAATCTAATCCTTAACCTGGTCAACTATGATGATTTCATTTTTAAATGGTGTAATGAGGAAAAGATATATTTAAAACGTGCCGCTTATTGTTTGATCAGCTCTTCCATTATTAAATTCAAAAATATTGATGACGAGACAATCGATAATTATCTTGAACTTATCAAGCTCTACAGTGGCGATTCAAGGATTCATGTAAAGAAAGCAATAAGCTGGGCTTTAAGAGAGATTGGGAAAATGAATCATAGCTCCCATGAAAAAGCCATAATGATGGCTCACGATTTATGTGAAAGTATTGATAAGAATAGAAGCTGGGTGGGGAAAGCATCATTAAAGGAATTAAGCGAATTGATTGCGATAGATGAAAGAAAGAGATTGATCTCTATTAATACAAAGATGGGAAAACAGAGTTCATGAATCATACGCCTAAATTAAATCTGCACATAACAAAAAAATGCAACTGACAATTCTTTTGTCACGCAAATTGCTTTCGCAATTTACGCGCCGACCCTTCGGGGCAGAATTGCAGCTGATTTTGGCGTTATATACCATGAGGAATGAAAATTCTAAAGTAGTTGTAAATGGGAAATACTGTTATATTAGAGAGATGTTACTAAAAGTGAGGCCTAAATGAAATTATTTATTCCAATTATTTTTATAATATCATTTCTGATATTTTTGTCTTCATGCAAAGATTCTAGTAATTCAACAAATCCTTTAGTTTCAGTAAAACTTAGTATAGAGATTATATCCTATGAAGATATTTCTCAAGAAGTTGACTCAAGTTTATATTATATGCAAATGTTTGTAGATTGGAATGCTACAAGTTCTTTCCATGATACACTAAAGGCAGATAGTCTTGCAAGATGGTTTGCAGAAGAGTCGGAATATGAGATTACAGATATGTGGTTCCCTCATGCTCAATCAAGATGTGCCTATATTAGTTCGACAGATAATATAGTGATAATTAAACTATCACACCCAGATAATAATATTAAAGAGGAAGGATATATTCCTACTTCATATATAGCTAATTTATGCTATGCCCAATATAGACATTACATATTTACAAGAGAATAAAATGGTATATCCAGCAAATGCCAATGACCACTTCTAAAAAGGTTGATTTTAAGCTGAAAATAGGGTTTGTAAAATTTGAGAAAAATAAAAAATAGTAATGGTCA
Source organism: Ignavibacteria bacterium (assembly GCA_050117315.1). Lineage (GTDB taxonomy): Bacteria > Bacteroidota > Ignavibacteria > Ignavibacteriales > Melioribacteraceae > JANQIV01. The sequence goes on from JASFMY010000228.1 coordinate 2,319, forward strand.
CTTTCTTTTTGAATGTGCCAAAGGCATTCCTTCGGAAAAGACAACTGTCTTTATGGGGCACTCAACCAGACCGCTAGTAGGTTGTGGTGCTTGTTTAGGGCGTGAGATAGGAAAGAGAATATTGTTAGCTCTTATATATGTTTTGCAAAATAAAGTTTGATAGTAAATTAAAAATTATCTCACGCCCTGAAATTCTTTGGTTGGCAGTTTTTGTTTAACATTTTGTTCTAAGTTGTTTGTAAGTGTAAGTAAGGTCGCCGTCCGTATTGCGAAACCCGCCAAAAAGATGGCGGGCAGGTTTACGCACGGCTGTAAATTATAAAATTGGTTGCTGGTAAAGCATTGCTGTTTTTGGCGGACGGCTTATCGGCAAGGCCGGTAGTTGTCTCATTCAATAGCTTAATTATTGGGGAATAAAATGAGAAAAGAATATTTGATTATCGTGATGTTAGTTCTCCTTAATAGTTGTAATAATGACGATTCTATTGTTATGTATGATAATATATCCATACAATTCAGTCTTCATAATACTGGTGGAGATGAAACGACAGTTTTTAAAAGTGGTGAAGATATTGAAATGAGATTTTTCATTACAAATATGAGTGGAAAGGATTTATCATACCATTATACTGGCGTTCCTTTAATTTACGAGATATATAATAGTGATACAGTATTTGCAACCTCAATAGATGGTTTGGTTTTTCCACAAGTTGTTATAGGGAATGAAATTAAGTATGGGGAAACCTACCAAAGTAAGTGGTTAGGTCCAAATGCACCATATAGAGAACCCCAAATACAATTACCAGTTGGGAAATATAAAGCTTATGTGAAACACGGTTCTTTTTTTGATGATTATCAAATTAAAGAAACATCGGCAATAGAGTTTACAATTATTGATTAATAAATAGAATGCCAACTAACCCATATTAAAGGAAAAAAGTCCTCGCTGAGATGAACGGGACAGACCCGCCTTCGTTAAGGAACAACTTCGGTGGACAGGCCCTCCTTCGCTTAATGCTGCGGCAGGCAGGTATGCGCATATGCTTCTGCTCTTATTTTCATAAACCGTGTTCTTCTTCTTAAAAGGTCTCTTGTTGATCTCATTTCCTTGGGATAAACATAACCAATCGGGAAATGATTACTTCTCATTAAGTCGGCTATTTCAAAGATTTCTCTCCCGATAAAAAACATCGGGACAAGCTATTCTTTTTCTTTCCACCGTGAATAGTTTTCCCACGTGGGGATGCCTATGGCACATGTAATATGCATGACCAAGATAGAAAGGAATGCCGTGTTCTAAGCAAGCATCAGCCAGCCAGTAATAGCTGTGCATTGACTCAACACCAACAGATATAGAGTCTTTGTATTTGTTTATTAAATTATTGAATAGTTTAAAATCATTACGCATATTGCGATGTAGATGGATGTTGCCTTCCTTGTCCATTACACATATATACATCTTAGTGCTATGGAGGTCAACTCCGCAAA
>JASFMY010000229.1:0-3755 GCA_050117315.1 Ignavibacteria bacterium
GCCTTCTAATACATCTTGGACTACTTGCCTTTTGAACTGCTCGCTGTAATGTTGTGATTTTTCTTTTTTCATTTTTTGTCCTGTTTTTGGTTGACTTTTTTTGTCAACCTATTTCAGGACTATACATCCTTAACGAAGGCTGGCCTCTCCCGTTCATCTCAGCGGGGACTTTCTACCTTTAATATGGGTTAGCTACTTTTATATTTGCAATTAATAGTCATTATCTAGTAATTAAAAGTCTTTCCAAATATATCAAAACCTTTTTTCCACATATCTGGCGATGATTCACCTAACCACATAAAGAGTTGTATATGCCCTATATTCTTGAAACCACAATCATGGAAAAAGGAAATTACTTCTTTATTTCTTGCTACGGGTTTTACATATAGACAAAGAATATTATTTTTTTTTGCTTCTTCCACTGCATATTTTATTAATAATTCACCAACTCCTTTTCCACGGTGTTTACGGGAAACAACAATTGGCTCAATTTCAGCCTCTTGATCATTCTTTTTTATCAAGGAAGTAAAGCCAATAACATTACCCTCAAATTCAACAAGCCAAATATTTTCCGAACCAACTAATTCCAAGTGTTTATCGAATTCCAAACCAGGATCATCACCGCCGATGCTCTGATCATCATAAATATCTCGATGTTTTTGCACCATCTCACTCCAAAGTGATCTACAAACATTGAGATCAGAATTATTATAATTTCGTATTCTCATTTATCTCCTTGAAAAATGAATCTCCAGTAGCTACCGGGCAGCCGGGAGATGTCACCATCTCCAAGCCCCTAAGAATTCCGCTGTTGCGGGACTCAAGCACTTTTCAAGCCTTTCCCCTTAGGGAAGATCGGAAGACCCGGCAATTATTATATTATACTTGTTGCAAATTGGTTTTGGGGTTTTGCCATAAAATCCTCTCTTTTTAAGAGAGGATTTAGGTGAGTTCTAAACAAAAACTAAATCCCAAAACCAATTTGGCTTGTGTATAGTTAATTAATTTTTACTGCTGTCACTGACTCTCGAATTACAGTGGACAAGTATTCAGTGACGGGATTATTTTATTCTTATCTCTTACTGCCCTTTCTCAAAACCCAGCTAGTGTGCCTGCCCTCCGTAGTTTTAACGAAGGAGGGCCTGTTCACCGAAGTTGTTCCTTAACGAAGGCTGACCCGCCTGTATTTTAGCGTGGGTTGGTGGCAGCAGTGGACTTAAACTTGACTTTCGAGTTAGCATTTGCTCTCTTCAAATATCTCTTTCTTCTAATTTATTCTATAAAATAAACTCAATCTCCTACTTCTTAAACATTGGTTCATTAGCAGCGGCCGGGTTAGGCATTATTTAAGCAAAACAAATTTCTTTACTTTGCTAAATGAACTAAATTCCAATTTATATAAATATATTCCACTTGATAATTCTCTTCCGTTAAACTGTACAAAGTGATTACCAGCTAATCTATTCCCCCTAACTAAAGTTCTAATTTCTTTCCCAATTAAATCGTAAACCTTTAATTCTATATAACCTCTTCGTGGAATTGTAAATTTTATTGTTGTAGTAGGATTGAATGGATTGGGATAATTCTGATATAAAATTAAGTCAGTAGGAATTTCAGTACTTTCTACAACACTCGTTAACTCATCTGTCGCATCAAGATTTATAAAAAAATTATTTGAAGGAGTATCTAATGAAATGTAATTTATATACCAACGTGGTGAACTATCCGGGATTAAAGGTTCACCGAGTGTTGCAGTGATTTTATAATTTGGATTGTTATTTCTAAATTCGAATCCCCCTTGAATTTCTGCAAGTATTAAGGCAGAATCACTATCAATCCAAGATTTCTTAATATAAGTTGCTCCAGTTAATATTAATTGATTTAGACTATCATAAACAACTGAATCTTTAGTCGTATGGAAGTAATAATTAGTATCGTCAATTCCACTAAAAGAACTATAATGATATTTCCAAGAAAATGAAGTGCCGTCAATTAAAACACTATCACTTTTTATTGAGAGTAATTTCCCTTTTGGATTAATACTATACATTAACGAATCTACTGTAAATCTATTATACTGAGCTATAATGCTTTGTGCATATAACTCTTTATGGTATATTGAGGAAGAAAATATAAAACAAAATAAAAATATTGTTTTCATTCCATTTCCTATTTCAAATGCCTAAACGGCGTTGTGTTTAAGCGGATGCCGAAACTATACCGCCGCTAAATATTACGTTTTACTTTTTATGTTAGTTGATTTCTTCCTACTTTATAAAAACAATACAAAGCCGAACTGCCAATGTTACGACCTGTTGAAGCATTCCGCTTGCAACAGTGGGTTATGTGCTGTTTTTATTTGCATTTAATAGACTTTATATATTCTATCTTATGATTATTGGCTTCAATTGGAATCACTTCATTAATCCAACTTATTGATGGATCATTGTAAGCTTTATTAATGTAATAAGCATTTATTTTGTTTGTATAATTGATAAAATCGGATGTTTGATGAGCAGAAATGTCTAAGATTTTCACTTGTGTTTTGCATTCAAAATTGAAATCAGATAAATTGATTGATTTTATATCTGCGTTTTGTAGACTTCTGAAGTAAATCCGATCATTTTTAATATCAAACAAAAGGCTCCATTGGGTTCTAGCTGGTTCACTGCTATGTGATAGTATATCGAATGAATACTCTACTATGTTGTAACTTTTTGAATATTTTTTAACGTAATCTGACGCAATGATAGAATTTGCATATTTTGTATCAGTACTTTTTGAAGGAATTTCTTGATTGCCTCCCAATCCTTTATATTTTGATATTTCTAATAATGAACTTTGGTATGATTCATTCCCCATTACTCGATAAAGCAATTCATCGTTTTGATAAAATACCATTCTTCCATCAATAAACTCTATAATAGCTGTGTTTCCTTCTTTATCACAAATCATATAATGTAAAGGAACCGAATTTTTTGTGATCCGAATTAATTTATCGCTATTGATAACTTCTTGAACATTAGAATAATTATCAAGTTGATATTGTATCCACTGTAATTCAGAAATAGCGGGTCTAATATCTTTCTCAGGATATTGAGTTGCTAGAAAAGTTGCTTGTGTTACAACTAATCCTTTTTCGTTTATTCCACCTGAAGGGAACTCCTTTCCCCATTGATTAAAAGTAATACTCCCATATTTTGAAATCCATTTAATTGGTATTTCATCTGGCCTAAGAAATGAAGTTTTTACTAAACCTCTCTTATTTATTATTAAAAATCCACTACCGCAGTCAAATTCATAATTCCAACCAAAGAATAAGGAGTCTTCAGTATTTATTACAAAAGTAACACAAGCATTGCTTTCGTAAATAAAAAAAATAAACATCAATAAAAATGTCAGGAAATTTTTTTTCATATCAATTACCCATTTACTTTTACATTATTTTATAATTATTAAAAGCACATAACTTTTCTTATACGGAACGCTTAACTTGGATAATTGCGCTTGCTGTTATCCAGGTTTTAAATTCCCCGTCGGGATATACAGCATCCCCATTTTGTTAATTAGTTTATTTACAAATAGTTACTTTTTTCAATTGCGTTTATCCGGATTAGATACAAAATAGTAAATGCGCTAATCCAGAGGACTTTTTACTCCCGAAATATTTCTTAAAACATGGGTATATATCATAGTCGTCTTCATCCCGTGAAAAACATATCATTTATTTATCTAAAGTGGTATTTGCACCATTC
>JASFMY010000230.1:0-3746 GCA_050117315.1 Ignavibacteria bacterium
CTCGTTGACTCTATCTCTATCTCTGCAAAGCTGAGTTGCCTCATTATATGATCCTTTTTTTTTGATCTCAACTTATTAATTTCTTTTCCCTTTTTCAGGGCTTTTTTTTGGTTATGCAAAGATTTCTGTTAATATTTCCGAAACATGTTTTTTGATTATCTCAAATGTTTTGGGACAGAGAGATGTTCTCAAACCGTCTGCTATTGTCTGCGGATTTATTGAAGGATAAATTTTATTATCGCGTAAAGAACGGTATGCATCGTCTGCACCTTTGGGTTCGGCGGCAATTACTCTAATGTTGCTTCCGAAGTAATTTGCAGAAAGTGCCGTACCGCTTAATAATCCGCCGCCGCTTACAGGTGCAATTATATAATGAAGTTTTTCTGTATGTTCTATTAATTCTTTTGCGCATGTTGCCTGCCCGCATATTATTCTGTAATCGTTATAAGGGTGAATGAATGTTGCACCTGTTTCCTCAACTATTCTTGCGATTGTCCTTTCCCTTGCTTCCTGTGTAGGTTCGCAGAAAGTAACTTTTGCTCCGTAACCTTTAACCGCATTGATTTTAGTCTTAGGTGTATTTTCAGGCATTACATAGCGTTATTTACCTTTGCAGCAAGTGCGATTGCTTGTGCGTGGTTGCCCGACGAGTGTGTCGCAATCCCTTTCGATAGTTCCTCTTTTGTTAAAGAAAGAACCGCGTTGGCTGCACCGCGATATTTAAATGCTCCTACTTTCTGAAAGTTTTCGCATTTGAAAAATAACTCGCACCCAAAAATTTTATTTAAAGATGATGAAGTTAAAACCGGAGTTTTATTTACAAATGGTAATATCTTTTTATGACATTCAACTATATCGGTTTTTGAGGGAATAATATTCATATTGTCTTCTACATTTTAACTGCGTTCCAAAAGAAGTTAACGTGGTTTACCAATTTTGTGTTAATTTTTTTTAATTCAACCGGGGGCAGCTCATGTAAATATTCTGCTCTCAACACCAGTAGTATTGCAAGAAACTCATCGACTAATAATTCCGGCTCTATCTTTATTATGACTTTATGTTTTATCAGCTCTGTAAAAATCATTTTTAATACAGATTTTATTTCTCCCAAAAAATTATCATTGAAAATTTTTTTATCGTTTGCATCCCTGTATTTTTCAATTGAAGATAAACGAAAGAATTTTATTTCTTCTTCAGTATTCCATCTTTCCAAGAGCTTACCTGAAAACTTTTTAAGGAACACATGCGGATTGCTAAGCTCGTTCAACAACTCATCGTCTAATAAATTTGAATCAATATTCTTTCGGGTCTTTATTAATTTTTGAAGAATTTCTTCTTTCGACTTGAAGTGGTTATAAATAGCGCTTTCCCTTATTCCTACTTCTCTTGCAATCATTCTTATCGAGGAATCGGCAAAACCGTTTTTTGAAAATAAGTCCAGCGCTGTTGCAAGAATCTTTTCTTTGGTGGATTTGTTTTCTTCCATTAAACCAGCAATTATGAACAGACGTTAACTTATAATTTAGATTGGAGATAATCAAACTGTCCCCTAAAATTTAGGGGACATAAATTTAAAAGGGATGAAATTAATCTTTGGGAACCGACCTGAGAAACGTACCGAACTTTTTTGGTTCTTCCATTCTGCATGACCAGATTAATTCATTATTATAAACAGTTATATCGGGACAGCCGTCGCACATACTTTGCCTTCCGTCATGCATAAAATCTACCGGCTGAATAAACATTACACTCTGCATATGTGCCCTTTTTAAAAATCTAATAGGGTTGGCAAACATTCTTCCGAGAGCTTTTCTTGTACCTTTGTCAAAAGGCCAAAGTGCTAATAATGATATTCTTCCCATTCTTGTTGTTTTTGGTGAAGCATACGATAGATAAGTACCGTTCAAAAAGTGATGCCCGGCCATAATTATTTCCATAAACTTTGGTCCGAGGTAACCATAAATTTTTCCTTTAGAACCTACCCTTTGCGACAGCATCCACTTAAAGGAATCAGCTTTTTCGGTACCGTTTAAATAAGCTGCAGGAGTAAATTCCGGGAATCTTTTTCTTGCTTCTGCAAGAACATGGGTAGATAAAATATCAATTTTTCTTTTTGAATCCGAATGATACATGATCGACTGCCAGTCAACTTTGTTCCCACCTGCATACCAGTCAAAAGGCATTTGAGGAACAACATGCCTGAAAGCTATAAATACCATGGTTTGCACTATATCAATATTTTTACCTGCCCATTCAATCAGATCAGGCACATACTGGATTGTATCTTCATAAACCGTTGAGTTGAATGAGCATGCAATATTTCCAACCTCGGCAAGCATGCTTGCATATTGATATCTCAATTCATTTAATTCAATTTCTGTTTTTCCTCTCCATTCTTTTCCTCTTCCCTGTTTGCTGTCTACGTGAAAAGTAAACCCGTAAACACCGGCTTTCTTTAACTCGCGGAGCAAATCCATTGTTAGGGCAACACCGTTGGTATTAACAATCGGTTTAATTTTACGTGATTTTATTTCGGCAACCAATTTAACTATATCCGGGTAAAGAAGAGGATCACCTCCGGCAATAGATATACAATCCGACTTCCTGTATTTCTGAAAAATATCAAGTTCGTGTTTTACTTCTTCAAAAGATTTGTGTGAATCTTTTTCATTTTCACGATAACAACCGTCACATGCAAGATTGCACTGTGCAGTGGGTTCCAACCAGGATATAGCATTATCCGGCAATGTCCACGGCAAACGGTATAACTTGTTATGATCTACTTTTGCAGCCTCCATAATTCACCTAAATTTATTTTAAAATAATGTTTTTTAACTCATCAAGGATAGATGGGTCTGTTTTTAGACGTATTACTACTATTTTTATTCCATATAATTTCTAATATTAAAAAAAATTTTCAAAATTTGTATTAAAAAACTTTTAAACTTTATTTGGAAACTTTCTAAGAGATAATGTATCTAATAACACGTAAAAAATGTATTTTAAGTCATTTAACTTGATTTTCGAAATACTCATTTGAATTTCAGCAATATAAGTCTATTAAAAAAACAAGTCAATCAACTTTTTACTTTTACTAAATTACTTAACATTAGTTTCGATAACTGCCTTTCAGCAGCGGTAAATTTAATTTTGAATTAGGGGCAAGATATAACTACGATAAAATCTCCCCTGAAAAGGAAAAACCGGATGCTAAAATAGGTGCAATAAGAGAAAGTATCTTTAATACATTTTCTCTTTCTTTTTCAACATTGTACGAACTTACAAATAGGTTTACATTGGTTTTGGGACTTTGTTTTTATTTAAAACTCACCTAAATCCTCCCGGCCTCCCAAAGTCTCGTACGGCGGGCAGGTCTTTAAAAGAGAGGACTTTATGACAAAATCCAAAAACCAATTTGCAACAAGTACATATTATCTCTCCTATTTATATTTGATATTAATTTGCAGAAAACAATTTTAATTGATTAGAATTTCTGCAAAATTAGATATCTAAACGTTTTGTCATTTCTCTTCCGATGTTTTTTTGTCGGGAGAGAAATCTTTGAAATCGTACTCTAATTGAAAGATTCCTCATCCCACTCTGCGCATGGGCGTCAACTTAACTTTAAAGAATTTTATCTGGAAATGAGAAAAAAATATAAAGGCGGATAAAGCTATATTATGTCATTTACAGATAAAATTCTGTTGTGCGAAACCATCCCCCTTATTCTATGGGGATTTAATACG
>JASFMY010000231.1:0-3658 GCA_050117315.1 Ignavibacteria bacterium
AGGTGGCAAAACACCCGGTTATCTATCTTAAAGACGATGATAACAGCCACTTACGTGACTTCATGTCGCAAAACGGCGTTGCAAATAACCCGCCGCCCAGAACAGCTCCGCCAAGTCAGTCACAATTGCCGAGAATCTGTAGCCACGTTTAACTTTCCGTAAAAACGTGGCGAAACTAATTTATTATTTTCTATAATTTTAAAAGCCTACTTTCTTTTTGAACTTCCCTTCAGAAAATCAATCAATCTACCTACGCCAAGGCTTCGGCAGACAGGTTCGGCTTCTTCTTAGTTTATCCCGACGTTCTTTGTCGGGGCTGTCGGGTTGAGTCCCAAATAAAGACAGTTGTCTTTATTCAAAAAGAAAGTGACCATTACTATTTTTTATTTTTCTCAAGCCCTATTTTCAGCTCAAAATTGACCTTTTTTAAAGTGGTCATTGGCATTGCTGGATATATACCACTTTCTTTACTTTTAACTTTATACTGTTCTAATTTTCCAATTACTTTAATGTAACTATGAACTTGGGAATATTGTTTTTCCATTCTTCATTAGGAAATATTTTCCTTATTAATTTATAATAGCTTACTAATTACTCTAGAAATCTTTTCACAACTGGCACTTCCTCCACCTTCTTGTTTAAATACAATTTCCCCAATTTGATTTACAATAAAATGTGACGGGAAATATTTTACTCCGTAATCTTCTACAATTTTATTCGCATTCGGAATTACCTCATAATCAAAATTTACATGGTCTAAAAAGTTATTAAGTTCGGCTCTATCATCCAATGCAAAGGCCAGGAAGACAACATTATCTTTATCATATTTTTCAACAAGTTTGTTCAATTCTGGAATTTCTTGACGGCAAGGAGCACAGTTAATGTACCAAAATTTCATAACTACTATTTTACCCTTTAACGATGATAAAGATATTGTATCATTTTTCATTGTGCATACTTTGAACGGTTTAGCCGCACCAAATCCAATCTGATTACCTGATACATTACTATTATTACTTTCCAAATTTGATTTTGATAAATTCTTTTCGGTATTGTTTATTTCCATTAAATACTCATCAAAATTATCGTTCGTGTTGTGATTCAATTTATAGCAATTAAATATTCTATCCTTTGCTTCAGGCTTTGCTTGATGCCAGGATTTTATAAAAGCATCTTCAGCTTTTTTAATATTTCCTAGTTGAAACCAGATATCTCCTTCCAACAAATACATTTCATCAGTAGGAGTAAGAATGGATTGAGCCATTTTTATTGCTGCGATTGCAGTTGTGTAATCCTTTAGATTTTTGCTTATCTCGCTTAGGAGTGAATAAGCTTCTCTTAAATAAAATGTATTAGCCAAACCCATAACATCTTTATATAATCTGTATTTGCCTACTAAACTTAGATCTATAAATCTCATAATCAGTTTTTTTGCATATTCAGGTTTTTTATCCTTATAAACATACGATAGAATTAAATATGGTACTGGATTATCAGGATAATTTTTCATCCAGTTTTCGCAAATACTTATTTTACAGCTATCAGAAAAATCAAAAACATTTCTTCCAACAAGCTCGTAAGTATATAGTGAATTTTTTGTTTCCATAACCAACTCTTCTGCAATATTTTTAAGCCTTTCATTCAAAGGTCCTTTATAATTGCTGGAAAATAGTTCATTTAGAAATAAATCAACTGCAGCAAATGTGAATTGGTGCTCCGGATGATCTGTTATCATCTTCCTAATAATTTCAAGACTTGTTTCCTTTTCATCAAGTAAAAGATATCCTAAGGATTTGCAAAAGAGCACATCAATGGTATTTTCCTTAGGAAGTTTATTCATATCCGCTCTTATTATGCCTTTATATTTCTCTGGTGAATTGGATTTTTCATTTAACCACTTGTCCCTATATATAGAGAGATTATCTGGATGGTATTTTATCTCTTCTTCATAATTGTTATAGTAAGCATATTTGATTGGGATATTTGATTTGTTATAAACTGCAATTTCCAAAGAATTTGGATCCCATGACTCTTCAGATAATGTAATAAAGTAGATGATATATTTAGCTGTAACTTCATTAACTGATATTTTTGTAAAAAGTGTTGAATCATTCCTTTCCATTTTTTGAAAATATTTCTCGTAATTGCCATCATTTTTCATTTCCCATATTATAGCATAAACTTCATTATTTATGGAGAACTTAGAGCTTTCAACATATGGATTATATGATATACTTAATGTATCGCCTGCATAAGGCTTTTCTGGTAAAAATGTTATGACTTGGGAAAATATTATTGAGTACTTAAGAAAAATAAAAAGCAATAATATCCGTTTCATATAAACTCCTACTATGGCAATGGAATATTAGTTTATTATTGTTGTTCATAATTTGTTTTTTCAAATCGGTACTTCTAATATATTAAATGTCCTAAGTGGTATACCGGGTAGCCGGGAGTTGTCACCACCTCCAAGCCCCCTAAGAACCGTATTTGCCGGAATCGAACGGGATTATATGCGTCTTTTATTTTACTTCTCAAGCTCTTTCTTTATCTTTTCGATTTCTGGTTCTGTTAGGCCGGTTAGTTCAGCTATTACTTTTATTTCCATCTTTTTCTCTAAACAAATCCTTGCCATTTCTATCGCTTTTAGTTTTGCGCCTCTTTCTTCACCTTCTTTTATGCCTTTCTTTACCCCAATCTTTTCTCCTTCTTTTTTCCCTTGCTCTTTGCCCTTTTCTCTCTCTGCTTTTTTCAACATTTCCAGTTGCTTATATGGTGGCACATATTTCGTACTTTTCTTTAGCTCATCCAGTAAGCCTATACTTAGATAACTTAAGTAACTTTTTTCACTTATTATTAAATGATCCAGAACATGTGTATTGACTATTATCCCTACTTGGATTAGCCTATCCGTTATATCATTATCTTCTACCGATGGTCGTAGTTCTCCGCTTGGATGATTATGTACCAGCATTATGTTTACTGCTCTTTTCTGTAACGCAAAGCTGAATACTTCCATTGGTTCTACCAGAGCTTTGTTTATTGTTCCTTTGCTGATAAGCTCAATAAACAATAATCTGTTGTTGCTGGCTAGTCCTATTACCCAAAAATGTTCACGGTCTCTGTCTATTTTGTTTTCACGCTTTAGTATACGCTGCATTATATCAAAGAGGTCGTCGGAATTAAGAATTTTTATTTTTTCTTTTTCAGATAATCTTATATTCATGATAAGTCCTTTTTCTGAAGCAAATAAATATACTAATTATATATAATGTTTTTACATTCCATCCTACAATTTTTTTATAATCAACACTAGAGCATGTCCCGATAAAGTCCCGATGTCACTTGTCCCGTTGGAATTTTTCTTTCCAAGCGGGAGAACATCGGGTTACCTATCGAAAAAGATCGATGGTAACAGCCATTCACGTGACTTCATTTTACTGTCGTCACTGACCCACGCCAAAGTACAGGCGGGCAGGCCCACCTTCGTATAACTACGGTGGACAGGCACTCAGTGACGGATTAACCTTAAGTTGAACGAAACCGCCAAAGCGGCAGCAGATGTTCTTTGACAAAATGAAAGAGTATTTTTTTATATTCTCTCATCACCAACAAAGAAAAAGGAGTAAAAATGGGAGAATTAAGAGAAAAAATGCTG
>JASFMY010000232.1:0-3592 GCA_050117315.1 Ignavibacteria bacterium
TTTTTGTCCGCTAAATTTTCGAATCCAATATAATACTGCGCATTTACTTTTTATACCATGAATTCTTCTTGCTGCTTCTTTACTGTATTTGCCTTCTAATACATCTTGGACTACTTGCCTTTTGAACGGCTCGCTGTAATGTTGTGATTTTTCTTTTTTCATTTTTTGTCCTGGTTTTAGTTGACTTTTTTTGTCAACCTATTTCAGGACTATACAGGTTGACCTTCGGAGAGCCTGCCCGCCGTCTTTTTGGCGGGAACCGAGCTTGCGAAGCTAAATCTTAAAAATTAGGGGGTATTAAACCTTTAAACAATCTTTAGACAAAACACCTCAACCGGCCGCCGCCCCGGCGGCCGGTTGATTGACTTTTTAGGCTTGCTTTTTATAAGTTCAGGATGTTCATGAAATCACTTCACTATCCATCGGGTCACCATATCCAAAAACAATCTCTACTTCTTTGCCGTTAGCAACTGTATTATTCCCGTTATATGTCATAGAATATTGATAGACATAGTTTACCAAGCTTCCTCTATCTAGTGTTATGTCAACAATGAAGTGTCGTGTCATTCCCGAATGCTTTTATCGGGAATCCATTTTTATAAATTAGATTCCCGCTTAATACGTGCGGGAATGACATAGTATAAGTTATTTGTAGATCCCGACTTAAAGCCTGCCCCGTAATGTATTAATACGGGGATTACCGGACAATACAGAATTGACATGACAATAGGAGTGGCAGAGGAAATGTTTTTTTTAATGATTTGCAGTTATAAAAGATGTTACTCGATCCCGGGGAAGAGTTTGTTGTTATCCCATTACCCAATAATTGACCAGGGTTAGCCAAGGGGAGCCTTATTGCTTGGGATATTAACTTATCAACAGCCCTTTTATTAGTAGAATTGCAAGCACCGGCACAGAGTCCTGCATATTCTCCTGCCGGGGGGGAGTGGACTAACATCTGGCTTCAGGTTAAACGAGCACGTTACTATCAATGTGTCTCCATTATGCCAGCCATCAAATATTTCAGGGTTAACCGGGGACCATACCGCCTCAGTATTACTGCCTTTATACATTTAATGACCCCTTTAGGTAAAGTTAAATGATAATCCATAATATCCTCCTTTTGATTTAATTATTGTTAATAACGACTTTCAAGAAAGTCTACGTGGTATTTTATACTTGTTGCAAAAACTCTATTTTAGTTTCATTTTTTCATACATCGGTTAAAATTAATCAATAATAAAATCAACACAGGTGTTTCATTATTAAGTCTCTTAACTCTCAATAGAGTTTCGGCAAAATAAAAAAATTGTCGAATCCCGCAGAGCGCATAAGCGTCAAACTTAATGCAATTAGTCGTAGTTTTTTCATTATGTGTCGCTTCAATGGGAATTTTTAATAATTATTTATAGACATGCTGCTTTAAGGAACATTTTCCAACTATAAGTCATTCAAATAAAATTAAATAAATCAATCGGCTTTAGCCGTTTAATTATTGTAGAAAAAGATATTCTCCCCAAGAGACAAAACACCGTAGGTGTTTTATTATTTAATACCGGCATAAATTGTTATTCTGTCGTAAAAACAATCAATACGGCAATAATTTTGTGAACTATATTTAATGAAGCATCTACGAAGCTTGAATTGCATGTGATTATTATTTTCTAATCGGGTAGGAGGCGGAGTTGACCGCCGTCCCCCCACACCACCCGGCATACGTTTCTTCGTACCAAGGCGGTTTCCAATAAGCTACCTACTCATTCTTTGGAGTAATGATTGTAATCCCATTTCTGCAAACCATTGGTTATTCATTGTATGTTCTACTGCAACCTTCTTCGACATATTCCACCAGCCTTGTGAATACATTGCTACATTCCAGCTTTTCTGTAATGGACAGCCTAAGCTTTGAAGGAGCTTTACTATTGTGTACTTCTTGCCGCATTGTTTTAAGCGGTAGCACCTTAGTTTTCTTCTTAGCCAGCAGTCTATGTCTCTGAAGTTGTTAAGCCAGATATTTGCCAGCCGAAAGTAATTTGTCCATCCAATTATTGCTCTGTTTAGTTCTTCTATGACTGATTCGAAATTTACTCCTCTGTTTCTTCGAGTTATTTCTCTTACTTTTTCCTTCAAGCGCTTTATCGATTTATCTGATACTCTTATCTTTCCTTTTGTCATTATCGTGTAGCCTAAGAACTTTACTTCCGAGCAGTGCCTTACTCCACTCTTTGAGTGGTTGACCTTTAGTTTCAGCTTCTTTTCTATGAACTTGATTATTGTTCTCATTACCCGTTGACCCGCTTTCTTGCTCCTTACATAGATGTTGCAGTCATCTGCATATCGGCAGAAGCTATGCCCTCTTCTTTCGAGTTCTTTGTCCAACTCGTCGAGGACTATGTTCGATAGCAGAGGTGAAAGCGGACTGCCTTGCGGTGTTCCCGATATTCTTTGCTCGACCAAGCCGCCTTCCATCATTCCGCTTTTCAAGTATGCATTGATTAGCCGAAGTAGGCGTTTATCTCCTATTGCTTTGCTTAATCTCTGCATCAGTCGGTCGTGATTTATTTTGTCGAAGAAATTCTCCAGGTCTATATCTACAACCCACTGTTGGCCTTCTTTGATATATCGGCTTGCTTGTTCTACTGCTTGATGGGCACTTCTTCCCGCTCGAAAGCCGTAACTATGTTCACTAAGGTATGGTTCATAGTGTTTGCTGAGTTCCTGCTGGATGGCTTGTTGGATTAGTCGGTCTTTTACCGTGGGTATGCCAAGTTGTCTCTTGCCTCCTTCATCTTTTGCTATTTCTACTTTCAGTACCGGACTTACTTTGTAGTCCTCTTTGATGAGCATTGATCGTAGGTCTTTGACTTTACCGCCATACCATTCTTTGAAGCCTTCTATATCCATTTGATCAACCCCGGCACTTCCGCAATTGCCGACTACTTGTTTGTAGGCTTTATTTAGGTTTGCATAGTCTACTATCTCCTCCAATAGTTTTGTAGTTAAGGCTCTCTGTCTTTCCAATCGAGATAACAGTTCAACTCCTGGGATCTGCGCTTTGCCGATTCCCCCGGCTGTCGCTGATTCAGGTTTTCTTCCAAATCTGTCGAATAACTCCATTTGATTCTTGTTTTTCTGTTGCTTTCTGTTTTTACTCATCAAAAGTTTCTGCCTCTGTTATTGAATTCAGACCTTCTTCCGTCTTTTTTTTTTTTTTTTTTACCGGAATACTATGTCCTCTGCTGACTTCTTTTCGTTCTTCCTCTATCAGTTGCCTGATAGCATATCTCCCTTTATTCTTTGCCGGCTCTATCAACCCGTGGCTTTGGAGAAAACGTAAAGATCTCCCGGGGTAAGTATTAGAACTTTCTCTTTGTTATGCCGGATTTACATGTATTACCTCCCGGATGACTATTGGGCGTCTTGATTCAAGGGTCAATTACCCGGCAATACCCGCCTTATATCCGATTCCTGTTCGTCATAACAAAGTTTTGCATACGGCTTCCTTTGGATTCCATCTCACGATGGACACCCTTGCCTTAGCTATGAGATTCCGGTCATCTCGGCTCTCTCGAGACTTGTGCTTTTTTTTTTT
>JASFMY010000233.1:0-3590 GCA_050117315.1 Ignavibacteria bacterium
TTGCTGTATTGGACTAAAGCGCTGGCGAGGTGGTAGAACCTTTAAAAAAGCTTTAATAATCGGATAGAATGCTTACGCATTCTTATTGGCAAAAACTTCGCAGCATCTACAATACTATTTGTAATATTATTTTTATTCGTCTTTAAATACCTTAAAATTGTTATGCAGTTATACTGCTAATAAATTTAAGGAGAATGTACCATGAAAAACAAAAAACAAGTTTTACTCAAAATGCAAGAGGATATTGAGCTGCGGGGACTATCAAAAAATACACTGGAGAGTTATACACTAAATGCGAGTATTTTTCTCAAGTACTGCAATCGACCTGTAGAACTACTCAATGAATATGATATCCGCAAATTTTTGTGTTACTTAATCAAAGAAAAAAAACTATCACCTGGAAGTGTAAATGCTTACAGTTCAGCCATACGTTTTCTTTTTGGAGTAACATTAAACCGTACTCTTAATTATCTTCAGATTCCGCGTCAGAAAAGACGAAAAAAACTTCCGGAAATTTTAACAAGAGAAGAAGTACATTCAATTATTGAGAGTTGTAAAAACTTAAAGCACAAGGCAATGCTTATGGTTACATATAGCGCAGGCCTGCGCGTAAGTGAAACTGCTGCGCTTAAAATCCGGCATATAGATTCAAAAAACATGCGTCTGTTTGTAGAAAATGGCAAGGGAGGCAGGGAGCGATATACCTTGCTCTCAAATGCATGTCTTGGCGTTTTGCGAGAGTACTGGAAGAAGTATTGTCCCAGACATCCTGAAGGATGGCTTTTTCTTGGTACATATAATGTTTCTCATATTACTTTGGAAGCAGTAGAAGCTGCATTCAATAGAGCAGCAAAAAGGGCCAACATAACAAAAAACGTTTCTATACATTCGCTTCGCCATGCATTTTCAACGCATCTGCTTGAAGATGGTGCAACTCTTTTAGAGGTCAAGGAATTGCTTGGTCATTGCAGTATTCGTTCCACGACAATTTATCTGCATCTTGCCAATTTAACGGCGAATATTAAAAGCCCTCTTGATAAATTCTCCGGATATTGCGAGTCGGAGGATTAGTTGAATGGTTGAATTGCAGGATATTTTTAATAAGCACGGTGAGATATATCGGCAGAACCATAAACTTATCCCCAACCAGTTAAAAGCAATGCGAGCTATTGAACATTGCAGGACCTCGATACTGGGTGCACATGTTGATGAATGTGACAATTGTAGTTATACACGTATATCCTACAATTCCTGTCGCAATCGCCATTGCCCCAAGTGTCAGACTTTAAAAAAGGAACGTTGGATTGATGCCAGAAAGGATGACCTGCTTAATGTTGGATATTTTCATATTGTTTTTACTATTCCGGAGACTTTGAATACTATTACCTATCAAAATCAGGAGGTTGTCTATAAAATATTGTTTAAAGCTGCTGCAGAGACTTTAACGGAACTTGCTTCTGATAGAAAGTATTTAGGAGCGCAAATAGGTATTACAGAAGTTCTTCATACATGGGGACAAAATCTGGCATTTCATCCTCATATTCATTGTATTGTGCCAGGCGGTGGACTTAATTCATGTGGCAAATGGGTTAACTCCAGAAAAAATTTCTTTATTCCTGTGAAGGTTTTATCCCGGAAATTCAGGGGTAAGTTCCTATACTATTTAAAGAGGGCAAATCTTGAATTTTTCAGGTCAATATCATATCTGCGAGAAATGACTCCATTTAATGATTTAGTATCATCGCTTTATCAAAAAGATTGGGTTGTCTATTGTAAGCCACCGTTCAAAAACGCTGACTGTGTAGTTGAATATCTCGGACGTTATACGCATCGTGTTGCCATTTCCAACAATCGTATAATTAAACTTGAAAACGGTGTAGTCACATTCAAGTGGCGTGACTATAGGGACGGCAATAAATACAAATGCATGGATTTAACTGCAGACGAATTCATTCGACGTTTTCTTATTCATATACTGCCGGTGCGTTTTACAAAAATCCGCCATTATGGGTTGTTGAGTCCGGTTAATAAATCAACAAAACTAAAGCTCTGCAAGAAGCTAACAAATACACTTATAAATAGTATTCCAAGGGTAAAAAAATCTGCGGTTGAACTCCTGAAAAAGTTGACTGGTAAAGATATTACGTTATGTCCAAACTGCGGTATTGGACATCTTGCAAGAACTTCTCCTTAAAAGCAGAAATTTTATAACATTTTTCACTGCCACTTAAATGGGGGAGGAGGGAGTATTGTGCATTTTAAAACAATTTTTTTCTTTTTCAAATATTTTTATACAGAAGAAGTATTACTGCAGAGGTTCGTTCCCCAAAAACAAAAGATAAAAACTGTATTTTCCCCATAGGTGCCACTGGTCAACGGTTTAGTCCAATAAAATTATCCAAAGTCTGTTCTCATTCTCAGAGAACTCTTTTTTTTGCATCTGACTTTGGATAATTTCCTTTTCATTATGCTTATTTCAAAATATTATCTTCATGACATATGGATATAAAAAACGAGGAAACTCAAATGCTATATGTTTTTGAGGTGTGATTTTATCTGTGATATAATATGCTTGTCTGTTAATTATCTGAAAAAGTCAGGAGCAGGGGGGGTTATATGAAGAAAGCTGTAAGATTGCAGAAGTATCTGTCAATGGCGGGTGTTGCATCAAGAAGAAAGTCTGAAGAGCTTATAAGGCAGAGAAGGGTTTGTATAAACGGTAAGACAGTTACTGCAATGGGAATCAGGGTTGAAGAAATGGATGAGGTCAGCGTTGACGGAAAGGTTGTACAGTTGGAGGATAAGAAGGTCTATATACTACTCAACAAGCCCTGTGGATATGTTACTACAACTAAAGAACAGTTTGGTAGGAGAACGGTTTTAGATCTTTTATCCGGTATTGATGCAAGGGTATATCCTGTCGGAAGGCTTGACTATAATACATCCGGAATGCTTATACTGACAAATGACGGAGACTTTGCACAAGCCTTGACACATCCGTCATATGAAAAGAATAAAACATATACGGCGAAGATCAAGGGAAAGATGTCCGATGATGACATGGAGTTGTTTGAAAAAGGCATCATGATTGACGGATATCTTACACACCCGGCTGAAATTAAGGTAATTAAAGAAGATAAATCCTGTACTTATGTTGAGATTGTTATTCATGAAGGAAGAAACAGGCAGGTCAGAAAAATGTGTGAATATACAGGTCATCCTGTGATAGAATTGAAAAGAACATCAATAGGGGCTCTCGGACTCGGGAACTTACCTGAGGGTGAATGGCGGCTGCTTAATGAAAAAGAAGTAGATTCTCTTTTCTAAAAATACCTGTCTGCAGGAAAATTCCTGAACAAATCAGTTATTTGAGATAAAAAGAATACAATTATAAAGATATAAGCAATAAAGAACAGGAGCAAAAAGCTTATCCTTATAATCATGGAAATCCCCGATAGCTTGAAATACCTGTTTAAATTGAAAAAAGCAAACCTGAAATGTTCTTCATCGTTGGTGCTGATGTAATATTTAAGCTCGTCTGATGCGTTTAAAAGCTTGACACCTGCAATAATTAGAGGTACTCCGTATAT
>JASFMY010000234.1:0-3570 GCA_050117315.1 Ignavibacteria bacterium
TTTCTGTGGTAGTGCTTTAACTCTGCCTTTTCTATATTGGTTAACTCGATTTTCATTCTAACAAACTTAACCTTTTTCTATCTCTTTAAACAGTCCCAAACTTAATTTTTTTTTCGGATCGTGTATAGCATGGGATTTAGTCGCACACAAACAATAGGTAACGGCGCTCCGATTTGTGATTTTCGTTTTAAAAAGAATGTTCAAACAGCTGATGGCTGGCCACCTGAAAACTTACCTGAATGGAAAGTAATTGATTAGAGGCAATATGATAAAAGCAAACCACCTTCACATAACATAGGCTATTCGCAATTAATTTGCTCGGCTGGTTGATGTGATTGAGGAAATGTTGATTTTATTGAGAGTTTTATAATATTATAGATGAGATTGAGGTTAAAATAGTCGCAAATTAACTGCGTATAGCCTCAGTCGTTGTGCGCAATTATAAAAAAACACTGACATATGAGTAAATCAGAAATAGAAGCCAAAATCGAATATCAAATAATACTTGGAGAAGCAAATCCAGGTGGATATCAACCGATACGATTTACTCGCATCAAGTACAAAAAAGTGGATCTAAAAAATAGGGAGCCAAAATGAAAGCTTTCGTAACTTCTTTAATCATGATATTTTTTCTTATTGGATGCCGGCCAAAATCCCAATCAGAAAATGTCAAATTAAAAACATTTTGTAATCCCATTAATTTGAGTTACAGGTTTAGTTTAGATGAGCCGTCGAGAAGAGAGGCTGCCGACCCAACTATTGTCTGGTTCAAAGACAGGTATTTTCTTTTTGCATCAAAATCAGGAGGCTATTGGCATTCTCAAGATTTGATTAATTGGACATTAATAGAAACTGATGAAATCCGGGTCGAAGATTATGCTCCCACAGCCATTGCAATAAGTGATACATTATATTTTTTGGCTTCATCACGAGAACAGAATACTATTTACAAATCAACTAACCCGGTTAGCGGTAAGTGGAGGATAGCCAGAGAAAAAATCGAAGTCCCTGTTTGGGACCCGGCTTTTTTCCTGGATGACGATAACCGCCTTTATTTGTATTGGGGTTGCTCAAACGAGAATCCACTTTATGGAGTGGAATTGGACTACAAGAATAATTTTTCATTTATTGGTGAACCTGTAGAATTGAAACATGCTAACCCGGAGCAATATGGATGGGAAGTCCCCGGCGATTATAACACTTTGGTAAATCAAAGTCCCTGGATAGAAGGAACCTGGATGAATAAACACAATGGTAAATACTATTTGCAGTATTCAGGTCCGGGAACCGAATTTAAAAGCTACTCCGACGGTGTTTATATTTCAGATAATCCACTTGGCCCATTTAGTCTTCAGCCGCACAATCCTTTTGCTTACAAACCTGAAGGGTTTGCGGCCGGTGCCGGACATGGAAGTACTTTTACAGACATGTACGGGAATTACTGGCATATTGGTACAATAACCATTTCACAAAAACATATCTTCGAACGCAGACTGGGACTGTTTCCTGCATTCTTTGATGAAGAGAGAACATTGTACTCCGTTACAAAATATGGGGATTACCCAATGGCGTTACCTCAAAAAAGAATCTTCGGTTTTGAAGAAATTTTTCCGGGATGGATGCTGCTGTCATATGATAAAAGCGTAAAAGTATCGTCGTCTGTTGATTCTCTCGCGGCCTCAAATATGACGGATGAAAATATAAGAACATATTGGGCGGCTGTAAGCGGAAACAAAGGTGAATTTGCTATCCTTGATCTTGAGGAATATTATGATGTTTATGCTGCACAAATAAATTTTGCTGAACACAATACGACTACACTTGGAAGAAACAAGGATTTATTTCACAGATATATAGTTGAGTATTCCAATGACAATAATAATTGGACGATGCTGATTGATAAGTCTCAAAACAAAACGGATAACACGCATGATTATGTACAGCTGCCCAACAGTGTTTCGTGTAGATATTTGAAGATTACAAATATAGAAGTACCCGGAGGGCATTTTGCTATTAGCGGATTCAGAGTTTTCGGCAAAGGCAAAGGAGATGCACCAAAAAGAATAAGTAAGTTTGTGGCAAAACGGAACCCGGAAGACAAAAGAAGTGTAAATCTTTCATGGAATAAATCTGATAATGCAACAGGTTACAATATTGGCTTCGGCATTGATGAAAATAGATTGTATCAAAATTACATTGTTTATAAAGATACTACATTAACAATAAACAGCTTAAATGCCAATCTAGATTATTATTTTTCAATAGAATGCTTTAATGAAAATGGGATTACGACTCATGAGGTTGTTGTAAATACTGAGTAAAATATCTGCAGCAACATGTAACTAAATAGAATATCGGAAGAAATATAATTTTTGTCACTGATTAAATTTAGCTGACCACTAATTTATGAAAACAAAACTACTCAAAATTTTTTTTGCCATTTTAACTTACTCAACTGCGGCTGCGCAGACGAACTTTTATGAAAATCTTGCTGACTCTACATTATTATTAACCGAACAAAATGTCAGTTATGATCCCTGTTACTTTGAGATCGATTATCCGAACGGTGATGTACCTTCTGACAAAGGGGTTTGTACCGATGTGATAATCAGAGCCTACAGAAAACTTGGTATTGATTTGCAAAAGGAAGTTCACGAAGATATGAAGATGAACTTCGAAAAGTATCCAAAAAATTGGGGGCTTTCCCGAACTGATAAGAATATTGACCATAGACGGGTTCCAAACCTAATGACATTCTTTACGAGGCACGGAACAGTTGATGAAATAACAAATGAACCGGAGGACTATTTGCCGGGTGATATTGTTTGCTGGGATCTTGGTAGCGGTGTAAAACATATTGGTATCGTAGTTAATAAAAGATCAACAGACGGGAAAAGATATTTAATAGTTCACAATATTGGTAATGGTCAGGTTTTGGAAGACTGCTTATTCGATTTTATAATAATTGGACATTACCGTTATAGTGGGTAAATGAGCATTAACATCGAAAGTGAAAAAAACTAAAACCGGGAATCTTTAAAAAAAGGAAACCGTTTTTTAATTAATGTTTTTCTTTCCCTCTCTACTTTTCCGGAATATCGCTATTCTCATTCTGGTTTAATCACAATTTATTTGTCCAATGAATTCATTTTTTCCGAATGTTCTTTTATGATTTTGAGAGTAGAAAAGTCCGTATTAAAAATTGAATTCAACCCCTGCGGTTCCTGCGGCGGATCGCCGGTGAATGCATCTCCCGGTCGCCATTTGCCGTCATCGTGTCCTGCCCGACCTTCGCCGCCCCAGGTCCAGAAATTTGTTCCCGCAATCGGCGCTCCGGCTGCGGCGCTGTCATAAACTACATCAAACAAAAAGTCGAAATATTCATCCCTCACGGTAACCGGGGTTCCTGCCTTAAACTCTTCGTAATCACGCCCAATGCCGAACTCTTCAAGAGTAATCGGTTTATTTAGGGATTGCTGAAGTTCTCAGATGCAAAATTCAAACCTATGTTGCTTATGGCACAAAGCTCTCAGTGTATAAGCCATTTTTCTAAGCTTTAGAGAATTCTTG
>JASFMY010000235.1:0-3492 GCA_050117315.1 Ignavibacteria bacterium
TCTAAAGCTTAGAAAAATGGCTTATACACTGAGAGCTTTGTGCCATAAGCAACATAGGTTTGAATTTTGCATCTGAGAACTTCAGCAATCCCTAATTAGTTGCTACTTTTTGAAAGAATTGTTCATGAAACACCCTCTCCTAAAATTTTTATTAATCGTTAATATTGTTCTTGCTCAATCAATAGATATACAAAAATTTACGAATTATTTACTTTTCAATTTTAGATTATCATGTTTAATAAAACCATATAAAGATGTAGATTTGCAAGTATTCTTAAGAGTAAATAATGTTTTTGATAAACTTTATTACACTCAATGGAGTTTACCTGAACCGGGACGTCAATTCCGGGTTGGTTCTTTTGTTGAATTTTAATTAATAGAGAAATTATGAAATATTCTATTTGCTTAAATTACTCCGCCGGCAGCAGCTTTA
Organism: Ignavibacteria bacterium; assembly: GCA_050117315.1. Classification (GTDB taxonomy): domain Bacteria; phylum Bacteroidota; class Ignavibacteria; order Ignavibacteriales; family Melioribacteraceae; genus JANQIV01. The sequence continues at coordinate 434 of JASFMY010000235.1, forward strand.
ATGAATTATTGAAGTCAATTAATTTAGAAAAGGTAAATAAAGTTTTCGCCGTATCAGATTGTGCTGTTGACTTTGATAATCCTCAAATCGTAAATATTGTTTCCAAATCTATTTACTCCGCAGCTTTTTTTAAGAAGCTTATAAATCAAATTGATTCCGGATTTCTATTTTTAATTTTGGATGAAAATATTGAGTTCGGCCAAAACTGCATAAAGAGATTTCTGGATATAGCAAAAGATACCAATTCGGGAATTGTTTATTCGGACTACCTGGTTAGGGATGGATCAAGCATGACCAAACACCCCGTGATTGATTATCAGCCCGGAAGCATAAGAGACGATTTTGATTTCGGTAAACTTTTATTGTTTAATGCCGGGAATTTGAAAAAAGCAATTGAACAATTGGACAACGAATTTTCTTTTGCTGCTCTCTACGACATAAGGTTAAAAATATCTCGATCGAAATTGATTACTCATATACCTGAATTTTTATACACTGTCTTAAAAAGTGATAAAAAAAAATCAGGGCAGAAAATTTTTGATTATGTTGATCCCAAAAACCGTGCTGTTCAAATTGAAATGGAAACCGCGGCAACAGATCATTTAAAGAAAATAAACGCATACCTAACTTCCGATTTTGATCCTGTAAAATTTGAAGAAGAATCCTTTCCTGTTGAAGCATCGGTTATTATTCCCGTTAAAAACAGGGTAAAGACAATTAAGGATGCCGTTACCTCCGCATTAAATCAAAAAACAGTTTTTGATTTCAACGTTATTGTTGTTGATAATTTTTCCAACGACGGCACAACAGAGCTGCTGAAAGAGTTGACCGTTAAGTTTGATAATCTTGTTCATCTAAGTCCGGGAAGAAACGACTTGCTCATTGGCGGCTGCTGGAATGAAGCAGTAAATTCGGAATACTGCGGTAAGTTTGCTGTTCAACTCGACAGTGACGACATGTACTTTGACGAAAACACCCTGAGCAAAATTATAAATAAATTTTACGAAGAAAATTGTGCAATGGTTATCGGCGCTTATAAAATGACAAACTTTGATCTGCAGGAAATACCGCCGGGAATTGTTGACCACAAAGAATGGACTTTTGAAAACGGGAAGAATAATGCATTGCGTATAAACGGACTTGGGGCGCCTCGTGCATTTTACACACCTGTTTTAAGAGATATCCAGTTACCTAATACAAGCTACGGCGAAGACTATGCCGTTAGTTTAAAAATTTGCAGAGATTACAAAATCGCTAGAATCTATGAGCCTGTTTATGTCTGCAGGAGATGGGAAGGAAATACGGATTCAAATTTAAGTGTAGAGCAGACAAACAAAAATAATTTTTACAAAGATAAGATCCGTACAATAGAAATCATCGCAAGACAAAAAAAGAACTCCGGTAATGTATAGAGAAATTGAAGAAGACGTTTTAGTAAAACACGGTACCGTTAACAATCTGCCTCAAAAACTTTCTGCTTTGTTGAACCAGCAAAAAACAGTTTGGGAATTATTAAATAAAAATTATACTGCGTTAAGCGACGTAAAGATGAAAGAATTTTTCTTTGATGATGTTAAAATCAATCTGCAGTTTAACCCGCATAGAATAATTTCTACTTCTGCAAAAGTTGATAAAAAATCAATAGAGAACAGGAAGTGTTTTTTATGCAAAGAAAATATCCCGGATGAACAGCGGGCTGTGAAGTTCAATAACGAATTTGCTTTTCTTTGCAACCCTTATCCGATATTGAATGATCATTTTACAATTCCGCATGTTCAGCATCTGCCCCAGCAGATTACGAACTGCTTTGAATCTTTCCTTGATATAACTTTTTCATTAAAAGATAAATTTACTTTACTTTATAACGGGCCTAAGTGCGGTGCATCAGCACCCGACCATTTGCATTTTCAATGTGTGAGAAGCGGTGTTCTGCCTATTGAATCCGAAATAGAATTGCTCTTATCAAGCTATTCACAAGTTTACTTGAACGAAAATGAAATTCAATCTTACATAATTAGCGACCCCTTGAGGAATTTTATTTTCATTCATTCAAGCAATAAATCAAAAATCATGAATGAATTTGAAAGAGTTTATAAATCATTGCAGAACATTTTTGAAACCCATGAAGAACCGTTATTAAACGTGCTTTCTTTTTACAAAGATAATAGCTGGAATGTAATTATTTATCCGCGCGCAAAACACAGGCCCGGTTACTATTTCCTTGAAGGCGAAGATAAAATTTTAATAAGCCCGGCATCAATTGATTTATGCGGTGTCTTAGTCTGCCCGAGGGAAAATGATTTTAAAAAAGTCACAGGTAAAAACATTAAAAGAATTTTTAGTGAAGTTAGTTTAACAAAAGAAATTTTTCAAAAGCTGAAATAATTTTTGCCGTTACTTAGCGTTAAGTGACTGCAAGTATAATAACTTCTTACTCTGTCTTTTAATATATATGCTGTTAACATATGATCCATCCGGAGCCGCAAAGACACCGGAGTACATTGTCTATCTTCGGCATGGCGGGAGGGAGAAATCTTTACGTAAAAAAAGATTTCTCTCCCGATAAAAAACATCGGGATCGAAAATGACGGACTTTTTTTTTGCAGAAATTTTATTGAGTTGAGGGCAGTCAAACAACAATGTGGCTAATTAGTGTCCGGTCGGATACTAATAACTATTTACAAATGAATAAGTTATATGATTTATTTTCCTCGAATATTTCCAGAAGGTCCGCTTACGTAAATAGAAGCTACGGCGGACAGGCTAAATTGCCACACCCGCCTACCGGCGAGGCAGGTTGTTTTATTGCCGTTGAAGCTTCATCACAACAATTTGACTATTGAGCAATTTAACAATTGATATGATTATTCAAGCGTGAAATACTTTGGAACTTATTTGATCATAACAATTTGCAGATATTCGACCGGACACTAATTATTCTAAAGATGGAATCTCTTTGAGAGATTCCATCTTCTGTTTATTAATCCCTACTTTATTGTTGATTTATATCTCTTGCTGATTGCAATTTTATTTGGTATTGCAGTTCCATACCTAGGCCG
>JASFMY010000236.1:0-3479 GCA_050117315.1 Ignavibacteria bacterium
AAATTATTACGGCAAAAATTATTCTATCGATCAGCTAGCTGATCGATAGAATAAAACTATAAGAATGACTATATTTATTTAACAAAAATATCTAATAATACAGTCAACCTTTTTCAGGACGCTTCACCGCCAACCATGGTTGAAATATTCGGCTTAAGAAAACCAACTCCTGTGATTATTAATGCAAGCCCGCTGTAAAACGCAACGATACTGTCTATAGCCAAAGTTAACTGTCCGGCAGCAATCAAAAGTCCGCCTAAAAAGACTGTTTTTTTCTGTCCGAGCAGACGGTCGGCAACAATACCGCCGGGTATTGACATAACATAAACAAGCATAGTATACCAGCCGTAAAGTACAAGGGCATCTGCATTGCTCCAGCCCATCCCGGGATTTTCTCCCATTGTTTCTTTAGTTAAGAATAATACAAGAATAGCGCGCATACCGTAAAAACTGAAACGCTCCCACATCTCCGTGAAAAATAATATAGGTAATCCCTTTGGATGACGCTGAGCCATTTTACCTCCGGTTTGATTTTTGAGATTATTTTGAAAATGACAAATATAAAGAAAATGTTGGGATAGGATAAGGGGAAAGTTTAATTTTAGTCTCTAAAATAATTATCAAGATTTTTTATCAATTGAGCATAATTATTAAATTATACTGGTGATTAAAAACAACTGATCGATGATATGAAAGGGTACGAACTTATATTGTTAATGTTGTGCAAACACCAACACCCTTTGGTTAATATAGATTTTATCAAAAAGTCGGATGACAATACTTTTTTTTAATATTTAGGAATAGAAAAGAGGCATAATTTGGAATTCAATCTCGAAAAATTTTTTGTAGAAGTTTTTGCACCTGGAAAAGATGAAGTAGTTACAATAATGATAGACATACCCAAAGAAGAAAAAGATGATAATAATGAGTGGAAAGAAAGACGAAAAATGGCAGATGAGTGGAGACACGAACTAAATAACTTTTCGGGAAAATATTCGTTAACAGTGAATCCCCTTGTTAAATATTACTCAACAAATAATAACAATACCGATCTGCCGGAAAAGTGCTTTTGGGAAACTGAGAAAAAAGAATTAAGAGAAGTAATAGAAAACTCCACTATAATTATTTCAATGACTGAATTTTCTGCAACTGCGCCGTTATATAGGCATACTTTGACGATTCCCAAATTACGCGTAGGAAGTATGCCGGGTGTTTTAAAATCAATGGAAGAAACAGCGCTTTCTGCAGACCATAAAAAAATTGCCGAAACATGCAGAACATTAAAACCTTTATTTGACCAAGCTGTGGGGATAGAGGTTACTTTTTCAACCGGGCATAAATGTTATTACGATATTTCAAATAACAATATTGTTTATGAAGATGACGGAGTATTGCATCCGGCGGAGGAGGATGAAAAAGTTGTGAGACTAAGAAACCTTCCTACCGGTGAAGTTTGTACATGCCCGAATGAATTATCAAACAGCAAAACAAGCGGAGAGATTCCTGTAACAATTAGCGGTGAATTAATTGTATTCAAAGTTGAAAAAAATAAAATAGTCGATATAATAGGTAAAGGTAAGGTAGCGGAAAACTATAGACTGAAATTTAATAATGAAAAAGCGCTCTGCAACATTGCAGAAGTTGCAATCGGCTGTAATGATAAAGCAGTCGTTACGGGAAACGTACTTGAAGATGAAAAAGCAGGATTTCACTGGGCTTACGGTTTAAGCGACCATATGGGAGGAACAATTTCGGTTAAAGACTTTTCTTCTCCGGATAAAATAGAGCATATAGATATAGTCTACGCCAAAGGAAATCCGATTGTTTGTGCGAAATTAGATTTTGTTTTTAAAGACGGTTCAAGAAAAACTGTAATTAAAAATGGGGAATTGATTCTTTAAGAATCAAGACCAAAATCGAACTATCTTAATATTTATAACCGAAATTATATTATTTAACTATAACATGTGACGCTTTTCTAAACACCCTTCTATTTGATTATACCTATACCCCAAAATAAACGTTATTTGTGAAGTGATTTATATTAAATAATAATTAAAAATTAGCTTATAATTAGAAAAAATATTGATTCTAAATATCTAAAAGTTTAATTTACTCCAAATTCTTCGACATCTTCCTTTTTAATATTAATTTATAAATAAATTATAAGGAGAAATCTTATGGCTGATACAAAAACAGGATTATTCCCAGTGTGTTACCGCATTGGCGGTAATATGCCTGGGGCGCCCACATTCAATGTGCATTTAATGGTTTATACTCCGGACAAAAGGGTAAACGGATTCGGAGAAATCACGCAAGCAATTAGTCCTCCTTTGGAAGTTCCTACACACATTTTAGGCTCTTATACTTATATGACTGTTATGCCTGATATTACACACATTCTTGTAACGGCAACGGGCTATCCCCCGATTCAGTGGCCGCCTCACGGTGGAATAGGTCCCGCTATACCGTCTAATGTAGAGTTAAGAATGGTTTTATCAAACGATTGGTCAACTGGAACTGCCCAGTACAAATATTTTGCAAACGGAAGCTGGCATGAGACTCCTGATGCACCCGTTGAAAGATTAGAATGCTAAAAACAATTTACGCCCGGTTTTCCGGGCGTTTCTTCAAAGAATCATTATTTTTTTCTTTTATATTACTTCCATAAATTACATCTCAAAAAAAACTAATTTAATTTCCGGGAATTACGTGATGCTGGTGAAGGATGTAAAAGTTCCAGGGAATAATAAACATAACTTGGATTACCCGTTAAATGAAGAAATTACAAACAGCATTTCACAAATCGTGCAATCCGGTATCTCTTTGTGCCGGGTGGAAGCATAATGCACTTTTTCCAGTGTTGTACAGTATTTAGTTACGCCACTAAATTTATTTTTTAATATGGTATTCACAAACAAAACAATTCTAATTACAGGTGCTTCTACGGGTATGGGAAAAGCACTTGCCGAAAAACTATCGCACATTAAATGCAGCCTTATTTTAACTGCTAGGCGGATTGAACTGCTGGAAAAAATCAAATCGGATTTGCAAAATAACGGGGCAGAAATACAAATCTTTCAAAATGATGTGAGTAATAGAGATGATGTAAAGCAGTGTATGATTAAGGTAAAGACTGAGATTAAGAATGATATTGATGTGGCAATTTTAAATGCAGGAACCGGAAGAACAATAAACCCGGATAATTATAATTCAGCAGACGGCGAAATTGTTTACGGTACAAACGTAATGGGACTTGTTTACTGGATAGAAGAACTGCTTCCGGGAATGAAGAAAAATAGGAAGGGAATAATTGCAGGTGTTTCAAGCCTGGCTGATAACCGGGGTTATCCCGGCAGCAGTTTTTATTGCAGCAGCAAAGCAGCGGCTTCAATAATGCTGGAAGGATTAAGGGTTGAATTTATCAAATACGGGATAAAAGTAGTTACAATCAAACCCGGCTTTGTTGCAACCCCTAT
>JASFMY010000237.1:0-3444 GCA_050117315.1 Ignavibacteria bacterium
CAGTATACGACGAAAACGGAGACCAGCAGTACGTTAACCTATTAGGCGCAGATGTATTTGGTAAATATGTACCGGACGAAGCAGAGTACTATTTTTACGTAAAAGACCACCTCGGCAGCACAAGAGTAGTAGTAGACGGTTCCGGCAACCCGAAAGAAGCCTACGAATACTACCCGTTCGGAAAAATAGCAAGATCGATAACAAGCGCCGGAATAAACGTAGATGAAAAATTTACGGGTAAAGAATTAGATGATGACAATGAAGAAAGATTATATTATTTTGGCGCAAGATATTATGACGGTGATTTGGGCAGGTGGCCCAGTCCTGATCCTAGGGCTGATAAATCACTGGGTGTATCACCTTATAATTATGTTTTAGGTAATCCTATGAGATTAGTTGATAAAGATGGAAAAGAAGGCGATGATTATATAGAGGCTCTTTATGCAAATAGAGAAAGTTTATCACCCGAAGGACAAAAAGCTTTTGATGAAACCTTCACGACAACTATGAGTGTCGAGGTTGGATTGTTAGCTGGAACATATGGAGCAGTGAGATATGGACCTGCAATCAGTGGTTTTATTTCGACTAACGCAAATAGGATTAGGAATTTTGTAAATAGAACTTTTAATAATGTTAAGGAATTATTCAGATCAAGCGAATCTCCTTATGATATTGCTCAAAAAGGTGGTAGGCATGCTGGCCAGTTAAGGCAATTTGGGAAACAAACAATCAAAGAGTTACAAAAATCTATCAGTTCATTTGGTCAAAATATTTCAAAGCATGAAGGTTGGATAAAAGATCCATTATCAAAAGTGAAAAATTGGAATCAGCTTTCAAAGACTCATCAAGAAAGCCTTATTCATCACTGGAAGCAGGATATTCAACGATCAAAGGAATTACTCGAAATAGCAAAAGAAGAATTAAAAAATAGATAGGTGATTAAATGAACAAATATCAAGACTATTTGAAAGATCTAAATTTTCTTTTAATTGAAATGGCTCTTAAAGCAAAAGATGACATGCTAAAATCTAAAGGGACAAAAGAAGAAAATTACAAAACTGGTTATCTCATGGGTTTTCATCGTGTTTTATCATTGATAGAACAACAATTAGATGGTTTCCAGATAAAGAAAAAAGATGTTGGATTAGATAATTTTGATACAGATGAACAGTTACTTAACTGATACTCAATAAATTTAATGGCATCAGGATAAAAACTTGATGCCATATTTTAAAAGTTCACCTACAATTATAATATCAGTTCCTCGGGAAAGAGATTGTTGTATGTAGATGATGCCGTAACTTCATCGAGCTTTCCTCATGATATAGACGACCAGAGCGAAGGTAATTTTGCTTACGACGGAAACGGGAACATAACAACCGACCTTCAGAAGAACATAACCTCCATGGATTACGATATACGTAACCTACAGTATAAAATGAGTTTTGGTCTGTTAAGCAAATTAACACTCAGTGCCTTGGAGATAAGCGATTCGGTAGAGTACAAAGCAAAAGACACAATTGTAACTGAAAGTACTGTAAGTGTTCTCTCCGGTGCAAATGTGACACTTAAGGCCGGCGGGGGAATAGTACTAAAACCGGGCTTCAGTGCTGATTCCGGTTCAGTGGTTAATGCATTAATAGACGCTTCGCTGCAAAATCAAACAATAGGCGATTCGGTTTTGTATGCTTATGACTCGCAAGGCAGCAGAGTAAAAAAGAGCAGTAACGGCAGCGAAAAGTATTACATAAGAGATATGGACGGTAACGTAATAGCCGTATACGACGAAAACGGGGAGCAGCAGTACGTTAACTTATTAGGCGCTGATGTATTTGGTAAATATGTGCCGGACGATGTAGAGTACTATTACTACGTAAAAGATCATCTCGGCAGCACAAGGGCAGTAGTAGACGGTTCCGGCAACCCGAAAGAAGCCTACGAATACTATCCGTTCGGGAAAATAGCAAGATCGACAACAAGCGCCGGAATAAACGTAGATGAAAAATTCACGGGCAAGGAATTAGATAATGACAATAACGAAAGAATATATTATTTTGGTAAAAGGTATTATGACGGAGATTTGGGGAAATGGCCTAGTCCTGATCCGTTAGCGCATAAGTACCCCGGTTGGTCGCCGTATAATTATGCTCTTTGTAGACCAATGAATCTGATTGATCCAAATGGAATGGATGTAACTGATTATGAAGTTGATGATGATGGATATGTTACAAAGAAAAAAGATACAGATGATTCCTATGATTTATTGTATGTAAAGGGAAAAGATATCGAACCACTGAAATTAGAAAACAAGAGTATTCTTAAAGGATTATCAAAAAAACATCCATTATTTTATAAAAACTACAAACAAGGACATATTGCACAAACAGCAGATAAAGAATCTGTCTATAAGGCTTTCAAATTCTTAGCAGAAAACACAAGTGTTGAATGGAAAGTACAAGGGTTAACCGATAATAATATTACAAAATATGCTTTGATAACTAAAAACTCAGATTGGAATGTCGGGACACAATCTAGATTTAATTTTTATAAGTCAGGGTACTCTCTTGTTTCGCAAATCCATAGTCATCCAGCAGGTAGTATTTTTGGACCAAGTACAACTGATATGAGAAGTCACACAAAGAGTAATGTAAATTTTGATTTTAATGTATATGACGTAACTACTAGAACAAGAATTAAGTATAATAGTGTCCCAAATGGTACAATAAAAGTAAATACATATAAGGATTTATATGATTAAGAAAATAGTAATTTTTTGCATTTTTGAAATAATTTATTTAACGGCTGGGTTGACTTATGCCCAAGAAAAAAATGTCAATAACTGTTTTAATAATAATATCATATTCAAAGAGATTGATGAATTCATAAATTATCTTAAGAGTGATAGTGTTGTTGTTCTGGCAGATGATTTACCCTTAAACATCATAATAGTCGAGTTTTGTACTAAGGATCAAAAACCTATAGTTCATATGTATAATACTGTATTTTATTTTTCAAATGAAGTGTTTTATGCATATAAAAAAGATGGTTATTTAGTTGTCTTTAGTGTTAAAAACGAAGATTGTTATGAAATGTTTTTTAAGCATCCATTATCATATGATAAATCAGTATTAAAACCATTTGCTAATGAATCTACTGAAGGATTAGATGACATAATTGTAGAGAATAAATTTAGAGTATTTGAGGTTGTAGAAAAACACAAATTAAAGGAAATGAAATTAGATTATTATTTTTATTGTGATTAGTTCCAGAGCTGGCAAGGTGCGATCTTGCCAGTAAAGGACATTATCACCTGACATGATGAAGCGAGCCTTACATAACGCTACGTATTATGCGATCACCCCCTACGGAATAAATGACGTTCCTTCGGGGGATGTCGCATAAACGCGTTATGTAAACTCGCACAAAAAAAAGCTGTGGCGTGTA
>JASFMY010000238.1:0-3396 GCA_050117315.1 Ignavibacteria bacterium
AGTTGTACAATTCAGTAATGTTTTAGCTTTTTGCCCTTTGATATTATAAATAGCCAATTCGATATTTCCAGCTTCTGCTAATTCTAATTTTATCGTTGTGGATGGATTAAAAGGATTGGGATAATTAGAAATTTGAGTTGTGAGAGTTGAGAGTTGAGGAATTTCCGGTTCTTCGACTCCTACTCCCTGCCACTCATAGGCTCCCATATCGATTGTATCTCCGTAAATTCGAGGATTACCTGCCAGATCGTATACAGGAAGTTCGATTCCTGCTGGTAAATTCAGTGTCCCAGCATCGATGCAAGGAGAAATTGCTGAAAGTGCAAACGGATACGTACTCAAACTGTCGAAAGTTGGATTTCCGTCTAAATTAGTAATTTCATCCCAGTTAACTGAATTCCATGAATAAACATTAATAATTCCATCTTCACCATCAGTAACTAAAGAATTATAGATATTCAATATACAAGGTTGATTAGGATTATCGTTATCGATATAAATCTCGGATGGTAAATTACCATAGAGAATTGAATTATATATATTAACTTCCGAGTTCTGGGCAGTAAAACCCATCCTTATCACTCCTCCTTGATTTTGAGTTATACTATTATTTGCAAAAGTACAATTTACTATGTTCATGTTTATGTTATCTCTAACTTCTATACCAGAACAACCTGTATCAGTATTGCTGAGGAATCCGTTATTCTCTGAAAATTCAGTATTAATAATATTCACATTCATAGTGTTAGTTCCAAGCTGTCCAAATTGCAATAGCTTATAATTAACAGGATTATTATTAATGTAAGAATTACTAATTACAACTTCCTGTTCAGGACGGTATGAATTCAATGCTCTAAGGAGTTGATTATGATTAGAGTAATAATGCAAATTATTTATATACAAATCAACATAAAATATTTCTAAAATCCTGCGAGGATGATTAACAAAATCAGTAATAATTAAATTTTCTAATTCAACATATGACTCAAGATTGTAACTTACAGATATAAGCATACAAGCAGCGACAAAATACTCACCAAATCCATGAACAAGTTTGAAGTTCCTAATTGTGTAATTTTGTTTACTATATTTGTCACGAAAAAAAGGTGTTTTGTTCTCAGCATCTAAAACTGTATTTTCCATCGATTCACCATTTAGTGATACATAGCCTCGCATATTCAATGGGAAACATTGATTATTTGATGATTCCGAATACAATCCATCTGCAATGTAAATTGTGTTGGGGTGAAGAGAATCTGATTCAACAAGTGTGAGAGCGTAATTGATAGTTGCCAAAGGTTCATCTTCTGATAATCCGCTATTATTGTTATCTCCTTCAGTTGAAACGTATAGATCATCATTAATTGGTTGCAGCTTAGCATTTTGCATATTTAGTGTAACATCATTTTGAGGAATACCTAAACCATCAGAGGAATAAATAAAATATTCATCAGGATTTTCTACCGTGAAAGTATCGACGAAAACATCTACAGGTGGACAATATACCCAACTTTTCTGTAGTTCAGTACCAACTCCGGCAAAATTCAAAAATATATTACATAAGTTCTCTTGATCAAATTCTACTGTTGAGAAATTTCCAATTCCTATACCACCACCACCAGAATAAGCATGATTATCAGTAATATGAAGATTTGATAGATAAACATAGGAATCCCAAACATATATTCCACCTCCTGCATGAGCATTGTTACCAAATATTTTACAGGCTTGCAAGGAAGATTGCGATTCAAAAACGAAGATTCCACCACCCCATAAAACGTTACCAGTATAATGATCGCTGCCTATGCCATTGGTTAGTGAGAATCCGCAAAGTACGGCTTGACCACCCTGACAAGATAGAATTCTGACACAACTGTTGGTTTGATTTCCATCGATTATTGTTTCATTGATAAAATGTTCTTCACCGGTTGTAAGATAAAGACTAGCTACGGTTATGCATTTCTCATTATAATTTATGTTTTCATAATATGTTCCAGGATAAACTAGTACTGTATCAATATCTGCTGAAGCGTTTATACCTTCCTGGATTGTGGTGAAATCACCAGTCCCGTCTTGTTTAATGTGCCAAGTAATTGAGTTTAGACACAAACTGGAACAAACTAATATCAAAAAAACTTCCAAACATTTCTTCATAACTCAACTCTTTGCAACATCATGTTGCTTGTAATGTTTTGCGTATGCGGCGGGATCAGAATGATCACGCCAAAACGAACCAACCAAAAGTTTGAACCGTAAGGTTCAGACGAAATGGACTGACAACACCAACAGCAGGTGCGCTTGTTAGGCACAGTCGAATTAATAAAAAGCTCCCCAAAATAGAGATAACTTTTTCTTTTTTCATTACGCTTATAAATAATTAATCCGCAAAGTTTTAATTAAATCTGTTGTTATTTTTCAAGTTTTGCCAAGTTGAAAATTTACTGCGAAATTTTAAATCACTTTTCAAAAGCGATTCGATTAATCGGAATTTTAAGAATTGTTATTTTTAGGCAAGATTAAAAATAATTTTGATTCGCGGAATCGTTAGCTGAAAATAGGGAAGAGTTGCTTTTTCGTTAAGATTTAGCTGGCAAAATGAGAAAGCTGGAAACATTGAAAACTCTTTGAAACTTGTCCGCCTTCGGTGGATTGGACAATTCCCGCTTTCAAATTAAAGAAAAAAATAACGACACTTATTTATTCAAAAAAGACCTGAAAATTATAAATAAATTTTCTTAAAATTTTAACTCAAAACTAAACCTTTTTGATTTAAGCAGATGCACTTAATGTTTTGCGGCTGCCACGTTTCATCCAACTTCTCTTCTTGCTCGAACGTGGAACCGCATGTTACACGATTCAATTATTTTTCAAAAGCACGACAAACCCAAACTAACCACCAACTTATTTTACTCAACCTTTTTTTTAGAAACTCAATGCTGAAAAATCATTTAATCGAGTACACGAAGCAAATAATGCTAATACCAAAATGCGTTTTGATTTAAAACAATATTTACTGCGGCTTATTTTAAAAATCATTTAAACACCGAAATCGTTTTCGTTAGAATTTTAGACCGAAAAACCTGAATAATTAAACTGCAAAATTTACCAGAAAAATTAGACTGAAAGCGTTAAAGTGAAACGTCAGCCAAAACTAGAATTAATGCCGTTTTTATTAAAGAAATTTTTTGCCCGAAAATTGGTTTTTTACTTAAACATTAAAGAATCATGAAAGCTAAAATTTTTAGGGCTTTTTAATTAAACCAATTTTGCCGAAAAAATCGTTTTTGTTAGAAACGTTGAAACTGACCGGAAAAAACCAAAACGCTTTTTCATTAAAAAACCACCAACCGATTTCGTTTTATGAAAATTTAAAGAACTAATTTGGATAAACTTCGT
>JASFMY010000239.1:0-3346 GCA_050117315.1 Ignavibacteria bacterium
GTTTTTATTTAGAACTCACCTAAATCCTCCCCGCCTCCCAAAGTCTCCTACGGCGGGCAGGTCTTAAAAAGAGAGGACTTTATGGCAAAATCCCAAAACCAATTTGCAACAAGTATATAAAGGTTTTCGGTTTTAATTGTATCCAACCCGGCTTCGTTTATGTTTTTTAACAATTGCCAGATCAAATTTTTATCCGGCTTTTTCCACTTACCCTGCCAGAACCTGCAGCGCCAGTGGTTTGTGCAGAATTTTTAAAGTTGCGTCCATTATTTCATGGCCTATTCCGTCACCCCGGGCAATTGTCACCTTTTTTAATTCAGCCATGAAACTTTACCTATTAATTATTTTTTAACAACAAATATATTTTAATTGTAATTATTTTCCTATGTTTTGACTCCACTTAGAAAAAACTTTACAAAATGAAATACGTTTTAGCGATTTTTTTAATTTCTAATCTATTAGCTCAAGAAAATCAAACCAGGTTTGATTCATTGGTTTATCAAGGCGTGCACCAAATTTATAATCTGAAATTTGAAGATGCTGAACAAACATTCGAAAAAGTTCAATCCGAATTTCCCGGGAACCCTGCCGGCAGCTTTTTCGATGCTATGATAATTTGGTGGAGAATAATGATTGATTTTAACAATACCGAATTAGACGACCTTTTTGTTGAAAAACTTGAAAATGTAATTGACAAATGTGATGATATTTTAGACGAAGACCCGAACAACATTGACGCACTGTTTTTCAAAGGCGGTGCACTTGGCTTCAGAGGCAAACTTTATTCAATAAGAGAAAGCTGGTTTGACGCAGCGCTTGACGGTAAAGACGCACTTCCTATAGTTTACGACGCCTATGCGGTAGATTCAACGAATATGGATATACAATTGGGATTTGGTATTTATAATTATTACGCAGAAATGATCCCTGAAAAATATCCTTTTGTGAAACCGTTTATGATTTTTTTCCCGTCGGGCGATAAAAAGAAAGGTATTGAACAGCTCGAAGCGGCGGCAATGGAAGGAAAATATTCAAAGTATGAGTCGCGGTATTTTTTGATGACACTGTTTTACCAGCACGAGAATAATTTTTCAAAAGCTCTTGAATATGCGGAAATGCTTACCGGTGATTTCCCTGATAACCCGATATTCCAGAGGCATCACGGTAGAATTTTAGTAAGAATGGGTTTTTACAGAAGAGCCACAAGAATTTTTAGCGATATTTTAAAGAAATGTGAAGCTAAATTAAGAGGATATTCCGAAAGCTCCAAAAGGGAAGCAACATATTACATGGGACTGAATCTCTTTAAGGATAACAGACCTGATTCGTCAAAAGTATATTTTAAGGAAAGTGAAAAATTGTCGCGAATGCTGATCGGGAAAGAATATAAGCAAACCGGTTATCTTGCCAATACTTTACTTTATCTCGGTATGATTGAGGACCTGAGCGGCAATAGAGAAAACGCAATTGAATATTATGAACAGGTACTTGACCTGGATGACTTCAAAGATTCACACAATCGAGCTGAAAAATATATAGAAACTCCTTATAAAAAATAAAGGTTGAACAGATTGCTTGCAATCTGTCAATAACCTATACACAACGCAGATTGTTATGTCAACAATGAAGTGCCGTGTCATTCCCGAATTCCGCCGCGATAATCGGGAATCCATTTTTGTAAATTAGATTCCCGCTTAATACGTGCGCATAGGCGTCAACTTAATACGAGATATTTGCAATAGCCCCAACTTTCAAGTTGGGGAAAGGATGATTAACACACAACTATGGGTTTTAGCCCCATCTAAAGCTTAATAATTCCGTGGCTGAAGCCACGGGCTATTATTAGTTACACAACTAACCCTGAATGCCAGAGCTATGAAACACTACATTCATTGTTAAGTTGACGCCTATGAATACGTGCGGAAATGACATAGTATAAGTTATTGTAGTTTCCGGCCTGTCCGCGCTCCGTCGCCATAGCTTTGAAGCGTCGGCGACCGTACTTGTACTAAGGAAGGCGGGCTTAAAGCCTATTAATACGGGGATTACCGGAATGTCAATACTGAATTGACTTGACTCTAGGGGGTGTATAGTTAAAAAATTGATTTACAGATCCGTTGAAATTCCAATCCTGTGCAGCGAACCAATGTTGCCGAGAGACGAGAAGGCATAATCAAACTTATAATCACTTATCAAAATTCCGAGTCCTAAGCTGATACCTGCTATGCCGGCAGAAGTACCGATCTTCAAATCTTTTCTCTTTTGATTGTCAAAACCGAGACGGACATTTACGGCTTTGCTTAATCTAAGTTCCCCGCCGAAGGTAAAATGTTTAAATCTATCTCCAAAGTCGTCTTCTTTTTCATTCAATTTTTTGAATGCGAAATAAAATTTAAGAGGAACCCTTGCCAGTTCCTTTCTTAAACCGAATTGAACGTCTGTAGGTAAGTCTTCGTCAACGTCAAAGTAGGAAGTAAGCTGGGTGCCGAGATTAAGCGCAGAAAATCCGAAATACCAGCCGCTTTCGGGAAAGTGGTACTGCAGTCCCAAATCCACAGCTATGCCGGTTGAAGATGCGTCTGCAATACTTGAATAAATAAATTTAACATTTGCACCGTAAAAGAAATTTTCATCCAGCTTATTTGAGTAGCCCAGCAAAAAAGCCATTTCGCTTGCACTGAATTCGCCTAGCTTGTTCCCGTATTCGTCTGCTTCGGTAAAATCCCCGTAATTTATGTATTGCACCCCGGCGCCGAACCTTCCCAGATATTCAATCTCTTTTGAATAACTTAAACTGGCAGAGTTGATATCAACAATGTGCTTTAAAAATGAAAAGGAAATAGGGCTGCCTTCCAATTTTGAAATACCCGCGGGGTTATAAAATATAACGTTCGGGTCGTCGCTATTTGCAACAAAACTTCCGGCTAAAGCCGCCGCTCGCGGACTAGTGTCTAATCTTAAAAAGTCGTATGTTGACTGCGATTGTGCATTAGTTGAAATTGATGAAATAATGAAAAATAATATAACTGCCGATGAAAACTTTTTCATAAAATTCCTCAAATTTGAGTTTTGATTTTAATTATAATCATTTTTAAAGGCAAGGCAAATATCCGTTAACTGTAAAATTAGAATTAATAGACTTTGATATAAACAATAATAAGTAATATCTAAACCGGGTGTAAGGTAAAATCGGGACACTACTTTTTTAGAGTTTCTGCAAAATTAGATATCTACTGAAGCGTCCTGAAAAAGGTTGACTGTATTATTAGATATTTTTGTTAAATAAATATAGTCATTCTTATAGTTTTATTCTATCGATCAGCTAGCTGATCGATAGAATAATTTT
>JASFMY010000240.1:0-3296 GCA_050117315.1 Ignavibacteria bacterium
GCATCTTATTAATTTGGAGAAAATTATGAAAAAGCAAATTATCTTTTTTTATTTTACCTTTAGTCTTATATATCTCTTCTCGCAGACAACAATACCTGCTGGAGACGTTTCAGGTAATTGGAGTTTAGCAGGATCACCGTTTTTAATTGAAGGTGAAATCACTATTCCCAATGGAGAAAATTTGTCAGTTGATCCAGGTGTATTGATCGAGTTCCAAGGACATTATTCATTTAATGTTCAAGGACAACTGTTAGCTGTGGGTACCGAACAAGATTCTATAGAATTTACTATAGCAGATACAACAGGATTCAGTAATGTATATACAATGATAGGTGCATGGAGTGGTTTTATTTTTGATGGAACATCAGCTGATAACGATTCTTCAAAAATTGTTTATTGTAAAATTAATTATTGTAAGAATATCAGTACATATCCTAACAGTATAGGAGCAGCTTTTGACATAAATAATTTTTCAAAAATTCTAATTTCAAATTGTCGAATAGAGAATAATATAGTTGATGATCATGGTGGTACTTTACATTGCTTTTCTGCATCTCCTATAATAAAAAATAATATTTTTCTATCTAATACCTAATCTGAGCGATTTAGATTTTCAGTATCTCATTTTCAGCTACAAAGTATAAAAATAACATTGTATTTAGCAAAATGAAAGTCAATTTTGAGATACTTCCTTTTTGTGACCTGTTTTTAGAGCTTTAACTTTTTTTAGAATGACCTAACTTGCTGAAAAATAAGGCAAATCATGATTTTGGGCGCACTGATCCCTGGGGGATAAGAAAGTACATCGGTTACTAAACGTATGAAATTACCCGATTATGCATTCGGCATCGTTCCCATAAAAGATTTAATTTCAACCGATTAAATGTTGAATAAGACACTTTCAAAACCAGTTTACGCGCGTGAAAAACAAACTTTCCGGCAAAATCAATGATCCGGCGTCGGATGGTTGTCGGGTAGCTTCGCATCTCAATAATGTCATAACAAATATCTTTCACATAACTTTGCAGCAATATATGAGACAACGTAAGTAGATAGTAAAATATTTGATTCTGAGCAAATCCTTTGAAAGGTAAATTCTCGCGGGTTGCAAAGTCTTTAAATGCTCTATTACACAACTCATCTCTGGCTCGATCATGATATTCCTTAATGATGTATTCGGGATCGTTAATATCGTGCTTTAGTGCCTGGGACAGGTTAGCGCTTAATTCCGGCTGTATGCCGATATTTGTATAAATGATACGATCTGAGCTGGCAAAATCAAGCACAAATTGACCCGTGCTATTGGACTTCTGCTGCAAATAAATTGCCCGGCGAAAGGTTTCCCAGCTTTCAAGGCGATTGCCGAACTCAACATACTCCCACACATGAGAGCCATTATATTCATGACGATTATTGGCCGGAAGCTCACCGATGTAATTCTTTATGGAACCGTACATTTTCCCAGCAGAAATGTACAGGATTCCCAACTCCTCAAAATAGCGAAAGTTTTCGTCACTCATGAAACCAGAGTCCATTTTCAGGATAATAGGGACGCTGCTACTGTAGCCCTTTCTGATCTTTTTAACGATTCGGTTAACTGCTTTTTTCAAGTCATCTCCGTGGTTGGAATGGCATTTTCCTTCCCGGAATCTTGCATCAATGATTATGTCATTCCAATATAACTCCAAGGGCTGAAATCCTTTTTTCTTCTTGTAAGTAGGTGAACAACCTTCCCGCAGCAAAGCTGTATCGTTATCCATGACCATTGTATCTATACCGATTACAACTACATCCGGCTTTTCATCTCGAAGATGAGATATGAAAATATCACTCTGCAAATCACGAAATATATTAATCTGTCGAGGGGAATTGGAGAACTTCCGAAACAAACGCTTTACTTGATGGGAACTGATTAAATCTTCCGGCAAGGTCTCCAGTAACGTTGCATAGGAAGGATCTTTTTTCAACTCGTCAAATACCACCAGATCTAACTTGCTGCCGTCTATCATGTAAGCAATTAACTGCTTGAAGAACGCTTCGATAGTGGTGCCTTTGGCGCTGCCTTTTAAGTGCTTGAACTTATGATTCAATCGGGATAAAATGCCGGTCCGTTCAATGTAGTTCATTATCAGGGAAAGGCCGGCACGACTTGTCAGATGTTCATCAGAACTCTCTACTGTGTTTATTAATTGGGCGGTCCGGTTTTTTGCTTGACCGGTTAACTTTATTTCTTTTTTCATCTTACCACCTTTTGGGTGTTTTTTTATATCATGCTTTTTTTTTCTAAATACATGATTTTAAATGCCCAAAAGGGTTCAAGTTTTTCTTGAATCGCTCAGGTTAGGTTAAAGTTACTCCTGCGTCCACAAATACATGATCGACTACTTCGTAAGGATTATTGGCAGGATTCCAGGTAGTGTCTTCAGTTAAGTGACCACTAACTTCGATTGCTTGTGCGATTGAAGAATGGAAAATGAAAAATGTGAAATGTAAAATTAAAAAAATGAGACGAGATGATTTTGAGATTGGATAAAGAACGTCATTCTGAGGTAATCTTCTCGCTGTTTTCGACGAAGAATCTCTTTCAAAATTACATCGTATAGACGATAGCCAACAGCCATTCTTTTTTTTCTGCATCTTTGTCCCTTCAGACGCAAAGTGTTGCGTCTCTACATTTTTATTTCAATAGCAGCATCTTACAGCTTGTTTTGGTTTTTCCTGCTTTCAGTTTGGCAAAATAGATTCCTGAAGAAACAGGTTTTCCTGTTTGGTCAGTTCCATCCCAGACAATTGAAGATTTAAAATTGAATATTGAAAATTCTCTGATTTTCTGACCTTTCAAATTATAGATTTCCACCTTTGCGTCTTTCGCGTCCTTGGCGGTTAGATTAAAGGAAATCGTCGTGGAAGGGTTA
Source organism: Ignavibacteria bacterium (assembly GCA_050117315.1). GTDB lineage: Bacteria > Bacteroidota > Ignavibacteria > Ignavibacteriales > Melioribacteraceae > JANQIV01. Next base: position 2,916 of record JASFMY010000240.1, read on the forward strand.
AAGGGATTGGGATAATTTGTTAATTCCATATTTTCAATATTCAACACAGAATTTTCAGCTCCGACCTGCGGAGCTCCCAGGGGATTTTCATACGCTCCCATATCCGGCATACTGAAAAGGGGATTGGGGCGCGGATTACCTTCGATGTCGAATTCTGGAGCGAAATATGTAGTGCCATTTATTTCGATTTCATCGATGCCAGCGCCGATACAGGGACTGCTGTCCTGCAGGTGGAAATCAGTTTGAGATGAGTTTGTAAATTGTGGATCAGAATCTATATTTCCTATGCCAGTCCATCCTTCTTGGATATTTGAAAATGCAATATCAATTGAACTGTTGTCTAATAAGAATTGTTCTTGAGTATTATCCCATACAATACAG
>JASFMY010000241.1:0-3221 GCA_050117315.1 Ignavibacteria bacterium
GGAAATATCTTCTAAACTTAATACAAATTATGTGTTGCTCCATAAATAGTAGAGCTGTCATTAAAAAGGAAAAACTATCTGCAGCACAAAAATAAACAGACTACCATATTTGTTATCTTTAATTTTAGAGTCTGTCTCTGCATTGATCAAGAACCGCTTTTTCACATCCTGTTCACGGCGACAGTTAGCTTTTTCTAATTTAATATTCTATGATTTTCTTTTTGCCTTCCGGTAAAAATCCTGCATTCGTCATTAATTTCCGGCAGTCTTTCCTCATAACCGGGTCGCTTCAATTTTTGTTCTGCTTAAATAATTATTTATATCATTTAGACTAAAATCGTTGCCAGGATACTAATAGTAATTATTCCCACTATTCCCTGGAATAAAGTTGCAACGGTTAACCCGCGTAATGCCGTTGCAGTATCCATTCCCGAGAATTGCGAAACAACCCAGAAATAGCTGTCGTTTACATGCGATACGGTCATAGCCCCCGCACCAATAGCAAGCACTACAAGAGCTTTGGCAACAGGTGTATCAAGTCCCAGCGAAACAAGCAGCGGAGAAATAATGGCAGCGGTTGTAATGATTGCAACCGTTGACGACCCTTGTGCCGATTTCAATATAGCCGCTATAAGAAATGGCAGGAAAATTCCAACCGACCATTGCGACATAAACTCTCCTATGGTAGCACCGACGTCCGTTGCACGCAGCACGTTCCCGAAAGCTCCGCCTGCACCTGTGATAAGAATAATTATGCCGGCGTCCTTTAATCCTTTTGTTACCCAGTCGAAATGTGTTTTATCCGAATCCGCCGGTTTTAATTTGAAAGCAGTTATTACTCCTATGAGCAAAGCAATTACCGGGTTACCCAAAAAAGTTATTACACCTTGTAGAAATCCTTCGCCAAAGGGATGCGACGGATAATCGGCTACGGATTTTAAAGCAATTAATATTATGGGAATAATAATGGGCGCGAAAGAGATTCCCGTTCCCGGCAATTTCCGTATCTCTTTTTTTTCTTCTTCAACGTGACCGGCAATCTCTTTATTCCTCCCGTAGATCAGAGCCCATGCCAGTCCTGCAAGTGCTGTAGGGATTGCTACAATCAAACCGAAAATTAAAACCAATCCTATATCTGCATTAAGAGTTGCGGCAGCAGCCAACGGGCCGGGTGTGGGAGGAACAAACACGTGCGTGGTATACAGCCCCGCGGCCAAGGCTATTGTTAACACAACTATTGATGTTTTTGTTTTCTTACTTAACGCTTTATTCAAAGTTGAGAGAATTACAAATCCCGAATCACAAAACACCGGGATGCTGACAATAAACCCGGTTATATTCATAGCCAGCGGCGATTTCTTTTCGCCAATAACTTTCAACACGGCAGCAGCCATTGCACTTGCTCCTCCGCTCTGTTCAAGATATGCACCGATAATAGTTCCAAACGCAATTATTATCCCGATGCTTTTCAGGGTATTCCCGAAACCATCGGCAATTTTTGTTATTATAAATGTGCCGTCAAAACCTGCTGCAAAGCCCATGATAATAGCCGCCGTTAACAATGATAAAAACGGATGGATATTAAACCTGGTTGTAACAATAATTATCAATAAAATTACAAGTATTAGAGTGATTAGAGTAGTCATTCAGATACCTTAATTAATTGTTGTCGATCGCTTCCTAAGATAATCCAAATTTACCTTATGTTTCAATCCATCCTTAAAATGTTAAATCATTATCAACTTTGCGACTATCTCAAAAAACTTATAATACTTTGTTGCTACATCGGTTCGATTTACGATAGTATTCTTACATACTAAAGAGCATATTCAGTTATGTTAAGTTCGGCTTACGGCATAGAAGAGATGAAATAACCGCTCATCGTTAGATCAAATAATATCCGGCAAGCAGTTTAGAAGAAAGAAAATTACCTACCCCCGGTAAGAGCGGCACATAATATTTTTAAGTTGACGCATATGTGCCTGGCGGGGCAAGTAAAAAAGTTGGGTTTCTCTTGCGCTTATTTATAAACCAACTTCCTTGGAGGAAGTTGGTTTATTCTATAAATATTAGTAGATAATTAAATCAAAAAATATCCATACATGGGAGGGACATAATATTTTTATGCATATGCGCAAGGCGTTCACAAGAACACGCAAGACGCTGACAAGAGTCCGCAAGACACTTGGGGAAGGCCGCAAGGCATTTGGGGAAGACCGCAAAGCACTTGGGGAAGGCCGCAAGGCATTTGGGGAAGGCCGGAAAGCGTCTGGGGAAGGCCGCAAGACATTTGGGGAAGGCCGCAAGGCACTTGGGGAAGGCCGGAAAGCGTCTGGGGAAGGCCGCAAGACATTTGGGGAAGGCCGCAAGGCACTTGGGGAAGGCCGGAAAGCGTCTGGGGAAGGCCGCAAGACATTTGGGGAAGGCCAGAAAGCGTCTGGGGATGGGTAAAGGCGTCGAAGGAATCCCTCAAGGGCATTGCAGGATATTAACAATTAGTGCAAATAACGGGGAAAAACCGCCTTTTTCCTTTCCGGCTGCGGCAATAGGTCTCAACAAAAACCATGTTTTCTTTAGACCGCATACAACTTGAGTTTGAATGAACTTCAATTCAATGTTTATTAGTGCAGTAAAAAATCTTTGATGTCGTTTCCGACAATTTCTGTTTCGAGCGGATTATCGGAGTTAACATACAGCTCGCACATTCCGTTTTTTATCTTTGATTCCAAAAAATTTTTTGCTCCCCACTTTGTAAAAAATGTCCGCCAATAGGGTGTGTTGCAGAACTATAAAATGTCATTGCCCCAAGGGGATTCCTTCGGGACGAACCCCGATTTTTGGGGTGAAGCCTGTCTGCCGCAAGTTATACAAACCAAGTTCCTTAAAGGAACTTGGTTTGTGTTCCATAACTGTCAATAATTTATGCCCTGAAGTCTTCCCGCAAGGCATCATGGGCGTCAACTTAAAAATGAATGTAGTGTTCATAGCTCCGGCATTCAGGGTGTGTTGCAGAACTAATAATAGCCCGTGGCTTTAGCCACGGGACTATCAAAATTCTGAAACCTGTATAGTCCTGAAATAGGTTGACAAAAAAAGTCAACCAAAACCAGGACAAAAAATGAAAAAAGAAAAATCACAACATTACAGCGAGCAGTTCAAAAGGCAAGTAGTCCAAGATGTATTAGAAGGCAAATACAGTAAAGAAGCAGCAAGAAGAATTC
>JASFMY010000242.1:0-3201 GCA_050117315.1 Ignavibacteria bacterium
TTTCTTCAATTTATTAATTACTTTGCACTTTTTCAGGGTTTTATTCACCTATCTTATTATTTTTTAAGCTCTTATTTGCTTTTCAGCAAGCCCTAATTTAGTTAAATATTACGAACCTCCTGAAATTATTCAAGATTTTCTAAAAACAAAGAATAACTTCAGAATATTGATTTTTTTTTGCTATAAAGAATTTATTGAAAAAACGGTGTGGAAAAAGTACAGGTTAATAACCAATCTGAATGAAGCAAAACAAGATTTAATTTTTATAAAAATTGAAAATGAAATTATTAGCAAATACGAATACTATAGAAATTATAATTCACAAAATGCTAAATTCAGCACTTATCTATATAAAGACATCCTCTATACTACTATAAAAATATTGAGAGAAGAAAATCTAAAAAAAGAATATTATTCTTTGTCGAAGACCCTTTATTTACAAAAGATTTCTAAGAAAGAGATCAACCCTTCACTTGCAGCTATCCTACTGGAAAATGATAATATTTTTCAATCAAAAAAAGAAATAGAAAAATGGATCAATCAAAAACATTTTACGGTTGACGAGAAGGAAGAGATCATCAAATTAATAAAAAGAAAAGAACTTTATACCGATAGGTTTTTATCTTATGAAGATCAGGAAAATTATATAAAAAAAGAAGAGTGTGATTTTTCTCTCCATGATTCTAAAATATTTTTGGATGATCTTAATAAGATTGAGAAAAAACCAATTTTTCGCTTAGTACTGAAAATTATGCTAAACATCAATATAAATTACTTAAATCCCGATATTGTTGAACTGCACGAAATACCGGTAGAACTTGGATTTATCGAATCAATTAAGCTGCTCTATAACCAAACCTGGGCAAATAATAAAGGATTTTTTTTTCGTTAGTATACGACACACTTAAACAGTATTCAGATAATATAAAAAGGATCAGCCATTTATCAATACAACAGAGGATGCAAAGAAATTTTGCAAAAATAAAAAAAAATACCAATATGACGAGATGCACAAATTACTTTTATCACTTAAAAACAGCTTCTATATAGACATTTTGAACATTAAACCGATATTTGTCTCCCTCTACTCTACAAAAGATTATGAATTTTACTCGAGAAATGATTTATTCCAAAATTTGAAAGTAGTTGATTTTAGTAATAGCGGCTTAGAATATTATCCCTTTTTACCCGAAGAAGCTAATAATATTGAATATATTGATTTGAGTGGAAATTCTTTTTCTGAAATTCCATCCGAACTTTTTTTATTAAAAAAAATAAAGCTTATCTTAATTAGAAATCAAAATAAAAAGTTAGATGAGGATAGTTTAGCTAGATATAAAAAACAGCATCCTACTTGCCGGATAATAAAATGATTAGACGACGCTATTGAAGAACCCGGTTATGAGTTAATAGCCACCGGCTTTAGAGGGTGTGTGAAAATAGAGTGCCAAGAAGATTTTTGTTTCGTTTTTTTTAATGAAATCAAAACATTTTTTCAAAAAAAACGAATTATCACACACCCTCTTTATTCGGTGGGTTAAAATCAAAATATATAACACCAGGGCTTTCACGGTAAGGAACCCTTCGGGTACCTTATTTAGAGCACTTAAATGAGGCTGGATGGAATGATCAAGTTGTTGGATTGGATGATTAAATGATTGGATGGAAAAAACTTGATGCTGGATGGAATAAATTTGTGGCTGGATGAAGAAAAATTGATGCTGGATGGAATGAATTTGTGGCTGGATAAAGAAAACTTGATGCTGGACGGAAATTGTCGGATGCATTTTTTGAATGATTTTGACTTTTTTATTAGTGTCCCATCCCAGAAGAACCCCAGCTTTTCCCTGCCGATGTATTATACTTGTTGCAAATTGGTTTTGGGATTTTGTTTCTATTTCGAACTCACCTAAATCCTCCCCGCCTCCCAAAGTCTAGTACGGCGGGCAGGTCTTAAAAAGAGAGGACTTTATGGCAAAATCCCAAAACCAATTTGGCTTGTGTATTATTAAGCGTCAACTTAATGTCATTAGTCATAGTTTTTCATTGTGTTAACGCTTATGTAAGTGGGCGGGGTAAGTAAAAAGGTTTGGTTTCTCTTGTGCCTATTGATAAACCAACTTCCTCTAAGGAAGTTGGTTTATTCTATATAAATATTAGTAGATATTAAATCCAAAATCTTAAATAGGGGTTGACGTATATGCGCAATTCGGGGATCTCTGACGGCAGTAAAAAGATATTTATTCTTGCTTCCTCCCCGGTTTTATATTTGTTCTATTTATCAATTTTCCCATTGCTGCCACCGTCCACACGGTGGCACACTAGCCGGGTTTTAAGAAAAGGCAGTAAATGATAAAAATAAAATAATCCCGTCACTGAATGCTTGTCTTGCAATGTGGGGGCCTGTGACGGCAGTTCCCATTGCTGCCACCGTCCACAGTGGCACACTAGCTGGGTTTTAAGAAAAGGCAGTAAAAGAGATAAAAATAATCCCGTCATCCCGCGATTTGGGGATCAGTGAGGACAGAAAAAAACTAAAAGATGAGCAGAAGAGGACGAAGTAAATTAACTGAAGAAAATTTCTTCTTCGTAACAACAACAATAGTTAACTTTGTTAAAGTATTCGATGATGAAAATGCTGCGATACTCTGATGAATAACATAAAATACTATCAAAAGAAATACTATTTTGAAATACCGGCATATGTAATAATGCCGACACACTTTCATTGGATAGTAAAAACAGACAACACTAAAGGAAACATTTCAGAGATAATGCGGGATATAAAAAGTATAGTGCATGGGATATACTTGAAATAGTAGAGAAAAAAGGAAAACAAGAGTTACTTAATGTCTTTAGTGAAAATGGAAAAGACTTTCCCACGTACAAAAGAAAACTATGGATGCAGAGATTTGATGACGAAGTAATAAGAAACAATAAAATGTTCTAAGTACATAGATAACAATCCCGTTAAAGCCGGTTTAGTATCAAAAGCTGAGGAATATCCACGAAGGGATGACTATGTCATAAATATTCGAGCGCGAGAAACTATGTCAGCAATGATCAGACTGTGATTTTTGTTGATACGGAATATGCGGGTATAGAGATAACTTTAAAGAATTTTATCTGGAAATGAGAAAAAAATATAAAGGCGGATAAAGCTATATTATGTCATTTACAGATAAAATTCTGTTGTGCGAA
>JASFMY010000243.1:0-3199 GCA_050117315.1 Ignavibacteria bacterium
GATTTTAAATGCCCAAAAGGGTTCAAGTTTTTCTTGAATCGCTCAGGTTAGGTTTGATTTGTTTCATATCTACCCTTTTGTTTTCTTGTAGTAAAAAGATTAAAACAGATTATCTGTTACTTAATAAAATTAATGATGCAATTACATTAGCTTCAAAAGAAAACAAACCTTTAACAATCTCAGATATAACTGATTTTGAATGGGACTACTTTTGTATAATTCGTCCTTATTCAACTGAAGATATGATAAAAAAATTGTTATCTATCGATGAATTAAATTTTGATTTATCAATTGAAATATCTGATTCATTTAGTTTACTTGTTTTCACAAAATCAAACAGTGTAGTTAAAGTTGTTGAATTCCCAGCAAATTACGTAGATTTTTCTCGTCTATCATCTAATAAGTTTAATAAAAGCGAAGCTGTATTTAAAATATTTGATCATGATAATTGGAAATATCTCATAGAATTAGATCAATTAGACAACAATAATTTAGCAATTCCTAAAGGTTATAGAATTCAAGAAATTATTTTAACAAGTTTAGTAATTGAAGCTTTTTATAAAATTAAAGATTCAATAGATTATGGTGAAATTTCAGTAAAAGGTCAAAAGCCTAACAATACAAAAAAGATAAAGGAAAAATTAATCGATTATTCAAGAATAGATGAAGAATTTCTTACTAAATTAATGAAAAAATATTCAATTCTATCTTATACATTTACAGATATTGATTACGAGTTAATATTAATCAATCGGTACAATCATAACACAATCTTTAAAGCAACAAGACAAAATATGTATTACTGGAAAGATAATGTTTGGGTAGATTTGGGTGGTTATTATTATATTTAATAAGCTAAGTGCCCATAACAAGCGTGTCGTTGTTCAGGTTGGTCGGTGCTTTTGTCCTGAACCTAACGGTTCAGGGTTTTGGTTTGTTTTCCGTTGGCGTGATCATTCTGATCACACCGCACACGCAAACCATTAGGCACAGTTGCTTGAATTAAAATGTGTTAGGTTTTTGAGGTAATTTTAGAATAGAAAATTTCTTAATTTTCGGATCTTTTCAAACAAATAAGTGTCGTTATTTTTTCTTTAATTCAAAAGCGGGAATTGTCCAATCCACCGAAGGCGGACAAGTTTCAAAGAGTTTTCAACGTTTTCGGTTTTTCTCATTTTGCCAGGTTAATTCTAACGAATTTGCATTCTAATTTGTGACATAATATTTCTTATAAAAATGCAACTCTTCTCAATTTTCAGCTAACGATTCCTCGAATCAAAATTATTTCAAAATCTATAAAAATATTTTAATCTTGCCTAATAATTACAATTCTTAAAATTCCGATTTATCGAATCGCTTTTGAAAAGTGATTGAAATTTCGCAGTAATTTTTCAACATTGGTAAAACAAAAAAAATAACGACAGAATTGATTAAAGATTTGCAGATTAATTATTTATAAGTGTAATGAAAAAGAAATAGTTATCTCTATTTTGAGGTGCTTTTTTGAGATTGACTGTGCCTAACAAGCGCATCGGCAGTTCGGTCTCGCAGTGTTTTTGTTCTGAGCCTTCCGGCTCAGGTGTTTGGCTGTTCGTTTTGGCGTGATCATTCTGATCTCGCCGCATGCGCGAAACATTGTGCGAAATTGATTTAAAAAGTAGTCGTAAGAATTCTGTGATTTTCAGAGCTTTCGTAGCTTGCGTATTCAAAGTTGCGGCTTTAAGGTTTACGTTTTTAGTTCTTTAAATTTTCATAAAACGAAATCGATTGGTGACTTTAACGAAAAGCGTTTTTCGTTTTTCCAGTAAGTTTTTAACTTTTCTAACAAAAGCGATTTTTCGGCAAAATTGGCTTAATATAAAAGCGTTAATTTTCTGCTGTCGTGATTCTTTAATTTTTAAAGCAAAATTCAATTTTCAGGCAAATATTTTTCTGATAAAAACGGCATTAATTCTGGTTTTAGCTGACGTTTCACTTTAATGCTTTCAGCCTAATTTTTCCAGTAAATCCTCCGAAGGCGGACAAGTTTTGCAGTTTAAATCTTAAAGTTTTTCGGTCTAAAATTCTAACGAAAACCGGTTGCTTTCTAAGTTTCCAGTTTTTTAACGAAAACGATTTCGGTGTTTAAATTTTGTTTAAATGAAAAAGTCGCAGCAGATTTTTGTTTTAAATCAGAACTGCTTTTGGTTTTAGCATTATTTGCTTTCGGTTACGAATAAATGATTTTTCAGCATGAAGTTTCTAAAAAATATTTGAGTAAATAAAGTTGGTGGTTAGTTTTGGTTTCGTGGGTTTTTGAAAAATAATTGATTCGCACAACAAGCGGCTCCACATTCAAGCAAGAAGAAAAGTTGAACGCAACGTGGTAGCCGCGAAGCATTATGCGATTCACAAAAAAACATTTCTGTAATTGTAAGTGAGTTTTTAGGAAGTTTTAAAAACTTAGTTTTATTGATCTTTAAAAAGTTCAAAAGTGGTTCATTTATTTTTCTAAAAAGAAAATGAAAAAGCAAGCCGGTTTTAATTAAAAAAAATTCGAAAATTTCAGGTTAATCAGAGCTAATTTTTCAACTTACATCTCTTCCCATTTTCAGCTAATAATTCTCAATTTTTGCTTAATCTTTCATGTTCAATTTTCCAATAACCCAAAGACGAACAATTTCTTCCGGTATAAATAATTAAATTAAAGAACTAATTCTTCAGATTTTGTTAATTTTTATTTCAACGAAAATGCTGTAAGTTCTTAAAATTAAAGCTGTTAAAAAAAAGATTCACCAATTTGCTTTTTCTTTTGGACAAAATAACATTCAATCCTAAATCTCGGTATGTAATTAGGTTTTCAGTTGTTTTTTGTATTGGGCTATTAAATGATTTTTCAGCGTACATTAATTGAAAATCAGTTAACAAAATTTTGTAATTCTTTGGTTTATATAAGCATAGTGGTTTTGAAAAATAATTGAATCGCATAACAAGCGCACCTGCTGTTAGTGTTTTCAGTCTGTTTCGTCTGAATCGTTCCGATTCAAACTTTGGTTGGTTCGTTTCATGGCGGAATCCTGCTGATTCCGCAGCTTGCGCGAAACATTAGGCACAGTTGCTTGAATTACAATGAGTTAGGTTTTTGAGGTAAATTTAGAAAAGAATATTTCTTAATTTTCGGATCTTTTCAGACAAATAAGTGTCGTTATTTTTTCATTAA
>JASFMY010000244.1:0-3059 GCA_050117315.1 Ignavibacteria bacterium
AGGTTTTTTTGAAAACTCAGAAAAATTCAGAGATGAAATAAGGCAATTTGTTGGAACTAAACTCCATCTTTTAGTCCCTGGGTAATTTTTCCTCAATTCCATTTCGGAATGTGTATATTTTGTTTAGGTCATTGAAATCTGTATTTTCTATAACAACCATTTCGATAATCGAATCTGGGTTTTCAGAGATTAAATAATTTTTATTTAATTCTATTTGTTTAAGCAATTTCGAATATTCGCTTAAAACTTTTCTGTTTTGAGCAGACAGCCAAATTTCAAATCGAATTTTAAAATGGTCAAAAACAATAGCAAGTTTCAGTTTTCTTTTTTTTAGTAAAGTTGTAACAATAGAAAAGTAAGTCATATCCATATATCCTTGATAAAAACTTCCAACGACATATTCTGGATAATTATTTTTAAAATAAGTTCTCAAACTCATCATATATTCGATAAGTCCTTTGTAGGCTTTGGGAATATTTCCCAATTCCATTTGTCTTTTATAATCTTTTATATTTCGAATGGATAATTCTTTCATTGTCTTGGTTTTAAAATGACACACAACGTTAGTGTGTAATCATTGTTTTTATACTGCTGAAATGAGTGTATAAAAACAATGATTTATATTTTTAATTTATGAAAAATAAAATAATTCATCTACTGGATTTCTTATCAATAGCATTTTTTGAAATATGAGTATAAATTTCAGCCCTTTTTGATATATACACAAGCCAAATTGGTTTTGGGATTTTGCCATAAAGTCCTCTCTTTTTAAGACCTGCCCGCCGTACGAGACTTTGGGAGGCGGGGAGGATTCAGGTGAGTTTTAAACAAAAACAAAATCCCAAAACCAATTTGCAACAAGTATATTATGCCCCGGAAATTCCCGAATGTATCTCAGTTCCGTACCTTGTCCAAGTACGTGTGCGGCAAAACTATGGGCAACATATGAGGTGTAACTTCTGTTGTCCAGCAATAAGCGCATAAGCGGGATAAATGTGAAACAATCTCCCTACTTCCATGGGGATTTAATGCAACTTTTATTTTGCTAAGTGACTCGATTTTTCTCATACTTCTTAATTCGCTCGCCACTGTGTTTATATTTACTGCTGTCACTTCTTATTCAGTTGACGGGATTATTTTATTTTTATCTGTTACTGCCTTTTCTCAAAACCCAGCAATGGAAATTTCTGGATGGCATTTATGCCAAACCAATATATGTGCCCGCCCGCCGTAGTTTTATCGAAGGCGGGTTTGGTACAGCACTTCAAATATTGTTGCTGAACTCAAATAAAGAAAGAAAAGATAACTGCAAATAGTGATTATAAAAGTAAGTCGATATGTTACCAGATTTAAAATGTTTATAAATACTGGCGGGAAGTTTATTTTTCTCTTGCCTACCCACCGAAGTTTCTTTTTACGTAGGTGGGACTTTTTACCTTTAATATGGGGTTAGCCGTTTTTATTATGACCATCATTTCAATATCAAATCAAGAAATTCCTTTGCAAACGGTAATGTATTAATCTGACCCGCTTCTAATCCATTCATAAAGGGAGCTATTAAATCTTCGCTATTTGCCAACAGTATCAAAGTCAGATCTTTGTCAATCACCTTTAAATATAATCCTGAGAATGATAATGGCTGCCATCCAGTATGATATACTACTTTATGATTTTTATATTTCCCAATAAACCAACCGAATCCATATGGAATTTTCCTTCCATCGTTCAGTTTTGTCGGTGTAAAAGCCAGTTCCTTCATCTTTTTTGAGATAAGCTTATCACTGTCAAGAGCAATATCAAATTTTGCTAGGTCTAATACCGTGGATACAATGCCTGCGCCGGCACCAAGGTCTGGATTCGGATAATTGCCTAAAACTAATTCACCTTTATTATTTCTAATATTATTTCTAAAATAGGGTTTGGCCAAATTTTCAATAACATAAGGCCTCCAGGTATCAGATTGCTGAGGAAGTGAATTATTCATATTTAGATTTAAAATAATATCCTTTACCGAAGTATAAAAATCCTTATCCGAAACAACATCAACAAGTTTTGATAACTGACTATAAAGAAAACCGCTATATTGAAAATTTTCACCAGGGATACCTTCAGATGTATGTGATAATTGTTGTCGCAGAGTAATGTCACCTCTTTCAAAATGGTAATTATTAATAAGACCAATATATTGTGGTGCTTTATTTCTGATCTCGTTTTTGAGATTATTGAAATAATTAAAATAATCAGGCCAGTAATCTTTTAGTTTACCATCCAGCTTAAGCTTACCGTTTTCTACTAACTTCAATATAATAGTTGATGCAATGGTTTTTGTAATAGAAGCGATGCGATATGGGGTACTATCGGTTGCGGCAATTTTTCTTTCAATATCAGCATATCCAAAACCTTTTGCATAGATGATTTTTTTATTTGATATAATCGCCACTGAGATTGAAGGTAAATAATATTCCTTTTGTAATTCAATTATTGTCTTTTCATAGGCTGTAAGAATCTTGTTAGTACTATCACCTTTTGATTGTGCATTTATAAATCCGTAGAAACAAATTAAACCAATTATAATTTTGTAAATATTAAGCATAAAATGTTCTCCTTTTATCATTGCAAAGGATGAATGTAATACTAAAAATAAATAGTGGTCATAAATACTACTAAAACGGCTAACGGGTAGCCGGGAAGTGTCACCATCTCCAAGCCCCCTAAGAACTGTGCGTGAGAGTTTCCCCTCACACGGCTCAAGCTCTTTTCTAGCCTTTCCCTTTTGGGGAAGACCCGACAATTTTTACTGCCGTCACGGAATATTCATCCAACCAACTGATAAACCATCAGTAGTTTCGACACCAACTCCTCTTGCTGTCACTTCTCCATTATTAAGCCAAGTTAGTTCGTAATATGTCTCCGTCTTCTCTATTACTAATTCGGGCTTGCTGAAAAGCAAATAAGAGCTTAAAAAATAATAAGATAGGTGAATAAAACCCTGAAAAAGTGCAAAGTAATTAATAAATTGAAGAAAAAACATGTGCACTTAATAAGAGGAAAAGAAGCGA